>JAZKEF010000006.1:149250-257142 GCA_040387195.1 Bacteroidota bacterium
GAACGGGGTTCAATATCCGTAACGTGTACCTCATCACAACAGGGCACCAACCCCTGACCTCAAAGCCTAATCGGGCTGCTCCCAAGGTAAACTCACTTAACTCAGAACTAAACCAGTTTAGAAAAAAGGTAAACCAGTTTAGTAATTTCCTAAACTCACTTAACACAGACCTAAACCACTTTAGTAAAAAGATAAACCGGTTTAGTAATTTCCTAAACTCACTTAACTCAGAACTAAACCAGTTTAGAAAAAAGGTAAACTAGCTTAGTAATTTCCTAAACTCACTTAACTCAGACCTAAACCACTTTAGTAAAAAGATAAACTAGTTTAGTAAATTTCTAAACTCACTTAACTCAGACCTAAACCAGTTTAGTAAAAAGATAAACCGGTTTAGTAAATTTCTAAACTCACTCAGGCTAAGCCTAAGCCCAATTAGGTGACGGATTGTGTCAATGCTGGTCGGCTCTGAAGTGCTTCAGGGCAGGTATATGAACTGTGTTGGTTCCGACTTATTCGGTTGTGGAAGTGGGCTTATTGGTTTTACCTTGCCCTTCAAACAATATCTTCAATTCATCATAAGCCACCTTAGCTCCCGGAACACCTTTGGCACAACCTCTTTTGCTTTGGTTATATATTTCGAGGCCTCCGCCAAATGCTTCATACGCTACCTGATTGCGTGTATCGTATATCAGTTTTACCAAACTGTTTGCGACAAGTAGTATGTGATCCAGTGACCGGCAAAGAGTAAGGTCTCTCTCTATTTCATCCAGTTCATAGATTCCGGGATTCAGTTTGGGTTCACTTTGGGCAAGGGATAGTGCTCTTTCCGTGAAATGGAAACGGCCGGCATCTATCCGCACAATACGTTTGGCTTCTGCCGGGGTGAGCTCAATTAAAAAAGGAAGTTCGTCCTGAACTGACTTGAAAGCCTCCATAATTTTAAGAACGCTTTCAGGCGATACTGTGCCTGTTACTCTGTTTTCCATGAAATGTACTGATTAAGGGTAAAAAAATATAAGACCAAACATGGCTTGCTTAGAAGCCGAGGTTTCAAAGGGGAGCTAAATAATAAAGAGATATAAAAAGTTACAAAGAATATGGGGTTTGCTGAAGGGTAATTCATAATTGGGGTTATCAGGGTTGAATGAGCTTAAGCGAAAATATGGTTGTGCGGGATTATTTCCAAATGTGGGTTTAAGGATCGGGGTATCTGCAGATGACAAGTATCCTATATTAAAGAATGAGCTACCCCTGCAAAACCAAGTCTTATGGCTAAAATGAACCGCTAAAGCTTCGTGATTTTCTCAACAGCAGTTTCCCCATCTTGTTGAATCACCAAAACATACCGGCCACTCTTCAGTACCGACAGATCAATTGCACTCTCTATAAATTTAGATTCATATACAACTTGTCCGATTAGGTCATATACTTTAACACTTGCACTCTTATACTCAATGTCTCCAAGATGAATTGTAATGGATTCAGTAAACGGATTTGGATATACGACATGCTTTTTTGCCGGATTTACCGGACCTGAAATTCCTGTTGAGCCTCCATTTATTGTTTTGATAATTGTTCCGTGATCACCAACAATAAATCCTGTTTCCCTGTTAATAAAACACACAGCTGTAAACGGCATATTAACACCTGAACTTTGCGCAACCCATGTGAGCCCGCCATCAATTGTTTTCTGAATACCCGAAAAGGCTGAATTTCCACCAACTACATAACCGGTTGTATCATCAACAAAAAATACATCCAGATTACCATCATTGGAAACCGCTTGCTGTTTGTTCCAATGATCTCCCCCGTCTGTTGTTTTAAAAATTTCACCTTTCCATCCCACTATATATCCAATAAGAGGTGATGGAAAATGGATACTTTGCAAAAAACCGGTTGTATCCTGAATAGGAACAGTAGTCCACGAGCTTCCACCATTTGCCGTTTTTAATATGATGGAATTAGTGAATGTCCCTCCTACAGCCAACCCATGCAAACTATCCGTGAAAGATACAGACATTAATATTGAACGGGTACCTGACGGAATAGAATCCCATGTGTTCCCGCCATTTACTGTCTTAAAAATGCATCCATGATCTCCAACAATAAAACCTGTTGTGGGTGATAAAAAGAATACATCATGAAAGTATCCATGGAAAGGGAAATTGATCTCAGACCAGTTTGTTCCGGCATCAACCGTTTTATACATAACTGCATTCCCCGTTTTACCACTTAACCCCACTGCGAATCCGGTATTTTTATCTGTAAAAAACAATCCTTCTAAACCCAATTGTGTGGCTTTTGGTGTCCACGTTGTTCCTCCGTTTACTGTTTTCAACATGACTTCTCCGCCTGTAACAAAGCCAGTGTCTTTATTCAGAAACACCACATCAGTTAGTATTGAGTTGGCTGCACCGGAAGTTTGTGGAACCCATTGAGCACTTACTTTACAGGCTACCTGTAACATAACAACCATTAATACTATTTTGAGCAACTGTTTCATTAGCCGGATCCTATTTATTCCACAAATTAGGCTATTTCACGAAAACTAAAAGCCATCGATTGAATCTTTGTTCTATTTCCAAAAAAATCTATACTTTAGCCTTCATGCAATTCAACACAAAGCACAAAGAAATTCTCCTGTATGGCATATCCATGGCCGTGTTGCTGCTGTTGCTGCAATGGCTGGAGGCGCGTTTTATTGTGTTTAATTACCGACTTGATATTTTCATCGGTGCCATTGCCATCATCTTTACCGTGCTGGGTGTTTGGCTTGCACTTAAACTTATCAAACCCAAAGTGGAAACCCGTATTGTGGAGAAGGAAATATACATTCACCAAACAACACCCACAGAAATAAACCAACAGGAAATCGAACAACTGGGGATCAGCAAACGTGAACTGGAAGTTTTGGATTTAATGGCCAGGGGCATGAGCAATGAAGAGATTGCAGCGGCATTGTTTGTAAGTTTGAATACGGTGAAAACACATTCGTCCGGCATTTTTGTAAAACTGGATGTGAAACGGAGAACCCAGGCCGTGGAAAAAGCTAAGCGACTTCGTATTATACAATAGGCTAAATAGGTGAATCTGTTATTCCTTGATTCATTTTTACCACGAGGAACGCGAAGCAAGCACAAGCTTCACTATAAATTTGTGCCCTTTGAGCTTGCCTAGTGCTCCTTGTGGTTAGATGGAATCTTCATTGAGAAACCAATATCAATCGTTTAGCCGTACTTTGGTGAAAGAAAGCCATTAACAAAATCATACTTTCAGGTGAAAATAACCCGGTATTACCAAAATCACCCGAAAGTATGAAGGATAACGGGAGGTTTGAGGATAGTTTTGCCTCCATAATTTAATAAACATATGAAAAGAAACATGTTAGTATTTGGCACCATTGCGGGAGTAATTGTTGCCACATTTATGGGTATCTCGATGGCAGTAATGGGATGCGATTCGGAAAGTATGAGTGGTGGAAACGGAGGCATGATCATCGGCTTTGCATCTATGGTTATGGCATTCTCGCTGGTATTTGTAGGTATCAAAAATTTCCGCGACAAACAAAATGGCGGAACCCTCACCTTTGGACAGGGATTTTTACTCGGGTTTATGATCAGTCTGATTGCATCCACCATTTACGTGGCAACCTGGGCAGTGGAGTTTCATTATTTTATGCCCGATTTTATTGATAAGTACTCGGCCATGCAAGTTAAACAGCTACAGGAAAGTGGTGTTTCAGGAGCTGCGCTGGATGCTGCCGTGAAAGAAATAGAAAGCAATGGCTATGACTATAAACACAACCCGTTAATCTTTACATTGTATACCTATATGGAAATTCTGCCGGTTGGAATTCTGATCACGCTCATCAGCGCATTGATCCTGAAAAGAAAAACTCCGGTTACGGCATAAAATTCTTTCATCTGCGTAATTCGCGTCCCGCTAGCAGCGGGAGCGGGCAACACACTCTCGCGACATTGCGTGGTCGACAGGAAAGGTTGCCCGCAGATCTCGCAGATACCGCAGATTTTTTACGAATACTTACTCGTATGCTCCGATGGATGGGGCGGTAGTGCTGCGGGGTTTTTCGAGTAGGTCGGTGGTTACATTTACGAATATTCCCCTGCCCTTTGCGGGTGAGTTATCCTTTAACTGAAAATCATCGGTTGCCGGATTTACGAACAGCGGATCCTGATTCAGCATGTTTCCGTTTCCTTCGAGGGCGGTGAGTTTTGTTTTGAGCAAACACTGCTGAATCAACAAACTATTTGCCCCGCCCTGCGGATGGTTGTTGATGAGCATCTCTTCATCTTCGGTACCGAATACGATATTGTTAATCATCACCACATTCAACGGGAATGTTGCGATGATCTGCGTTCCGGCTTCGTTGGTTAACGGAGAATTATCGAGCAGGAATTGTTCGTTTTGCCTGTTAAAATTAAATGGATAGGCAGCAAAGGTATTGTGGTACAAATTGTAGGTACCGCCAAAGCGTCCGTAAAAAGTAAACTGTCCGCAATTGGCCACCACATTATTGATAGCCGTAACGGTAGCTGTAAAACACAGCAACCCTACAGACGACATATTTTTGATAATACTGTTGCGCAATACCAGTTTCGGATTCTGGTTATTGGCCAGCGAATCCACCCGCACACCAATCAGTCCGTTTTTGATTTGTGCATGGGTAATCACATTATCCGTGCTGCTCGATAACAGGTGAATGCTTCCCCACTGTCCTGCCCTGTCGCGATAATCCGGGTCGAGCCTATCGCCTTCAAATATGACGGGGTTGGTTTGTGTTCCGTTTACCACTAAAGTTCCTGCAATCAATATAGCCGACTTTACATGCGAGTGTATTTTAGTTCCGGCATCAATGGTGAGGGTATATCCTTTGGGCACTAAAATGGAATCGTAAATCACGTAAGGTTTGTCGGCTGTCCAGTGCAGGTTTCCGTTTGTGCCGGTAAGCAATTCTCCGTTAAAATAATGAGCATCCTGTGCAAACGCAACCAGATCTACGTCCTGCAGGTTGCCATTGGTTTCAAACAACAACTGGTCGGTAACAATAAACGGAGTATTTTGATTCACTGCATTAAGGTATACCTGTACAAAAATAACAATCGAATCCTTGCCTCTTATTTCTTTGCCAACAATGGCATTGGTAGGCTGCCCGTCAATATTAATCTTATAAATACCATACAGGTTACCGGCAATGCGTATGTTAACCTTCACTCCCTTTTCGTTGTTATTGATTACCCATAATTGTTTGGTAATGGACAATGGCCTGTTGGTTCCCACCTGCGAGAACACGGTATCAAACATCACCGTATCCATTGAAAAGGCTAGGCGTGCCGAAGCATCGGTGGTAAACTCATCTTCTTTGCGGCACGAAAAAAAGAGGGCCGAAGAAAGGAGCAGAAATAAAAAATACTTTGAGGGTGACGTCAAAATGGTATCCAAAAACTTTGCGGTAATAATACGTAAAAAGGGCCGAAATAGTATGCTTACAGCAGATTGTTGAGCGCTGCATCAATGGTGGGATAGGTAAAGGAGAAACCGGTCTTCTGAATATGGTCGGAGCTTACCCACTGATCGGCCACCAGGGTTGAGGCAATGTCGCCAAACAATAGCTGCAACATAAACTTAGGAACCGGAGGCAACAGGATGGGGCGGTGAAGCTTATCCGCCATGCTGCGGGTAAGGTCGGCATTGCTCACCGGAAAAGGGGCTACTGCATTATAAGGACCCGACATTGTTGGATCTTCGATTGCCTTCATAAACATATTGCACAAATCATCAATATGGATCCAGCTCACCGTTTGTTTCCCACTGCCCAATGCTGCCCCGGCATATAACCGGATGGGTTTGGCTACTTCGGGAATGAACCCTGCTTCTTTGGACAACACGATTCCTACTCTAATAATTACGGTGCGGATATTTACCTGTGTGGCTTTATTAGCCTCTGTTTCCCAATCATTACATACTCTGGCCAGAAACGTATCTCCGGGAGGCTGGTTTTCGGTGGCTATTCCTTTCACCTCATTACCGTAGATGCCGATTGCAGAAGTGCTCACCAACGAATCAACCTGTATGCGCTGTTGAATGAGGGTGTTCACCAACAGTTTGGTGGATTGGATACGGCTGTTGTAAATTTCCTTTTTATAGGCGCGCGTCCAGCGGTGATCGGCAACACCGGCACCGGCAAGGTTAATAATGTGGTTGACTCCATTGAATGCAGCGAGATCAATGGTTCCGTGCACAGGACTCCATTCATACAGGCGAATGTCGTTTTTAATCCCTGCCTTGCGGCTAAGCAAAACAACCTCATAACCTTTAGCGATAAGCTTTTTTGTTAAATGAGTACCGATTCCTCCGGTACCCCCGGTGATCAATATCTTTTTCATTGTTTTTTTTACTACTCCTTTAAAACAAAAGTGTTTACGTTTATGTTTGCGACTATAAGAATAAATAACTACTCTACTCACCGTGGCCACTTTCTCGATCAAAGATATTGAAGCTGTTTCAGGCATCCGCTGTCATACCTTGCGGATATGGGAGCAGCGGTATGGTATCATTTCACCGAAAAGAACGGACTCCAATATACGGTTTTATGATGACGAGGACCTGAAGTTCATCCTCAACATCAGCATCCTGAACAAATATGGTTACAAGATTTCGGAAATAGCCCGGATGGAAAAAAAACATGTTTGTGAGCTGATCATGAAACTTTCGGGACACAACAACATTTATGATAACCAGGTAAAGGGTTTGATCTCGGCCATGCTCTCCTTTGATGAATTTGCCTTTCACAATATTTTGAGTACAAGTGTACTTCAGATAGGCATGGAGCAAACCATGATGCGGGTTGTGTTCCCGTTTTTAAATGAAACAGGAATTTTATGGCAGGTAGGTTCCATTCATCCGTCACACGAGCATTTTGCTTCGGGTATCATCAAACAAAAACTGTATGTGGCCATTGATGGAAATGTGGGCCGCTATGCCGAGTATAAAAAACGGTTCCTGCTTTTTTTACCCGAAAACGAACAACATTCTTTGGGTTTATTGTTTGCCAATTATTTACTGAGGGCACGCGGACATGAGGTATTGTACCTGGGACAGGAAGTACCTATGCGGGATTTTAAAGATGCACTCGGCAGTCACAAACCCGATTTTATTTTCACCATCCTTACCTCATCCCATATCAATACCGAAAAACATGCGTTTATAAATGCCATAGCCGGTATCTGGAGCGATGCACAGTTATTGCTCTCGGGAATTCAGGTTGCGTGTTGCGATAATGTGTATCCCCCTAATGTACGTATCATCAAAAAGATGGAGGACTTTATTCAGTTTGCAGACAGCCTTTCGGTAAACACGAACACTCCATAACGGAATTATTTCCCGCTTAACCCGCTTACCATTTTTTCCAGCTCTTTCTGGGTTACCAGTTTATAATCGGGTGATATGGTAAATAGTTGATCGGCAACTTTCTGTTTAATGACCACTTTGGCCGTTATGGTCATTTTTATACCCGATTGTTTTTGAGAATATTCCATAATAAAACCATCCAGGTCTTTAAACAGCCGGTCGTTCTGGTCTTTCATTTTGGGCAATTTATCTGTGTAAAAACATTCTGAGCGAAAAATTTCTCCCTTCTCTTTTACTTCCACAATAGCTTTTTTACATTCATAACCGGCAATCATTTTGGTTCCATCCAGTTTGATCACGGAAATAACCGGCAACAAGCCTTCCTGCTCCGCAGCGAGTTCCTGCTTTTTCAATTCTGCTTTGGTTTGTTTCACGGCCAGTTTATTCCCCATCAGTTCCATCATCATCATCAGTTCTCCTGTTTGGGTATTGTTAATGGTGATCAGTTTTCCCATTACCGAACTTGGCATTTCGGTGCGCGATTGTTCCTTCTTAAAATAAACTGTAAGTTCTTTGGGCAACATATCTTTAACCCCCTCCATTTCACCACTGAGTTCGGGGTAAGTAACACCAAACAGCACCTTACCCTCAGAGAGTTTTCCCTGTGCAAACAATGACGTTACAACACCTATACTTAGAAAGATAAAAAGAATTTTTTTGATCATGTTTTTATCGTTTTACCAACTTAACTTTTCCTTATTTAAAAATGCCGAAATACCTTTTTTGCAATCATCGGTAGCACGTGCATTGGCATTCATGGCTGCCGCATAGTTCAGTCCCTCATCCAGCGATAATTGCTGCACCTCACGCAACATCTCCTTCACCAGCGCCAGTGATTGTCCTGATGCTTGTTTACATAATTTGGTTGCAAAAGTAAATACCGTTTCTGCCAGTTTATCTGCTTCCACTACCTCATTTATTAATCCATACTCCAATGCTTTGGTAGCGTCAAACACATCACCTGTAAGCAGGAGTTTTTTTGCAACATGCTCGGTTACTTTGCGCACCAAAAATACCATAACAATAGCAGGCACAAATCCGATCTTTACCTCGGTATATCCAAAAGTTGCCTGCGGGGTGGCAAAACAAAAATCACATACAGTTGCCAGTCCGCTGCCACCTGCCAATGCCGGACCGTTAACTTGTGCTATCACTACCTTTTTGCAGTTGTAAATTAACTGAAACAGTTGCATCAGGTGTTGCGAATCGGCCAGGTTTTCTTCAAACGAATTTTGCTGCAGTTGCTGCAAATAGGCAAGATCGGCCCCGGCACAAAAAGCTTCGCCATTGGCGCGGATCACAATCACTTTACAGGTTTCATCACGCTCGGCTACAACCAATGCATCTTTTATTTCCTGCACAAATTCAAAGCTCAGTGCATTGCGTTTTTCGGGGCGGTTTAAGGTAATGTACCCTACGCGGTTTGTTACTTCGTATAATACCAATTCACTCATGTGTGAAAGATTAAGGTTAGTGAGGCAATGATACTTCAATTGCGCCTGTTTCGCCAACATAGCGCACAGGAATATTTTTATGCTGCCAGTATTCCTGTATCACCCTGGCCCTGTGCATGGGCACTGCCGAAGTAATGATAACCTCTTGCGGAGGTTCAATGCTGTTGAGTTGTTCCGGAGTGAGTGCATCACGAATAAGCAGTAAGCTGCATTTAGTTAGAGGGTTGATGCCTTGCATACCACTAATCAATACCGGATAACCGGGTACATCCATCCTTTTCCAAACCGAATTGAGGGGAATGTGCTGCGTGTGGCTGATACCACTTTTCCAGGTATGTTGCTGCAAATGGAACTTCAGCTTATCCTTATTTTCCAGCAAGGAAGAATCTCCCAACAAACGGGCCTCATTTCCTTTGAGGATATGGATGGCCGTATGATGGCGGATATTGTACACCACCAACCGGTATTGAGTGTTGTTTTGATATTGATGGATTGCCTGAATGCTAAAAAAGAAAATGGCACTCCCCGCGCATACCTTCAGGTACATGATTCTGCGAAGCAATAGGTATGCGGTTCCCGAAAGAATCATAACATACAACAGGATACTTTGCGGAATATTAATGTATAAACCATTGACGTATGCATATGGAATGCGCTCTACGCATTTTACGATGGTGTTGGTGAATCCAATGGTATAAAAAATTGCTTGTCCGAGCAGCCAGCTTAACCATGAAAACGGGGAAACAACCAGCAACGCCATTACCATATACAGAATAAGCGTAGTAAGCGGAATAATGAGCAGGTTGGAAAATAAAAAACAATTGGGAAACTGGTGAAAGTATAACAATCCGATAGGAAAAGTGGTAAGCTGAGCAGCCAGCGACACCGAAGTAATTTTCCAGATTTCGTCCATAAGCCGGTTGGATGGTGTGTACCAGTTATACACATACGATTGAAAAAAAACGATGCCCAATACGGCAAGGTAACTCAACTGAAATCCTACATTGGCAAGCATATTGGCATCCACACACAACAGCACAAAGGCTGATGCTGCCAACGTATTGTAAACCGATGAACGGATGTTGAGGATAGACGAAAAAATGATAAAGCTGAACATAACGGTAGCCCTTAGAATGGAGGGTGATAATCCGCACAGCAATGAATACAGCCACAGCACCGCCAAAATAATGACATTCTTGACCAGCTTCATTCTTTTATTGGCATCCATTGGTTTGAGGAACAACCCCATGATCATAAAAATAATTCCCACATGCATTCCGGAAACGGCCAGCACATGCAGTGTTCCGGTATTTGAATAGGCCTGTACTGTTTCGGCATCAATATCATCATCATAACCATATAACAATGCCTCGGCAACGCCCGTTTCATTGCGCGAAGCAATACACCGCGACAATACTCCCTTAAAATAATGTTGCACTTCATACACCCATTTCCGCAGCAAAGCTCCCTGGTTACCGGGCAGTTTTTGTAGTTCGGCTGCCTTCACATACACTTGGTCGAACACCTGGTTGAAGGCGAGGTATCGTTTGTAATTGAATTCATCCGGGTTTTGAGGAGGAGGTATTTCCCTGATCCCGGCATAAGGCAACAGCACCATCTCTCCATATTGCAGGTTGAACAACTGCGTTTTTTCAACATACAGCAACAGCTTCCCTTCGGCTACATGGCGGTTTCCATTGCTATCCAATACCATCATCACCTTGCACTTCATTTTAAAACTATTTAATTTGGCAACAGGTTGTTCATCCACCATTACCATAGCGTATTGTGCTCGCGCCTGTTTGCTGTAGTGTGTGGTGGCCAGCAAATCCGATTGCCAGGCATGCAGGGCCATTCCCCCAAAAAACATACATCCCATCGTACTTACTCCGAACAACCATCGTTGTCCAAACAATTGAAACCGTAACTGAACATAAACCGACACGCACAGGAACACAGCAAACACACAACCGGCAAGCATGATGTGGAGCGGATAAAACATGGATAAACCGATGCCGGCTGCAAAGGGGAGCAGCAGCCTTACAATGGGGATTTGGTGCCAGAATGACTTTTTCATATGGGGTTATAGAGCTTTGGTGAAAGTAGAAATAAAATTGTCAAAACCCATTATATTTTTACCTTCGCTCTGTAAATAATCACACTATGTACGCAACTATTCTTTTTCTTCATAACCTAATCCGCTGGGGTGTTTTGCTGGGCGGTTTGTACGCCATTACAAAATCGGCTTTGGGCCTTATTCACAAAAGAGAGTATACGTCAAAGGAAAATATGGCGCACACTCTTTTTGTGGCCTTTTGCCATGCTCAGTTGTTGCTGGGAATTATATTGTACATGGTAAGTCCGCGGGTTGACCAGGCTTTGGCCAATGGTTTTGGTGCTGCCATGAAAAATGCAGATGATCGCTTTTTAGTACTGGAGCATATCATGACAATGGTAATTGGTGTAGCCTTTATTCAGATTGGCCGTACGCTTTCCAAAAAAGCTACCGATGCAATGGCCAAACATAAAAAATCACTGATTTTCTTCTCGATCGGACTCCTCTTGATTTTATCGAGAATACCTTGGCAGAACTCTCCTTTGTTCCGCCATTGATAGATAAAAATGCCCCGACTATGCAGCCGGGGCATTTTTTTTAATCTGTTCACGCGCCCAATGTTCACGCGGACGTGCCGTCCGTGTGAATTTAGAAAGAGAGGGATGACACAAGCGGAATGTTGAAACGTAGTAGGCAAACTGCCAATGCTCACGCGGACGTGCCGTCCGTGTGAATTTAGAACGATAAGGATGACACAGGAGAATGTTGAAGCGAAGCAGACAAGCGGTGGCTAATTAAAGTAGGAGCTCAACTTTTGCGTTATGCTACAAATGAGCAAGTCACGGACGGCACGTCCGCGACAACTTGGTTTATATCAAATTTTTTTGTACAACTTGCTATTGTCTCATTTTTACAATTGCCCAATTAACTCATTATGAAATTCATTATTCACCTGCTTGCTTCAATATGTTTTCTGTCCAAAGTCCTTTTAACTGCATCCAGCTTAGTTGCCTTGTTGCTTTTGCAGAGCTGCACAGAAGATGACGGATCCGGCTGTGGCGAACTCCAAACTGAAACGTATAATTTATCAGAAGCTGATAAAGCACAAATACCATATACAGGATTTGACACCATAAAGATGGCCAGTAATGCGGGCGATAGCATTGCATGTATTGGAGCAGGTAAACAGTATTTTACAACCAGTGAATATGTACCTCATATAAATCCGGACTGTGCTGGAAAAGGCGGCACAAAAACAACTTACGATGGGTATATCATTAATTTTAATGGCAAAGCGGACATTGATAATATCAAAATTAGACATAGTGGAAAGTTACCCTATAAAAACGGCTCCCTTCCCAATTGCGTTCTTTTTTCATTTCATGGGAAGAACTTTTACATTGCAGATTATGACATTTCCTCAAAACGACTATCCACTTTTATTGGAAGTGGAATGGTGAATGGTAAACTATATGAGAACATTTCGAGAGTTAACAATGAAGCCAATGATACAACAAGTTATTTGTGGCTAAACAAGAATGATGGTATACTAAAAATATCCCTTAATGGAAGCGAAGTATGGCAATTGACCAATTAAAGGGATATTTGACCAATGTTCACGCGGACGTGCCGTCCGTGCGAATTTAGAACGATAAGGATGACACAGGAGGAATGTTGAAGCGAAGCAGACAAACGGTGGCTAATTAGTGTAGGAGCTCAACTTGTGCGTTATGCTACAAATGAGCAAGTCACGGACGGCACGTCCGCTACAACATTAAGGATTAAACGGTAGGTAAAACGCGGCAATTTTGAATATGCATTGGGTATCATTGCATTAATTAAAAACCTGTAAAGCCAAACGAATTAAAAATAGTGCAAAAATGTGTAGCATTTCAGCTAAAAAAATCAAATTTTCGCACGACCATTCAAACAACTAAAAAAATCACTCCATACACATGTCAACACTTCGATTTAAAGCTTTAGAACTTGCTCAAAGCCGCGCTCAGGTTACCGTAACTCCACCTTCAACCAAAGTATCCGACTACTTTAATGCCAATGTATTTAACGATATCGCCATGAAGTCCTTCCTTGCAAAGGAGGCCTACCAAGCGGTAAGCAATGCCATTAACAACGGAACCAAGATTGACCGGGTGATGGCCGACCAGATTGCAGCAGGCATGAAAAACTGGGCAATGACTAAGGGAGTGTCGCATTATACCCACTGGTTTCAGCCACTAACAGGTGCCACTGCCGAAAAGCATGATGCCTTTTTTGAGCCAACCGAAGACGGACGTTCGATTGAGAAATTTGCAGGAAGTGCCCTTGTTCAGCAAGAGCCGGATGCTTCCAGTTTCCCGAACGGGGGATTGAGAAATACCTTTGAAGCGCGCGGTTATACTGCCTGGGATCCTTCCTCTCCGGCATTTATTATGGATGGCGCAAATGGCAATACCCTGTGCATTCCTACCATTTTTGTAGCCTACACCGGTGAAGCACTCGATTATAAAGCTCCGTTATTAAAAGCTTTGCACGCAGTTGAAAAGAGTGTGGTAGACATTTGCGCTGCTTATTTTGATAAAAACGTGAACAAAGCCATGGCTTCATTGGGTATTGAGCAAGAATACTTTTTGATTGATGCCGCTTTGAACAACGTTCGTCCGGATTTGATGCTTACCGGAAGAACCTTGTTGGGACTGGCTCCCGAAAAAGGCCAGCAGCTGGAGGACCACTATTTCGGTTCCATTCCGCCACGTGTGCAAACGTTTATGATCGATTTTGAAACGGAGTGTTACAAACTAGGGATTCCGTTGAAAACACGTCACAATGAGGTTGCCCCTTCGCAATACGAGTGTGCGCCTAATTTTGAAGAAGTTAACCTTGCCATCGACCACAACCAGTTGTTGATGGACGTAATGGAAAAGGTAGCACAACGCCACGGACTAAAAGTATTGCTTCACGAAAAACCTTTTGCGGGCGTAAACGGAAGCGGCAAACACAATAACTGGAGTTTGATTACCAACACCGGAATCAACCTGCTTTCACCCGGCAAAACGCCTCAAACCAATTTACAGTTCCTTACCTTCTTTGTAAATACCATCAAAGCCGTATATGACAATGCCGATTTGCTAAGAGCAAGTATTGCCAGTGCAGCCAACGACCACCGTTTGGGTGCCAATGAAGCTCCTCCGGCTATTATGAGTGTGTTTATAGGATCAATGCTTACGCAGGTGTTGGAAGACCTGGTTTCGACCAAAACCAAAACTGCAGTGAGTAAAAGCTCGGCAACATCCATTGATATCAAAAAAATTCCTGAAATTTTACTAGACAATACCGACCGTAACAGAACTTCACCATTTGCCTTTACCGGAAATAAATTTGAGTTCCGTGCCGTTGGATCATCCGCCAACAGTGCCAACGCGATGATTGTGTTAAATACCATTATGGCCGATCAGCTTATTAAGTTTAAAGCTGAAGTAGATGCACAAATCAAAAAAGGGAAGAAAAAAGAAGAAGCAATTCTGGATATCCTGAAAGCTTACTACAAATCGTCAAAAAACATTTTGTTTGAAGGAAACGGTTACGGAGATGCATGGGTAAAAGAAGCTGCAAAACGCGGATTATCCAATATCAAAACCACGCCAGAAGCATTGAATGCATATATTTCAAAACAGTCCAAAACGTTGTTTTCTAAAAATGACATTTTCACCGACCGTGAGTTGGAGGCCCGTTATGAGATCATGCAGGAAAGTTACGTGAAGAAAATTGACATCGAGGCCAAAGTATTGGCGCAGCTGGCTATTTCACACGTCATTCCTTCGGCCCTTACTTACCAGCAAAAACTTTCCGAAAATGTAGCTGCATTAAAGTCTATCGGAATAAGCAAAGCCGGTTATGAGGCGCAATTCAAGTTCATTGAAGAAATCTCGAAATACGTAAAACATATCCGTGAAAGCGTTGAGAAAATGATTGCGGAGGGAGATAAGGCACACCACATCGAAAATACGCATAAACGTGCATTGGCTTTCTGCCACAAGGTAAAACCTCTTTTTGACGAAATTCGCAAAAGCAGTGACGCTCTTGAGTTTATCATCGAAGATGATTTATGGAAATTACCAAAATACAGAGAACTTTTATTCGTTAAATAATTTACTTATACTTGTTTTTATTGTTTAACGGAAATTGACCCTAAAAATGAATAAAACATACTCAGTTGTACTTGCTGTCCTCCTTATTTCGGTTTCAGCTTTATTTTATGCCTGCGGGCCTTCAAAAGGCAGTATGGCTGCCGCGCGTGAATCGTTCAAGAAAAAAGAATATTTCATAGCCGGTGAAAACTATAAGGCTGTTTACAGTAAAACCAAAAGTAAGCCCGAAAAAAATGAGGCCTGTTATCAAACAGCCGAATGTTACCGTTTGGTAAACGATACCAAAAATGCGGAAAACTGGTACCGCAAGGCAGTAAAGGGTGATCCAACCAACCACGAAGCCATCCTCAAACTTGGTCAGACGCTGAAAAGCAACCAGAAGTTTTCGGAAGCTATTGTTGAACTGAATGCTTACAAGAAAAAAAATCCATCCGATCCGAAGGTGGACGACCTGATTAAGGGATGTGAGCTTGCACTGAAATGGAAAAACGAAAAAACAAGGTATGTTGTAGAAAATGTAAAACCCTTAAATACCAAATGGAGCGACTTCTCTCCAATGTTCTATAAAAAGAATGAGTTGTATTTTACTTCCGACAGGGAAAAAGGAACCAGCGGCAAAACATACGGATGGACCGGTAACAGCTTCACCGATATTTACAAAGTTGTATACAAGGTAGATAAGAAAAACCCGAATAGTATTAAATACGAAATTCCTGCATTGGTTGATAAAGATGTAGTGAATACTCCTTTTAACGATGGAACCGTTTGTTTTGATCCTAAAGGAGGTACCATGTACTTTACCCAATGTAATGGTAAAGACGGAAAAGGTAAAAACTGCCGCATTTTTTCTGCCGCTGCTCAGGGAACAACTTGGGGAGATCCTCAACCACTTTCATTCAGTACCGACTCCTTTACCTGCGGACATCCATGCCTGACTAAAGATGGTATGATCATGTATTTTGCTTCGGATATGCCGGGCGGATACGGAGGAAAAGATCTTTGGTATGTTACATACACCAAAAGAAGTAAAACCTGGGGCGACCCAATTAACCTTGGCGCAACCATTAATACCGATGGAGATGATATGTATCCTTTCCTTGCCGATGACGGAACATTGTTCTTCTCTTCAAACGGTCATGTTGGATTAGGTGGTGTAGACATATACTATACTAAAGGCGAAAATACCGACTGGAGTGAGCCGGTGAACATGAAAACACCCATTAACTCGGGTGGTGATGATTTTGCTATGACCTTAACCAAGGATAAGGAAAGTGGTTACTTCAGTTCGAACAGAGAAGGTGGCCGCGGACAGGATGATATTTATAGGTTCTATATGACTCCACTGGTGTTTACCTTAAGTGGTGTAGTTAGAGACAGTAAAACTAAAGAAATCCTTCCAAATACCTTAGTTACCATTACCAACAGTACCGATACCGGTAAGTTGATTGTAAGAACAGATGCTGCAGGTAGTTACAAAATTACCCTCAAATCAAGAACCGATTATGAGCTGTTTGCTGCACGTGAAGATTATTACGACAGCAAGGTGGCAAGTAAAACTACCAGAGGTCTTGAGTACTCAACTGATATGATCCAAAACTTTGATCTGGATCCATTTGATTACACCACAGTATTTACACTGGAAGGTATCTACTACGATCTGGATAAAGCTGATATCCGTACAGATGCGGCCATCATCCTTGATACCATGGTTGTGTTATTAACCAAATATCCTAAAATCAGAATAGAGCTTGGATCACATACTGACTGTCGTGCCGACTCTATTTATAACCAGGGACTCTCACAAAGACGTGCGGATTCGGCTGTATCCTACATTAACCGCAAAGGGATTGACCTGGAGCGTATGGTGGCAAAAGGATACGGAGAAGCCATGCTTGTAAATGATTGTGCCTGCGAAGGAACACGTGTAAAACGTAACTGTACAGAGGAAGAGCACCAGTTAAATCGTAGAACAACATTCCGTTTGCTGGATAACAAATACATTCCCAAAAACAAAGCGGAAATGAAAGGAGCTGCAGATAAAACACTTGCTCCGAGACCGGGAACCACCCCAGGTAAACCTGGAACAACTCCTCCTAAGAAATAATTCAAAAAATCCTGTGACTTGCTCACAGGATTTTTTTTGCCTTTTCCTTTTTAACCCGCACAACCTTTTCCCTTAAATAGGTAACTTTAAAGAATATCACCGGCAACAATAGAATATCCCTTTTCGTTTAGTATTATTGTTTATGCGCTTTATGTATCCCCTTGTATTTTTATTGTTCAGTTGTTTGGCAACCTTGGCTCAAACAGCAGGCACTACGCAACTTGATCTCGACCTCAAAAAAGCCAAGCTTACTTTTGATATCAAAAAGTATAATACCGCTGCGGGTTTATACAAAAAGTTATATGCTAAAATGCGGAATGAGGACCAGCAGAATGAAATGTTATTTATGATTGCCGAAAGTTACCGGAGGGCCAACAACTTTAAGCAGGCGTATGAGTGGTACGAAAAACTGGTAAATACAAAATATCCGGATGTGCGCATCATTTACTCATACGGTTTATTGCTCAAAAACTTTGAACGTTATGAAGAGGCTAACCGCCAGTTTTATGATTACCTGTTTGAAGTACCGGGAGACAACAATGCCATACGCGAAATGAAAGCCTGTGCCGAGGCTCAAAAATGGAAGGCCAATCCCAAACGATATGCTATAAAAGAGGTTCCGGAGCTCAATACTGAATTTTCGGATTACAGTCCGTTCTACGTCAACGGCACCTTGCTTTGGTCCTCCTCAAGAAATGAAGCTACCGGAAACGAAATTTTTGAATGGACCGGTCAAAAATGTTCCGACTTTTTTACTTCGTCACTCAACAATACCTCGTGGGACAAACCCTTGAATTTAAAAGGGGCAGTGAACACCAATTTTAATGAGGGTACCGGATGGGTGGATACTACGGGAACAACATTGTATTATACGCAGTGCAACGGCATTGACGGAACGGGTGTGAACTGTAAAATTTACGTTTCCTATAAACAAAACGATACCTGGACGGCATCCAAAGCACTTCCTTTTTGTTCGGATTCATTTTCGGTGGGACATCCTGCCATGAGTGTTGATGGCAAGAGGCTGTTTTTTGCAAGCGATATGCCGGGAGGTTTCGGTGAAAAAGACATCTACTACATTCCTTACAATATTGTGAATGATACCTGGGGTAAACCGGTGAATCTTGGAGAAAGAGTAAATACCAACGAGGATGATATGTTCCCAAATGCTGCGGCAGACGGTACCATCTATTATGCATCAAAAGGCTGGCCGGGTATGGGTGGATTGGATCTATATAAAACACAGGATTCGGCCGGTACCTTTAAAAAAGCAGAGAACCTGCAATCACCTATCAACAGTGGTGGTGACGATTTCGGAATTTCCTTTGTTCCATCAACCGGAATTCAAACAGATAATGGTCCGCTTGCTTATTTCTGCTCGAACAGGCAGGGTGGTAAAGGCGATGATGATATTTATGCCATCTTACCCAAACCCTTTATATTTTTGGTAAGCGGAAAAGTGTTTGATAAAGAAACCGGATTAACCATCCCTCAAGCTACTGTTACCGTGAGTGATGCTGTAACCAACAGCAGCTATACTATTAAAACCAATGATAATGGAGAATTTACGGCAGAATTACCCTTGAGGTCACCTTCGCTTGTAAACGCCCAAAAGGAGCGGTATTTCAGCAGTGCTCCTGTTGACCTTTCACCGGTTGGTTTACAAAAGGATTCAACAGCATTCATTTCACTGATGCTGAATGCCATTCCAACCGAAGAATATGAATTTACGCTGAGCGGTATATTGTATGATTTAGACAAATCGGATATCAGGCCCGATGCGGCTAAAGTGCTTGACTCCCTTGTTACCATTTTGGTTCAAAACCCTGCCATTACCATCGAATTGGGTTCGCATACCGACAGCCGCGCTCCGGAGGATTACAATCTTAAACTATCGCAGAAACGCGCCCAAAGTTGCGTGGATTATCTTACCAAAAAAGGTATAGCCAAGGACCGGCTCACTGCGGTTGGATATGGAGAAACACGCCTGGTGAATGATTGTGCTGATGGGGTGGATTGCACCGAGGACCAACACCAGGAAAACAGGCGTACCACCTTCAGGGTATTGAGCACCGAGTACAAAAGAAAAAGATAATCAGTAATCGCCCATTTTTTATACTTTTGTGGTGTGTTGAATCAAACCGATATATTGCATTTTTTAAAGCGAAACAAACAGACGCTCCGCCAAGTATACGGAGTAGAACGAATTGGTTTGTTCGGGTCTTATGCACGTGCTAACCCACACGCTGATAGCGATATTGATTTACTTGTAACCTTTTCACAACAAGATTTCATGCTTTGGAGTGGATTGCTAAACTACCTTCAGCAATCTTTGGGTTGTAAAGTTGATTTAATAACAGAAGGTTCACATATGACAGCCGGCTTTATTAAACAGGTTGAAAAGGAAATTATTTATGCTTGACACAACACAATTAAATTTGGAGTTGGTTATAGAAAATATTCGATTAATTGAACACCGGTTTCAAAAAATAAAAACAGCTTCCGATTTTGTCACTACTGATGAGGGGCTATTAATTCTGGACGCGATTGCCATGCGTTTACAATTCATGGGAGAGTGCATTAAGCGTATTGATAAATCAGACCCTTCTTTTTTTATCATGCATACTACTATCGAATGGAGTAAAGTAATAAACCTTAGGGACTTCATTTCACATCATTACGAAATGCTAAACCACGAGATTATCTTTAATATTTGCTCCGTATACATAACTCAATTGAAACTTAGCATTCAACAAATTTTAACTACATGACTTCTGATAAATACATGAAACGTGGTGTGTCCTCACAAAAAGAGGATGTTCACGCTGCAATTAAAAACATTGATAAGGGGCTTTTTCCTCAGGCATTCTGTAAAATTGTTCCCGACTTTTTGGGTGGTGACGATCAGTATTGCAATCTTATGCATGCGGATGGAGCGGGTACAAAATCCAGTCTTGCCTATTTATACTGGAAAGAAACAGGCGACCTGAGTGTATGGAAAGGTATTGCGCAGGACGCTATTGTAATGAACACTAATGATTTGCTTGCATCCGGTGTTTACCAGGATATCCTGATTTCTTCAACCATTGGCCGGAATAAAAACCTGATTCCGGGAGAAGTGATTCAGGCAATTATTGAAGGCACCGAAGAGTTTATCGAAATGCTGAGAGGCTATGGTGTAAATATTCACTCAACAGGTGGAGAAACGGCCGATGTAGGGGATTTGGTTCGTACCATTATTGTGGATTCAACCGTTACAGCCCGAACACTCCGAAGCAATATCATTGATAACAAAAATATCAAGCCCGGTGATGTGATTGTCGGGTTTTCAAGTTTCGGGCAAACCACCTACGAAAAAGAATACAATGCAGGAATGGGCAGCAATGGTTTAACCATGGCGCGTCATGATGTACTTTCATCACACTACAAAACTGTTGCCGAAAGTTATGACCCGCTTGTACCTTCGGAACTAACTTACACAGGAGGCCTTAAATTAACCGATACGGTTGCAGGCCATCCGTTAAATGTGGGCAAGATGATCCTATCTCCTACCCGTACGTTTTCTCCGGTAATCAAAGAAATTTTCGGTCAGCATTTCGGTAATATCCATGGAATGATCCATTGTACGGGAGGTGCACACACCAAAGTATTGCACTATACGCACGGTCTCCATATTATTAAGGATAACTTATTTGCCACACCACCCTTGTTTGAGATGATACAGCAACAATCAAACAGCACTTGGGAAGAAATGTACAAAGTATTTAACATGGGCAGTTTGCTCGAGTTTTATACCGATCACCAAACAGCGGGGTCGCTGATAGCAATAGCTAAACAGTATGCTATTGACGCACAAATCATTGGGCACGTGGAGGCTGCAGATAAAAAAGCCGTTACTGTCATTTCTAATCATGGTCAATTTGTTTATTAAGCCCTGCCAAATTGGGTATAAATCCTTATTTTGCACCCCATTTAGCTTTGCAGCATGAAAGTATTGGTTACAGGTGGTACAGGTTTTATTGGTTCGCACACGGTTGTTGAATTACAGCAAGCGGGACATACCGTTATTGCCCTTGATAATTTAGAAAACTCGAGCCGCGAAGTATTGGATAATATCGCCAAAATTACAGGCACACCTGTTGTTTTTGAAGAAGTAGATATCCGGAATAAAAGTGCATTAGATGGTTTGTTTACCAAACATAAAGACATTGATGCCGTTATTCACTTTGCCGCTTATAAAGCAGTTGGAGAGTCGGTAGCCAAGCCCTTGTCGTACTATGAAAACAATGTAGGCGGAACGGTTAACTTGCTGCAGGCCATGCAGACACATCATGTTCGCAACCTTGTATTTTCATCTTCCTGCACTGTATACGGTGATGTTGCCGCTGATGCATTGCCTATTACCGAAAGTTCACCAGTGGTAAAAGCGAATTCACCTTACGGTAATACAAAAAAAATATGTGAAGAAATTCTTCAGGATTATACTCAAACTGGGGACGTAAGCATTGTTTCGCTGCGTTATTTTAATCCCATTGGTGCACATGATTCGGCATTGATTGGTGAATTACCCATTGGTGTTCCCAATAACCTGATTCCATACATCACGCAAACCGCCATTGGTAAAAGAACACAACTCACCGTGTTCGGAAATGATTACCCTACTGCCGATGGAACATGCATCAGGGATTATATCCATGTGGTTGATCTTGCGAAAGCTCATGTAAAAGCTATTGAGTACGTTACTAAACCTTCCACTCATAGTCCATACTCGGTGTTTAATATCGGAACAGGAAATGGAGACAGTGTACTTGACGTGATTAAAGCTTTTGAAAAAGTAAGCAACCAACAACTGCAATATGCCCTTGGCCCCAGGAGACCGGGTGATGTGGCGCAGATATATGCATCCTGCGATAAGGCATTGACCGAATTGGGATGGAAAGCAGAACGTTCACTTGAAAATGCCTTGGAAACTGCATGGAAGTGGGAACAACAATTACAACAACAAACAACCTAGTAGAAATACGTTGAATATGACAAAGAAAAAAGTACTCATCACAGGCGGTGCAGGATTTATTGGTTCTCACGTGGTACGTTTATTCGTAAACAAGTACCCCGATTACGAGATTTACAATCTTGACAAACTAACATATGCCGGTAATCTTAAAAATATTACCGACATCGAGCACGCTTCAAATTACCATTTTATCAAAGCTGATTTGGTTGATGCTGCCGAAATAAACCGTTTGTTTGAAGAGCATCAATTCACCGATGTAATCCATCTTGCAGCCGAGAGTCATGTTGACCGTAGTATTACCAATCCGATGGATTTTGTGATGACAAACGTTGTGGGAACTGTGAACCTGCTGAATGCAGCCAAAACATGCTGGAAAGAAAACATGAACGATAAATTGTTCTACCATGTTTCAACAGATGAGGTATACGGAAGTTTGCATGACGGAGGTTTTTTTCTGGAAACAACTCCCTACGATCCGCAATCTCCATACAGTGCAAGTAAGGCCGCAAGCGATCACTTTGTAAGGGCTTATCATAATACCTATAAAATTCGTGTGGTATTAAGCAACTGCTCGAACAATTACGGACCTAATCAGTTCCCTGAAAAACTGGTTCCGCTCTTCATCAATAATATCCGCAATAACAAACCATTGCCGGTATATGGTAAGGGAGAAAATGTGCGCGACTGGTTATATGTTGTTGATCATGCACGTGCCATTGATGATGTGTTCCATAAAGGAAAAGTTGGCGAAACTTACAATATCGGAGGCTTTAATGAATGGACCAATATTGACCTGATTAAAGTTATCTGCAAAACAATGGATCGGATACTGGGCAGACCAGAAGGAGAATCTGAAAAACTGATTTCATATGTAACCGACCGGGCCGGACATGATTTGCGCTATGCCATTGATGCCAACAAAATTATGAATGAACTGGGATGGAAACCATCCTTACAATTTGAAGAAGGCATTGAAAAAACAATCAATTGGTACATGGAAAATCAGCAATGGATGGATGAGGTTACCAGTGGATCCTATTCCAATTATTATGATTCAATGTACGCTAAACGTTAATTAACTACTCACACATGAAAGGAATAATTTTAGCCGGAGGAAGCGGCACCCGATTACATCCGTTAACACTTGCCGTTAGTAAACAACTGATGCCGGTTTACGATAAGCCGATGATTTATTATCCATTATCGGTACTGATGCTTGCCGGAATCCGTGAAGTATTGATTATCTCCACGCCACATGATTTACCGGGTTTTAAGAAACTGTTGGGAGATGGCAGTCAGATAGGTTGCACTTTTGAGTATGCCGAACAACCAAGTCCGGATGGCCTTGCACAGGCATTTATTATTGGTGAGAAGTTTATCGGAAATGATAAAGTAGCATTGGTGTTGGGTGATAATATTTTCTTCAGTGCAGGATTAAGTCAGCTCTTGCAGGAAAATAACAATCCGGATGGAGGTGTGGTATTTGCTTACCATGTGAGCGATCCGGAGCGTTACGGGGTTGTTGAGTTTGATGAACACATGCACGCATTGAGCATCGAAGAAAAACCCACTCAACCAAAATCAAACTATGCCGTACCGGGGCTCTATTTCTATGACAATGAAGTTGTAAGTATTGCCAAAAATATTAAGCCTTCTCCGCGTGGTGAGTTAGAGATAACCGATGTAAACCGGGTATATCTCGAACGTAAAAAATTAAAAGTAGGTGTATTGAAACGCGGAACCGCTTGGCTGGATACCGGAACATTTGCCTCATTAATGCAAGCCGGACAATTTGTTCAGGTGCTGGAAGAACGTCAGGGACTAAAGGTTGGTTGTATTGAAGAGATTGCCTACAAAAATGGATGGATAACTAAAGACCAGCTCAGAACAGAAGCAACAAAATTATTAAAAAGTGGTTATGGGGCTTACCTGATGGGGCTCATTAAATAATTGAAACAAATATTCCGAATTCCATTTTGAAAACAGATATTCGGACAAACAAATACTTATTGTACATAATACATTTATGAATCCACAACACGAAGCACTGCGAAAATTTAGCTACCAGATAGCGTATTCAATTAACACTTATAAAAACCACGGACTAAGAGCAACTCAGTTCAACAATATTGTAATTGGTGGTTTGGGTGGTTCCGGTATCGGAGGTCGTATTGTGAAAAGTTTGTTTGCAGCTGAAATGCCTGTACCTGTAGAAATTATTGCAGATTATACCCTGCCAGCCTATGTGAATGAAAAAACACTGGTTATTTTGGCTTCTTATTCGGGCAACACGGAGGAAACCCTAAAGTTGTATGAGGAGGTAAAAAAACGTGGCAGTACCGTATTTACTTTATCAACCGGTGGTAAATTAAGGGAGCTTGCCTTAGCAGACGGACAGTATTTTTTACAAGTGGAGGCAGGCTTTCAACCACGTATGGCACTAGGATTCTCCTTAACCTTACTGATCCAAATTTTTGCTGAGCTGGTGGAGCGTAATATAACCTCCGAACTTAACGAACTTGTTGACACTTTTGCCCAAACGGAACGATTCGAAAAAAGTGCAGAGGGGATTTTTCAATCGCTCGGATCGAAAGCGAAGGCGAAATTTGTGGTGCTCACAGACGGCCCCATGGAACCTGTTGGAATCCGCTTTGCGCAGCAAGTTCAGGAGAATGCCAAACATGAGTGCTTTCAGCATTCGTTACCCGAAATGAATCACAATGTGATAGAATCCTATTACGGACAACTGGATACGGTTTTCTTTTGTATTGACTCTATGCGGAACGAGCGCGTTTCATCCCGTTTTGAGTTTATCGGAAACCTACTGAGTGTTGAAAATAACAAAGTAATCGACATTCATTTGGATGGTTTCAGTATTCAATCTGTTTATGAAACTATCTACCTGCTCGATTGGATATCGATCTATCTTGCCGACCACAGAAGAGTCGATTCGCTTAACGTACCCAATATTTCTTCTTTAAAAGAGTTCTTGGATCAAGTTAACTAACATGAAACTTTTTGATCGTTTATTCAGTAAAAAACCAAAACTGGCAGACGGATCATTCGTTAACCCGATTACAACCGACCTGCATTCACACCTGCTTCCGGGAATAGATGATGGGGTGCAAACTATTGAAGAAAGTTTAGATATACTTAGACATCTTAGTTCTCTTGGATATAAAAAGGTAATCACTACTCCGCATATTATGGGTGATTATTACCAGAATAGTACTGCAACTATTTTGCCCTTGCTTGAGGAGGTAAGAAGTGCCTTAAAGCAACAGGAAATCCCTATTGAGCTTCATGCTTCAGCCGAATATATGGTTGATGATGCATTACTGGAAAAGATAGATTCCGGAAATATTTTATCCTTTGGCCACAATCATGTATTGATTGAAATGCCCTTTATGGAACCTTCACCCAACCTTACGGAGATTTTATTTGCCCTAAATATTAATGGCTACAAGCCTGTACTGGCACACCCGGAGCGGTATGTTTATTATGGCATGAATCCCCGAAAATACCACGACTTGTGGGATATGGAACTGTTGTTTCAGGTAAATATCAATTCGCTTATCGGTTATTATTCACCTCAGGTACAAAAAGCAGCCGAGTATTTAATTGAACACAAAATGGTAAGCATGATCGGTTCCGATACACATGGAATGCGTCACATGCCTGTGCTTGATCTGTCGCTCAAAAGTTTGAACTACCAAAACATCTGCTCGCTGCCATTGCTCAACAATAGCCTCTAATCATATAGCATCCAGTATCTCTGCCAGCTGCCTGTCCTTATCGGTAACGGTATTTCCTGCGTCATGTGTAGTAAGTTTAACCATAACCCTGTTATATATATTGGTCCACTCAGGATGATGGTTGAGTTGCTCAATAGCATATCCGGCCTTTACCATCCATGCAATTGCTTCTGCAAAATTTTTAAACACAAATGTTTTGTGTAAGGCATTGTTTTCTTCTTTCCAGTTATTCATGTTTCCAGTGTTTTAAATATTCCTTACTTAACTCAACATATGATTGAGCATTTCGTTTTACTTTTTCAATGTGTTCATCCGATAACTGTTTAGTCACCTTTGCCGGTGCTCCCATTACAATGGAATAATCGGGGATTTGGGTTCCTTCCGTAACCAGAGCATTTGCCCCCACAATGCAAAAATTGCCGATAACCGCTCCATTTAATATGGTAGCATGCATTCCCACCAATACGTTATTTCCAAGCGTTGCGCCATGCACAATAGCTCCATGTCCGATGATACAATCCTCGCCTATTACCGTTGGAAATCCCGGATCAACGTGTACTACTGCGTGTTCCTGTATGTTGCTTCGGTTACCCACCGTGATGGTGTCTCCATCGCCCCGCAATACCGCACCAAACCATACCGAACATTCATCGCCCAGGGTTACTTGCCCAAACACCCTCGCTGTATCAGCTATCCATACTTCCCTGCCCTTGTGTATGGGTGTACTCAATATTTCTTTCATCCGCTGCAAATTCATTTTCCTTCTTTTTTGATGCAAATTAGTAAAAACAGTTTACGTTATTTGCTAAGATTTATCCTACCATGAAAACAGTATTCATCCACAATATCCAAACCCTCTGCGGAATCATCGAAGACCGCACTGTGATTCAGAAATCCGGCAAGGAAATGGGTACACTTGAGTCTATCCACAATGCTTTTGTGTTGATTGAAGGCGGGGTCATAAAATCCTTTGGTGCCTATAGCGCTACCATACCCATTCCGGATGGAGCTGAAATGATAGATGCATCAGGGGGTATGGTATTACCTGCATTTGTTGATTCCCATACTCACTTGGTTTTCGCTAAAAGCCGGGAAGAAGAGTTTGAAATGCGCATCAAGGGAAAATCATACGAAGAAATTGCCACAGCTGGCGGAGGAATTTTAAACTCAGCCCGAAAACTTCAGGCCATGAGTGAAGATGAATTGTATGAAAGCGCATTAAAACGACTGAATGAAGTAATTGCTTTTGGCACGGGTGCTATTGAAATTAAAAGCGGCTATGGTTTAACTGTACAAGATGAACTCAAAATGTTGCGTGTAGTGAAACGCTTAAAAGCCATTTCTCCCATTCCCATTAAAGCTACTTTTCTGGGAGCACACGCCATTCCTTCTGAATACAAGCAGAACAGAAGAGGTTATCTTGATTTAGTGATTAACGAAATGCTGCCAAAGGTAGCCGCGGAACAGCTTGCAGA
This sequence comes from Bacteroidota bacterium, assembly GCA_040387195.1. GTDB lineage: Bacteria > Bacteroidota > Bacteroidia > UKL13-3 > UKL13-3 > UKL13-3. Next base: position 176,682 of record JAZKEF010000006.1, read on the forward strand.
TTATTGCGATGCATTTTGTGATCAGGGCTTTTTTACCGTGGAAGAAACCGATGAGATATTAACCGCTGCAACTAAGCACAACCTAAAAGCTAAAATCCATGGAAACGAACTGGGTTATACCGGTGGCGTTCAAATTGCGGTGCACCACCATGCATTAAGTGTTGATCACCTTGAATATACTGGAGATGCTGAAATTGCTTCCCTGCTAACGGGAAACACCATGCCTGTGGGGTTACCCAACTGTTCTTTTTTTCTGGGCATACCGTATGCTCCCGGACGAAAAATGATTGATGCCGGACTTCCTTTTTGTCTCGCCAGCGATTATAATCCCGGAAGCTCACCCAACGGTCGCATGAGTTTTGTGGTAGCACTTGCCTGCATCCAAATGAAGCTTACACCCGAAGAAGCTATCAATGCAACAACAATTAATGGTGCTGCTGCAATTGAGCTGAGTGCAACACACGGCAGCATCACTGTTGGTAAACAAGCCAACCTCATTATTACCAAACCTCTTCCTTCACTGGCTTATATTCCGTATGCATTTGGTGTAGACCCTGTTGCAAAAGTACTGGTGAATGGTGAATTATTTACCAGCGTGTTATGAGCTACCGGGAAACATTTTCCTTCATCGATAACCTGACCGAACATGAATATGAACAGTGTTCGTTCAACAACTGCACGTTCACTGATATATCAGGTATTACCTTTATAGAATGTACGTTTGTACAGTGTAACCTGAGCAATGCCAAAATGCTCAATACCGGATTTCAGGAATGTTCTTTTACCGAATGTAAACTTGTAGGATGCAATTTCAGCAAAACAAAAGAATTTGGATTTGCCACACAATTCACGGGTTGTAATCTGAGTTATGTTTCGTTTGACCAGAAAAAACTATTCAAAAGCGTTTTTATCCATTGTAATTTAACCTATAGCAATTTTTCACAATCAGATCTTTCGAAAACAATTATGAGGGATTGTGATTGCAGAGATGCCGTATTTATGGAGTCAAACCTTTCGGGAATCGATTTTACTACCAACCATCATTTCTCCATCGATCCCACTCAAAACAATGTAAAAAAAACACGGTTTGCTTCACATGCTCTCAGTGGTTTGCTTCATGGTTTTGGTATTATCATTGAATAATGCTGCTGCTTGTTTATATTTAAACATGGAAACAACAGCGTTACTAGCCAAACTTTCTATTGGCATCATTGCAATTTTGCATCTTTATATTCTCGTATTGGAAATGTTTTTGTGGACTACACGAGGGCCAAAGGTTTTTAAAAGCATTCCAGCTTCATTGTTTGAGCCTACAAAAAAACTTGCAGCAAACCAGGGTTTGTATAATGGCTTTTTAGCAGCCGGACTTATCTGGTCACTGCGTATTACAGATCCATTATGGTCGATTTATGTTGCAACATTCTTTTTAGGGTGTATTGCTATTGCCGGTATTTACGGTGCAATTACAGCCCAGCGAAGCATTCTGTATATTCAAACTATTCCTGCAGTTATTGCACTTGTTCTGGTGTGGTTACAATAAGGCGGGATATTTTTTATAAAGATAAAGCGGTTTAGGTTTCTACTCCCCTCAACCTCCATAATCCTTTACTCTTCATCTGCTATAATTCTATCCCTTCCATTCAACCTCTATCTTCCAACCTCTTGTAACCGGTAACGGTATCACATAAAAAAGGGCGAAATTTCTTTCGCCCCTTTCTGAGTTGTTTCACAGGATATATTTTATTTAGTATACAGAATCTTGTGGGTTGATGAACTACCGTTGGCTGATAGTACTATAAAGTATATGCCTCCATTGTGCTCGGTCAAATCAATTGAAGTTCCTGCAGTCCCCGAAACGATTGTCTCATTTTCCGATACAATCCGTCCGAGCATATCCATTACAATTACTTTCATTCTGTTTACCGCTAAACCATTCCAGTCAATCATCACTTTTCCATCCTGAGTAGGATTAGGGTAAACTGCTAATTGTGCGCTGGCAAATACATTCTCCAATCCAACTTGAGCATGGATAAATGCATCAGATAGGGCTTTACAACCTGCAGTATTTCCTACCTGCACCGTATATGTTCCCGATACTGTAGATACATGTACTTTACCTGTTGCACCCGGAATGATGTTTCCGTTTAATCTCCACTCATATGTTGTTGCCGTTTCCGAACAGATTAACGAATCGGTTCCCGATACTTCCGAAATGGTTGGTTTGGCCGGTAATACATCCATTATTACCGGTAAGCCTGCTGTGGTATCTGTAATACAACCGGTAAGTACCAATGCTCGGTAAGTGCGGTTGATTAATCCTGTTACCACAATTCCGGTGTGTGTATAGCTTGCTCCCATTGATCCAGCGATAAGTATCCACGCTCCTCCATTATCACTATACAACCAACCCGTAACGGAACCTCCGTTAATAAATCCGGTAGCTGATAATGTTATGTTTCCACCTGTACATATGGACGGAACATTTGATGTTGGTACAATGGCATTTGCATTACCTGCGAGTTGCGGATTGATCTGCATCTGAACAGCTGCCGTTGTATCATTGCTGCAATTGTTTGCATTGTATACAATAGCTCTGTATTCACGCACCCGAGGGTAGGATACAAACGTATTGGTATGCAATAAGGTAAAGTTGTTATTACCGATTGAACTCCATCCATTGATTACGCTGTCTCTGTAAATCCAGTTTACAACATAACCGGAGAATCCGCTTACGCTTACCACTGCCGTACTTCCCGAACACAATGCCGGAGTATTGGTATTTGGTGTAATGCTCAAGTTGGTGCCTTGTGTAATAATGTTCACATTAACGGAAACCGCAACTGAGCTATCCAAACTACACCCTGCAGCATTGCTCAAAATTGCCCGGTACTCGCGTGTTGTATTTACGGTCACCGTGGTAGCAAAGTCGTTTACCGATGCCGAAGATGATGTACTGAACACCGCCCAGTTGCCACCCAATTCTCTGCTCAGCCAACTGTTTACTACACGTCCCGAAGGTGGATTGATAAACACATTCACCGGATTACCGGAACAAACCGTTGGTTGTGATGCCTGTGTTGCTGTTGCAAGTGTTCCATTGGTTATCGGGCTTATAGACACAACTGCTGTTGCTGTTGTATCTGTACTGCATCCGGAATTATTATTAACGATGGCACGATACTGACGAGCAATTGTTGCCGGAACTGAAGTATTAAAATCCGTGATTGAAGTTGATGATGAATATACCACTGTCCATGGATCCGTAATATTATCTCTGTAAAGCCATCTCATTACTGAAGTTCCGCTGAAACCGCTAACGGTAACAGTTACATTCGATCCTGCACAAATTGCAGCTTTCGAAGTTGTAGGTACTACTGTATTTTGATTGCCAAAACCAATTGGATTTAAGGTTACTGTAATGAATGCCGAAGTATCAATTGAACAACCGCTTCCTTTGCTGATGATAGCTCTGTACCTGCGCACAGTAGTAATTGAAACAAGGGTGTTGTAATCACCAACTGATGTTGCTGAGGTGTGTGCGAAATCCATCCATGCACTTCCATCCTGACTATAGATCCATTTTTGGATGCTGTTTCCGGAGCCCGGCACAACTGAGATGCTGATTACGCCACCTGAACAGATGTTGGTATTGTTTGCGGTAGGTACAATAGCATTATCTACGCCCACACTGCGTGGATTGATGGTTACTGTTGCCGTATTGCTGGTATCAAACGCACATGCAGTTGATTTACGGATCAATGCACGATAGATGCGGGTTGTTGACACACTTACAGCAGTATTGTAGTCAACAACGGATGATGAACTTCCATATAGTACATTCCATGGTCCTGCATTATCGCTATAGTACCATTTTTCAATGCTATGTGTTCCAATGGCTGCCGTTAGTGTAACCGATGAACCAATACATATAGAAGTTGCCGAAGGAGAAATGGTAATGCTTGAATCATAACCGCTGCTGCGAGGTGTAATAATAATGGTATCAGTTTTGGTTGTAGTATCCATGCGGCAGGTTGCCGACTTCCAGATAACCGCTCCATAGATCCGGCTGATTGGAGATGAAACCAATGTATTATAATCTGTGATTGACGTTGAATTCAGATACATGTTGTTCCAGGTGCTGTTATCTCTGTATAACCAAGTGTTGATTGAGTTAGAACCCGGATTGGCGCTAACAGAAACAGCTGCACCTGTACAACCCGGTTGAGCTGAGCCTATTGTAATTTGCGTGGTGCTATCCAAACTATATACAATTGGGTTTACAGTGATGCTTACCACATTTGATGTGTCGATAGTACACGAGCTCCCTTTGATAATCAATGCTCTGTATTGACGTGTTAATGCCAATGTTGTATATGCCTGCTGCGAGATATTGGTAGATGACGAATAATATCCGTTCCAGCTTCCTGCATTGTCTCTGTATATCCATTGAGAGATACTGTTTCCTGATCCCGGAGAAACCGATACGTTAAAAGTTGAACCCGAACATACCGTTGCCGATGATGATGGTGTAATGGTATTGTCGGCACCAAATGTACGCGGATTAATAGTTATCGTTCTTGCTGCTGTAGTATCGATATGGCAATTGGATGCCTTGTATACAATAGCGCGGTATCCCATCGTATAAGGGCTTCCGTTGTACGCATAATCGGTGATCGTTTGGTTGGTTGACGGAGCTATATATCCACGATCAATCCATGCACCTCCATTGGTATTGTACAAGAAACGAATGACTGTTGTATCCGACAAAACTGCCATACTAACGGTATAATTGCTGCCCATACATGCTGTTGCAGCTGCGGTAGGAATCCTTGGACTATTGCCCGGTACAACCGGATTAATGGTCACCGAAACTGTAGCACTGGTATCATATCTGCATGTAAGGTTATTATCAATAATTGCAGCATACCTGCGTGTTACCGATGTTCCAACCAGTGTATTGTAATCGTTGATATTATTCTGGTTTCCATTCGACAATAATTTCCAAACCCCATTGTTATCGCTATACAACCATTGTACAATCAGGTTGCCCGACCCTGCTGTTACCTGGATATTTTGCACCGGAGAAGCCGCACACACGTTAGCACTCGCAACGGTTGGTACTTTAGTTGCATCGTTACCTCTTGTTTTGGGTGTAATGGTTACAACCACCGCGTTGGTAGTATCATAACTACAGGTTCTGAAAACGATTGCTCTGTATTCCCTGCTAACTGCAGATGAAACTCCGGTATTGTAATCTGTAACACTGAAACTGGTGCTTGTACTGAAGGTATTCCAACCACCAGTTGCGTTATCGCGGTATATCCAACGCTGCATACTTGCTCCTGATAAACTCAGTGACATGAATACACCATTACCTGCACATACTGTAGGATTGGTTACTGTAGGAGCAACAGCAACATTCCCATTACCCTGTATTTTAATAAATACACTATCATAGTTTGACGAATCTGCATTGCATGATCCTGTAGAGAGTAATGAACGGTAATATCTCCAAACCGATGCCGAAACTGCGGTTGCTGTATGCGACAAGAATGTTGACGTGCTTGCAATGGTATTCCATGCACCACTTGTTCCATCTCTGTACAGCCATCTTTCAACTGCACCCGAAGTACTCATGGAAACTGCATTTCCGGAGCATACCGTATCAGAAGAGATTGTTACGGATGTTGTATTGTTACCGTATGTTTTATTTTTAAAGGTTACCGTTTTTACTTTGGTTAATGTATCGATACGACATACCGCTGTTTTATAAACCAACGGAGTATATCCTCTCTGTGCTCCCACTGCCAAGAGTGTATTGGCATCTGATAAAGATGAGGATTGGGTTGAATTGGTGAAATCTTTCCATGGCCCATTATTATCCCTGTAGATCCATTTGGTAACTGAATTACCTGAACCCGGAATAATGTTAAGCGTAACCGTTGATCCGATACACACCGTATCCAAACCATTAATCACCATTGAAGTATCAATACCATACGTAATCGGGGTAATAGCTACTGTTACAATTTGTGTACTGTCAAAATCACAGGTTGATGTATCGGTAATAATAGCGCGGTACATACGTGATAGTACTGTTGTTGTTTGTGTTACTGCGTGTGAGTAGTTGGTGCTGCTATATGAATTAACAGCATCGTACCATTGTGTTCCGTTATCGCTGTATGTCCATTTGTACACTTCATTCCCTGTTCCCGGATTCACCGATACGGTAACTGAAGACCCTGAACAAATACCGGTTGACGGAGAAGCAGTAGGTACAACTGAACGCAGACCTACATTGCTGTTGCGTGGATTCAGGATAACTGAAAATGCAGCTGAAGAATCTTTCTGACAAGTACCAGTATTGGTTAAAATAGCACGGTATGAGCGGCCGGTTAATACCGATACAAAAGTATTGTTATCTGTTAAACTGGTGGATGATGTTGATGATGTAAAATCATTCCATGGTCCTGAGTTATCCGAATAAATCCATTTTTCTACCGAGTACCCAATAGGCAATCCAACGGTGAGCGATACGGGTTTGCTGTAACAATAGTTGCTGCGACCGGATGCAGGAGTAACCGTTACCAGATTCCCTCTAATCACAGGATTAATGCTTGCTCCAACCGTATTAGATGAGTCGATAGAACAGGTATTTCCATTGCTTAATATTGCCCGGTAGCTTCTACTTACCGGAAACTGTACACTGGTATTATAATCGGTGATAAAAGTTGAGGATGTAGAGTATCCAAAATCTGACCAGCCTGTCCCATTATTATTTACAACCCACTTTAATACTGAATATCCTGAAGGTAAACTGATACTTAGTGTTGGGTTTGTACTCGCATTACAGATACTAGCCGATGAAATGGTTGGAGTAATGGTACTGGCATATCCACTTCCCGAAGGATTAATGGTTACACTGAAGATACTTGATGAGTCGTAACTGCACGTGTTTGGGTTATTGATAATCGCACGATACGAACGTGTTGTTGTACTGGTAACATAGGTAAACCCATGCTGCAGGAATGATGTTTGACTGGATGGTATGGCATTCCATACACCACTTCCATTATCCATATATACCCAACGAATAACAGAAGCTCCGGATGGCATGGTTGATGAAACCACATTGACGCCTACGGCTGTTGTAGCACAATACACACCAAAAGATGAGTTCAACGTAACCGCACTTGCATAACCATATGTGCGGGCGTTCATCAATACATTTACCTGAGTTGTGGTATCATAGCTACAGGTATTTGTTTGAATAATGGCTCTGTACGAACGAAGGGTATTTACTGTAACATTGGTATTCGACTCAAAATAGGATGTTGATGCTGATGAGTTGGTAAGGTCTCTCCACTCGGGACTTCCTTCACTGAAAATCCATTTGTGTACACTGTATCCTGTTCCGGGTGTGATATTCATGGATACCGAACTTCCCGAACAAACCGTTGCTGCCGATGCTGTTGGCTGGATGGCACCTGCATTACCATAAGTAAACGGTTTGAGTTGAATGGTTAATACTTGTGTGGTATCAATGATACAAGTGCTTGGACGTATCAATAATGCGCGGTAATCTCTGTTTGTAGGTGCGGCAACAAATGAATTATTATCGTTTATGGATGTTGATGCCGTTCCGTATCCGAATTCTCTCCATGGACCACTATTATCTCTGTACATCCATTTTTGAACACTTCCTATATAGCTGATGTTAACCGGCAAATTTAATCCCGAACAGTAAGTTGTAAATGAACTCACGGGTGTAATACCACTTGTTGCGCCATTCGATAATGGGTTAATGGTAATGGTAACACCAGCCGAAGTATCAATTACACAATTGTTGTTATCGTTCACCAACACTTTGTATTCGCGTGTTGTAGGAACAAGTACTTTTGTATTGTTGCTGCTTTCGAAATAATTGGTTGATGTGCTGAAAATTTCCTTCCACACTGAATTATTATCTCTGTAAATCCAGCGTACAACATTTGCTCCACTGTTAAGCGATACCTGTACATTAAATGTAGTTCCGCTGCACACATTGGTGGTTGATATGGTAGGTAAATAAGATCCGTTGTTCCTGTTCACTTTTTTCACAACAGCCAACGTAATCGCATTGGAGGTATCATACCTGCAGTTATTGTTATTTAACAAAACCACACGGTACATACGTGTTGTATTTTGTGTTGATACATAGTTGGACACGCTGGTTGAACCCGAACTAAATACTGACCATGATTGAGTAGCAGTATCCTTATAAATCCAGTTATTGGCACCGTAACCGGTTGGAGGTAACACTGATAAATTAACGCTATTCTCATTACAGATAGATGATACCAACGCTGTAGGTTGCATTCCGATAGTTCCCCTGCTTACAGGATTAATGGTTACACTAACGGCAAGTGATGTATCAATTTTGTATGTTTCAAGATTGCGGATAAGTGCCCTGTAAGAACGACTTGTTGCAGTTGGAAGCGAAGTATTATTATCACTGAAACTGGTGTTTTGCTGAAAAAGCAAATCATTCCATGTTCCTGTATTATTATCCCTGAACAACCATTTTACCATTTGCAATGCATTGCTTGGAAGACTGATAAATCCGGATACGGTAGTTCCCGAACAATAAGCAGGAACCGATACTGTTGGTGTAATGGCAATCGTACCTCCGGTAGTTGCAGGCTTATACAAAATCTGTACTTCAGGTGTGGTATCAATTCTGCAGGTAGCCGTATTGTTTAGGATGGCACGATACGCTCTCATGGTATTGGTTACAAATCCTGCTGTATTAAAATCGGTGTATTGGTTACCCGAACTTCCGGCATTGGTCCAGTTTCCTGTTCCGTTGTTTCGGTATATCCAGTTTGAAATCGTTAGTCCGTTTTGAAGATAGATGGTTGCCTGTGTACCTGCACACAATTCGGCTGCATTGCTAAAAGGAATCGCAGTAGTTGTAGTACCGCGTACATTCGCTTTTACAGTATAATAAACAGAGGCCGATGTATCATATGAACAAGAGAGTGACGAATTGTTGATGATTACCTTAATTTCTCTGTTCAGGTCCTTAGTGATATTGGTTGAACTGCTCAATGATGCCGAAGAGCTCGACCCACCGAAGGATATCCAGTTTCCTGTTGCACTATCTTTATAAATCCAACCTTGTATATTGCTGTATCCTGTAATCTGAAAGGTCATTGAATTGCCTGCACAAACCTGTGTGGCTGTTCCACTGGTGCGCGGTTGAATGGTAGTTAATACCCTTCGAAGGGAAGCATTGATTGTTACATACAGTGCACCGCTGGTATCTGCAGAACAATTTCCGGCCGACTTTAAAATAACTCTATACTCACGTATGGTTGAAGCGTTCACGTTGGTACCGAAATCATTCACGTTGCTGCTGCCTGAATTGAATGCCTGCCAGGTGGATGAACCTGCATCTTTATAAATCCAGTTGCCTATTGTTCCTCCCCAATCCAATTGAAGGTTCACACTGGTTCCACCGCAAATAGTTGTTTGTGTCGAAACCGGCTTTATATTAGGATTGATACCTGCTACCACTGGTAAAATGGTCATGCTTAATATGTCGGATGAATCCTGTTGGCAACTGTTAATTTTGGAAAGCACTCTCCACTCCCTGATAAAAGACGTTGTGGTTGTTGGTGCGTTTAACGATATCTGTTGCGAGGATGTAAATGAATACGCTGTCCACGCACCGCCATTATCTCTGTAATACCACGCTACCACCTGCACGCCTTGATTCATCACACGGAGTGTCATCTGATTTCCCGAACAAATTTGGGTAGCGCTTGCTGAAAGTTTAATGTTAGTGTTTACTCCATAACTTGTAGGTGTAAGGGTTACATCTACACCAAGAGTTGTATCAGTTGGGCACGACAATGTACTGATTACTGCGCGGTACCGTCTGGTAGTGGTAGTCGAAACATTGATAAACTGGTTTGCATTATCTGAGCCGCTGCTGAACACCTGCCACGATCCGATACCATTATCGCGGTAAATCCATGAAGTAACAGGAAGGCCGGTAGCATACATATAAACGTTGTTACCCGAACATACCATCTCGGTACTTACGGAAGGTTTATAAGCAGAGACGGTTCCGCATTGCGCCATTACGTAGTGGCTCCTGCCTATGAATGAAAAAAGAAGCAGGACAAACATCCGTATCGTCCTTGCAAGTGGTGAGTTAAAGTATTCCATAATCTTGGGTATTAGCTTATTTAAAGAACAAACGTAGTGGTATTCCTTTTACAGAAGAATACGACATTCTACGTATATTAAAACTAAACCAAAAGAAACAAACGGCTACTGAAAGTGAGTCGAATAGCACTATCACTTGATAAGCTGCATTGAAACAAAATGAATTACTGAATCAATGCCTTTTTATACACTTCGATGCACCGTTTGCGCGCCATGTCATGTGCTACCATAGGGTTCGGATAGTGTGAGGTAAATTGTTCGGGGACCCATTTCCGGACATACATTCCTTCTTTATCAAATTTTTCGGCTTGCAAGGTTGGATTAAATACGCGGAAATAGGGCGCTGCATCCGTTCCGCATCCTGCCGCCCATTGCCAGCCTCCATTATTGGCGCTTAAATCAAAATCGAGCAACTTTTGTGCAAAATACGCTTCCCCCCATCTCCAGTCGATGAGTAAATGTTTGGTGAGAAAACCGGCCACAATCATACGCACCCTGTTATGCATAAAACCCGTAGCATTGAGCTCGCGCATTCCGGCATCCACAATCGGGTAACCTGTTTTGCCTTCACACCATGCTTCAAATTCCCATTCATCATTGCGCCAGGGTATCCGGTCGTAAGCACTGCGGAAACTACCCGATACCACATGTGGAAAATGCCACAGGATCATCATGTAAAAATCCCTCCAAATCAGTTCATTCAAAAATGTTTCATTCAACATCTTTGCCTTGCGTGCTTTTTCCCGGATGCTGATAGTGCCAAAGCGAAAATGGATTCCCAGTTTTGATGTTCCCGCAATTGCAGGAAAATTACGTTGCTCCGAATAGTTTTTGATAACACCTTGTGATACCTCTTTTCCGGGAAAAACGGCCTTCGTTTGTTCGAAACCCATTTCTTTCAATGAAACCAACCGGGAAGGCGTTGGCTGTTTGTACAATCTGTGAAGGTGTTTTTCGGTTGGATAAGCTTTTAGATAAAAGTCATTGAGCCTTGCTTTCCACTTTTTCGCATAGGGTGTAAAAATGGTATACGGCAATCCGTCATCTTTCACCACTTCGTCTTTTTCAAAAATACATTGATCTTTATACGTGTGCAGTGTTATGCTTTTTGTTGCCAGCAGAACACTCACCTCAGCATCACGTTGTATGGCAGCCGGTTCATAATCATGGTTGGCAAATACCTCTGTTACTTCATAATCCGTAGTAATGGTTTTCCATACTTCTATTGGGTCTCCATAATACACCCGGATATCACTCCCGAATGTGTGTAATTGATTTTTAAGACCTGTAATTTGTTGGTGAATAAAGTCAACCCGTTTATCTGATTTGTCTTCCAGTCTGTCAAGAATATTTTTATCAAAAATAAAAACGGGCAATACGGACAACCCACTTTTTAAGGCGTGATACAATCCGGCATTATCTTCCAAACGTAAATCTCTTCGGTGCCAAAAAACAGCAATAGGTGATCTCATATTGTGGTGAACAATAATGGACCATTTTGGTTTCAATCTTCCGTGCTCAGCGGATTAATCTCCTTTAAACTCACACCCACCTTCATCTCTCCGGTAATAAGGTATTGCAACATTGGGCCCGCCATGATACTTGTTACCACAGCCATAATCACAATTGCTACAAACAACTGTTGCGAAATTACACCGGCTTGTAAAGCAAGTATGGCCAGCACTATTTCCATGGCTCCGCGTGCATTCATTCCAAAGCCAACCGCCATTGACTCTTTAAATGTAAGTCCACCCCACAATGCTCCCAGACCGGCTCCAAGTAGTTTGGATACAATTGCCAATACCAATACAATCATGGTAATTTCCAAATCAAAGTTGGCAACGAAATTTATTTTAAAGCCAATGGATACAAAAAATAACGGGGCAAAAATATTCGTAATAAACTGGTGGATGATGTCTCTTGTTTTTTCATTAAGATGAACCGAATCGCCAAACGCTATTCCAACAATGAATGCTCCGAAGATGGCATGAATACCAATTTTTTCGGTGAAAGCTGCCGCTAAAAATGCAAAGCCCAATGAGATTGCGAGCACTCCACCCGGCCACGATAGTTTCCTTTTAGCCCAGGGCAAAAACCGATTGATAATAAAACGCCCGCCTGTGAGCATAAGTAAGGTAAACAAAATGGTAAACCCTAAGGTGTACAAAAAGCCCCAGGAACCTACACCCGTATTCATCATCCCCAATACCACCGAAAATAAAATCCATCCCACCAGATCATCCAGCATAGCCGCAGCAATAATGATCATTCCTATTTTGGTTTTAAACAAATTAAGATCCATGAGTGTACGCGCAATTACAGGCAATGCCGAGATAGCCATGGCCGTTCCCATAAACAAACTGAACACTAAAATATTTCCCGAATTGTTTTCACCAAACCAATGGTAAAATTCCCTGCCGACAAAAAAACCTAATACCAACGGAATAATTAACCCCACAAAACTTGCTTTTAAGGCTGTTTTGCCTTGTTGGCGAATAACGGCCAACTCCACTTCCATTCCAGCTGCAAACAACAGCATCACCACCGACATGGACGTAATACCCTGCAACACCAAACCGATATTACCCTTGGTTGTAAAAATATGTTCAGTGAGGTAAGGATAATAATGTCCCAAAATGGTTGGCCCTAAAATAATCCCCGCCACCAATTCTCCCACTACCAAGGGCATTTTTAACTTGCGAAAAAACTCTCCCAACAGCCGACCACTCAACAGCATAATGCTAAGGCATAAAAACAAATCAATTAATTGTTCGTGGTTCATTTGGTTTTTGTTATTCGTTATTGAGTTATAGGTTATTTGTTATTGAGTAGTTATTCATTTATAGTTGGTTGCCTAACGCAACTTTCATCTGCACATTATTCTTCTCCATTCACTCATCGTCTTCACTCTCCTTCTTCCTCTTGCTTCGAGTGCACAATCAGCAAATCGCAAGGCAAATCGGCCAATGCATATTCGATGTCATGCGGAAAAACTCGGTCAATTAAATTCAATTTGGTATCGGGTGAATTGAGCACCAGCAAATCTGCTTTTTGTTCCCGCGCGTACTGCGTAATCACGTATCCCGGTTTTCCGTCTAGGCGTTCTGTATTTACGGTAAGTGTACCGCAATCGGCACATTTTAAAATATAATCGAGGCGCTTGTCTTCTTCCTCAAAAATTTTCTCCTTTTTCTCTTCCGATTCTCCATCACTGAAAGCATCACTGCGAATGAGTGCCATCTTGCTTACATCACTTTCCTGGATAATGGTTACATTATCGGCATGGGTTTGCTTAGCCACATAAATGGCAACTTCAATGGTATTCTCCGTTTTGGTTTGATCACTTCCTTCTACCACAATCCGTTTTACCGGTTTGGATAAAATATCCGGTTCGCGTAGCATGAGCACCGAACATTTGGCCCTGCGCGACAACTTACGTGCTACCGACCCCAGAAAATACTTAAGCAGGCTTTCTTTTTCCAATGCTCCGGCTACGACCAAATCCACATCCAGTTCTTTGCAGGTATCAATAATTACCTCTACCGGATCACCTTCCTGCCATAATAATTGATTAGCCGGTCCATCCAGCCCGAAACGGTGCAATAAATGTTTGAGGTATTGTTCCTGTTGCAGGTTTTTTTCGCCCACATGGATAAAAATCATTTCTGCCTTAAAAAGATCCTGCAGTCTTCTGCTCTCTGCCAAAACTGCCTCCACTCGGGGTGAAAATGCCACTGCCACTGCAATTTTCCTGAACGGATAAGGCGCCTTTGTTGCTTCACTAGTCATAAAGCAAAAATAACCGTATCAGGGAATTATATACATATAATTTTAGGTTATGGAATTGTTATCCAAATGCTGTAAAATTGCCCCTCTATCATGGTAAAAAAAGACATTCTACTCGAAGCATACATGCACATGTGCGAGGCCCGTGCAATGGCCGAAACGTATGATGCAAACCGCCCTATCTGCAAATATGTACATTCAACTTCACGCGGACATGAAGCTATTCAGCTTGCCGTGGGTATGCAACTGAAACCATACGACTATTGCTCACCTTATTACCGCGATGAGTCAATGTTATTAGGTATGGGCATTAGTCCTTACGAGTTGATGCTGCAATTGCTGGGTAAAGCGGAAGATCCGTTTTCGGGTGGAAGAACATACTATGCGCACCCCAGCTTAAAACGTGATGGGTTCCCCAAAATCCCTCACCAAAGCAGTGCCACAGGAATGCAGGCAATTCCTACAACCGGAATGGCACACGGTATCAAATACAAGGAAAGTCAACGACTCAATACCAAAGGCGAATACCCTGTTGTAGTATGCTCTTTCGGAGATGGTTCCATTACCGAAGGGGAAGTAGCTGAAGCATTTCAAATGGCTGTATTAAAAGACCTCCCCATTATTTACCTGGTGCAGGATAACGACTGGGGCATTAGTGCCAGCGGAGATGAAATGCGTGCCATGGATGCATACGAATATGCTGCAGGATTTAAGGGGATGAAACGTATGCGCGTAAACGGAAGCGACTTTGTAGAAAGTTACGAAGGTTTTGGTGAGGCAATCGACTATGTGCGCAACAACCGCAAACCTATTTTGGTGCACGCCAAAGTTCCACTGCTCGGGCACCATACATCGGGAGTGCGCAAGGAATGGTACCGCACTGATGAAGACTTATCCCAGCATACCAAAGATGATCCGCATCCGAAATTGCGTGAACTGTTATTGCAGATTGGCGTGAGTGAAAACGATTTGGTGGAGATTGAAAAAGACGCAACCTATAAAGTTGAACAACAGTTTAAACAAGCCGTTGAATCAGCCGATCCGGATATTTCAACTGTTGAAGACCATATTTACGCACCCAGCGGAGCAACCGAAGAAGTAGGAAACCGCACACCCGAAGGAAAAGAACCCAGTGTGATGGTAGATGCGGCTTTGCATGCTGTGGATGAACTGATGGCCAAACATCCTGAATGTATGTTTTACGGCCAGGATGTTGGAGCACGCTTGGGTGGAGTATTCCGCGAAGCTGCAACACTTGCCGGAAAATACGGCAATGACCGAGTTTTCAATACACCCATACAGGAAGCTTATATCGTAGGGTCAACCGTAGGAATGAGTGCAGTAGGGGTGAAACCGATTGTGGAAATTCAGTTTGCCGATTATGTGTGGACAGGTGTGAATCAGTTGGTGTGTGAAATCACCAAATCATCCTACCTTACTATGGGTAAATACCCGGTGAGCACCATTATTCGTATCCCGATTGGTGCCTACGGTGGAGGCGGACCTTACCACAGCGGAAGCATTGAATCAACTTTGCTTACTTTAAAGGGAATTAAGATTGCCTACCCAAGCAATGCTGCAGATATGAAAGGTTTGATGAAAGCCGCCTATTACGATGGAAATCCTGTAATCATGCTTGAGCACAAAGGCCTTTACTGGAGTAAAAATCCGGGTACCGAAGCTGCACGTTGTGTAGAGCCTGATGAAGATTATATCCTTCCTTTTGGAAAAGCCAATACCGTATTAGCTGCCAGCGAAGAGGCAATGGAAAATGGTGAAAGTTGCTGCATAATTACCTGGGGAATGGGCGTATACTGGAGCACTGCTGCTGCCAAAAAATTCCCCGGACAAGTAGAAGTAGTTGACCTGAGAAGCCTTCAACCTTTGGATGAAGAGGCAATCATGGCTGCAGTGAAACGCCATGGAAAATGTTTGGTGGTAACAGAAGAAGCTTTACTTAATTCGTTTGCCGAAAGCTTAGCCGGACGAATTGCGCAAACCTGTTTTAAGTTCCTGGATGCTCCAGTTCATACCATTGGCGCTAAAAATATTCCTGCCGTTCCGTTAAACATGGGACTGGAAGCAGAGATGTTACCAAATGCCGAGAAAGTAGCGGTGAAGGTTGGGGAGTTATTGGGGTATTAGATTATTTGTTAAGGGTTAAAAATATTCTGTCAAGTCTACGACTTGCAACATTTGTCAGGCCGCCACATTATCCTGATAACTATCGCAAGAGCTTGACTTTCCGAAATAAAAATCCCCGACTGAATCACTTCAACCGGGGATTTTTAATTTGGTTTGTTATACTTACAAAATGCCTAATTTCTTTTTAACGGCACCCATGATATTGTCGCCCTCAGGCTTGTACAATAATGGTGTTCCCGGGCTGCTGTCAAATACATACGCATAACCTCCATCTTTAGCTACTGTACCAATAGTGGTTTTTGCTTTTTCGATAATCGGTTTCAACAGTTCGGTTTCTTTCTTACGCACGTTTTCCTGAGCGCTTTCCTGAAACTCCTGGATACGGCTTTGCATATCGCGCAGTTCTTTTTGTTTCAAGTCCTTAATGGCATCAGCCATCTTAGGTTCGTTTTTTTGATAGTCGGCATATTTACGCTCCAACTCTTCGCTCATCTTTTTCAATTCGTCCTGCAAGGTTTTTCCAAAAGCTTCCATATCGGTGTTGGCTTTTTTATACTCCGGCATTTGTTGCATTAATTCTTGAAAATCGATGTACGCAAACTTTTGCGCCTTAGCGGAACCCAATCCCATGCACAGAATCAGTGCTGCTCCTAAAATAAATTTTGCTGTGTGTTTCATTATTCTGTTGTGTTGTTATAAATCTGTTGTGTCTAAAAATGGTGCCAAACCGTTATTTATCATTTTGCTTGGTCGGTTGTTTTTTATCTTTTCCTTTATCGGCTTTATTTACGGCTACACCCAACTCGCTTAATACTTCGTCACTTTTATCGTATTTAGCATTGGAATACAGCATAATAAGCTCACCCGATTTGGCAAATATAAAGTCTAATGCGTTTTGTTTTGCAATTTTTTGCACCGCATCAAAAACTTTATCCTGAATAGGTTTAATCAGCTCCTGGCGTTTTTTAAATAACTCTCCTTCGTACCCGAATTTCTGGTTGCGGTAATCTTTCAGCTCCTTCTCTTTATCTTTAATCTCCTGTTCACGCTTTTTACGCAACTCTTCTGTTAACAATACCTGCTCGGCCTGAAAATCTTTAATTACTTTATCAATGGCCTGCTGTTTCTTTTCCAGTTCCTTTTGCCAATCTTCCGATAGCTGATCCAATTGTTTTTGGGCACTTCTGTACTCCGGCATCAAATCCAGGATATACTCGGTATCAACATAGGCAAAACGCTGAGCCGAAGCACCCAGTGCTCCAAACAGCAAAACAGAAAGTATAAGAAGTAGTTTTTTCATATATAGTTAACGTTTTCGGGGGATTGGTTAAAACTGCTGACCTAACAAAAAGTGGAAATTTCCTTTATTCACACCCGCCTGAAATGAAACCTCATCAAATCCGTAGCCATAATCCAACCCAATCATACCAAACATGGGAAGAAAAATACGAACACCGATTCCGGCTGAGCGGTAAATATCAAAAGGATTAAAATCTTCGTAACGGCTCCATGCTTTTCCACCTTCAAAAAAGATGAGCGGGAATACCGTTGCCTGCGGATTGGTTGAAATAGGATAACGCAATTCCATGGTAAAGCGGTTATAAATAATACCACCCTGACGTTCGGCATACCCCGTGCTTCTATTTTCAATTAAAGGCGTTAGTGAGTTATCGGCATAACCACGCAAGGCAATGAGTTCACGTCCATCCAAACTGAATCCCAACAATCCTGAACCTCCCAACCAGAAACGCTCAAAAGGTGTATACCCTACGTTTTGGTTATACTGGCCAATAAAACCAAAATTGGTACGGGTCATCAGCACCAGCGGACGTTTATTACCGGCAAGTTTGGTAAACCAGGAAGCATCAAATTTCCATTTGTAAAATTCGAGCCAGCGCATTTTTTCCTTTGGATCCATGGTCGTGTAATCCTTGCCATCAAATAATGAATAAGGAGGAGTGAACTGTGCCGAGAGTGACACGTTTGATCCCTCAGATGGATAAATTGGATTAGGGCCTGAAGAGTTTCTTCCTAAAATAATCCGGTAACTCAAACTATTGGATGCACCTTCGGGAATCAACGACAGGTAACTTTGGCCGGTTGCGCTGTAATCGTTATAATAGCGCTGGTACGATACCTGGTTTTGCAAGGTAAAATAATCATCCGGCCATTTTAAGCGTTTACCCAACCCCACTGTAATACCCGAAGTTATCAATGCCGCTCTTCTCGAGTCTGCTTCATTGTATCCGTTGCTTTGAATGGAATGGTATACTGAAACCGACAATGCATTGGCCTTTTTCCCACCCATCCATGGTTCGGTAAAGGATGCACTGTATGATTGGTAAAATGTTCCGTTTGTTTGAGCGCGTAATGACAGACGTTGCCCATCACCACTCGGTACCGGAGCCCATGCCTTTTTATCAAACATCCTGCGTGTCGAGAAATTATTGAGTGTGAGTCCTAATGTTCCTACAATAGAACTGGCTCCCCAACCTGCCGAAAGTTCAATCTGATCATTCGGTTTTTCTTCAACTTTGTATTCAATATCAACTGTCCCGTTTTCGGGATGCGGAACCGGATTTACGTTTAATCCTTCGGGGTTAAAATATCCTAATTGTGATAAATCGCGCAATGAACGGGTAACATCGCTGCGGCTGAATAGCTGACCCGGCTTAGTACGAAGCTCCCTGATGATAACATGATCACTTGTTTTGGTATTACCGGAAACGGTTACCTTATTGATACGTGCCTGCTCACCTTCATGCATCCGGATTTCGAGGTCAATCGAATCGTTTTCAACCAATACTTCCACCGGGTTTACCTGAAAGAACAAATATCCGTCATCCATATATAGTGTGGTGATATCGAGACCCGTTTGATTCATATGCAACCGGGCCTCCAGCATCGATTGATCATACACATCACCCCGATTAATCTTTAAGATTCCCAATAAGTCGGCCGATGTATACTTGGTATTGCCTACAAACTTGATGTCGCGGAAATAATATTTCCGGCCTTCATTGAGTTTGATTACAATTTGCAAAGTGGTTTTATCGTAACGGTACACACTATCCGATACAATATCGATATCGCGGTAACCCATTGACAAGTACTTCTCGATTACCCGTTGTTTGTCTTCATTAAATTTCTCCTCTTCGTACCTCGACTTGGCAAATAACCTGCGTTTCGGTTTTGTATCTTTTAACAGCTTGCGAATCTTCTTATCCGTGAGTGCTTCGTTTCCTTCAATAACCACATCATGGATTTTGATTTTAGATCCGCGGGATACTACAATTTTAAGTTTGGCTGTATTTTTTTTAGCGTCATCTACTTCCTGGGTAATAGTAGCATCTGCATCTAAAAAACCTTTTTCGGCATAATATCTTTTAATCTCATTCCGTGTTGATGCCAGTACATTATCTGTTATGATCTGCCCCGATTTAAGACTTATTTCTTCCCTGAGTGTATTGGCTTTTCCTTTGCTGAGCCCCTTAATGGTAAAGGCTGACAAGCGTGGTTTTTCTCTTAAGTATATCTCTAGTGTAAGTTTGTTATCCTGAATATCCATGATACGCACACTCACATCATCGAATAGCTTTTGCTTGTATAAATTGCTAACGGCTTTTGTGATATCCTCGGATGGTATTTTGATGGACTGGCCAATGGTAAGACCCGACAATACCATCAACACACTTTTATCGTAAAAATTGGTTCCGGTGATAACAATATTGGCCAGTTCATATTTTTTAGGAGAACTGTAGTCGATAAACGATTTGGGCTGCCCTACCAAAGCAGAGTCGGGATTCTGTGCCGCCAATTGCGAAAACGCTCCACAAAATAGTACAAAGAAAATGGTGTTTAGTAGGTATCTCATTATGCTAGTTGCTCGCTGGTTTTTCCAAACCTTCTTTCTCTTTGTTGATAATCTAAAATGGCTTCGTACAAATCTTCACGGTTAAAATCGGGCCATAATTTGGGTGTAAAATACAATTCGCTGTATGCTAATTCCCACAATAAAAAATTACTGATGCGCTGTTCTCCACTTGTGCGGATCATCAATTCGGGGTGCGGATAATTTTTTGTCGACAGCAGCTGATCTACCAAACCATTATCAATGTTTTCTATACCGATTTTACCTTCTTTTACGGAGGAAGCAATTTGTTTAATAGCGTTTATCATATCCCATTTTGCGCTATAGCTTAACGCAAGTATCAGGGTTAATCGTGTGTTGCCTTTTGTTTCATCCATCGCCTCTTTTAATTCACGCTGGCATTTAACCGGCAAATCCTGAATATCACCGATTGCTTCTAATCGTATGTTATTCTTCATCAATGTTTTAGTTTCTTTTCGGATGGTAGAAACCAACAATTCCATCAATGCGTTTACTTCATCCTTTGGCCGGCTCCAGTTTTCGGTTGAAAATGCATATAAAGTGAGGTATTGAACACCAATTTCCGCGCATGCTTCAGCAGCTTCCTTAACAGCTTTTACACCATTCTGGTGGCCAAATATTCTAAATTTGCCCTTGCCTTTTGCCCATCTGCCATTCCCATCCATGATGACGGCAATGTGCTTAGGGAGTTTTTGTATGTTCAGTTGATCTTTGAGGCTCATGAATTTTTATAAGCCTGCGAATTTAATAAAATCTTGCACACTTTGTAGCGTTTAATATACGGTAGCTAAGTGATACACTTCCAACCATATACCAGTCGTTAAAGTCCGGATTTCCTCTTTTTGAGCCTGCAGGGTATTGTGGAACGCCATTAAACAACTCTGCCGAGCGGTCGGTAAGGGCTGCAGCAACTGCACCCATCCTTTGGTTTTGCTCATAGTTATCAATATACGTTCCGCTTACATCATCCAGATAATCGGTAAATGTTTTGCGAAACCCAAAATTGGCCTCGAGGGAAAAATTGCGGGCCAGGTGACATTTAATTCCCATTCCAAATGGAATAGCATATGACGTGGATCCATAGGTTTTTCCTTCGGTTCTCAGTGGTCTTAAATCATACCATGCATCCTGATATAATGCTTCGGGTTTGAACTCAAACATTGCAACTCCGATAAACACATATGAGGTGAACTTTTTATCCAGCACACTCAATCCGTACTTGTTAAAATTAAACTCAAGTACTCCTGAATACTCTGTTATATCCGACCGGAAGTTGAGGTTGCGCACTGTATTGAACCCATAATTCTGATCCGATCCTGATAATTGGGTAAACGTAATTTCTCCTTTAAAGGCAAATGAACTTGAAAGGGCATAACGTCCAAAAATGCCAAATGCTGGTTTTGTTTCAGTCATCACCATTGTTCTTGCCAAATCACCAACATAGTTGGCCGCTCCCAAAGCAACTCCAACCTCTATGCGTTGAGCCGAGAGGAGGGTGATATGCAAAAATATTGCTGCCACAACCGACAGTACTCTTGTTGTTAGAATCTTGGACATCTCATTCCTGTATTAGGGAAAATATATGTGATGGTGAATCCACCCATTATATAAATATCATTAATTTTAAACGCTTTAACCGACCGGGGAACTCCATCCGAAAAAAGGGGCATTCCATCAGGCGATACTTCCCAGCTTCTATCACTTAGCAATGCAGCCTGAACTCCATTTGCTCTTTCAATTACCCTTGCATCCGCATAGGTTCCTCCAACATCATCCAGGTAATTTGTGTAGGTATAACGTGCACCAACCTCAAATCCAATTGAAATCTTGTTCCCGAGTCGTTTTTTGAATCCGATTCCAAACGGAATGCAAAACTGAGTAAGTGCATATTTTTGCCTGTCGTTATAAGTAGTTGTTCCTTGCCCCTCTGTTCCAAGCGGCATCAATTCAATATCTTCACCCAAAAGCTCTGTTTTCGGATTAAAATTAAATACGCCAACTCCAGCAAAGATATAAGGAACAATTGATTTCGTTTTGGTATACCTGAAACTGTTCTTGATTAAATTATACTCCAATTGTGCTGATGCTTCAAATATGTCGGAATAAAAATTGAGGTTTCTGCTCTTGGTAAATTCTGTGCTCCCGTCCTTATCATCTCCCGATATGCGACCGTATCCCACAAATCCTTTAGCAGCCCACTTCTCGCTTAAATTATAACGCCCGATAAGGCCGGCTGAAGGATGTGTTTGATCCAACATAATTATGTCGTTGCTGAAGTCGCCATAATAATTTGAGCCGCCCAAAAACAACCCAAATTCTATTCCCTGGGAAAAAGCTACAGCTACTTGTAAAAAAGAAAGAAATAAGATGATAAATACTCTTCTCAATATAATGCGCATAAAGGCGAATATAAATAAACTTTGGATTTTGTAATAAAATACCCTTTTTTATCTTAATAAAAACGGGGACAGCGAATAGCCATGCCCTGATAAGTGCGTGCGCCTTTGGGCCATAAACGGTAGGAAACGGTAACTCCTCCTATAAAATAAAGATCCGATATATAGTCTATTTTTCCCCGTGGTTTACCCGTAAAGTTATCGGCCATTTGGGTTTCAGTATTTACGCTGTTTACGTTTCGTACCGACATAATTCTGGCGTTATCGTTGGGTAGAGTTGCCGGATCCGGATAAGTGGAAGAGCCCTCAATATCATCAAGGTTTGATGTTGTAGTAACACGCATTCCAAGTTCTACTCCCACCTGCCAGTTTTTGGTAATGTAACAACGGATGCCTACTCCCAATGGAAACGCTACAGCAACAGGCAAATAGGACTCTCCGCCAAGCATGAGCGGGCGCAAAGCTATAGGTTTGCCCGATACCGGACTAATGGCCATTGGGTCAAAATAAAAAATGCCTATACCTCCAAACACGTATGGAATAACCCTATTGTGCATCCTCCGGCTTTTATTTGCATCTTCAATTAAACTGTATTCTACTGTACCAGATACTTCAAGGATATCGGAATAAAAGGCAAGGTTTCTTGTTTTCTGCCATTTGGTATCGGCCCTAAATACAAGGTTTGAATCTGCCCCCTGAACCCTGCAATACATAAGGTTTCCACGTAAGGCAATCCTCTTATTATAGTGATAACGAATTAAAACCCCGAAGCCGGGGCCAACAGTTTTTGGTTGGAAATTGGTGTTCACAATATCCCCATAATAGTATGACCCGCCCGCTAAAAATCCGAACTCCGTTTTTTGAGCAGTCACTTTTAGTGAAGCGGCACAATACATGAGTATAAAAAACAAACTACGAATATTCAAATTCATTCTAATTAGATAATCGCCTCAAATGTATTGTATTGGAATCACATAATCAAGATGTGAGTTGCGCAAATAAGGTATGAGCTGCTCATTTCAAGGGATAAATTACTCAGCTGTTTCTATTATCAAGCCCCCACATGAGCTTTTTGCGCAGTGTATTTAAATAGTTTTCTTCATTAAACCGGATCAGCGGAAACTTGAATCCTGCCTTTTTAATAGCAAGTTGAACCGATGAAGTAATGCTTTCGGAGCGCGAATCAAGGGTAATTAAAAAGCCCGTGCTCCGGCCTTCAATTTCAAATGAAATGACATGTTCGTCTGAAATAACCATTGGACGCACATTTAAGTTATGAGGTGCAATAGGAGTAATAACTACGCTATTGGATGTTGGATATAGAATGGGACCACCACAACTTAAGGAATATCCTGTGGAACCTGTGGGGGTAGAAATAATAAGTCCATCGGACCAATATGAATTGAGATATTCGCCATTAATATAGGTATGAATGGTAATCATGGATGATGAATCCTTTTTGTGAATAACAAAGTCATTCAAAGCAAAATTAACCCCTTCAAATAATGGTATACTTGTTTCCAAGTGTAAAACCGAACGGTAATCAATGGTAAAATGTCCCTTCACAAGGTTATCAATAGCTCTTCGAATATCGGTTTTGGATTCTCCGGCCAAAAAACCTAACCGCCCGGTATTGATACCTAACACAGGAATAGGCTTCCGAAACATATAAACCATCGTATCCAATATGGTTCCATCACCTCCAAGCACGATAAAAAAATCGGGTTCGCTTCCGTTTAAATCCGATTGTGATGAAAATGTATCTGTTTTTCGCGGTTTAATTCCCGATGCTACACATTGTGCCAAAAAAACTTCTTCTGTTACAAAGTCTATGTCTTTTTCGAGCAGGTAATCATAGAGCGTTTGAATGAATACCGCATTTTCTTTTTTAAACACCCTTCCATAGATCGCAATTTTCATGTGATGATTGTTATGCTTTTTATGTGTTTAAATACTTAATTAACCACTCATACCGGTTACTAAAATCACTCGACTGATCAAGAGACTGATGCACGGAATGAATACGGTACTGATACCTTTCAAGTGTTTGCACAATGGTGCTTAACTCGGGTCGGTTGAGTTTGAGCGACACCAGAATTTTCGAAATATTCCCGGGAGCGGCTGTCACAAATACGTGGAGGATTTTGGCATCGTTATATTCAACAATCCTGGATAACTCGGCAAGTGAATAATCCTGTGAGGTCATTTCCAGTACGATAATTCCACCGGGTTGGGCGAGTGATGATGTTTTATAAACCTGAACAATTTCTTTAAACGATACCACTCCTTTATACTCGGCTTCTCCATCGCTAACAGCTATGGCTGTAAAGCCTGTATCGGCCATCAGTTTGATAATTTCAAACAAATGTTGTCCCTTCTCCACATACAATTGCAGGAGGGGTTGGATAATTTTTGACACCTTGGTCTTACCTGAATGACTGCTTGCATCATCATAGGTAACATACCCAAGCAATTTGCCATTATCGGCCACGGGAATATGAAACACTTTCCAATCCGCCATAAACACCAATGCACTTTCGCATGTGTCTGTCTTTTTTAACGGAAAAATATCATTGGACAGAAGTTCCTCGGCAAACATGTTATGGTGTTATTATTCGTTGTAAGAATGTATCAACTGTTGTGTTAAATTCTTTCGGGCGTTCCATCATTGGTGCATGGCCACAATGGTCGAGCAAATGCAATTCCGAATCGGGGAATAATTTATGAAACTCTTCACCTACCTGCGGTGGGGTTATGGTGTCATCCTTACCCCATATTAAACATACAGGTTGTGTGATTTGAGGAATATCCTTACGCATATTATGCCTGATAGCCGATTTTGCCATCATCAAAATGCGCAATACTTTCCCTTTATCATTGATGGTATCAAACACCTCATCAACCAACTCATCGGTTGCAGTTGCCGGATCATAAAAAGTAAGTGCTACTTTTTGCCTTATAAATTCTTTATCTCCCTTTTTGGGATAACTCCCTCCCATTGCATTTTCATATAATCCGGAACTGCCAGTAAGCACTAAAGATGAAATTTTTGTGGGGTGTTTACGAATGTATACCAAGGCCACATGTCCGCCAAGTGAATTACCCAAAAAATGTACTTTTTCAAATTTTTTATAGGTAATAAAATCATCGATAAAATCTGCTAATCCTTCCACACTCAATTTCAAAATATTCATTTCAAAAATGGGCATCAATGGAATTACCACTTTGTAATTTTTCGAAAAATGATTCAATACATCCTTCCAATTACTTAATGCTCCAAACAACCCATGTAAAAGCAAAAGTACTTCTCCTTCACCTTGTTCGATGTAGCTGAATTTATCTTCTTTCCTTACCTGAATATTCATTAATCGTGTATGTATACAAATCAAATATATATAAAAAATACTTACTGCTTTGGTGTTGCGGCCAATAAAAAGTTTTTAATCATCATCGATCCGTACTCTGTGAGACACGATTCGGGATGAAACTGAATTCCCCAAAGGGGTAATTGCTTGTGCGTTAATGCCATCACTTCTCCTTTGGCAGAAGTGGCAATTGTGATGAGTTGTTCGGGAATATGTGTGAGCAATAAGGAGTGGTAACGTGTTGCCTGAAACGTACGAGGGATGCCTGCAAACAACTGATTTTCGGAGCGTGTAATGTAATCTACTTTCCCGTGCATGGGAACGGTTGCCTTTTGCAATGTGGCACCAAAAAATTCACCGATGGCCTGATGCCCAAGGCACACTCCCAAAACAGGTTTGAACGCATACACTTCCTCAATCACTTTCATTAACAGGCCTGCATCTTTGGGTGCTCCCGGCCCCGGAGACAAAATGATGGCATCAGCTGCAAGAGCCATCGCGATTGCATCCTGATGATCGTTTCTCACAACAGTGCATGTTGCTCCGTGTTGCTCAATATAATCCCTGAGCATGTAAGTGAAAGAATCATAATTATCCAGCAACAAAATATTCACTCTATATAATTTAGAAATTGCTTTGACACCGTCTTATAACCATACCTATCTTTAATCGTTTTACTGATTATTTCCTTCGAATATATTAGTTCACTAAGTGCGTGGAGTATTCCGTTTGCCAGATCTGATGTATCATAACATTGTGCTAAATATCCGTTGTCTTGATGTTTAACAAGCTCTGATATACCACCGACATTGAATGCTACTGCAGGTGTTCCACATGCAAGAGACTCCATAATGGTATATGGCAGGTTTTCGGATTTTGATGGAAGGACAAATACATCCGATGCTGCATATAGCTTAGCCATTCTATGGTCATCATAAATAGTTCCCATAACGTATACATCCATGGGAAGCGGAATAGTTGCATCCGACCCTACTATGCACAAAGCATGTGTTTGCGAGAATGTTTCATCTCCTTTAATTAGGAACCTTATGGCTTCCAATAGCAAGGAATAACCCTTGTTCACATCTGAGGTCGCATTCATTGCCCCAAATAATATTATTTTCTTATTGAGAGGTAGCTTAAGTTCAACTCTTGCTTCTTCTTGCTGATATACTTTAAATAGGTCTGTATTCAAAGCGTTTGGAAACACTTTGGTTGCAAAGTTTTTAAGCAATACGCTACTTAATGATTTATTTGCCGACCAATTACTTGGTGCAAAAACAGACATATCGGCATCCTTCCATGATTGTTGCTTTCGTTCAAATATGGAATAGGCAAGATCATGCTCCTTATCGGAAGCAATTGCCGGGCAGGTACCGCAATGAGACTTATATAAAATACAATCGTAGGGCAGGTGGCATCCTCCGGTAAATGCCCATGAATCGTGTAAAGTCCAAACTATTTTTTTTCCGGATTTAAAAATAGCTCCTAAATTCTCAACAGACAAAAAACCTCTGTTTACCCAATGTATATTAACCACATCAGCCTGTTTAAATGCTTCATGTTTTGTAATATCATTTCCGAACCTTGCAATAGAAAAGAGACTTTGACGCTTGATACCTCTCAGTTTGCATTCATATTTATCCAGTCGGGATTGTAGTATTTGAATCGGTTTGGGTACACTTGATACAAAACGGTCATTGGTTGTGTTTTTTTCATGAACCAGCATTGAAACATCAATTCCATCAGTTAACAACGCCTCAAACAACCTAACTGCCGCTTTAGATGCTCCACCACCTGTATCAGATGTATTCACGATAAGAATTTTCATTCCGGACTAATGATTAAAGAAGTTTCTCATCTGTTTACTAAACATCTCAACATTCCAATCCCTCACCAAATAACGAGGTATTTCAAATTTACTGGTATAAGAATGTACCTGCCATTCAAAATTTGATGTTACCATCTCAAATCCTGCCCTTCTGCAAGCTTCGATACTATCTTTGTTATAGTCTCTTTTGCTTCCAAATGGATACGAAAAATGCTTAATTTCCTTTCCTGTCAGATTTTCCAATTCCTTTTTTGAATGTAGTATCTGCAAGTATTGTTCATCAAAACTCAGCTCACTCAATACAGGATGATCCAATGTATGAGCCCCAACCACACATGATCCCGATTTTGCCATTACTTTTAACTCTTCGTGCGTCAACAACCTGTATTTATTAGTATTAATCATTTCAATTCTTGCCCAGTTATAAATACCCTTCATGATACGATTACGCTCCTTAAAATGAGTATATTTTATCAGCGGGTGTAACTTATTGTACGTTTTATACTTTTCCAAAGGTTTAGTATCAAATGTGTATTCTCTACCATTAACACTCAACTCTAAGGAATCAGGCAGATTCGGAAGGTCCACAAAAATATATTCCAGAGCGTCCCACCACAAAATTTCCTTTGTATTGAGTTTGGATGTTGTAATATAGAATAATGCTTGGGCGGCATGTTTTTCCAAAATAGGAAGTGCCTGAGTATAGTTATCGGCATAACCGTCATCGAATGTAAGAATTATGGTATCAGGATCAAAAGGACTTTTGTGATGTAGTTTGGTGTAAAACTCATCAATGGTAATTAAGTTATAATTAGCCCTCAAAAAAGCAATCTGCTCATCAAAGTGTTTGGGCGATACGGCTAATTGCTGAAGGTCGGTTTGTAAATTGTCAACCCTATGATACAACAAAACAACAGCAGGTACATTAAACAGATTTTCTGCAAATCGAATAACCGGCTTAATTGTTTTAGAGAACAAACCCATAAATGAATAATTACTTCCAGGCAAAAATATTCAACTGTAACTCAAAATTGAGTTGACTTTTTTCAGAAGGCATAAAGGGATTAGGTGTTTCTGATATTGACTGAATAGAGTATCTGAACCCTTCATTTTTAAGAATTGTCAACAAGGTTGAAAGACTCTGTTCCTGATTCACATATGAATGATACTCTACAAATAGCTTTTGCACCCTGTATAGTTCCTCCTTGCAATCATTGAGAACTTCAGTCTCGGCACCTTCAATATCAATTTTAAGGAAATCAATACTTGGGTGCTCTTGTAAAACATCCTTTAATCGGGCCGTTTGAACCAAAATCCCTGCTTCATTGGCAGTTGTTATTGATCCTCCATCAGAACCGTCTTGCTTAAAGTGAATGCCTTCATTATGAACCCAAACAGCTTTTGCCCTTACTTCTACATCACCCGCGTTATTGCTTCTCAGATTTTGGTTTAATACTTTTACAATTTCCGGATCCGCTTCAAAAGCCGTAATCCGCGCCTCAGGAAACCGGTGCTTAAAATAGATACATGATAGTCCGATATTAGCTCCACAATCAATAATAATCGGATTGCGGGAAGGAGTCTCGAATTTATAGATCTCATCAACAAATAGCTCTTTGAACTGCCATACAAATGATTGCGCATCAGGCATCGAAAGAGTTCCTCCTTCGAAACGAATACCTTGTATGTTCTTTCCCCTTTGCTTCCCATAACGCTGATAAATGAGAATAAAATATCGGTAGCGTTTATCGGTAAAAAAACGGAATAATGAACTTAAAAATGTTTTTATAATGTGAATCAATGTATTTTCTTTTGTGCAAGGATAGTGATAATGACAGGAAAATCCTGATCAACATGGGCAAGCTTTTTAATATCAACCTCTTCAATACAAAGTCCATGGAGGATTGCTGTGGCAGCATAAACATTGCCATACACTGAAACTGCACTTGCTCCAAATACTTCATTAATCAACTTTTGAATGGATAAAGGTGTAAACCTCCAATAGTCACCCCATCGATCCATATCATAACGAGATACCTGAACAAGTCCGGCAACCGTTATTAATACATTACCACCGGGCTTCAATACCTTGTGAATACCGCGAATAGCTTGTTTTAAATCAAAAATAAAATTCAGTGTCTGAGTACATACAAAACTGTCAACCACATTCTCTGGTAAACTTTCATAGTTAGAGAGGTCTCCGATAATTGTCGCAGCGGGATTTGAAGAATCGACATGCAACACTTCAAACGAGGTAACATTGCTTCCAAACTTCTTAGAATAGGTGCTTTCTGCAATTTCCAATACGCTCCCTTGAATGAGGTGGCTATTTTTAGTAAGAAAATCTTCTATGTAATACCTGTCAACAGGTGTTCCCCTATCAAAGCCAAACTTTGACGAAACAGGTGTGATATCCATTTGAGTAAACCATAAAGGTTTAGGATGCCTGTAACGATTGATCATTTGAATGATATATTTAAACATGCTTATTTGCTCTCCTCCGCTAACCCTTTATATTTTATCACCTCATTTAAAGTATCCATCGCAAACAAGTCCAACCAGGTATCCTGCGATAAATTAATAACATCTACCCCCTTATAGGTTTTGTTTATCATTTTTTTATAGTAATTGTACTGTAAAAACGTAGCTAAGCTATACTGATGACTCTCTATTATACCATGCCACGAATCAATATTAGATGCATTTAACCGCATATCCTTTTCATTATCATAAAAATGCTTTATCTCTCGTTTGTAATCCCTCAGTACAGTATGATCACATCCTATCAAATAAATTTGGCTATACCCCATGTATATTAAAACGGGAAGCATCATTAGTGGGCCGGTAATGGGGCTTAAGATCGGAAATTCCAGATCAACTTTATCAGAGAAATAAGGTGAATTCGAGAACTGTAAATAATGTATTGCGCGATTAGCAAACAATTGATTTTCTTCAATCATCTTTTTATCGCGAAGACATAGCACCATTTGTGTTTTCTGCGGTAAGGTTGCATCAGCCTGCCTAAGCCAACTTATATAGTTATCCAGAACAAGTGGCTCATGATACGGAGCAAAAAAATGAAACGATGGGTTAACCGCAGCCAGCTGATCGTGAAGAAAAAAATTACTGATACTGAAGCAATCCTCTCCGGCAAGTACAGACAGATCCTCCTGTTTAATGCTTGGACCAGTTGCAATCATAAATGCACGTTTTCCCTTGCCAATATTTTTAAGAAGTATATTTTTACGTAAGTCTTCCTTGTTTTTGACTGAGATTAACTTTACCCGTTCAGCCAATTTCAGAAGCAGTTCATATAATACCGGAGGAATGAGTTCACTCAACTTCATATGGCATTTATATAAAACAAGTGCTCAATAAATGCCCTCACGGCTCCTTCACCGCCTTTAATATCAATTCTGATAACATTCGGCAGCATCTTTATAACATCAACAGCATTGGCAGGACAAGCACCGTAACCAACACATCCAAGTACTTCCCTGTCATTAATATCATCCCCTATATAAGCAACTTCATCCAACGAAATACCCAGCTCCAAGCAGATCTTTTTGAGTGTTTCCAACTTATTGTGTTGGTCCTGGTACAAAAAATCTATTTTTAATTTCTGTGCTCTTCTATTAACAATAGCTGTATTTTCAGAAGTAAGTATCGCTGTTTTGATGCCTTTGTTACGCAACAATTCAATCCCTTTCCCATCTAATGTATTGAATTTTTTAAGTTCGTCCCCATTTTCACTATAATACATCCCGGCATCGGTAAGCACTCCATCCACATCTGTAGCAAATAATTTGATTTTTTTGCCTGAATGGTCCAACTTCAACACATGCTTTTTCATTAAAGCTTCAGCTACTATCCAATCATCTTGTTCATCGATTTCGGTAGCAGAGTATTCAGGCATTTCATATATTCCAATATTTCCACTCAACCTGTTTTGATTAGACACAATAGTATCGGTTTTGCTAATATACAATGCCCCATTTTCCATCAGCTCACCCTTAAAATCCTGTCTGCGGGGCCGCGAGGTAAAATCATAATTGATACTTTTTCCCTCCTCCGTCCAAAAAAATCTTTTTACACGTACACATGTAAGCAATGAATCATACCCATTACTCAAATATGTTTCCATCGCATTGTTCACATCTGTAACAGTAAGGAAGGGACTTGTTGGTTGCACCAGTATAAAAGGCCTTTGTCCTTCTACTTTTAGGGCTTCAATTACTTCAAGCATTACACTCTCAGTAGATGCACTATCAGTAGCATTCTCAGGTTTGCGCCTGTATACTTCAACTTTGGACAGGCACAGCTCCTTTGCTATTGCTTCAATTGTATCACAATCGGTTGCCAGAATGACACGCTCCACGAAATTGCTTTCATTCAATGCCTTTAATGTCCAATAGATTAACGGCCTGCCGCAAAAGTCCTTTATGTTCTTAAGCGGTATCGATTTACTACCACAACGAGCGGGAACCAATGCAATTGCCTTACCCATTCTTTCTGTACTTCAACTTATCTTTTTGTACCTGTTCTATCGGAAGTATTTCCTTCGATTTATAAGTAAGGGCTTTATACGTTGCATGTAAATCTCTTACCAATTTCTGCATACCTGTAGGTTCAAGTGATGCAGCATGATCAGTTCCTTTCCAGGTTCTATCCTTGGTAAAATGCCTTTCAACCCAGGTACCTCCCAGGGCATAAGCGGCATTATCAATTGCTATACCTAAGTGGTGTCCTGAAAATCCGTAATCCTTAACCCTGTTTCCAAATGTTTGCTTTAATCTTGATATCTCGAGCAAACAAACATCTTCAAAAGGTACCGGGTAACCCGAAGTGCAAGCATATATCACCAATCTGTTACCCTGATTCGTTTCTTCAAAAAAACTTACAATTTTAGCCTCTTCCTCATGATCCGTCATTCCAAATGAAACATGTACTTCGCCTTTATAATCATCGCGAAGAATTTTAAGCATTCCGAAATTATTGTTACATGCTGAAGGTACTTTTATTAGGGATGGATTTAATGCCACTATTTCTGCTGCCGAAATATGATCCCAAACTGAGGTTGAATATACTATTCCTATTGATTCACAATAAGTCTTCAACTCAGCATGTTGTTGCGGATTAAATTCAAGAAACTCTCTATGCGCACCATAGGTATCTCCATATGAATTATGCGGATTGGGGTGCGGGGTGTTATACTGCTCTTCAGTAAGAAGTTCCTTATTGTTTCTTTTTTGAAATTTCGCAACATCTGCTCCACAATCTTTAGCCAATTTGATGAGATCCTTGGCAATGCTCATTTCTCCCTTATGGTTGCAGCCGATCTCTGCTATAATTTTCGGTGTTTGATAAGTCATATCTGTTTCTATTTAATTAATTGTAAATTTCTTAGTGTTTTAAAGAACAAGTACTTCCAATAGTACCTGTTTATTTTAAACTTGTTTTGAACATAATTATTGTATACATATTTTTTTATCTCTCCGGCCTTTGCTTCGAGCGAAGGATCAATCAGATTAAGGGTTTCATTTCGTTTCCACCCCACCGGCTTTTGCAGAATAAGTGTAACTCTTTCATTGGCATATTTCACATTAACACCAATCTGCATCGCAATTTTAATCAAATAATCTTTATAAAAACTGT
Organism: Bacteroidota bacterium; assembly: GCA_040387195.1. Classification (GTDB taxonomy): domain Bacteria; phylum Bacteroidota; class Bacteroidia; order UKL13-3; family UKL13-3; genus UKL13-3. Next base: position 209,967 of record JAZKEF010000006.1, read on the forward strand.
ATACATGTGCATTCTGAAAATAAGTAATCGGGTCAAAATACATATTATGAATACAGAATATACCCGGAACCTCCAAAATAAGATACCCATTATCCTTTAATTTTTCGAAGATATCATTCAGCTCCCTCACAGGATTGCTCATATGTTCCAATACATGTGAAAGGATCATGATATCTTTTGAGCCTGCAGGGATGGCTTCTTTATAATTCCCAAACTGCAAATTCATTCCTTTTAACTTTCCGTACTCCAGATGTGCCCTGTCATAATCGATCCCCTCAGCAATATACCCAGCCTTGTGGAACGGATATAAAATCCCACCGGCACCACAACCTATTTCAAAAACCGTAGCCCCGGCCAAATCTCCGATCTCCCGCTGAAACAATTTATAAAAAACCTCCCCTCTTCTGGTTTGGTCGGCAAATAATGCCTCTACCCCTTCTTCATCGGGTTGATATATTTTTCGGTACTCGTGCGTATAAAAACTAATCGTACTTGCTTCGTCAAATATCTGCTCACTTCTGATTAATCCGCAATGTGCACAAAGCTTACTTCCGATAGCAAATCCATACCGATCCTTTTGGGTAAGTGTAATATCCTTTACCCCATCTCCACCGCATAAACATGGGACGGTAACAAGTTTATATGAACCATCATCAATCTTCGACTTTACAATCCCGATATAATTTAATTGCTCGGAGTTAAGTGGTATCGAGGGCTTGGAGTCGTTTTTATATAATGGAAAAGTTGATGTCATCACTATACGCTTGTTGATTTTCGGATTGTTATTTTTTTCTTAATATTAAACATAGGTTCTCCCCTCCCTGAGGATATTTCCTGCTCATGATAGCCGACATCATAGTGATGTACACATTGTTCAAAAAGCGCCACGGTCTTGTAATGAAAGTACTGAAATTTAACAATGAATATTGATTGTTGTGGTAAAAACTCCCCCTGTTACAATATTCGGTAAAATCCTCCAATATATCATATCCGTAGTTTGCAGCAAGTACCCTGATTGATTTGGAAGACAATGCATAATTATGACGGGGAGGATCAATACAAAACCAGGGGTTTTCCTTTAACTCTTTCATACTTCTCTCAGGCAAAATATCCAGATAGCCCTTAACATGTTTGCTTCTGTACCACTCCTGAATATTTTTATTGGGTAAGGCAATAACCAATGTTCCTCCGGTTTTAAGCAAAGAGGAAACCTCCTTAAAAAAATCGGTGAGGTAAATAAAATGTTCGATCACATGCGAAGTAAAGATGATATCAAATGAACCCTCACGTTCCGTAAGAATGTTAACTCCGTTTTGTTTTGCAATTGCCACTGCCGACTGGTCAATTTCATACAACCAGCTGTCATAACCGATTTGTGCAAACCCTTTGGTAAAATTTCCGCACCCTCCACCAAAATCCAATAATTTTTTACCCTTATTGTGTTTTGTTATAACTGCTTCAATGTGTTTTGCTTTTTGAACAAATGTTCTATTATTAATCCACCTCCGGAAAAATGTACCCTTGGGTTCATTAAAGTTAAATCCCTGATAATAGGAAATTACTTCTTCAACATTGGGCAATTGTGATGGAAAAAAACTATCGCACGATCTGCAGTAGAAAGCTTCACTCTTGTATTGTGAAAACTTCCCATAAGTGGTGATTGTATCAGAACCACAAATAATACATGATGAATCAACTGACTTCATTTTGGTTATTTAGTTGGATGTATTTGTTTTTTAAACCTGGCAAAAAATTCCAGCAGCAGGATGGATTCTGTCTGCATAAAAAAGTATCTTCTTGTTTTATCAAAAAAGAAATTGATAAAAAAGAGTGATAAAAACTGGGTTATAACGGTTGCCAGAGCCGAGCCCTTAGCTCCCATCAATGGAATTAAATAAAAATTAGCAACCAAATTAAAGATGGTTGCAAAAATTGTTGAAACCATCAATACTTTCTGACCTGAAACGATTGATAAATATGAACTTCTCAGCACTCCCAAACACATGAAATAAACTCCCACAATCTGAATATTGAGGATCTCAACAGCCCCTGAGTACTCACTTCCGAATAGAATGTTGATACCCCACGCTCCGAATATCCATGTTGCGGCGATTACCACCAGTCCGAACATGGACAAAAACGTGGTGATTTGCCGGATTCGCTGATAAAAAAGCTCTTTATCTACATTATACACGTTGATTAGGGAAGGAAATACGGATGAACCAATGATGAGTAACAAGGTGTATGGAATTTCGTAGAGTTTTGTAGAGGAAGCATACAAGCCGGCCGCAGTATTATCAATCATATCACCAATCATAATCTGATCCATTTTCATGTATATAAATGTGGAGATATACGCGATGTAAAACCCCAGACCCTGCGAGAGAAGGTACTTCATTGTATTCCATTCTTTTTGCCACTTCCAAATACTAAAGTTTCTTTTTTGATACACTATTACCAATGCAAGCGCATTAAAAATCATTTCCAACAGCCAGGTAATGGATAACACGACCAGCGAAACACCACCCACAATCATGATTACCTTGATTGCTGATATAATGATAAATGCGGAGTTCTTGGCAAATATGGTGTACTTTGATTTTACCTGAGACTGGAAATACAGATCGATAATATCAAATCCTAAAAAAATATTACCAAGTCCGATGATGCCAATAATAAGAACGGTTTCGGCATCGCGTGTATCATCTTTTATAAATACAACCAACAGAAGGGAAACCACATAAACGATAAGTCCTGCAATCAGCCTGATATAGAATGCGCTCCCCATCAGCTTATTTTTTTTATCCGGATTCGTCACAATGTCACGGATAAGTATACTGTCAAAACCCAATGTGGTGAAGGACCCAAACAATGTAACAAAAGCCAGGGCATAATTCAATTTTCCATAATTCTCGGGAGCAAGATACCTTGCCACCCAGGCTCCTACAAAAAGAGCCACAACCAACCTGATTATTCTATCCGAAACCAGCCAAAAAGTATTCGCAAGAACTACAAGAATATTCTCCTTTTCACTAAATCTATCGGTTATAGCCTTTGGCAGATACTTTCTTAAGTTGATATCCATTCAGTTCATCCTTGTTAATAATAAACCTTGCAAAATAACACAATTCAGAGACATAACCATTTTTGACAATTCATTTTTACTGAAAACCCGTATCATTGTGTTATGAATAGCCTATATGTAAACAAAAACCTTTGGATTTTGGCTGGAATACTATTGTTTTCCTTCCAATCATCCGCCCAGGTCTGCAACACTTGCGACCCCGTTTTCCCTATTAATAGCGGGTTACTTGCCTGCTACCGATTAAATAACAATACTGATGATGCCAGCGGTAACAGCAGGCATGGAACACCTAACAGTATGAGTTATACAACCGACCGATTAAACACTGCGAATCAAGCAGCGTCATTCAATGGAACCGGCTCCAACTCTGAAATAAGCCATACCGCATTTCAGGTACCCGAATTCACCTATTCCCTGTGGGTGAATATCTCTGCACTACCCGCTTCGGGAAGTTATTATTCAGCCATTTCAATCGGAAATGTTACAATGGACCAGGCTATTTTATTAGCCAACAACCCGGGACCCGGGCATATTGGATTTGGAGCAGCATCCTACAGTAGCGATTTCACCTCTCCAGGTATTCCCGTTCAGGTAGGAACATTGCCTACCCTTAACAGGTGGTATCATTTGGTTATGGTACGAAATAATTCTATTCTGGCACTCTATGTTGATGGTTTATTGGTAAAGAGCATTAGTGTTGCCGGAAAATCTCCGGGGTATACCGGTGGTGGAGGCTACGCAGGCCTTATTGGTAAACGATCCGGGGCCACCACACAGAATTTTAAAGGTAAAGTTGATGATGTTCGTATTTACAACAGGGTGTTATCCGCAACAGAAATAGCTCAATTATATAACTTTGATTTACGGTATTATAGCGTAAACGCTGGATTAGATAACGCAATTTGTCCGGGTGACAGTGTTCAATTAACAGCAACAGGAACTGCAATATCATCATACACCTGGACCCCTTCGGGTTCATTAAGCAGCCCAACCACTGCCAATACGTATGCAAAACCTGTATCAACAACAGATTATTACGTAACAGGAACCACCGGAACCTGTTCCGCTACCGATACTGTTACGGTTACTGTAAATACCAATTGTTGTGCTACCTGTACCACCGTTGACCCAATAAATACGGGTTTACTCGCATGTTATCCATTTAGCAGTTCGGCAAATGATGCCAGTGGTAATGGCAGACATGGTACCCCAACAAGCAGTTTGATCTACACAAACGACAAGTTCAACGCTGCAAATTCTTCCGGCTTCTTCAACGGGTTATCCTCATCCAACTCCAATATTACCTATACCGACTTTCAGGTGCCTGCATTCACCTATTCTTTATGGGCGAATGTTTCTGTATTACCCACTTTAGGGAACTATTATTCAGCCCTTTCAATTGGAAATGCATTTACCGATCAGGCTATAATGTTAGCCAATAACCCTGGACCCGGACATGTTGGATTTGGAGTTGCATCCTATAACAGCGATTCTACTCCAAGTGGTGCCCCCGTGCAGGTAGGCACAATGCCTACACTTAACAAGTGGTATCATTTGGTAATGGTCAGAAATAGTTCCATTTTAGCGCTATACGTTGATGGCGTATTGGTAAAAAGTATAAGTGTCGGAGGGAAATCTCCGGGTTATACTATTGGAGGAGGGTACGAAGGATTTATTGGTAAACGAACCGGAGCCATCACACAAAATTTTAACGGTAAAATTGATGACGTTCGTATTTACAACAGGGTTTTATCTGATGCCGAAATAGCACAATTATATACACTTTCAGGTGTTCATGTAACTCCTCTCCTAACTGATAAAACCATAACCTTAGGTGATAGTGTTCAATTAACCGCTACGGGTGGATCACATTATTTATGGAGCCCATCAACCGGTTTAAGCAATACAACCATTGCCAACCCTTTTGCTAAACCTGCTTCAACCCAACAGTATCTTGTTGCTGTTTCAAACGGACGTTGCTCAGTTACGGATACTGTTCTGGTTAATGTTGACACCACCCTTGTAGGCCTTAACCATACGGAAAACTTGCTCAATGCAATTAAAGTGTATCCCAACCCTGCACATGATGTTGTAATCATCGATAACGGGCAGTATGCATTCATGTCAAACTACGCTATCAACATATTCAATGCGTTGGGGCAGTCGGTGTTCAGCAGAAACATTACACAACAACAATTTGCCGTTAATACGGCTACATTGGGTGGTCCGGGTATCTACTTTATTCAAATCCAGGATCCTGTGAATCATATTATCGAAGTACGAAAACTGATTATCCGATAATCGTTTTATTGTAAATTGATTAACAGAAACTCCGGCCAAATCATGGCCGGAGTTTTTTATGCATTGAATAATTGGCTGACAACAAACACTTACCTGACATCTTACATATCAAGATGAATCAGGTTTATGGAAAAAGTAGTATTATTGCCTCATGCTCAGCCTATATAGAAACAAAACCCTCTGGATTTTGGTGGGAATACTATTGTTTTCGCTCAAATCATCCGCTCAAGTCTGCAATACCTGCGACCCCGTTTTCCCAATTAATAGTGGATTACTCGCCTGCTACCGATTGAATAACAATACAGATGATGCCAGTGGCAACAGCAGACATGGAACACCCAATAGTATGAGTTATACAACCGACAGGTTAAATGCTGTGAGTCAAGCAGCGTCATTTAATGGAAGCGGCTCCAACTCTGAAATATCTTATACTGCATTTCAGGTGCCCTCATTCACTTATTCCCTGTGGGTGAATATCACCGCACTCCCCACTTCGGGAAATTACTATTCAGCTATTTCAATTGGAAATGTTACAATGGACCAAGCTATTTTGTTGGCTAATAACCTAGGACCAGGACATATTGGATTTGGAGTCGCATCCTACAATAGCGATTTCACCACTCCCGGTGTCCCTGTTCAGGTAGGAGCATTGCCAACCGTTAACAGGTGGTACCATCTGGTAATGGTAAGAAATACTTCCATTCTGGCACTCTATGTTGATGGCGTATTGGTAGCAAGTGCAAGCGTTGCCGGAAAAACTCCGGGATATACTGGAGGTCCAGGAGGGTATTCCGGTTTTATTGGTAAACGAACCGGAGCTATTACACAGAATTTTAACGGAAAAATTGACGATGTACGCATTTACGACAGAGCTTTATCACCTGCTGAAATAGCGCAACTATATAGCTTTGATTTTAAGTATTTTACGGTAGATGCGGGATCGGATAAAGCGATTTGTTCGGGTGATAGTGTTCAATTAACCGCAACAGGAACTGCATTATCATATACATGGGGCCCCGCAGGTTCATTGAGTAGCTTAACTACTGCTAATACATATGCAAAACCAACTACAACAAGTCAATATTATGTAACAGGAACTGCCGCATTATGTTCCATTACTGATACCGTTACTGTTACCGTTAAAAGCACCTGCTGTACGAACTGCACACTTCCAATTCCCTTAAATACTGGATTGGTAACGTGTTATCCTTTAGATGGCGATGCAAATGATATGGTATCTGCAGCCAATAACGGAATTGCAACGGCAACTACCAATACCACAAACAGGTTCGGGCGATCTAATGCTGCAATGCTGTTTAATGGTTCTACCTCCAAAATAGCCTTGCCGGGCACCAATCTTCAACTCAATAACTATACGTATTCTGCATGGGTTAAGGTAACAAGCAACCCTACAAACAATACTGCAGGTTTCATTTTATCTATCGGAAATGGAGTAGGCCCTTTCGGAGATCAAAATCTAATGTTAGCCAACAACTATTCAACACCCAGCCAGACAGGATTGGAAGTAATGGGATATACCAATCCTGCCATCTTTCCTTCACCACCTGATCGTGCGCTTACCGGTACTTTGCCAACCCCTGGAGTCTGGTATCATATAGTAGGTATCCGAAGCAGCGCATTGAATAAATTGAGGCTGTTTGTTAATGGCGCATATGTAAGCGAGATGACACTCTCCACGTTAAATGCGGGCTATTCTACTCCTGTAATCGGAATGATTGGTGCTCGTGTAAACGGAACCTCACAGTTTTTTAACGGGGCGATTGACGATGTCAGAATCTATGACCGTGTATTGTCGAATGCCGAAATTCTTGCTCTTTATAATCAAACAGATATTCCAAACTTGGTGGCTGTTGCCGGACCCGACAAATCCATATGTATAGGCGATAGTGTTCAACTCAGTGCTTCGGGCGGTACTATTTATTCATGGAGTCCGACAACAGGTTTAAGTGATCCCGCAATCGCCAACCCTTTTGCAAAACCTGCTGCTACCACTCAGTATATAGTTACCGCATCGATGCCCGGCGGCTGTTCCAATACAGATACCATCATCGTGAATGTGAACACAAACTGTTGTGTTACCTGCACAACTGTTGATCCCCTCAATACCGGTTTGCTGGCTTGTTATCCTTTTTCAGGAAATGCCAACAGCGAAGGAACCCCTGCACTCAACGGAACCAATAATGCGGCAACATTAACACCCGACAGATTTAACAATGCCAACAAAGCATACAGTTTCGGAACCAATAAATCGGTTTCTATTCCTACCGGCAGTCTTGCTTTAAATACCTACACCTATTCTACCTGGGTTAAGATAACTTCACTTCCTGCATCGGGCAGTTTGGCCAGCATTATATCCATTGGTAATAGTGGGGTTTTGGGTGATCAATGTATCAATATCAACAATAATTATGGCGGCTCTACGGGTTTTATTGCATCAAGCTACCGGGCCGGAGGTGCAGATGGTGCCGTAACCGGAATACTTCCTACTGTAGGTGTTTGGTATCATGTGGCATCTGTAAGAGATGTGGCTACCAATAAAGTTAAATTGTATGTAAATGGCGTTAAGGCTTCAGAAGCTAATTTGGGAGCGGTTACTGCTGGTTACAGTGCTCCCATTCTTGGATTCATTGGAGCTCGAACACCAACACCAACATCCTATTTTAACGGAACAGTAGATGATGTGCGCATATACAACAGGGCCTTATCAGATGCCGAAATATCTCAGTTGTATACGCTATCAAACTTTCCTGTCATCACACCCATTTCTGATAAGATTATGTGCAAAGGCGACAGTGTACAATTAACTGCAACGGGAGGAACTTCATATCTGTGGAGCCCCGCAACGGGTTTAAACAACACAGGGATTGCCAATCCATTTGCCAAGCCTGCTTCCGCTCAGCAATACATTGTTGATGTTTCCATTGGCAATTGTTCCGTGAAAGATACTTTAACGGTGAGTGTTGACTCCGCAAATTTATTGGTAAATGCGAATAGTGCTATTTGTAAAGGCGACAGCATTCAACTGAGTGCATCGGGTACCACATCCTACAAATGGAGATACAATGTAACCTTATCCGATTCAACCATTGCTAATCCTTTTGCCAAACCGGGTAATACTACCAAATATTATGTAACAGGTACGTTAGGCGCCTGCATCAAAAATGATAGTGTTACCATTACGGTGAATTCTGTAAACCTGAATGCAGGAGCAGATACATCCGTTTGTATAGGCGACAGTATTCAACTGGGAGCTACCGGTGCAACTACCTATAAATGGCACTCCCAAATAACCTTATCGGATTCGACCATTGCCAATCCGTTTGCCAAACCCACTGCTACCCGAATGTATATTGTTAGCGGCACACAGGGAACTTGCACCACAATAGATAGTGTAAACGTAACCGTAAATACGATAAACCTGGATGCAGGAATGGGTGGCAATATTTGTAAAGGAGATAGCCTGCAACTTAACGCAACGGGCGCCACAACTTATACCTGGCATTCAAAAACATCTTTATCGGATTCAACCATTGGCAATCCGTTTGCCAAACCTTTGGTTACTACCAAGTACTTTGTTACCGGAAAATCAGGAGCCTGTGTAGCCCTTGATAGTGTATCGCTTATTGTTCCTCCGCTATTCGCGGAAGCAGGAACAAACCTGCAGATATGTATTGGCGACAGCGTACAATTACAGGCAATTGGTGGAAGCACCTACAAATGGCGTTACAATACAACATTATCTGATTCAACCATTGACAATCCATACGCAAAACCTACCACCCCAACAACAACCTATTATGTAACAGTTGGAGATGGTGTTTGCTCGGCCATCGACTCTGTAACGATAACTCTTGCCACCAGTCTTAATGTGGATGCCGGTAGTAATCGGGCCATTTGTTTAGGTGACAGTGTGCAGCTTGGAGCAACGGGAGCAACTTCCTTTAAGTGGTTTTATAATACCACATTATCCGATTCAACTATCTATAACCCGTTTGCCAAACCGGTTTCGCAAACCAAGTATTTTGTTGTAGGAACAACGGGCACGTGTTCGGCAATGGATAGTTTGGTGGTGAGTGTATCTACCATTACTGCTGATGCAGGAATAAGTCACGCCATTTGTGGTGGTGATAGTATTCAATTGGTGGCTACCGGAGGAACGTCTTACAAATGGAGATACAATACAACGCTATCCGATTCCACCATTGCCAACCCATATGCCAAGCCGGCTACAACCTCTATGTATTATGTTACCATTACCAATGGACCTTGTACTGTAATCGACTCGGCAAACGTAACTATTACTGCCACTGTTAACCTGGATGCCGGCACCAACAAACATATTTGTTTGGGTGATAGTATACGGCTCGGAGCAACTGGAGCAACTACTTATAAATGGCGCTATAATCTTACGTTATCCGATTCTACCATTTCAAATCCGTATGCAAAATCTTTATTGAAAACAATGTATTACGTAACCGGAACAACAGGTTTATGCTCAGCCAAAGACAGTTTGGAAGTTGATATCTCCAACATCACCGTGAATGCAGGAACAGACAAAAATATTTGCGGTGGCGATAGTGTTCAACTGGTTGCTACAGGTGGATCATCCTATAACTGGAAATACAATACAACCCTAACGGATTCGACCATTGCCAATCCTTTTGCCAAACCCACTACCACAACACAGTACATAGTTATGGTGAGCAACGGGATTTGTACTATTCCGGATTCGGTAACCATAAATATAATAGCTACAGTGAATGTTGATTCAGGTACTGACCAACAATTGTGTGCAGGCGACTCGATACAGTTACAGGCTAATGGTGCAACTACTTATACCTGGTTGCCAATTGCCGGATTGAGCAATACAACCATCAGCAATCCGAAGGCCTCTCCGCTGCTCACCACTGATTATATTGTGAAAGGCGAAATCTTAACCTGTATCGATTATGATACAGTGCGAGTTTCCGTAAATCCCCTTCCGGCCGTTGATTTAGGACCTGATACTACCAAATGTATTCGTGAGGCATATACCTTTGCTCCAACAGTTACAAATGGCGATCAATACACCTGGAGTCCCGCATCATTGGTAACAGACCCAGCGGTTTTAAATCCAACTACAAGCACCACCACTCCTCAGCAATTTGTGCTTACAGTACGTAATACTACCACAGGCTGCGAAAACACCGATTCTGTATTGGTAAATATAAATAACCCACGGGCCCTGTTTACTCTCAGTGATTCCATTAGTCAAAACCCGCCATTGGTGGTTACCGCAACTAATAACAGCACTCCTTCACCTTTGTCTTATCAATGGCTTGTGAATGATTCGGTTCCTGCGCATTATACTGCGGCCAATCCTGTACATACCTTTCAGCTTATTGGAAGATATGCGGTTACACTAACTGTAACCGATCCAAACGGATGTTGGGATACTCTTACCCGCTATGTAACCATTAATGACAATGCCGGTGTTTTTGTTCCCAATGTTTTTACACCCAATAGTGACGGACTCAATGATGTGTTCAACATAAAGTATGATGTTGCAAACACGTCTCTCCTAATCGGAACAATCTGGAACAGATGGGGGGGCCGTATCTATGAATTCAGCATGCCAAATGGCAACTGGTGGAATGGAACCTCAGATGGTGTTGAGGTAGCAACAGATGTGTATTATTATATTATTACGATTACCGATAAGAAAAATGAAACTACTTCTTACCATGGATCAATTACCCTGTTAAGATAAAATCAGTTTCATTTCCAAGCATAAAAAAACCTCAACCAATTGAATGGTTGAGGTTTTCTTTTATAGATAAAAAAGCAATTACGCTTTAGGTTCAGTTGCTGCAGGAGCTGTACCTTCTTCCTTAGCCGGAGCTTCCGCACGTGGCGGGCGAGGCAACAATGCCTTGCGTGAAAGTTTCGCTTTACCTGTTTTCTTGTCGATCTCAATCAATTTAACCTTGATTTCTTCGCCAACCTGTAATACGCCTTCCATTGTTGGTAAGCGGTTCCAGCTGATTTCAGAGATGTGAAGCAATCCATCTTTACCCGGCATAAACTCAACGAATGCACCAAAGTCAACAATTGTTTTTACTTTACCAATATACTCTTCGCCTACTGTAGGAACTGCAACAATACCTTTTACGATGTTCATTGCTTTTTGCAATGCTTCACCATTGGTAGCAGCAATTTCCACAATACCGTTGTTGCCAACTTCTGTAATTGAAATGGTAGCTCCGGTATCTTTCTGGATTCCCTGAATTACTTTACCTCCGGGTCCGATTACCGCACCAATGAAGTCTTTATCAATTACCAATGTTTCGATACGTGGTGCATGTGGTTTGTAATCTGCAGCCGGTTTCGAAATGGTTTTGTTCATTTCGCCCATAATATGCAAACGACCTTTTTTAGCCTGCATCAACGCCTCTTCTACCATTTCCCAACGCAATCCGTTGATCTTGATATCCATCTGACAAGCAACGATACCTTTGCTGGTACCTACTACTTTAAAGTCCATATCTCCCAGGTGATCTTCATCCCCCAAGATATCAGACAATACGGAGTATTTACCTGTTTTCTCATCAGAGATCAATCCCATGGCGATACCGCTTACGGCATCCTTTACTTTAATACCTGCATCCATCAAAGCCAATGAACCTGCACAAACAGTAGCCATCGAAGATGAACCGTTTGACTCGAGGATATCGGAAACGATACGGATGGTATACGGACTTTCGATTAAACTAGGCAATACACGTTTCAAACCGCGCAATGCTAAGTTACCATGTCCGATTTCACGTCTTCCCGGACCACGGTTTGGTTTTACCTCACCCGTACTGAAAGAAGGGAAATTGTAATGCAATAAGAATTTAGAATAACCATGCATCATCGGAGCATCCAATAATTGCTCGTCTAATTTTGTTCCTAAGGTTACGGTTGTGAGTGATTGTGTTTCACCACGTGTAAACACTGCACTTCCGTGTGCACCGGGCAGGTATCCTACTTCACTCCAGATAGGACGAACCTCATCCAGCTGACGACCATCCAAGCGTGTTTTTTCGTTTAAGATCATGGCACGTACTGCATCATACTCTACATTGCCGAAATACTTGTTTGATAAGAATTTATCCAAAACTGTTCCTTCCGGTAACGTTGCTTTGAACTCTTCTCTGATTGCTTTGAATGCCGCACTGCGTTCGCCTTTAGGCAATTTACCTTTGGCTACTGCATAAATTTTATCGTATGCAAATGCTGCAATTTGAGTTTCCAACTCTGCATCACTGCGTTCGTGGTTGTACTCACGTGTAGCTTTACGGCCACCCAGCATTTCGCAAAGTTCCCATTGTGCTTTACACTGCGCAATAATTGCATCGTGTGCAAAACGCATGGCTTTTACCATGTCTTCTTCAGTAATCTCGCCCATTTCACCTTCCACCATGTTCAGATCCTTTTCAGTACCTGCTACCATAAGGTCGATGTCTGCATCAGCCAGTTCGCTGATGGTTGGGTTCAATTTAAACTCTCCGTTGATACGTGCAACACGTACTTCCGAGATAGGTCCGTTGAACGGAATATCGCTCATCATCAAAGCAGCAGAAGCAGCTAATCCTACAAGACAATCAGGGTTTAAGTTTTTATCTGCAGAGATCAACTGCAGCATTACTTGTGTATCTGCGTGAAAATCTTCCGGGAATAACGGACGGATAGCACGGTCGACCAAGCGGCTTACCAATACTTCATAATCCGATAATTTTGCTTCACGTTTGTGGAAACTACCCGGGATACGACCTACAGCCGCAAATTTTTCCTGGTAATCCACTGTAAGTGGCATAAAATCTACATCTTCTTTGGCCTCTTTTGCTGCTACGGCAGTTGCTAAAATCATGGTGTCACCCATTCTTACTACTACCGATCCGTCAGCTTGTTTTGCTAGTTTACCTGTTTCGATTGAAATTTCTCTTCCATCACCTAAGGTAAAGGTTTTTGTTGTTGCTTTCATTTTTGTTATGATTTCCTCTTGCCGCAATACTGCTAAAAGTGCTCCCCAACGCGGCTTTTTGGTTTGCACTGAAAAAAACAAAAGCAGGACAAATGCCCTGCTTGTTGTAATGTGTTACTGAAAATAAGAATGAAATCGCGAGGCGAGAGTAACTCTCACATCGTACATCTCCATTCTCAAATTCTTCATCTTACTTACGAATGTCAAGTTCTTTGATGATCGCACGGTAACGGAAAATGTCTTCGCGGATTAAGTAATCCAATAAGGCACGTCTTTTACCTACCAATTTCACCAGGCTTAATTCTGCTGAGAAATCTTTCTTGTTAATTTTCAAATGCTCGGTGATGTGGTTGATGCGATGCGTGAACAAAGCGATCTGACTCTCAGCCGAACCTGTGTCTGTTGTAGACTTAGCTCTACCGTACTTAGCGAAAACCTCTTGTTTTCTTTCTGTGGTCAAATACATGTTGTAATTGTTTAATTGTTATAAATGAGGCGCAAGGATAGCCTTAAAATCGGAATTTACCAAATCCTCTGCGAGATTCCGGATACCCAATGCCCGTCTTTCGATACCAAATACTGAATGCTCGATGCCGGATAGGAGCGGAATGCAGGGCCCCTGAGCTTCGCGAAGCAGTCCCGATAACTATCGAGAGCCGAAGGCGGTCGGATGGTGAAACAAGACTGACAAAATGTTCGTTTTCACCCTTTTTTAATTCAGGTCCGAGGTCCATCAACTCACCTCTGAGGTGAACTAATTCAGGTTTGAGGTCCATCGACTCACCTTTGAGGTGAATTAATTCAGGTCCGAGGTCCATCAACTCACCTTTGAGGTGAATTAATTCATGTCCGAGGTCCATCAACTCACCTTTGAGGTGAATTAATTCAGGTTCGAGGTCCATCGACTCACCTTTGAGGTGAACTCATTCATGTCTGAGGTGAATTAACTCACCTCAAAACATACCCTGTTTTGTTTGCAGGTAAACATTATCAGTAAGTTACGCCACACTTCTTCGATAAACATACACTCGTTCGGCTGCCAGGTGTATCTACTGACAGCATGTCGGTTGGCGTCTTCATCAAGCAAGTTGCAAACTTGCTTGTGTACGGTGATTGAAGTTACAAACTTCAATCAACAGCCTGCTCCCGTTGGCTTCGGCTCCGCTCAGCCAACGGGAGCCCTCCATCAAGCCTCACGAATCGAGCATCTCTTATCCAGTACGTTACCCTTTTATTTCACCGCCATTTTAAACCCATTCATCTAATTTCTGTCTTAGTTACTTCTTTATACGGTAATATTGCAGCTTCAAATTTTTTCCATGACAAAACGTTTCTCCCCTCTGTTTATACTTTTGCTCCTTTGTTTTTCAACTGCTTACGCCCAGCGGGGACCGGGTGGAAACGGAGAGGGCCTGTCCCGGATGCCTGCCATTGGCCGTGTGTATGGTAAAGTGATTGAGTCGGGCAGCAAACAACCCGTGGAATATGCCACCATTACTTTACTGAGCGGTCCTAAGGACAGTGTAATAACCGGTGCCCTTGCCAAAGCCAATGGCGATTTTTCGCTTGATAAGATTCCGTTCGGGCGTTTTAAACTCCGCGTGCAGTTTATCGGCTATAAAACACTTTTTCAACCCATCATGATTACGCCCAACAATGTGGAACAGGATATTGGGAACATCAAACTTGAACAGAATACCAAAGCCCTGGATGAGGTAACCATCAGTGCCGAAAAACAAACGGTAAATATGGGTATCGATAAACGGGTATACAATCCGGATAAGGACTTGTCGGCAAAAGGAGGTACAGCCCTGGATGTGATGAAAAATGTACCGGGTGTAACGGTAGATGGAGATGGAAACGTAGCACTGCGTAACTCCACCCCAACCATTTTTATTGATGGTAGGCCAAGTACCCTTACCCTTGAGCAAATTCCTTCGGACCAGATTGACCGCATTGAAGTAGTAACCAACCCATCGGCCAAGTATGACGCAAGTGCTACAGGTGGTATTTTAAATGTGTTTTTAAAGAAAAACAGCAAACCCGGATACAACGGTATAGTAACTGCCGGAATAGGAACCAACAACCGTTACAACCTGATGACCAGTTTGAATATCAAGGAAGGGAAAACCAATTTTTTTATTTCCTATAACTTAAACTCTGCTCAGAACCCAACACTAGGATACACCAACCGCACCAACTTTAACAATGAACTTCCTACCGGATATTTTAAGCAAGACAACAGCAGCTTATCGGGGCGCATGATGCAAAACGGGCGTATCGGATTTGATTACAGCATCACCAACCGCTCCACCATCACCCTGTCGCAAGGTATTATGGCAGGCGATATGACCAATAAGGATGAGCAAACGTATGTACAAACAGGCACCGGCAATAACTTACTGTTTAAAGGCGACCGTTTGAATGACCAGACAACCAAATGGAGAAACTACAGCACGCAACTTCAGTTCCGGCATTCTTACCCTAAGAAAGGAAAAGAGTGGACAACAGACTTAACGTATAACCATTCCGAGCGTGATAACAACTCCACCTTTACAACCAACAACTATGACGGGGCCGGTGCATATGTATCCACCGACCAGCAACTCAATACAGGAACCGGCAGCAGCAATATGTTAACCTATCAATTCGATTTTACCCTGCCGGTTACCGATACGGCCAAACTGGAATTTGGGGTAAAGGCAAATTACAAACTGGATAAAACCGTGCTGGATGTAACCAGCAACGGTGCCTATGATGCCGTTTTGTCGAATAACTATAATATTACGGATAGGGTTAATGCCGCATATGTTACCTATTCGAGTATGCTTTGGGGAATTGGTTACCAGGGTGGTGTTCGTTTTGAACAAACACGTTTTACCGGAGAGTTGGTTGGCAAAAATTTAAGCTTCGAATACTATTATCCGGATGGTACCCGCAACTTGGCCAAAGCCTTTTTCCCGAGTTTATACCTGAGCAAAAAACTCAAAAACAGCCAGGAATTCCAGCTCAACTTTTCGCGTAAAATAAGTCGCCCCGATTTTATGCAAATGATGCCGTTTATTATGTTCAGTGATAAGCAGAACTATCGTATCGGTAACCCGAACCTATCGCCCGAGTTTATCAATATTGCCGAATTCAACTATAATAAAACGCATGCAAACGGAAGCTTCCTTTCGTCTGTATACGTTCGCCAAACCGAACGCGCCATTACCAATTATGTATACCAGTTACCTTCCGACTCCAGCATTTTGGTAAGCACCTTTATTAATGGCGATAACAGTTTAGCTTACGGATGGGAAAACAGTATAAAGTATTCCATGTTCAACAAAAAGCTGGACCTTACCCTTAATGGAACTGTTTTTTATACCACTATTTCGGCCAGCACTTCCACCTTGCAATTGCAAAATGACGGTATCAGCTGGAATGCAAAAGCAATGGCCGCTTATAAGTTCCCTAAACAATATACTTTCCAGGTTAACGGTGGATACGAAGCTCCACGGATTATTCCGCAGGGAACCACCAAGGAAGTATATTCGATTGACCTTTCGCTCAACAAAGAAATTGTGAAAACCCTTTCGGTAAACCTGACGTTGAATGACGTTTTTAATACACGCAGGTTTGGAACGTATTATGAAAGTGATGCCTTTACACAAGACCTTTCGCGCAGACGTGAAACACGGTTTTTGCGCTTAACCGTATCATGGCGGTTTGGCGAAATGGATGCTTCCATTTTCCGCAAACGCAAAGCCAACCGCGATAACCAGGGTGGTGGTATGGAAGGCGAGTTTTAGTTGGGTAAAAAGTTGCGGGTTAATTATTGCGAGTTGACTATTGCGGGTTAACAACCGCTAAAAAGCCAAACGCCACTTATTTGCCTACTGCTCACGAAAGGCTATCAGGATTCTTCTTTGCATATTGCTAAAAGCCTAGCACCAACTGCCTTCATTCCGCATTCGACACTCCGCAATCCGCATTTTTCTTAGCGTCCGCCCAACTCCCGGTATTTTTGCATGCATTGTTGCGCCTCCTGCTGTTTCCCTTCTTTCGAAAACACTTCGGCAAGTGCCCTGAATGCCATTGCATTTTTACCGTCCATTGATACAGCTATAATCAAATTGTCTTCGGCTTTTTTCAAAGAGTTATTATTCATATAAGATAAACCGAGGTAATAATATATTTGAGGCACACTGCTTCCTCCACGTTTGAGGGCATTTTCAAAATGGGTAATGGCCCCGCCAAAATTACCTCTGGTGTATTCCAGTCCGGCTGCATGAAAATAGGCATCCGTATAATTAAATTTAAGAGCTGTTGATTTTTTGAAACACTCAAGTGCTTTATCGAAATCCTGTTTGGCATTGTATACTTGTCCCAACACATCATAAGCAACATAGTTTTCGGGGTAGATAGTGATCGCTTGGTTGAGCGCAATAATAGCCGAATCAACTTTCTGAGCAGTGAACAGCGCCATTCCTTTCATGCGAAAAGCCTCTTCATCCATCGGGTTCCACTCGGCAGCCCGGGTAAAATAATAAATTGCCGAATCCAGATTGTTGGCTTCAATTGCTTTGTACCCAAGTGGCATATCATACGTTTCACGCTTCACCACTACACAAATCGGAATGCCATCCGCTTTTACTTCATATACTGTTCCTTTAGGAGGATAAGCTCCGTTGAGCAATTCATTTTTTGAATACGTGCGTGAGGTATAAATCGCATAATCCCAAAACGGTTTTCCCTCTTCATACTCGCGCACCCACTGGAACTGAATATCGGGATTGATTTTTTGTGCATAATACGCACCCGTTAACGGTTCGTTATTGATGGCAACCACCAGCTTTCCTGTAGGGTGCTGATTGGCTATCCACTCGGCAGCTTCGCGGCAAGAGTTGGAATAATAATCCATTTCATATGCTCCATATGCTCCTTTTGTACCACCCACAATTTCGTTGTAATACACCACTTCATTCGGGTGGTTTTTAACCATCCACATGGCAGGCAACGAAACAAGTGCCAATAACACAACGGTAAGCACTCCCTGCACAATGGTGTTTTTACTCACCCTGAACAAAGACTCCCAACCCAGTGCTGTGAGCACAATAAACGGTGGGTAGGTAAACATGTAATGCCTCCACCCGTTGTAATAATACATGCTTTGTACTTCGGCATATACAATGGGAAACACCAGCACAAATAATACAGCCAGGATATACGGATAGCTTCGTCCAAAATTTTTCTTCCACGCAAAAGCCAGCACAAGTAAGAATACAAACCCTGCAAGTACCGATAACGGAGCATTGATGATAATGAACTTAGGCAAATAATACCATGGCACATTGGCCATATACATGCGTGCTCCTTCAAACAACTCATGGTTGTATGTAAAGAACTCGGCACTGGTTGATTTTTTGAGTGCCACATACCAGTTCGACATCACAGCTTCCTGCGCGAATGGCCATAATGAGATTCCTACAAAATGCGCAATCAACACAATTGTTGTTCCGGTAATAAAATAGGGAAACACTAATTTGGTGGCTTGCGAAAAGCCGGTTTTCCGCGCATACATGATAAGGCTGATTACCATAAACAAACCGGTATATGCATAAAACACAATCCCCCCGATGCGGGAACCAATTGCCATTCCGATACCGATGCCGCACCACATCAGATAGGTAAATTTTGGTGAAGGCAAGTGTTTGAGTACCTTAATCAGAAAATACAAAGCCATGGCACAACCCGCTGCAAAAGGAATGTCTGTAGGGTTGTTCATGCTGTGCCCCAAAAATACCGGACTGAATAAAATGAGTACAAAAGCAATCAAACCGGTTCGCCATGAACCCAGCTCCTTAGCCATGAGTGCGGCAAATAACATGGCCAAAAATCCATACAACGCATTTAAGAAATGGCGTGTTTCAAATTCTCCCCACAATTTAACATGTGTATTCAACCAGGCCGAAATCACATTAAAATGTTCACCGTAATACCGGAACTCATTCATGGTTGAAGTTTCACTCAGTGCAGCTTTGTCTTCGCCATCGGTCTCAAAATATTTGAGCATATCATAGCCATACATATTATGTCGCTTGGCATCCCAGCTAATTCCATAATCAAAACTCAAACGTGGCAACAGGATCAATCCGGCCAACACTACCAGCAAAAATGCAAGTCGCGTAAACGGATGATTGCCCGAACTTGCAGGCGTACGTTGTTTGCTGAAGGCCTCACCCACAAACCAGTTCAATCGTGATGTTATTCCCGTTTTCACCATACCACCCAAACGGTTAAAAGCAGGTGCGTTTTCCTTTTGTGTTAAGGTATACGAATGAAAAGGAACAGCCTCGTATGCTGCCTTGCATAACAATGCTAACTGGGTTGTATAGGTAGCCGAAAAATAAGATGCCACCGTTTGCTTATCAAAAAATGCGTACTGGTGACTATAATCTTTAACTGGAAGTGGCAGGAATAACTGACCGATAAAATTGTAAACCCATTTTTTTGCTTTGGTAGCGAATGGCGTTTGTATACTTCCCGATTGTTTATTGAATTCGCCAACGTATACACCCTTTTCGGTGATGATTTTTTTATTGGTTTGAAAAGAATGCAACACGCCTGATATATTCATGCTTGCAGGATCGGCCACAAATACCCATTGTGCTTTTTTTGTTTCCAGTGCCGTTTCCAATGCCTCACCAAATGCAACAATACTGCACCGGTTTTTTGCCGTTAGTTCGGCAATATCCTTTTGCTCCGCAATCCCCACTGTATCCTGATTGCACACAATAATCAATTCCACTTCCCCTTTGGCCCTGTTTAATACTGAAGCAACCTGCTTGCCGATAAACTCTGTATTACTTCCGGTAGCGTGTACCACACATAAAAGGTCATTCGCTTGTGTAACCTGAGGTTCTGTTTGGGTTGTTGTTTGTTTCTGCTTTTTCATCTTCGGAATAAACTTGTTGGCTTTTGGTTACTATCACCAAAAATCAGGTAACGAAACTATAAAAAATGAGGTAAGCAACACCATTTGCATACAATCCTTTTGTTAATTTTTAGGTTACCCAACCGATGCAATTTTGCTTAATCCGCTATTTTACTGACCATTACACCGATTGCTATTCTTGGTTTGCAGTTGACGTATTTAAAAAATTATGTTATCCTTGCGTGATTTTATGAATACAACCAAGCAAACAAAACGCGTAGCCGTAATTGGTGCAGGACCTGCAGGCATTACCTGTGCTTATCAATTAGCCAAGCAAGGCGTTGAAGTTCACTTATACGAAGCTGCACCTCAGGTGGGAGGTTTAGCCAAGACCCTTGATTTATGGGGCCAGAAAGTAGATTTAGGGCCGCATCGCTTTTTTAGTGATGATACCCGCGTGAATAAATTATGGCTTGAAGTGGCAGGACGTGATTACCGCATGGTGGATCGTTTAACGCGTATTTATTACAAGAATAATTTTTACTACTATCCGGTAAAAGCATTTGATGCATTGAGTAAACTGGGGTTGTTTACCTCCGCAGTGTGTGTGTTGAGCTACTTTAAAGAAAAACTGATTCCAACCAAACAAGACGGAACATTTGAAAGCTGGGTAACCAATCGTTTCGGAAAACGTTTGTACGAAATTTTTTTTAAAACCTATACCGAAAAATTGTGGGGCATTAAGTGCAATGAGCTGGATGCAGACTTTGCCGCACAGCGAATCAAAAAATTCTCTTTGGGGGAGGCCATGAAAAGTGCACTGGGTATTGGCGGTACCAAACATAAAACCCTGGTAGATCAATTTGCCTATCCTACTGGAGGAACGGGTATGATTTACGAACGCATGGAGAAGTTTGTAAATGCCAATGGCGGAAAAGTACTGTGTAATACTCCGGTGAAACGTGTATTAAAAGAAGGTGATACCGCCACCGGTATTGAACTGATGACTGGTGAAGTGGTAAACTACGACCATGTAGTTTCAACCATGCCGTTTACCATTATGGTGAAGCAGCTTCCGGGCATTCCGCAAAACATAGTAGACTTTGCCAACAAACTTTCTTTCCGCAATACCATTTTGGTATACCTTCATATTAATGGTAAGGATTTGTTCCCCGATAACTGGTTATACGTGCATTCGGCCGATGTTGAAACCGGTCGTATTTCCAACTTCCGCAACTACGTTCCCGAAATCAACATGGGCAAAGAAACCACCATTGTAGCCATGGAATACTGGTGCTATGATGAAGATGCAATGTGGAGCATGAGCGAAGCCGAATTGATTGAGTTGGGTAAAAAAGAATTGATTAAAACCGGACTGAACAACGGTGCACCGATCATGGAAGGACATGTATACAAGATTCCACGTTGTTACCCGGTATACAGCAATAATTACAAAGATGTACTGAAGCCTATTGAAAACTACCTGAGCAGCATCAACGGACTAAGTGTAATTGGCCGTTACGGAGCGTTTAAATACAACAACCAGGACCATAGTATTTTGATGGGATTGCTGGCAGCAGATAATATAGTAACCAATGCCGGTCACAACCTATGGGACATTAATACCGATTACGACAATTATCAGGAGCGCTCGACCATTACAGCTGCCGGATTGAGCAATGAATAGGTAAAATCCTGCCATAAATATCTTCTTAATCTTATCTTAGCGTTTTCATCTTTTTTGAAAAAAGGCATTCATGCAATTCAAGGATATATACGGACAAGACCAGCTCAAACAAAAGCTGATTCAAACTGCCAACAGCGGACGCATCAGTCATGCACAATTGTTTTTGGGACCCGAAGGTTCGGGAACATTACCACTTGCCATTGCCTATTCTCAATACATCAATTGCCTGCAACCAACGGATACCGATAGTTGCGGTGAATGTTCCTCGTGTGTAAAGTTTGCCAAGCTCATTCACCCCGATTTGCATTTTACCTTCCCCACCATTGCCGTTGAAAAGAAAAAACTGAGTAATGATTTTATCCAGGAGTGGCGCGAAGCATTTGTAGGGAATCCATATATATCGGAGCTTCAATGGCTGCTTAAGCTGGATGATGAGGGTAAAAAACAGGGAAATATAACAGCCGAAGAATGCCGCGATATCATCCGCAAACTCGGACTCAAATCATACGAAGCAACATACAAAACGGTGGTGATCTGGCTCCCGGAATATTTGCGTTTGGAAGGAAATATCATCCTGAAACTTTTGGAAGAACCACCTCCGCAAACATTAATTTTATTGGTAGCACAGGATGCGGATAAGGTGATTGCAACCATTTTATCGCGTACCCAGATTGTGCGCGTGCATAAGCTGCAGGACGAAGATGTGGCACAGGCACTCATCAATGATTACCAGGTTGGCGAAGCCGAAGCCTATACGCTTGCACGGATCTCCGAAGGAAACCTGAGCATGGCACTTACCCTTATTGAGGCAGGCCGGTCGGATTACCATAACCTGTTTGCCGAATGGATGAGAGCCTGCTATGGAAACAAAGTAGAAGACCTCGATAAATGCGTGGGCAAGATTACCGGAACCGGACGTGAGTTTATTAAAAGCTTTATTGGGTACTCCCTGCACATGCTGCGTTCCGTGTTTTTGTACCACTATGCCGATATCTCGCTCATTAAGCTGAGTGCTGAGGAAAAGGACTTTATGCAAAAATTTGCCTTCACCATGAATGGCGACAATCTGCCTGATATTACTAAGGCCCTGAACGAGGCCACTTTCCATGTGGAGCGCAATGCCGACCTTAAAATTACCTTTTTAAATCTTTCTTTGTATATTGGCTCCCGTTTGAACAAGCAACAAAAAGCTTAATCGGGCGATAGATTTATTTTTAACCTTCATCATTCGGGTAATATCCTGAATGTGTATAATATAGAAACAATAAGATGGGATGTGGATCAGGAGGCTGTTCATCAGGTGGATGTAGTACCGGTGGATGTAGTAAGTTAAATACATACGATTGGTTGGGCATTATGGAAATGCCTGCGTACATGAAAGCTTTTGACGTTGTAGAAATACGTTTCAAAGGCACACGCAAAGAGTTTTATAAAAACGTGAGCAACCTCGATATCACCCTTGGCGACATGGTGGTGGTGGAAATGGAAAACGGCTACGATATAGGACATGTAGCCACCAAAGGCGAAATGTGTAAACTGCAATTGCGCAAAGCGGGTTTATCCGAAGAGGGTGAATTTCGTAAAATTATGCGTAGGGCCACCGATGCGGATACCAACCGCTACAAGGAAAACAAGGAACTGGAAGTGCCTACCATGTACAAAGCACGGAGCATTTCGATGGAACTGGGTTTGAGCATGAAGCTGAGTGATGTGGAATACCAGGGCGACAGACGCAAAGCAACTTTTTACTATACAGCCGAGGACCGCGTGGATTTTCGCGAGCTCATCCGCAAACTGGCCGATTCATTTAAGGTGCGTGTAGAAATGCGCCAGATTGGTTACCGCCAGGAAGCTGGACGTTTGGGAGCAATTGGTTCCTGCGGACGTGAATTATGCTGTTCTACCTGGTTAACGGATTTTAAACTCGTGCAAACCAATGCCGCCCGTTACCAGAATTTATCGTTAAATCCACTCAAACTTTCGGGACAATGCGGCCGTTTAAAGTGCTGCCTCAACTATGAGCTGGATACATATATGGAAGCCTGGAAAGAGTTTCCGGAAGAAGACAATATGCGTTTGGAGTTTACAGGAGGTGCATACAAACTGGTAAAAACCGATATCCTTAAAAAGATGATGTGGTTTATGCCTTTGGATATGATTGGTGGTGAATGGGTGAGCCTCGATGTAAAAAAAGTGCGGGAATACCGCGATTTGAATAAACGTGGGGAAAAACCTGTGCTGGAAATCAGACAGGTTGTACCTAAGGTGGTAGAGTTTGAGTTTAAAAACGACATGGGAACTGAAAGTCTGACCCGACTCGATGAACGCAGCAAACCCAAACGCAACAACAAAAATAAAAACCGTAACACCCGCGGAAACAATAACCGAACCGAAGGTTCGGGAGATAATAAACCGGCTGAAACCCGCGAGAACAGACCACCACAAAACCGTGGTCCACAACCACCACGCGATAATCAGCAACCACGTGAGCCTCGTCCGCAGCAAAACAAACCACAACAAAACCGTGGTCCGCAACAGCCGCGTGATAACCAGCAACCCCGTGAACCTCGTCCACAGCAAAACAAACCACAGCAAAACCGTGGTCCGCAACCACCGCGCGACAACCAGCAACCACGCGAACCACGTCCGCAACAGAACAGGCCTCCGCAAAATCGTGGTCCGCAAAATAACGAGCCAAACAAAAATCCTAATACCAACAACGATAACACTAACAAAGAGTAAGTTCAATATGAAGGTTTGGTGCAAACTTTTCTTGGTAGTAAGCATCCTTATGCTATTTGTTGCCTGCGATTCGGGCCGTGTGTTTGATGATAACAAATCCATTCCGGGCAACGCATGGTTTCATAAAAATGCTGTGCCCTTTGAAATACAGGTAACCGATACAACAAAGTTGTACAATGTATATGTTAACGTTCGCATCAACTCAGAGTATAAGTACAGCAATATTTTTATGTGGCTCAACACCACCAACCCTCAAAAGAAAATGGACCAGCGTAGGATCGAGATTCGGTTGGCCGATGAAGGAGGCAAATGGCTGGGACACGGACTAGGTGATATTTTTGATTACCAGTTTCCTGTATTTCAAAAAATAAAATTCCCCAACAGTGGTTTCTACCGTTTTGAGCTCGAACAAAACATGCGCGATGATACGCTGATGAATGTGAAAGCTGTAGGAATAAGAGTAGAAATAGCGGAGTAATCGCAAATAATGTCAGGCTGAGTTAATCGAAGCCCGCCCATGAGGATAACAATCCTCATGAGTCATTTTGCTTCGATAAACAGGTGTGAAAAGATGATCTACCAAATACAATTATTCCCGACACCAAAGTTTGTACAAACAATATTCGGTTGAAATATGCTGTTATATATCCCCATTTAGGGTGATGTTCATGGTTAACATCACTTTATGCAATTCTTACACTTTCCATATTTCCTATCCGAATTTCCACCATTCCCTTATCTTCGTTCATTGAACCATCCGAAACTGGAACGTGTACAAGAAGATCAGGATTCATACCAAGTTACTCATATACCAATTTACGCGGCAGCGTCATAAGTATATCAGCGATAAGAATTTTCTCATCATCGCTGCCATATGGGTTGGATTGCTGGCAGGTGTTGCTGCAGTTATCCTCAAAACCTTTGTTCATTTTTTACAGCATACCCTTGAGGGTGGATTTAATGTTCGCTACGAAAACTATTTCTACCTGATCTATCCGCTCATCGGTATTCTGCTGAGTGTGGTATACGTAAAATTCTTTCTCAAAAAACCCGTATTCGATAAAGGACTGAGCAGCATCATTTATGCTATCAATAAAAAATTCTCCAATATTGAATTGCACAAAACCTATTCGCATGTAATTACCAGCGCGCTTACGGTAGGGTTTGGAGGTTCGGCCGGACTCGAAGCCCCTATTGCTGTTACCGGTTCGGCACTAGGTTCCAACACTGCCAAAAACCTGTTGATGAGCAAAGCCGACAGAACACTGCTTCTGGCCAGTGGTGCCGCTGCGGGTATTTCGGCAATTTTCGACAGTCCTATTGCGGGTGTGGTTTTTGCATTTGAAGTTTTGCTCACCGAAGTTTCCATTCCTGCATTTATTCCGTTGCTCATTGCATCGGCCACCGGTGCAGTGGTATCCAAAATATTTTCGGATGGTAAGATCTTTTACCTTATTACCGACTCATGGAATATTGAAGCCATTCCTTTTTATGTTGTATTGGGAGGTCTTTGCGGATTTGTTTCGGTATACATGATGCGCAGCACACTGGGAATGGAGAGCTTTTTAAACAAACGTAAAAACCCCTATACCAAAGCCATTGCCGGAGGGATAGCGTTGGGTGTACTCATCTTTATTTTCCCTCCATTATACGGTGAGGGTTATGGTATCAGTAATAAACTGATGGCTGGTGATTACAAAAGTTTGTTCAACAACAGTTTGTTTTTCCAATACCAGGACAATACCCTTTTTGTGCTCGGTTTTACGGCAGTGATGATTCTGGTAAAAGTGTTTGCAGCATCCATCACCGTGGGTTCAGGTGGTAATGGTGGTATTTTCGGACCCGCATTGTTTACCGGATCGTTACTTGGATTCTGGTTTGCGCATGGTGTAAACTACACACGGATTACCGAGTTAAATGAACAAAACTTTATTGCCGTGGCTATGGGTGGATTGATCAGTGGTGTACTACACGCACCGCTTACCGGTATCTTTTTAATTGCTGAAATTACGGGAGGGTATATTCTCTTTATTCCGCTTATGATTGTATCTGCCATGTCGTATTTTATTACACGGTATTTTGAGAGCAATTCCATTTACACCAAAACGCTGATTGAACGCGGATTTATTATTCTGGATAAGGACACCGCGTTGCTCAGTGAATTAAGTATTAACGCTGTGGTTGAAAATGATTTCTCCACATTGGGTCCGCGTCAAACTTTACGTGAGCTGGTGGAAACGGTATCCGCTTCTACGCGCAATATTTTTCCTGTGGTTGATAAACATAACAAACTGGTGGGCATTATAACAATGGATGACATCAGGGAAGTGATGTTTAAACAAAAACTGTATGACAAGATCCGGGTAAATGAACTGATGAGTATTCCGAAAATTACGGTCGGTTCTTCCGAAAAAATGGAACAGGTGATGAAGTATTTTGAAGAGTACGAAGTATGGTATATTCCGGTAATTGATGAAGAGGAACAGTATGCCGGATTTATTTCCAAAACCGTTGTATTACATCAATACCGGGAACGGTTGATTGAAACTACTGACGAGAGTTAATCTACTTCCTGCGCAGCAACATCAGACCGTCTCTAACTGGGAGCAATATATTTTCAACGCGTTCATCTTCCTGTACCCGTTCATTTACACTATGCAGCAATTGGGTATCCTTGTCTTTTGCCAACTCGTTTTCATCAATCACTTTACCACTCCACAAAATATTATCCAACAGCATGTAACCACCCGGATTCAGCTTTTCCATGGCCATCTCATAATAGCGCATGTAATTGGGTTTGTCGGCATCAATAAAAATCAGGTCGTATGTATACGGCAATGTTTTCACAATATTCAAGGCATCGCCAATAATATGTTGAATGCGTCCTTCCATTCCGGCTTGTGCAATGTATGCGTTCACCATCTCTTCACGCTCGGCATTCACATCAATGGTGATCAGTTTACCTCCTTCGGCTAAACCTTCAGCCATGCAGATAGCAGAGTATCCGGTGTAGGTTCCGATTTCAAGGACAACACGCGGTTGGATCATCTTACTGATCATGCTTAACAAGCGGCCCTGAAAATGTCCGCTTAACATGCGCGGCTGCAATACATTTGCATGGGTATCCCTGTTGAGTTGTTTCAGTACATCACTCTCCTCAGATGTATGTGTATCGCAATACTGTTGTATTTTTTCGTCAATAATATCCATTCGGTTACCTGAAAATTTATCCGTGCTTAGCGGTGTCGTGCATAAACTCCAACGAGGCTACCATTGTTTCTACTTGTTGTTTTTCCAACTCCGGAACAGGCATTCCTTTCATGGATGTTTGTAGCGTATAGGTAAGCAACACTACTTTATCACCCTTTGCTGTCACCCAATAATACACCGTAAAGTTAGCTCCGTTTACATCATGTTCTTTTACAAAATGCACAAAACGGTTTTTTCCTGCCGCCAGTAATGATGGGTTAAACTCTTTATTCTGAAGGTATACTTCTTCCAGCAGTTTTACATCTGCCTGCTCCCCTTTAAACTCGTTATCAAAAACAATAATCCGGGCTACTCCGCTCCCGCCTGCATCGTTCGAAAATATATATTGCCCCGCTTCATCCGTTTCCTGCTTCCAGGTTGCAGGATATTCAATGGCAAAAAAACCATATAGGGAAACGAAACGTTGGGTATCCGGTACATTCATGTATTATATATAAATTATCCGAAATTAATTTCGGTGCTGTCGCCAATGTTTAGACTTTGTTTCATGCCAATAAATACCGCATCGTTTCCAATTAAGGAGCGTTCGAGTATGGCATATTCAATCTGCGCATACGGACCTATAATGCTATCCTTGGTTACCGCATAATTCAAAATGGCGTTGTCGCCAATGGACACATTGGGACCAATTATTGAATTGTGAATGGTGCAGTTATCGCCAATAAATACCGGTGGAATGATGATGGTATTTTCAAAATGGTATTTGGTGGTATCGTAGTTGAGTCGCTTGAGCAATGTTGCATTGGTGTCGAGCAAAATTTCCTTTTTACCGCAATCAAACCAATTATCTACATCCACTGTTTTCATCACCACTCCCTCATCAATCATTCGTTGCAATGCATCGGTAAGGTGGTACTCGTTCTGGTTGGTAATCTTGTTGTTGATGTTATATTCTATCGCATCAAACAACTTGTTTGTTTCCTTGATGCGGTATATGCCTACCAGTGCAAGATTGGATTTTGGAATAGTGGGTTTTTCAACCAATCGTTTAATGCTTCCATCTGTGTTTAATTCGGCAACACCAAACAGCCTTGGGTCGTCTACCTTTTTTACACACAATGTTGTTGTCTCTGCGGCCAGCAAATCTTTCAGGTTTACATCCGCAATGGTATCGCCCAGTACAATCAGCAACTCATCATTGTCGACCTGATCCTTACCCAACCAGATTGCATGTCCGGTTCCTTTGCCCGTTGTTTGAATCACAAACGAAGTTTTAACTCCCGGATACGTTGAGGTGATATAGTTCTCAATCTTATCACCCATATATCCGATAACAAACACAAAATCCTGAATGCCTGCTGCTATGAGGGCGTCAATGATATGCGCCAGAATGGGTTTACCCGCAATTGGAATCAAGGCTTTGGGCTGCGTATGGGTGTGCGGACGCAGGCGTGTACCTATTCCCGCAACGGGTATGATTGCTTTCATATTCGGGTTCAAATTTAATGTACTTGACAATATAAATTAAATTATTAGCTTTGCATCTCAAAGTACTTTCAAATGAAAAAGATATCCGACATCGAAAATGATATTGCTTCCATCAAAGAAATAATGGAACGATCGTCCAGGTTTATTTCGCTCAGTGGTTTTTCGGGAATACTGGCGGGTGTCTATGCATTGATCGGATCCGCAATTGCCTACTATCTTATTTATTATCCGAACAGTCCTTTCGGCTACCGGTTTTATTATGTGAACGAGCAGGATATCGTTGTTAAACTTTTTGCAACTGCAGCCTTTGTGTTAGCTGCTTCCTTGCTTACAGGTGTATTACTTTCTATGCAAAAAGCTAAGAAACTACAACTCTCATACTGGAACGCCAACAGCAAACGGTTTGTCATCAATGTTTCCATTCCCCTGGTGAGTGGTGGCATTTTTATAGCCTGTTTGATTGCGCGCGGATATTTCGGCATCGCAGCTCCGGCTTGTTTGCTGTTTTATGGACTTGCCCTCATTAATGCCAGTTCATATACCCTCGGTGAGATCCGGTACCTGGGTCTTATTGAAATTGCTTTGGGTATTCTGTGCTGCATTTTCCCCGGCTACGGACTTATTTTCTGGGCAGTAGGGTTTGGTTTACTGCATATCATTTATGGTATTCTGATGTATAATAAATACGATAAATGAAAGACGCGCTCGAACATTTTGATAAAGCCTTTGAAAGCAAGATCCGGCTGCAAATTATGTCGGTGTTGCTTGCAAATGACACATACGACT
The DNA here is from genome assembly GCA_040387195.1 of Bacteroidota bacterium. Lineage (GTDB taxonomy): Bacteria > Bacteroidota > Bacteroidia > UKL13-3 > UKL13-3 > UKL13-3. The sequence goes on from JAZKEF010000006.1 coordinate 240,211, forward strand.
TTAATGCATTAAAGGAACTCCTCAATATTACAGACGGAAACCTTGCATCGCATGCCAAAGTGCTCGAAAAAGAGCAATACATCAATGTAATCAAAAGTTACAACGGACGTAAACCCAATACCAAATACCAGGCCACTGCCTCCGGCAAAAAAGCGTTCCGAAAACACCTGGAGACACTCGAACAGTTAATCCGAAAACAACAACCATAATTTTTTTATACATACACTTTGAAATTCAAAGTACTTTTAAAAACACATCTATGAATACCGAAAACACAACATCCATCATTACCCGGTTTAGCAACTGGCTCCGGGAGTCTGTAATGGTTAAACTTTTTTCCATTACTGTATTGATTCTTTTTTTACTTATTCCCCAATCATGGGTACACAGCATTATTGAGGAGCGACAGGGTCGCCTCAAGGAAGTAATGACAGAAGTATCCGAAAAATGGTCGTATGCGCAGGATGTAACCGGCCCGGTGCTGGTGGTGCCCTACAACAAACAAACCACCACACATGTTATCATTTCAGGCAAAACAGAAGAGCGCATCACCACAACTGTTGAGGAGGCTTATTTTCTACCCGAAGAGCTTAACATCAACAGTGAAATTAAACCCGAAACACTACACCGTGGTTTGTTTGATGCCATCGTTTACAATTCGGGCATAACCATGAACGGTTTTTTTGTGAAACCTGATTTTGCAGCACTCAATATTCCGCAAAGCGATATTCTTTGGAAGGATGCTTATGTGATGCTTGGGCTTTCGGACCTGAGAGGCATTGGTGAAAAGCCTGTTATTTCCATCAATGGTAAACAATACAAAACCGAACCTTCCTCAAACCTTGCAGCCTCTTTATTTGACCGCAACATAGCAGGTAAAGTAACTGTTTCCCCCAATGATAGTTTACTTTCCTTCAACGTTACGTTATCGCTGAAAGGCAGCAGCTATCTGTATTTTTACCCGATGGGGAAATCCACCCGGGTGGCCATGAGCGGCAACTGGGGGAATCCTAGTTTTGATGGTGCCTACTTACCGCAGAACCGGACAGTAACCCGGGATTCCTTTGCGGCCGACTGGAACGTATTAAACTTCAACCGCCCGTTTCCGCAACAATGGCTGGGCACTAGCACCACACTTGCATCAACAGCGTTTGGTGTAAAGTTATTGTTGCCGGTTGATCAATACCAGCAAAGCACCCGCAGTGCCAAATACGGAGTATTAATTATCCTGCTCACGTTTGTTTCTCTGTTGCTTATTGAATTGATTGTAAAAATCAATATTCATCCTTTTCAATATTCACTCATCGGTGTTGCACTCGTTATTTATTATGCATTGCTCATCTCCTTCTCGGAACACATTGGATTCAACCTGGCTTACCTGCTTTCTGCAACAGCCATCATTGTGCTCATCAGCACGTATTCGTACTCTATTTTCAAATCGGTTAAGGTTTCTGCTCTGCTTTCCGTATTGCTCACCACTTTTTACGGGTACATTTATATCATCACGCAGGAGCAGGATTATGCGTTGCTGTTGGGTAGCGTAGGCTTGTTTATCATTATTGCAACACTCATGTATGTATCGCGCAGCATTAATTGGTACAACCCGAAGAAAATGCCGGATTCGGAATGAACAAAAATGCGGAGTAAAGACAAGAAAGGTTAGCGATTAATTGTCGCTGGTGTTTCACACAGAGGAAAATGCGAAGAAGCACGAAGGTCACAGAGGATATGTTTCGCGACAGGGCTTGTGGACTTTGTGCTTCTCCGAGGCTTTGTGTGAAACAACCATACGACTTTAAGAGGCAGTCAAATTTTTGTACGCGAAAGACAAATAGCAGAAGAAAGACACATGGGCAGCAGAAAAGCTGTTAGCACTAGGCCGGAAGTGGTTGGTTGGAAGTTAGCAACACTCAACTGCCGACTCCCGACCATCGGCTGCATTTGTCAGATTAGAATATTCTTTCGAATTTCGAAATTTAATATTTTATATTTCCCCCACATGTCATCACACCATATTGTACGCGAAGGGCAAGAGCCAGCACTGATTATTGCCAACGGAGAAGCTTGTTCCTCAGAGCTGCTGGGCCAACTACTGGAATGGAGTCCGTATGTGGTGGTATTGGATGGCGCCATTACCCGCGTAAATGAATTGGGTATAAAAGTGGATGTTTTGCTGGGCGATTTCGACAGCCATGAACATGCCCTCGAAAAAGTACAATTGCAGATGCCCATTGAAATTGTGCATACACCCGATCAGGATAAAACAGATTTACAAAAGGGCATTGAGTTTTTGATTGAACGCAACTATGCAGCGGTGAACATAGTATGGGCTACCGGCAGAAGAGCTGACCATAACCTAAGCAATGTTACCGATGTGGTGCGCTACAAAAACAAGATTAATATTGTGATGGTGGATGATTACTCGCGCATTTTTCAATTGCCCCCCAAGTTTGAAAAATGGTATGCCAAGGGTTCTCCCATTTCACTCATGCCCGTGGGTACCGTTACCGGATTTACCTCAACCGGATTATTGTATAATCTTACCGATGCCGAATTAAAAATAGGCTACCGCACCAGTAGCAGCAATGAAGCAGCCGAAGACGGCATTGTAACCATTACCCATCAATCAGGTGATTTGTTGTTGATGGAATGCAGGGATTTATAGGAGTGATCGGTTCGCAAGAACAGTGAATCCTTATTGTGCTGCCTTCTTCTTTCTTTGTCTGATCTGCACAGTGACTTCGTCCGATAGCTTTCGGACTCTTACTCTCGTTGTCAATTGGCAGGAATATAAATATCAAAGCATGCTCCCTTGTTTAATTCACCGGCTGCTGTAATTGTGCCGTTGTGATTCTCTACAATCTTTTTTACAATAGTAAGTCCGATTCCTGTGCCTGCTATTTTTTCCTGGTCATGAAGACGTTTGAATAATTCAAAGATGTAGTCTTTATATTGTGGTTCAAAGCCAATACCGTTGTCGCTAACAGTAATGTGACAATATTCCTTTTCGGATAAAAATTTTTGGCCCTCTACATCACTGCCTTTTACATTTCTGCTCTTTACGATGATATGAGGTGGTGTATCAGGATGTGCAAATTTGAGTGCGTTGCCAATGAGGTTGTGCATGAGTTGGCGAAACTGAAAAGGAATAATATGGGCATCACACATTTCGCCTGCTTCAATATTCGCATATTTCATGGCAATGAGTTCTTTGAAATCATCTTTTACTGCCTCAATGATGATGTGGAGGTCGGTGGTTTCAAATTTTCGTTCAGAAGTAACGGTGCGGGAGTATGCAAGTAAATCAGTAATGAGAGATTGCATCCGATTGGATGCATCCTCCATTCTCAACACATATTCTTTGCCTTTGTCAGATAAATTTTGCGATTCATCGGCAATAAGACGGGTGGCAAAGGTCTGAATTTTTCGCAAGGGCTCCTGTAAATCGTGGCTTGATATATAAGTGAATGATTCCAGTTCTTTGTTCACAATTATTAGCTCCGCTGCCCGCTTTTCCTTCTCCTCGCTTTGAAAAATAAGTTCCTTGTTCGCAATAATTAATTCTGATGCGCGTTTTTCCTTCTCCTCGTTTTGAAAAATAAGTTCCTTGTTTGCTATAATTAATTCTGATGCTCGCTTCTCCTTCTCTTCGTTTTGAAACACAAGTTCTTTGTTTGCAATAATTAATTCTGATGCTCGCTTCTCCTTCTCCTCGTTTTGAAAAACAAGTTCTTTGTTTGCTATAATTAACTCCGATGCACGCTTTTCTTTTTCCTCCATTTGAAAAGCAAGCTCCCTTATCGCATCGGATAGTGTATTTTCTGACATATCAAGTAAATGCTAACACAAATTTTTCTTTAGGTGGTTGTGGTTTTTGCCACATTTCAAGTGTCAATACTGTTTCAATTGCTTCTACCAAAAGCTCAAATGAACGGGGTTTACAGATATAATGATTTGCACCCTGTTGGTAGGTTCTGTTCACTGCGTCCTCATTATCTGTGGTCGAAAATATGACAACCGGAATGTCCTTTAATTTGTGGGTATTCCTGATTTCTTCCAAACATTGAAAACCATTCTTGCGTGGCATATTAAGGTCAAGGAAAATGACATCAGGTGGTGGTGGTTCGGTCACTGTTTCAAGATTGCTCATCAACTCCAAACCATCGTTTGCAAGCGTGAGATGAGTGGTAATGGCTACTTGTTTAAGTGCATCTTCAAAGAACATACGGTCATCCGCATCATCTTCAGCAAGAAATATATTTTTCCCTTTTCTTAAATCCATCTCACAATATACGCATTATTTGCATGGGTGTCCGTTTGTTTGTAGTAACGATGAGTTTAAAGGTCGCATAACTGATACAGATATATCGAACGTGCTGTGACTTGTCTATTTTGCGTATAACGCATAAATTTAACTCAATCTGATTGACCTCCGTTTGCCTGCTTCGTTTGAGCATTCCACTTGTTTCATCCTTATTGTCTAAATTCATACGGACGGCACGTCCGCGTGAACATAAGAAAAAAAGTCCGGCCGAACATGGGGGGTAAGTTTCCGAATTGTTATATCGCAGATTGTGTGTGTTCTTCATGTTCATCGCGAACATCTAATTCTTTTATCAAGCTAATTCCATGTCAAATATTTTTTGTTCTTTAGTTTCGTTAAAACCAATTCTATCATAAAAAACGTGCGTTTCTTTGCGAAGCGTATTACACCTTACTCTAATTTTATCGCACTTTTTTGAACAAGCCCATTCAATTACTTCTGTAACCAACATTTTTCCAACCCCTTTTCTTCGATAGTTTTCATCTACTACCAATCCTCCAATCTCCACAAAAGAATCGGATTCAACTCTGAGGGAATAAAAGCCGTGAATCCAACCTATTACATTATCATTATCGACAACTACATACATGCAATTATCGACATTGTGCAAAATCTCAAAAAGCCGACCCTGAATCTTCTCAATTGTTGCTTTATAACCTAATTGATTAGATAGTTCGGTCATAAATTCAACATCCTTTGGTTTCGCTTGTCTTAAAAATAGATTCATATTGGTTTTAGGAAAGTTAACTTTAACAAACTTGTTGACGACACGTCCATGTGAACATTGGTGCTGTTACTTAGGGTCTATTTTTCTAGTTACCAGTTCTCTAAACGCTTCTGTTTCGTCACTATGCTTAAAAACTCTTTTAGGGACTAACATCGCCATATTTGTGTCCATATATAGATAAAAAGATTTTGGGCTCTCTTTTAGATTTTTAATTGCAGCCCATTCACTTGTTCCTTGCGAATTGCTTGTTTTATAAATAATGCTGTCTTCCGTGAACTCGATCTCCTTTTCTCCCAGGATTGTCCCGGTATTGTCGGGAATATTTTTTGTCTTGTTCAGACTTCTGTTAATAACAAAAATATAGACTAAGACACATACAATAGTTGATACAATAGTTGCCGTCAGGTCAAAGTGTTCCCGGTTCAAAAATAACTGTAGAACAATGACTGTCAACAAACCCGTAATAATTGTCCTCTTCAATTTGGTTTGGATAAAATGAAATTTGTTGAATTCCGCATAATCCTGTCTTGTTATGTCAATTAGTAGTTTCATACTTGTTCCCTGTTTTCGTTTAATTAAATGCCTCATAGCGCGTTTGTATAAGTAATTATATCACGCCCTTCCTTTTATCGCTATTGCATATTATATATAAATCACCACAAGGCGAAAAAAAAATGGGTCCGATTAAAGCGGTGGCTTCGTTCGATAGTTATCGGACCACTTAGCCACTACTTGCACACCCGTGTAAAACAAAAGATCCCGGCCAACCGGCCGGGATCTTTTATCACATTTCAATTAACTACTTAAAGAGATTCTTATTTAGCAATCATCAAACGTGATGTTTTGCTTCCTTTTAATGATTCGATGTTTACGAAATAGAAACCGTTGTTCAAATCAGCAACATCAAAGTTTACGGAGTTGGTTCCGTTGTAGAAGTTTTCAGAAGCAACATGCTTCACTACTCTTCCTGTGATATCAATTACATTGATATTTACTTCTGCTGATTGCTCAACAGTGAAGTCGATGGTAACGGTACTGTTTGCAGGATTCGGATACATTACAAATGAACTGATATTGGCAACCTCTGCAATACCTACCGTGTTTCTTCCCGATACGGCAATTTTACCTGTTGTTGCACCCATAGATGAAACCACAATCGTATCGTTGATTGTTCCGTTGGTTGTTCTGTTGAAACGGCAGAATAATTTAAGGTTGGTTACTTTTCCGTCTACATCAGCTGCAACTTTCCACGATTTTTTGTAGTTGGTTGAGTCGTTCGACAATTCAAAATCTGAACCCACAGTGATTTCCAATGAATCGGTAAGGTTTGCTGCATTCACCATAAATGATTGCGGAGCAGTTGGACCGGCAACATTGGTAATAAACTGTGTAAGTGCTGCAGTTGAAAGGTTGATGATTGGCGTTGGAGCCAATACTGCGTAACCTGATAATGCGATGATCGCACCCGGACCTGATTGTGTTGATACGTTTAATGCACTGTTCAACGGAGCATTACCCGCTACTGTTGGATTGTATCTTACATATACTTTGGTTGCAGCAACAGTAGTACCTGTTTTGGTGATGGCTACGTTAGCTGCAAATCCTGTTGTCGAATCCAATGAAACTTCAAATCCTGCAGTAGGCGTTACGGTAATATTGCTCAACAAGCGTGAACCTGAAACAGTAACCGGAATGCTGATAGATGCTTTTCCGATAACGGTAGCAAGTGCTGGCAGGATAGCAGGGCTTACCACTACATCCGGAGTCGACTGACCTGCAATAGCAAGTGTTAAGTTAGAAGCAGAAGGGCTGGTGATCAGCAATTGCTGAGCTCCTGTTGCACCTACTGTAGTCGGGTTGTATCTTACATACACCTGTGTGGCTGCAATGGTACCACCGGTAGTTGTATCTATTCTTAAGGTGTTGCTCCATGAAGTGTTGTTCAACGACAACTGGAATCCTTCAATTGAAAATGCAATACCCAATGTATCGGTAAGTTTGGAAGCTTTAACTGTAAACGACTGGCTTGCCGATGGTGTTCCGAAAGTGGTGGTGAAACTGTAGCTGGCAGTTGATGATTGCAAAGAAATCATACGGGCACTTGCCGATACTGCACGACCTGCAACTGCAACGGTACGTGCTGCTGCTCCCGAACTTGAAATGGTAACGTTACCTGTGGCAGTTACTCCTTTAAAGCGAACATATATTTTGGTAGATGCCAATACTGCACCTTCCGATACATTTAAGTGCAATACCTGAACCGGAGTGGTAAATGCCGAATCTGTGCTCAATTGGAAGTTTACATTTGGAGCGGTGATGGTTACCGAATCGGTAAGGTTTGTACCACCTACTGTAATTGGGTATGCCAATGATGAATCACCGGTTACAATTTGCCATTCAGGATATGAGCTTGGTGATGATGTTAAGGTAGCAACCGGAGTAGCTCCTGTAACTCTTACCGAAATGGCATCAATACCTGTAGCAGTTAATTTGATGGTATCATTTACAGTACCTGTTGCTGTTGCAGTATAACGTACATATACACGTGTATTCACTTCTCCGCTTACCGGAGTAATGGCAGCTGTTGAAGCAAATCCTGAACCTGAAGTTAACGATACTTCAAAACGGGTTGGAGCAGTTACCGTAACATTACCGGTAACAAATTTTCCGGTTACCAGGAACGAGTGTTCAGCTGAAGGAACAGCTACTGCCGAAGTGAATGAAAGGGTAGCATTGCTTACGCTTACAAAAGGTGAAGCAGGAGCAGTTGCGTTTCCGTTTACCAAAATATTGATGGCCGTAAAATCGGTTGAAGCAGATGATGAAACAGCAACAAATCCTGTAGCATTACCAACTGTTGTTTTCGAAAACTTGATGAATACTGAATCTGCTAAGATCGGACCGTTTTTAGAGATTGAAGCTGTGTAGCCCGACCCTCTTGTAAACGAAACTTCAAAATTGGCAGGAGCAGCAATCGTTACATTTCCCGTAAGGTTTGCAGCTACTATATAAATTGCTTTTACTTGTGCAGGCTCACCAATTACATGGTTAAACACCGGCAACGAAGTTGGATTAACAGAGATAGCAGGTTGTGGAATGGTAGGTACTTTAGGATGCGTAAAACGGCTGCTTACTAAATAAGAGCTTGAACCACCCAACGTGAAATTAACTGCCGAGAAATCGATTTGTGATAATGCACCACCTGCTGTACCTGTATATGATGGTGTGCTGATACCGAATTTACCTATGGTGTTTGCTGTATCATTACCCGGAGTCGGGAAACTTGCAGGACCTGCAAACCACCAGCCCGCTAATGCAGCTGTAGTAAATGTTCCGCCCGGAGGGTTGGTTGATGACCACAATACATCGGTTGCAATGGCTGCCGATAATACGTTGTTGCGCATCGACAGTTCATCATTCACCGCTCTGTCTTGTACCGAAGGAGTAATACTTGCATTCGGGTGAACCATACGGAATCCTTCTGGATATCCACCGATTAATGAGTTGAAAACTGAAGTAGAAGTATTGGTTCTTAATTCCATTGCTCTACCAAAACGGGCACGTGCTGTAGTTGATAACGCATTTCTGTTTTCACCTGCACGGATAGGTCCCAATAATGTCATGTTCGAAATGATAGGTGCCGTTTTAGGCTCCGGTGCGTTGATACCCGGAGTAACTTGTCCTGCTGTTCCCAATCCTGTATTGTTATCATGCTCCAATCCGTTTGATGTACCGGTTGGTGAAGTTTCGAATACACCCGGATTTCTTACACCCAGCAAAAACTGGTTTTTTCCGTTGTATCCTTCATCCATATCAAAATCATCATCAGTACCTGCAAAAGCAATCAGGTATTTGTGGTTAGATGCACCACCAAACCATTCGTATGAATCGTCATTTGCATAACTTACCTGGATAAAATCGGCACGTGTTCCGTTACCTACACCAGCAAAGGTTAATCCGTTAATTTCCTGATCCGGCAAGAAGTTGTATCCTGCATACTCAATACGCACATATCTTAAGGTACCCGAGTTATCAGCATCATTATAATTTAAACCTCCACCATATGAAGTCAAAGGATCGGATGGCAAAGCCTCGTATTGGCGAACACCATTAGCGGTGTTGGTGTGTGCGTTACCAACCAGCAACATACCACCCCAGTCGCCACGAACCCTGGTTCCTGTTGCTTTACCCGAAGTAAATACAATAGGCTGCTCTTTGGTTCCGATAGCATTTATCTTACCACCTTTGGCAATGATCAATACAAACACATTGCTTGCATTTCCCCTGATCACTGTTCCCGGTTCAATCGTTAAAGTTGCTCCGTTTAATACGTGAACCGTTCCCGATACTTCGTACCAGTTATTTTTTGTCCAGGTAACGTTTCCGGAGATATCTCCCGATACTGCTACTTTATTTGCCGAAACTGCCGGGTGTTGCGCTGTGGGTGCCCACGATGCATCTCCGGGATATAAGCTGGCATTGGGTGTCCAGTTTGACCAACCTGCTGTCCAGTCGGCTGCGGTATTGGTCGGATCAGGATTGTAACCCGTTGAAGCCGGTCGGGTTGTGCCCGTTTGACCAAACGCTCCACGAAAAGGTACGGTGTCAAAAAACTGACTGTAAGCATTCAAGCTTAGCGCCAGTGCTGCAATCATTGCTGTAGATTTTAGTTTCATCTTATTGTTTGTTGTGATAATAAATCAACAACAAGATTATACTCCGTGCTTGAAGCCAATGTTAATTGCATATTACTATTGCATGACTTCCATCTTAAGCAATTGTTAACACCCTTCAATAAACAACCATCGCTCATGTTTCTTGCCACAGATTACCACTGATTAAATTGTAAAATTGATTATCGGGAAGAAGTCAACTAATATTGACGCGAGTGAATGGTTTCCCGCAGATCTCGCAGATTCCGCAAATCCTTTCTGCGTTATCTGCGAGATTTGCGGGAAACAATGCTGCAAACGCTGCGGTTAACAATTAGCTGACATCAAAGAAAAGTCAAAAAAAATCCGGTTCGAATAATCGAACCGGATTCCTGTATCAGGGCTGCTATTTTTAGAATGTATAATTCACCCCAAACGATACCGTACTTCCGTAACGGTAGTTAAATGTATCAATATCTTTTCCTTCGTCAAATTTTTGGTTCTTGTTCAGATCCTGGTAGAACACCAGGTTTTGTGCAAACACATCACCCACTGTAAGTTTCACCTGCATCTTTTTAAAGAACGTACGAGAGATGCTGATGTCCAATACCGTTCTTGGGTTTTCCCAGATAATGAACTGGTTTTCGTTACCCACAAATGCAATCCGTCTGCCTACCTTGTTCATGTTCACCGAAACATCAACCGCTTTCGGGTTGCTGTAGTTTAAACCTAAGTTAAATACATAAGGCGACTGACCCTGCAACGGACGTTTTGATGTTCCTGCTCCTGAGTTGCGCAACGATACTTCCGAATTGATGAGTGATAAATTGGAGAACACCGTAAAGTTTTTGAAGATGCGCGTGTTCATGATCTTATCAAGCTCCAGCAATTGCAAACGGATCTCAAACTCCACTCCGTAATTGATAGCCGAACTTGCATTCTGGTAACTGAAATTACGGAACGATGGATTCGGAACCACAATCATCTCCACCGGGTTGGTGAAACTTTTAAAGAACGGATTCACCGAAATGGTTTGTCCTGCTGTCGGGTAAAATTCCCATTTCACATCAATATTGTCAATCACCGCACGTACCAATGAGTCGTTACCGGTAATGATGGAGTTATATGTAGGCTCATAAAATGCCAGCGGAGCATACTCCCTGAACTCAGGACGTGAAAGTGTGCGGGCATATCCCAACCGTAAGTTTTGTTTTTCGCTTAACTCAATAATGACATTAGCCGATGGAAGGATATCATTTACTGTTTTATCAACCGCAACCTTGCGGCCTTGTGCTTCCGAGTTTACCTGTTGGTTAAAGCTTTCAAAACGTGCTCCCCAAATGATGCGGATCCTGTTGGCTACCTTATTATCCAGCATTACAAAACCTGCATGCAAGGTAGAGCTTGCGGTATAGCTATCCGAACCCTGTGTGGTTTCGCGCTGGAAGTACAGATCGCTTGCCATGTTTTCGTTTCTGAAAACCGAATCAGGTCCCTGTGTTCCTGCCACATCTCCCTTGCTTGGATCAAAATTATTGTTGTCGTATGTGATCAGGAAGTTTCTTCCCGCAAACGAACGATCTCTGAACTGGTGGAATCCTCCCAGTTTTACTTCCGATTTTTTGAACAGCTTAAATGGAATGCTCACTTCATACTTAGCTGATGGACTGGTTTCCGTTAAATCCGAATAGAAACGTCCGGTTTGGTTGGGTGTAAACGCATTCGCATCCGGGTTCAACTGCACCAGTGATTTTCCGTACACCGTATCACCTATTAACTTATCAGCCTGGTAGATCAACCGTTTAAAATCGGGCATCTGGCGGTTGATATGCGTATAGCCTATCGTGTACTTCACCTTAATTTTAGTAGCCGTCATCATGTGTTCTCCGGTAAACTGACCGGTATACATTCTGCTTTGCTGGTACTGGTAAATATAATCGTTAAAACGTTTATTCTCCTGGTCGATAAAAGCACCCGAGTGGTTGCTGTAGGCATATCCCGTACGCAAAATGGTTTGGTCTTCGCCTGTTTGCGTCATTAGGTTCTTAAATGAAAACTTATTGTTTTTACCCAGCTTCATGGCAAGGTTTAATACCCCACCTACGTTAACCGTGCGCTTGTAACTATCGTAATCGTAAAACGTTCCATCGGCAGTGTTCAGGTCAATTTCCTGCTGGTCCATACCAATCTGTACTTTGTCTCTTACTTTAAAAGGAGTGTAACGGTAGTTGTTGCTATACGTTAAAGCCGCCAATACCCCAAATTCATTGTGCTCGCTTTTAAACCTGCGCGAACCCGATACGTTAAAACTTACATTAGGTGCAAAACCGTTTACTTCGGTTGGTTTAAAGTTATTGTCAAATAATTTGGTTTGTTCAATTAAAGAAGGAGTAGATGCGTTGCGCGACTCTTCCGTACCAAAAGCACCTGAAGGCAATGCACGTTTGCCGTTATCATAACCCAACCAATCGGTACCGCTTGCATTGGGGCTGGCATATCCATCCTTAAATGTAGTAAGTGTATGCGCTCCTGCCGAAAGACCTACCGAAAACGAGTTCTCATCCGGAATATCCTTGGTATTGATCTGGATAAACCCTCCTGCAAAATCCGCAGGCATATCGGGCGTGGCCGTTTTTACGATCATCATATTGTCCAATACCGCTGCCGGAATCAGGTCCAGTGAAAATGCCTTACGGTCACTTTCCGAGCTGGCCAATGGTGCTCCGTTAATAAAGCCCATATTATACCTGTCGCCCAGTCCTCGTACAATCGCAAATTTATTATCCTGGATCGATGCTCCGCTCACACGTTTTATCACATCCGCAGTGGTTCTGTCCGGTGTTTTGCGGATCAGGTCGGCCGATACTCCGCTCGATACTGCTACCGAACTTTTTTGCTGGATAAGCACCGCATTGGCACTTTCCTTTTTAACCTCCCCTTTAATCACTACTTCACTCAACTCCTTGGTCGACTCTTCCATCGAAAGGTTAACCAATGCCGTTTCCTTAGCCGTTACCACCACACCGGAAACGATCTTTTTTTGATACGATATATAATTAAGCACCAGGTTATATGTACCCGGAGCCACATTGTTCACTAAAAACTTGCCCTCAAAATCGGTAGCTGCTCCCTGGGTGGTTCCCTCCAGCTGAACCGATACCCCTATCAGTTCCTCTCCCGTTTTTTTGTCGATTACCTTCCCTGCAATGCGGCCGGTTTGGGCTTGAGCAGCTATTGCCATCATACTGATAAGCAATACAAGAAGGTAGTTTAGTTTAAGGTTGCGCATAATTGAAATATTGTGCGGCAAAAGTACCCCCACCATCTTTAGCAATAGTTAACCCTACATTAATGTTAGGTTAGGGGAATATCAATGTTGTGTTATGGGAATGTTAAGAGGGGGTGAGAATGAAGGGGGTTTAAGCTAAGTTGCTTAGCAAAGTAATGCTCTTCATACCTTATAGTAAAAAGGCTGCTCCCGAAAGGGAAGCAGCCTTTTTGTGTTAGCAAGGGTTGGGATTTCTCATAGGTTTATGCGTACAATAGCTACCTGGCATGTCTAAATTCAATATTTGTTCAGCAGCCAAAACTTCCATTTATTGTTTCTGGCGTATTTCTATATCAAAAATAAGCATTTTTATACAATTCCAATAAAACTATACTCTTTTGAATCCCGTTTTATTCAAAAACAATAATCTGCCTCACAAAAAACCTGCATTTTATTGAAACAAAATTAAAATGTGATCAAAAAGACCCCAACATTTGTAGTGTTGAAGTAGAGGTCAACTTACCCTTATGAAAACAACTAAACCCCAGTTAAACCCCAAAAGCAAGGATTGCTACCTTTTAACAGTAGCATACCCTTGCTTTAAAAACCCCAACATCTATGGCTGATTTTAAACAAGCATTTATTCAATTAAACTTTAACGAAGGAAAATATGTGAATGACCCAGACGATTCGGGCGGTGAAACATATAAAGGTATCTCCCGTGATAAAAATCCTAAGTGGAAAGGTTGGGCTATTATTGATTCATTAAGGAAACAGGTTGGGTTTCCGGACTCACTAGGTTCAAACCTGGAATTGCCTGTATTACATGAACATTTTTTTAATCTTGAATATTGGTTTCCAATGAAAGGAAATAGCATTACTTCTCAATCAGTTGCTTTAAGCATCTTTGATTTTGGTGCAAATGTTGGAATCGTCACCAGCATTCAATTTGCTCAAAATGTGGTGGGAACTCACGCGGATGTGCATTCTATTTCATCCGGGCACAACACAACAACCGGATTGTTGCCAGAAAGAAAATGGTTGTAGGAGAATAAGGTTGATTTAAATATAGGTTGGTTAAAAATGTCTGCTCGCAAGAGCGGGCATTTTTTTGTTGATTTTTTAATATGCTTTGTTTCTAAATATAGAAACTTTTATTACTTTTGTTATGAAGAAAAAAGACGAGTTAACGATCTCAGAATGAAATTTTTTGAGACTAGGTTTATGGAGGAAGCAAATGAGTTCATTGCAGAACTTGATGCTAAGGCAATAAAAAAAATATTCTATACTATTGACCTTGCTGAGCAGACAAATGACCAGAGACTGTTCAAGAAACTCCAACATGAAATATGGGAATTACGGTCAACGTTTAGAGGCCTTCAGATTCGAGTTCTTGCATTTTGGGAAAAACGGACAATAAACAAACATTGATAATAGCAACACATGGTTTTGTTAAAAAGGCTGACAAAGTTCCCGCTAATGAAATTAAAAGGGCGGCTAGACTTAGAAACAAGTATTTTGAAAGCAAACTAAAAAAATAATCATATGACCACTAAAAAAGTAAAAACGTATTCGCTTGCCGAAATGAAAGATAAATACATTGGTAAGGTTGGGACAATGGAGCGCGAGGAATATGAATACGAACTTCGCATGGATGTTCTAGGCAAAATGATTAAAACCGCTCGAATAGAAAGACGCCTGACACAAGAAGAGCTTGGTAAATTGATTGGCGTACAGAAAGCACAGATCTCAAAACTGGAAAGCAGTACCAATAGTGCAACGATAGATACTATTATCAAAGTGTTCAAAGCATTAAAAGCAGAGATTAGCTTCAATGTTAAACTTGAAGACAACTACGTAACCCTCACTTAGCTGGAAACCGAGCCTTTTGTTCCTCCAGTTTATTTATCAAAATTAATAATGCAAGTCTAAAGGCCGTCCGTGACTTGCCCATTTGTAGCATAACGCACAAGTTGAATTCCTACTCTAATTAGCCACCGTTTGTCTGCTTCGTTTCAACATTCCGCTTGTGTCACCCTTATCGTTCTAAACTCACACGGACGGCACGTCCACGTGAACATTGAGGTTTCCGTTCTTTCATCCAACCACAGACCATGGACTGCGGACCACCGACCCTCCCGCGCAGCAGGTTCACCTAAAACTTAAAATTCAACCCCATTGTTAAAAACCCTTTATCCTGCCTGAAATCAGGATTGGATACATTAAAGCTGTTGCCAAGTTGTACCTGCAACTTCACCTTATCAATTCCGGCTTTGAGGGTAATGGCAGGTTCTATTAAAAAGTGAGAGCTGTTGTTGTTCAGGTAAGCTACCTGGTCTTCGCCATCGTAAATTAAATCCCCTTCAATACTTGCATAGTTAAGGCCTACCAGCCGGGATGAAATAGCTGCCGAAAAGTATTTGGATTTATACCCGAAATTGGGCTGCACACCATACCGGAAAAGATCGGCCGTAATCTTACCTGTTGTTTGGGGATTTGCTTCTACACTCGAGGGGAAATGGTTCTCCATACTCCCCATACCTGCAATACCATATACCTCCAACACAAAGTTGCCGGCCAGAGGTGTAAAGTATCCTCCGCCCACCTCAAAAAACTTCCCCGATCCGCCATCGCCATTATCATGGTTTTGAGGATTAAAAAAGCCAACATCTGCTTTAATGGCAAAACCATTGGTAACACCATAAGCCCCCTGAAAATTGAGCTGATCGGAATTACCGGCAAACGTGAGGTTGCTTTCGCCCTTTGCACTGATCAGGGGCACATTTTGGGTATTGGCACTATAGTATTTGGGACTGCAGGAGGTAAACAAAACCGCGCTTACCAGGATGGGAAAAAAGTGGTGCTTTTTCATGAGTGTGTGTTATGCTAAAGGTAATGAGATGCAATTAACCTGCCGTACACCTTCGTGAACATAAGGGAGGAGGAGGAATTGCGGGTTGCTTATTGCGCGTTACGGGTTTGGAGTTATCACATTCCATTAAAATTTAAATGACTATAGGCAAATAACCGCAGCGAACACAACGATTTACGCAGCGAACCCTGCGGTTAAAATAGCGTTGACCTTTTGTCGCGCATGTGGTGTCCGTGACTAGTTCATTGGGAGCATAACGTGCAACTTGATCTCGATATCTAAATTGGTCTCAGTGTGCTTGCACCATAACATCCGTTGGCCGGATAAATGTTGGCCTTACAGTACCCTGTTAATTGTGTTAATTATGTCTAATGTTGTCGCGGACGTGCCGTCCGTGACTTGCGCACCTGAAGCAGAATGTTCAAATTTAACTCCTATTCTAATTGGCCTCACTGTGGCTGCTTCGCTTCAATATTCCGGTAATTTCAAACGTATCGTTCTAAATTCACACGGACGACACGTCCACGTGAACACGGGGGATCTGCACAATGAGAGCTTGGGTCACCGCAGCCTTGCAAATGCAGTATCCCCAAACAACATAATCCTGCAATACATATTCGAACAAAAACTTTCATACTTGAGTAGTTTATGGTTTTGGAATCAGGCTGTATTCTTCATTTTGTTTGACACTCTTTATATAGAGTAGTCCATGTTGTTTATTATATAGAAGTTGATATGATGAATCGTAACTCATTAATTGGGTTCGAGTATCCTTCAAGAAAACACTTATCCGTCTATAGACATTATTCTTGATGTTCTGGCTATCTATATAATATTCATGTGTTGCTTCAAGGTCAATTCCTCCTGATTCAAATACAAAAACTATGGGATAAGTTGACCTATCAATACGAATTGCATAATCACTTTGATATTGCGATAATGAAAATTCAAAATTCCCTTTAATTGAAATAAAATTGATTGTATAGAATTGGTTGATATATATTCTTTCCGTTGGACATCCGGGATCCCCTGATTCTGTAAGCTCCCCGAAATTAGAACTGGGGTTAAATTGGTAGTTCAAATGTGCTG
>JAZKEF010000007.1:0-26317 GCA_040387195.1 Bacteroidota bacterium
CGAGTGACTGTTAATCACTAGGTCCCTGGTTCGAGCCCAGGTCAGGGAGCAAAAAAGCCACTCAGTCGAGTGGCTTTTTTTATTTAACTTCTGCCCATTAATCATTAAGTCCGAAACCTTCCTTTAACCCCAACCCCATGCAATTCTGTTACATCTTATATTCCGCTAAGCTCAATAAATATTACACTGGAGAAACTCCTGATGTAAACGCTCGTTTGTTCTATCATAATAGTTATGAATTAAACACTAACTCAACAAAAGCCGGAATCCCTTGGAAAATCATGTTAATTATTCCTTGTGAGAATCGAAGTCATGCAATTAAAGTAGAAAAGCATATTAAGCGAATGAAGAGTAAACGCTTCATTGAAAACCTTCTGAAATATCCCGAACTTGTTCAAAAAATTGTTACTGTTAATCACTAGGTCTCTGGTTCCCCCGATAGCTATCGGGGCAGGTCAGGGAGCAAATTAAAACAAAAAAGCCATCCAGTCCGGGTGGCTTTTTTCTGCATATACTTTTGCGGTTCTACATTTTACATTCTTCTGTTTTGCGGTTTGCCTAAATCCTTTAACCGCAAAATGTAAAACGCTGAATGTAGAATTTGAGAAATTATAATGATTATCCCTTCGTATGTTCCACCCTACCATCCTCATAAGACACTTTCACATCATTGACGTAAACTTACAATACCCTCTCAAGAACACCCTTTACCTTATACTCTTCCGCCATCTCTGTCAACCTGTTTCTGATGTCTGAAGGGATCCGATCATTTTCCTGAGATAAAGGAGGTAACGTTAAGGTATCGTTAGGTATGCCAAAGAGCAGATAAGGATCCTCATTAATCTTGCTGAAACCATAACTCTTATAGAATGTGGAATGATTGGTGAAACAATCAACGATCGCATGTTTTGTTTGATCACAATGTTCAATGTATAGAACCAATGCGCATTCAACCAAAAACCTTGAGACGTTAAGGCCCCGGTATTCGGGATGCAGGATTAACCTGCTTGCTTCTATTAACTGTTCTCCTTTGATACGAATCTCTGTATAATAATTCCAATGACTTGGCGGAACATTGGTATAACTTAAGAAAGGATAAGGAGCATTCTGTTTTTGCCTTGAATATTCGGCTTTTAAAGGTAAAGAATAAGAATCCCCTATTTCCAGCACAGATTCATTCACAAGCTCAAGGCTTGGCAAAACAAGCCTTAGATAACCTATGATGGAATCATCCTTCCGCAGACAATAATGTTTTGCATGCACATCAAAAACGTTGATATCAATTCGGATCGGATTTTGTTTCAACCTTACTTTATTGGCCGACTCTGCATATACAGCGTAACGCATCTGAAAACATTTTTCGAGATCTTCTTTGTTGGTTACTTCGCTAAAAGTGTACATTTTTTTCATATGGCGTTACAAATTTATCGTAATCGAAATGGAACCATCTAAATCCAAATAGCTTAATGATAATTTAGCAATTACATAAGTTTAAGAAGTATAGGTGTATCGATAAGGCATGACAAAGGAACAACCATATGCCTACATGAATCAATACCCGTATGTGGGTATTTCTTGTGTGTGATCTTTTAAGGAAAGCAGCTAAAGATCTGCTCAGTCAACACTAATATTATTATCCATCGCATACCTTAATAAGGATGCCAGGTTATTGCATTGTGTTTTGCGGTATACATTTTTGCGATGGGTTTCTACCGTATAATGCGAGATATGTAATTCTTCTGAGATCTGCTGAGTGGTTAATCCTTTTAACACCAGTTTCAGGATGTCCGTTTCACGGGGTGAAATGCCAATTGTTGGTTGCGTTTGAATGAGCATTTTGGAAAAAAAAGTCTGCCCCTTTATCACCGTATTAATACAGGATATCAATTCTTCCTTACCTGAGTTTTTGAGCAGGAATCCACTCGCACCATAATTTTCGGCATCTACTATCATGCGTTTATCCATCTGCATGGTGAGAATAATAAAACGGGTAGGGATTTTTTTATGTAGTTGCTGCAAGATCTGAATACCCGACCTTTGGGGCATACGGATATCAAGTATGGCCAGGTCCGGTTTTATTTCCATCAGATCATTGCATGCCTGCTCTCCATCAAGGGCACTTCCCACTATTTCAATATTTGATTCGTTACCTAATAACAATTGTATACCATCAATAATGATCTGATGATCATCGGCAATATATAAACTGTATCGTTTTTGTTCTTTCATTGGTAAAGAGGCAGATCTATAATTACAGATGTTCCCTGATCGGATGAGTCAATTTCAAATTTTCCTTTCAGGGCGGTTACCCTGCTTCTCAAATTGGCAAGGCCGTTTCCATTCTGGGAAATCTTTTTGGTAATCCCATTTCCATTATCTTCAACAAGGATCTGTATATTTTTTTCCTCTTCAATTACATGAATAAAAGCCCGGGTTGCTCCTGCATGTTTATATATATTGTTCAGTAACTCCGCAATCATGCGATACATAGATAGCTTAACGTCAATGGGAGGATCGTTTTGAATGCTCACTTCAATCTGCCATTCAATAGTTGAGGCCACCGACAGGTTATCGATTAACCGGGTAAGTGCCGATTTTAAATTCTGGGCCGAAATAAACGCTGGTTTAAGATTTTGAGACAACTCTCTTACTTCATTAATGCTGTTATCAATCTCATCAATTATTTTTTCGAGGGTGTGCTCAAAAGTGCCTTTCCCTGCCCCATTTCTCAAATATTCGAGATTCATTTTCAACCCCGACAGTTTTGCACCAATACCGTCATGTAACTCTTCCGCCAATCGTTTCCGTTCCTTTTCTTCACCCACCTGTAACGCAAAATAAAGTTCCTGCTGTTTGGCCAATTCTTCTTTTGCTCGTTCACTTTGAATGTGTTTCGTCCGAAGATAATACACGTACATATACACGAACACAAATACAACCAGCAGGGTAATAAATGATGTACCTGCCACATAATAAAAGATTATATCGGTTTGTTCCTGAAGCATCTGAACGATTGGGCATACAATAAGTTGGCGAATATATTTACCATGGCATGGATACCCAGCCCCAGTGTTTTAATACCATCCGGTTTATCTGCAATCTGATTGAAAAATAAGAAAAAAAACAGATTGATGGAGAAATAAATAAATACGGCACATGTATACCAGAACAAAGCATTGGTATGCATTGGTATGATCATATCAACTCTGAGCATGCGGAGAAAAAAGACCAGACTAAAAATGGTGAGTACAATGCTATCATAGGTGCGGGCAAAATCATTCATCCGGTGCCAACCCCCTTTTATAAATGCATTATACCAGGCAAACCCCATTGCTATGATAAACAATACGAACCAAACCCACCATTTGTATTTTACGGTGATCCGTGTGCAAAAAACCCAACTCAGAAAACCATACTCTATGAGTGAAAATATGTGGAGTGGAGGCAGATTATTGCCGTTAATATGTTGCGCATACCAGTTAGCGAAGTATTCTGTAACCAGTGCAATACACACAAAAACGGCAAGCGCTTTAAACCCATTATCTAACTTGGTAAAATACACCATGCCTGCAATTACAGGTACAAATGCACTGAATTGTGATAAATTTACCAATAGATTTGTGGATGTCATTTTGATTGCTTACTCCAAATAGATTCATCCGCAGCAGCGCCAAAATTACCATCGCTGGTAGCACAATTCTGACCCGGAGGACACATATTAGAATAGTTGTATGCTCCCAATTCGGCTAATCCGAAATGTTTAAGTTGATCACCTTCCTGATAATAAGGAATCACTGCCAGTTTCATATATTCATTTTCTTTCATCGGGTAGAGCATTACACCGATCGTTTCGTGCCCGGCTGCATCCGATTTGTTCAAGATTGTTTGTAAGGCCGTTTTTTCCATCTGCCATGATATTGGCACTTTTACACTCGTGGCGCTTGAGGCATTAAAGGCACCCAGAAATTCAGCCAGTTTAGCATTGTCAATGGGTTCCAGATCCAATGCTTGAAGTTGTTTTGTTTGAGCCTCGAAGGTTTGAACCTGGGTTTCAAGTTCGGCAATCCTTTTCTTTAATTGTTCGTTTTCAGAACTTCCGCAGGAAGCAAAAAAGACCGTTCCTGCAAGCATTAGCATCTTAAATAGTTGTTTCATGGTTAATAGATTTGAAGGGCAATTTAGATATAAGTTGCCAAGGGAGGAATACCCAGTAGTAGGTATTTTAACGCTTATCCCGATTTGATGGTAGGAAAAACCCTTGAATGTATTGTTTCTTTGTAGCACAAACTAGCCGACTTTATACAAATTTCTCAGATTATGAAACAACTCAACAGGATCGCTGCCGTTGGTGTGATTGTGATTGCCACAATTGTTGGTATTACAATCACAACCGCTAAAAGTAACAAACTCAGAAACATCCATCACGCAAGAATGGAGCAACCTTTACCGTTCAAATCCATTTCGAACTAAGCCTTCGTTTGATAGGCGAGAAATCTCTTGCTTTCTTTAAATAGTAAGAGTCGAAAACCGCTGCGTGGGTGCTTAATACACCCTTTTACAACTCTTTCACCGGAATAAACCTGCCATTCAGCAACCGGTATTTATTGCCAAACAGTGTGATGTTTTGGCCATCCATCATTTTGGCAATGGTATCAATATCTTTTTCGATGGAATGGATGCTGCCCTTTGTCTTCCATGCCAGCAATGCATAATCGGGTTCCACAAAATTGTGCCCTTCAATTCCACATAAAATAACACGCACCGGTTTGGTTACATGATCAATCAGCTCCATATCGTTAATGGCCGCATGGCTATCGGCTACCATTACAATTTCATCATACTCCTTTGCCGATTGTAAGGCTTTCATCAGAGCTTCAATATTGTTTTCGGGCGCATCACCGCCACTGCCTTTTGCCGAAACCATTGCTGCAAAATCTACAAGCTCGTTGTATGTTTTGGGTTTTATATAATACACTCCCCCTGTTTTTCCCGGTTTTTTCAATTCATCTGCTTTGTTATCTCCATCATTAAAAAACACAAACTGAATACCTTTTTCCTTTTCGAAATTGAGTTTGAGCCACACCAGTAATTCCCCAACATACGGATCCATGCTTCCGGTAACATCTACAACTACCAATTTGCGTCCCCATTTATTGCGGTTGAATACCGATCCAAATAATTTATCAGTGGGAACCTGCTTAAAGGAACGTTTGACCGCCTCAGATCGGCTAATGTGTGCACGTTTTAGCTCTGCTTCAAATGCAAGTCTTTCCTTTTCCAATCTTTCTTTCTCCCGTTTCATCCGCTCTGCTTTTTCCCTTGCAATGCGTTCAATTTCCTTGCTCCCGATGTAATCAATTTCCAGGTCGGTGAGGTGCTCCATCAAACTCGGATAATAATACAGGGTATTAAAATTCCGATCGTAGGTAAAATGCAACAGGATGGTATCTCCTTTGGGTAAGAACACATCTGCTTTGCCCAGATGGTCGGTGGTGGCGGTAAATGTTTTATGCAATCTGTCAATGGTGAAAAATAGCTTTTCTCCTACAATGGGTTTTTTGCCATAAGAAATTTCAATGCGCAGATGTGCATATAATACTTCCTGACCTTTTACGGGCCTCTTCAACACGGAAGAATCTTTCAGGCTGCTTTTGAGGTTGTTCAACTCAGTCATCAACGCAGGAGGAAGTTTATATTTTACCTCAGGATTATCGGGCGACTGCTGGTAGGTATATTTTACAGAATGGGTGATGCTGTTATCATTGCCGATATGTTCGGTAAACGTTTGATAATAATTGTCCGGTTTGATCTCATAGGTATGGCCCCGTTCCACAATAAACCTTACAATACCCGATCTTGTAGTGCTGCCCGCCTGCATCTTCCCGGTAGCCTTATCTTTCATGATCACACGTACATTCTTATGTGCATCACCAAGGTTATTCATCATCTCAATTTCCATGTAAACGGTTTGGGCAAGACCAACCTGCGCAACTACAAGCAGCAGAAACATCCATGTTGTTTTCATATGGTACAAACGAAAAGTAAGCGAAGTTATTTTAAACACAAACAGGCATTCAACGAAAGAATCGGAATGCCTGTTTGTATATTGGTATTGCTATTACTTGGCAGGTGCCGGCTCACCGGCCACGTTCGAAATATTTCCTTGCTTGTATGTTTCAGGATTTAAGAAGCTCTCATATTTTGCTCTCATATCTTCCGATTCATTTTGCAGTTCCAATTTCATTTCATCCAAAATAGCTTTTCTGGCAAGTGCATAATTGTAAGCAATTTTCACCTGCATCTGGGTGCTCTTTTTCACTTCACGCTGCATCTTAACTACAGGCATTACACGTGATAGTTTTTTAGAAACTTTGTTGGTTGCAACTTCCATTGTTTTGGAAATGGATGCAGCAGATTTGGCATCCAAACGATTGTTGGCCTGTTCTGTTTCAACAACCGAACGCATTTGCGATTCGAGTAATCTTACCAGGTTCAATTTAGCCAACTCCAATGCCTGCATTTCGGCTGTTGATTGAAACTCGGCTACCGATTCTCCGGTTGCTACAACCCATCTTGGAAATCCTTCATCATCCAGTTCCGCTTCCTTGGCCCAGGCACCGTTGAGTTGCTGACCAATAGGCATGTCTCCGGGCACATTTACCCAACCTTCTTTTTCCAGTTTTCTAACTTCTTTTTTGGTATCACGTGATACTTTTGTAAACTTAAATTTTTTGGTCTGGGCGCTTACCTCTTGGGTCATTCCCATTGCTACTGCAGCAATAAGCAATACGATTGTTTTCTTCATAATTTTTATTGTTTAAAGGTTTATTTGATTGTTGAAAATTTGATAAATGTTGTTTGATTGCCATCGCTGATGCCTAACTGATACATGCCAACAGGCAATGTTGAAATTGACACAGGTAATTCTTGCGGGCTTCCGCCCCTGATCATTTCTGTTTCTCCCGAAAGCATTTCCTGTCCCAGCATATTGATAACCCGCCATGTTAATGCCGATTGTTTTTTGAGTGAGAACGCCACTGTGATTATATCCCTTGCAGGAACCGGATACAGTTGTAATCCTTCAAACAATGATGTTTCATTTATACCGGAAGCCAGACCTGCAAAAATTTGTTTGCTCTCACTGCTCGAACCGCAAGCATTCGATACCTGAACAGTTAAAATGCCTGTTGAATTTCCCGTAAATACAACTACACTATCGGCAACATTACTGCCTACAATCGACCATCCCGGAGACACTTGCCAGTTGTAACTTTGCGCTCCGGCAACTCCCGAAATGGAATATTTTCTGAGCACATTGCTTTTAACATATGTTTCACCTGCAATCGTTCCGGATATGGTTGGTGTGGTTGATGTGGTCACCGATTGTGAAGAAACCGTTCCATCACAACCCGCATTTTTGGGTAGTACCGTAATATTTCCTCCCGAGTTCCCAACCACGGCTACAAGAAGTGTATTGCCGTTGGGCGAACTCATTGTCCACCCCGATGGTAAGGTCCAGGTATACTCATCAGCATCGTTTGCAGAACTGCAATTGATATTGATTGATGTGCCTTGACATGGACTGGTGCTGGTAAGGTTGATGGTTGACGTTGTCGGTTTGGTACGCACACTGTTGATAAAGGATTGACGAATACCACTTTTACATCCACCCTGAACTGCTTGCACAGAAATAGTACCTGCCGTAGCATCCGGTGTTACATTAATACCTGTTGTGTTCTGACCACTGTTGAGTGTCCAGCCTGCAGGCACCGTCCATATATAACCTGTGGCACCTGATATGGGCGTAACCGAAAAACCTTTTGCTACAGCTACACAATAGGATGTTCCCCCATCGATGGTACCAGGTGTATTCGGAACAGTTGTCCCCACGGTAATGGAACTTGCACTTACCCGCGGAACACTTGCACAACCACTGATACCCACAGCAGCAACTGATAGGGTGCCCGATGTATTACCCATTGTTACGGATACAAACGAATCGGTGGTATTGGTAAGACCCGACCACCCCGATGGATACGTCCAAGTATAATAGGAAGCTCCTGTCACCTTTGCAATTTTATAAACCTCCAATGTGCCCTGGCAAGAAACACTTGGTCCGAGAATGGCTACCGGAGTTGATGGCGGCACCGATACATTGATATATACTTTTTTTTCTGCTGAATTACACGAACCATTGCTTGCCGTTACCCTTAATGTATCCGAAATTCCGTTGGGTGTTAGCGCAATGGAATTGGATGTGGATGTTCCTGACCAGCCACTGTTTTTTGTCCAGGCATAGGTGGCTCCCGAAACAGCTGTAACAGTATATGTTGTTTGAACTCCCTGGCAAATGGCCGTACTTCCTGATATGCTGCCACTGAGTACAGGAGCCACATTTACTGTTGTAATAGCCAGTGTTTTGGCCGGACTTACACACCCCTTGTTGCTTGCTATTACCGAAACATTTCCGGTAGTAGCTCCTACTGTAGTATTGATAACAATAGAGTCCTGATTGCCCACAAATGCCCAGCCGCTTGGTAATGTCCAGGTATATTTGGTGGCATTGGTAGGTTGTGTGATGCTGTATTTTTGGGCACTGTTTGCACACATGGTTGTGAGCCCGGTTATAGATGATACTGTCCCGATTGCAGGACTTACATTTATGCTTAGCGTTGTATCAAGACTTGAACATGTTCCGTTTACGGCTTTTACCTTTAAAGTAACGTTCCCTGTTGAAGCATTTGAAGTAGCATTAAGTGCGGTTGTAGTTGATGAGCCAGTCCAACCGCTCGGTAAAGTCCACAGATAAGACGTTGCTCCCGAAACGGAGCTAATCGAATAGGTGTTGGTTGCCGAAACGCATATCGTTGTATCACCACTTATCAGCCCCGGTTTATTTGGAGTTGTATTAATTGTTACCGTTAATGTTCGTGCAGTTCCCTCACAAGTAGGGTTGTTTAGCGTATATGGCACAACAGATACCGTTCCACTGGAATTTCCGGTAAGCACAGTTATGGAACTTGAACTATCATCCAGTTGTTTTACCCAGCCTGCCGGTATGGTCCATTTGTATTTAACACCGGTGATAGCAGTTACCGAATATGTTTCGACCATATTACCGCATAAAGCTGGCAAGCCCGAAATAGCCGATGGTTGTGCGGGTGGTGAAATACTTGTGTTTACCATCATTGCTGTTGCATTGCTCACACCGCAAAAGTTTCTTGCTTTTACCGTCAAACTTCCAGTTGCTGTAGTTGGGGTAGGAAGGATAATCATACTGTCTGTTTTAGGTGTGGATCCAAATGTCCAAGTGGAAGGTATCGTCCATGTATAAGATGTAGCATATGCAATAGAATCAACACTAAATGTATTTTGTTTCCCTACACAAAATGTTGTATTCCCAGTAATAAAAGCTGGAGCAGCCGGAGTTTGGAAGCTGCGCACATGTAATTTTTGGGTATCACTGGGACATCCGCTTGCGGTTAATATTGCTATAACCCGAATGGTATCTGTAACGAGTGATGCAACATTGCGTGTTACGCTATTGGTTGTGGAGGTTGCACCAGTCCAACCCGTGGGTGTTTGCCATTGATAAGTTACTCCCGAAACATTCGCTACTGTAAAAATTGCTGTACTATTCATACAGAAGGTCTGTCTTCCATTAACCACCTGGCCTTGTGACGTTGTAATTGTTGAAGGCTTAACAGGAATATTTGTTCCGGAACATTCGATAAGCCTTGCCAAAAAGGCATCGTTGCTACCACCTTGAATTGGCTTATGAGAGCCCGAAGTGCTTATATTGGTTAGGCTCTGAGTAAAACCTGATACATAAACGGATGTTGGTGAACCTCCATGCGTTGCACAAGATATTGCTTGGTATTCGTTTCCTGCACCGCCATAATAAGTTCCCCAGTCCCTCAAGCCATTTCCTCCCGTAAACTTTATCACATAAGCATCATTCGTTCCGCCTCCAAAACTATATTGATGCGCACCCACTGTTGATATATTAGTCATACTGCCGGTAGATCCTGCCAGATACACATTACTGTTCACATCCACTGTACAAAAAGAAGATACCTCATTCGCAGAACCTCCGCAATAAGTACCCCATATCCTCACACCATCTGTTGTAAACTTTGCCAAAAAAGCATCCACGCCTCCCGCTAAAGATGCTTGATGCGTTCCTGCCGTTGATATATTGGCAGTGCTACTTGTAATTGAAGCCAAATAAATGGTTCCATCATTCGGATCCGTTGCCACTGTTGCCTTCTCATCTTCAGCAGCCGTTCCTCCATAATAGCTTCCCCATTGGCGCACACCGCTTGTGTTAAACTTTACTAAGAATGCATCCCGTGTTCCTCCAAATGTTGGTTGGTGAGAACCTGCAGTAGAAATATTGGTGGTACTTGCAGTAATTCCGGAAAGGAAAATATTGTTGCTCAAGTCAGCAGCACACGAAACCTGGTACGCTTCATTTCCAGATCCGCCATAATACGTACCCCATTGGCGCACACCACTTGTGTTGAATTTTGCAAGAAATGCATCTGTGGTTCCTGCGATGCCCAAAGATGTCTGATGTGATACCGTAGAAGAAATTCCGGAAGAGCTTGCAGTAATGCCCGCAAGGAATACATTACCCAAACCATCGGTTGCACAAACACCATATAATTCTCCCGAACTACCACCATAATATGTTCCCCACTGACGTACCCCACTTGTATTAAACTTAGCTAAAAACACATCGTATCCCGACCCTCCACCGAATGTAGTTTGGTGCGAACCTGCAGTGGAAATATTGGTGGTACTATTGGTGGCTCCAGAAAGGAAAACATTGTTGAGGTAATCTGTTGCGCAATGCACCTGAAAAAGTTCATCTCCTGCACCTCCATAATAAGTAGCCCATTGCCTCACTCCGGCATTGTTGAATTTAGCTATAAAAGCATCGGTTGCTACATAGGATGATTGATGAGACCCCGCTGTTGCAATATTATCAGAACTTGAAGTTGATCCGCACAGAAAAATGTTTCCAGATGCATCGCACTTACTATGTGTTGATGTCTCATCACCCAATCCTCCGTAGTATGTTCCCCATAATCTTATTACATTCGGATCAATGACCAATATTTTATCCCCGCTCTTTGCTACTCCATCAAAACCGAATACATTCTTTTCAAGTTGTGCGTAGTTGATTATGATCCGTTCGGTTTGGTTACCGGAAGTCTCATACCAGCTTTTCGGAATGCGTTCCTCCATCATTCCTTGCACCAGCTCAAATGCAATTACCCCATTCTTTAAGCTTAACGGAGCCCCTTCATATTTCAGATTTATCTGTTTATAATCCGCTCCGGGATGCACAATAAAGTTGTACTTAAAGCTTCCGTTTTCAATCAGGTATTCAACATCAATTCCCGCGTAGATATTTTTTGCCGTTACTTTTTGAAAAGAATGAACATTCAAGATTCCTTCTTCGGCATACGTCACATTGTAATAATTTGTGTAATCTGATGACGGTTGTTCCGCAACTATTTGTGGATTGGGATTTGCACCCACCAGCTCAATATCGATACGGTGAAATTTATAGGTGACACTTAAACTATCTTGCTTTTTAAGCACTGCCGGCATATCACTCTTTTGCGATTGCTCCTGCTGCTTTACTTTCCTTTCACTAACATAGGTATCATATGCAAATCCTGTCTTTTTGATTTGCACATTCAGTCCGCTGGTGTTTAACAGGTATAATACCTCGTTGTTGGGTTTGTTGTTCTGGTCATGAATCTGACCCTTATTTTCAATAAATCCTGTTTCGGTTTTAGGCATTGTTTTATTTACCTCTACCGCAATAGATAGGTAACTAACAAATAGGAATGAGAGGAAAAAGGTTGCTTTCATGTTCATTATTTTACGGTCGATTTCCAAATATCATTTAAGTCGGTGGCGTTATCATTTCCACATCCCACATAAGCTGTATTACCCAATGTCCAGGCAATAGCCCCATACCTTGCTCCATTAAAAACAACAGAAGCCATCCAAACATTGCTCAGCGGATTGTACTCCCAAAAGTCTCCCATAATTCTGTTGGGTGTATTCTGATTCCATCCCGTTCCCACGTACCCTCTCTTATCAAAAGCAAAAGCAACGGCATCATCTCTTCCAACGCCCGGCAAGTCGGCAATACGTGTCCATACATTGGTTACGGGATCATACTGCCACATATCATTGAGGTATGTTCCGTTGTATCCGGTTCCCACATAGGCTTTCCCATTTAATACAAACGCACACGCATCCTGACGACCGGCTCCCGGCATGTCCGCGATCTTTGTCCATTTTTGTGTTGAGGGGTTGAACGAATAAAAATCCTTTAAGTATCCGCTCGCTGAATTTCCCAAACCAACATATGCTCTGTTGTCAATTACAAATGAAACAGCACCCGATCTGGCAGCTCCCGAAAACACAGAAGTTCCTGATAATACATTCCACCCTGTTGATGTTCCTCCCAAATGTGTTGTATAATGAATCTTATTTGATAATTCCCCTGAGCCATTAAATCCCGTACCATAATAGATCTTACCCTCCAACCCAAAAGCAATAGCCCCTCCAAATGCTTCGGGAATACCGGCTATATAATCAAGGGTATTGGCATCCATATCATATTTCCAACACGATTGGTTTATTGTGGAGTTATTGACTGCTGAGCTTCCTAAGATATAAGCCGAGTTTCCTATCATAGCCACTGTGGCATTGCTTCTTCCATCAAAGTCTAACTGAAATGGTAAATCCGCATTTATAATAGGACTTGTTATGACCCAACCACCCAGTTTTTCAAGCGACTTTAACCCTTCAGGAATGTCAGGATCCTTGGTGCACGATGTAAATCCGGCAACAACAAGGAATAACAGTGTGTATATTTTTGATTCTCTCATAAGTTTAAAAGCAATAACCAACTCCCAAATTAATTTCCCAAAATCCCCCGTTAATGGTATTGAGTCCGAATGAAACAGGGAAAAATTTGCGCATCAGGTAAATGGCACCAAACTCCATTTCCACACCTGTGTAGGATACATCTATTACTTCGGCAAACCCACTCTTATCTGCCGTATCATCTGCTTTAAAGCTATCATAACTCCATAACAATCGCCTGCTTCCATATCCCAATCCACCGTAAACATAGATGTCCCTTCTCCATTTATAAATACCACCGCCTGTAATGGAGAAACGAGTTACTTTACTTTCACTTCCTATCTGCCAGTATCCATTTCCATTATAATTGGTGAGTCCCTTTTCCGAAGCTTCATAATCAGATGACTGCGATGCAAAATTGGTTTTGATGCTTCCATAATAGCCGATTTTGCGAACCCTTGCATAGGTCACTCCAAACGGAGCTGACGGGGTATACCGATACATCACCATTTGTTTAATAGGAACAGGAATTAATTTTGTGGTAAGCCTTACTTCAAACACAATGGATCCGGTAAGTTCCGCCACATCTTTAAAAATATCCCATACTACCTTTTGGTTGTATACAGGTAATTCCTTCAGCTCACCAATATTTCCGGATACCGCTTTCAGCTGCTGAAAGGTTGTCCCTCCATCCGTACTCAGAAAAAGTGCAGTCGTATATACTTTATCATCATCTACCGGAGTAATCTGATAAGACACTACCACCTTGGTTTGGTTTTCAATAATTTCGGTATTGGTTACCCGAACAGATTGCGCAAACACAGAGGTGCTTAAGCAGGATAACCAAACGACTAAACATCTGTAACTATTTTTCAGCATAAATTGATTCGGCTTAATATTCGGTAAGGATCATTCCCGGAGCTCCATAAAATACAGGTGTTTGCGACTTACCCGACATTTTTTTAGCAAGTTCATTCACGTTTTTATTGAGGTATTCCTGCATTTCTTCCACCGTAATTTTTCGGTCCTTGTTGCCATCTGCTTCTCCCTGTAAACCGGCACATAAAAAGTAGGTATACAATCCCGATTGTGACGGGTCAAATCCAAGTGATGTTTCATCACCCGATGATGAGCTCAATACACGGAAGGATGGATCATTTTCCCACGGACGAACCGAGGTTTGTTTTACCTTAATACCAAGCGCCTTGGTTCCGGTAAGGTTGCTGGCTGTAATGGTTTCTGACTGACGGGATGCTCCGCTAAAACAGGCATCAAGAATAACAGTTACATTTTTCGCCTGTAGCTTACTGAGTCCATCGTAAAATTTATTTAAGCTGTATCCCATTTCGCTCAAAAAATCCATTTGTCCATCTTGCGGAAACAGGTATACTTCGTCACCATTTTTATCGGGAACACCATGCCCCGAGTAATACACAAATATTTCCGTAGTGCCTTTTTCTACCTTACGTGATAAGATTCCATTATCCGGATCAAACATTTTTCGGAAAAACAGTCCCTTGGTTTCTTCATTGGAATATTTGAACACATTGTTTTTATTCATTCCGAGCGAGTTGATAAAATATTTTTCGATGATATCGGCATCATTAGCAGCATATGGTGCTTTGGGTACCTCCGAGTAATTTTCAATACCAATGATGATCCCGATAGCGTTTGGTCTTTTGATTGCAGACAACGGGACAGATTCAATATTTTTGATATTGCTCTTATTGAAAGAGAACTTTTCCGATTTATACTCAATGCGGGCCACCTGCTTTTGAATTTTATCCAGATCGGCTTTCACCGTTAACACCTGCGGCTTTTGCACTTTCTTTTCGAGCGCCAGTGGTAATTGATGATTTGTTAAATTACCATACGTTTTAGCCTCGGTAACCGATAAAAATATCGGCAAATTACCAACAGTTTTCACACGGTTGTTCGGACTGATCGAAACCAGAATTTCTTTGGTTTCTCCTACCTTCATATCTCCCAGCACTCCCGAATTATTGTCTACGTATATATTGTCGTCTGATGTTCTTACAGAGTATGTTGCATTAAGTGCTACATTCTGTCCGATATTCTGCACCACAATTTTCGCTTTAATTTGTTCGCCCGCTTGTAACATTCCGTCTGTAAACTTGGCAGCCGTTCCTTCACCCTGATCAAAAATCTCCATTCCGGAGAACACGATTTTTGCAGGCATATACTGAAAGGTATTTACAATAAGGTTAGCCGGATCGAGATCATATCCGAAATGTTCCGTGATGTCGATCTGCATTTTGTGCTCGTTCGATTTGATGTTAAAACCGGCCGTGATCAGCACTTCCACTTCTTTGGTTTCATTGGGTTCAATTCTGCGGATCACACGGGGAAGCGTAATTTTCAATTCAGGATCATACAGATTGGATTTAAGTCCCACCTGCAGGCCCTGAGCCGGACCGTTTCCTTTATTGGTAATATCAATGATGAGCCTTGCATTTTCTTCAGCCTCCAGCAACCCGTTTCCGTTATCATCCACAAACTGAAGTTTCACATACAGGTTGGGAGGTAACCCGCGCACATACGGCTGACTGATATTAAGCTGCATGGGAACACTTTTTCCGCTTTGCTGGGCAACTATCTGGTGTGCTATCAGGCACATTACAATAACAAAATACTTCTTCATACACTTACGGATTAATAGTAATTGAGGTGGTATATAACTGAACCTGCCCGCCATCTCTTCGGGTGGATTGCAACCACCGCTGAAACTCTTCGCTTTCCAGGAAAAGCGGTGTTTCGAGGTTCTTTTCAACCAGTTTATTGGCCTCTGCTTTCGTTCTGTCGGCCGATAATAATGGCTTTCCAAACGCTCCTTCAGAACTGTACAACACAAATATTTTGGTCATTTCGGAAGTTCCCTTTTTGCTTAAAAAAAGTTGAATATCGTCAACCTTTTCGGCAGCCGAGAGGCTTCCGGGCCGGTTGTAAAAAAAGATGTATTCCTTATCGGCCTCTACTTCATACGACATGCTTGTTGTATACTTATAGGGGAGCAACCTGTATGTTTTGCCATCGGTTGGAACATCGGCAAAAATGGCAACATGGCCTTTTTGCGGTGCCTTAAAATACATGTATAAGTCCTGGCCATCCTTAAAAGTGAGCTGCTCACAATTGGCAGCCGGACAACTGAGTGGAAAGGATTTGAATGTAATGGGAACAGACCGGATTTCGCGGATTCTTCCTTCTACAACAGCCTGGATGTATACATAATCTTTGGTGATTTCTTTTTCAATAACCGGTTTTTTGATGTCCTCCAGCCATTCGCCATTTACAAGTGATTCGGATATGGAATTGAAGATATTCTGCGTTTCAACCTGGGAGCCGGTGTTCTTATTTTGCACATAAGTAGAGTTTCCCTGAAAAACGGTTTGCCCGAAAGCCTTTTCAATGGCATCAATTTTTGCACGTTGAATGCAGATGCGTTCGGCTTCTGATTCCGACATGCTTTTTTCAATACGCATCTTGTAAGTGCCTGTTTCCTTTACCTCCTTGAGCTTTTGTGCCCATAGGGTAAAAGGTACAAACAGAACTATATTGATGATGATAGTTCCAAACAGTTGAGTAGTGTTTTTCATGTGTTAAGTATGGCTAATACTCAAATACTATATTAGTATTATATATGATATTAAGCAACATCAAATATAGCAGTGCACTTTGCTCACTTAAAATACCTAATTTTAGGTATATTTAACGTTATAAATAATGCGCAAGTTTGTCACGCCTTGAAAGCGCTCTTCATTTTTATACTACTCACGGTAAACGTGTGCGCACAACCTGTGCTAACTATTTCATCAGGATTTGATAATGTAATCCCGGGAAAGTACTGTGCCTATATTGTATCTCCCAAAGGAGCTTATTCGTTCAGACAGTTACTTTCGGATACTACCATCCGGTATGCACACCTCGAACATAATTTACTTTTCTTTAACGAAGAGGATTATCTGGAAGATATCTGGATCAAACTCTCTGTAACCAATACCTCCGGCCACTTTCAATCTGCTATTCTCGAACTGAACAATCCGCTCATTGATGATGTTCAGTATTTTGATGTAGTGCGTGGCAATCTTGTCAACTCCAATATTTCGGGTGATGAACATCCTTTTGCAACACGCTCTATTTTGTTTCGCAACCCCATTTATACATTATCGCTCCACCCCGGTGATACGCATACTGTTTACATGATGGTAAATGCTGACGGACGAAAAATCCACCTTCCTTTAACCATCAAAAGTCTTCCGGAATTTATTCAGAACACATCCGCTAAGGATATTCAGTTTGGGTTGTACTATGGTGCATTGCTGGTGCTAACACTCATTTCGTTTTACTTGGCTTATACGTTATCCGACAGGGTGTTCATGTATTTTGCCCTCTACATTTTTTGCCTGTTACTATCGCAATTGTGTACCAGTGGAATTGCATTTGCATACCTGTGGCCCGATATGCCTTACTGGAATAACCGCAGCATTACTGTTACCATGTCGATGACACTGATTGCAGGAATTTTGTTTGCCCGCTCCTTTGTTGCATCCGGTCATATAAACCGCTGGGCAAATCTATTGATGTATGCAGGTATAGGTGCAGGTATTTTTTGTGCACTCACTGCATTAGGTAATACTTCGTTCTTAACCATTTCCATGTGGATCCTGTACCGGCTGATACCACTCATTTATGCACTCTTAATTGTAATTGGCGGGTATGTGTTGCTCAAAAAATTCAAATCGGCACGGTTGTTTGTTCCGGGTTTTATTTTTGCTGCTATCGGTATTGGTGGCATGTCACTTTACAGTGTAAACAAAACAGTAGATAATGTATTCACCAATGATATTGTGATTTATGCCGTGCTCTTAAAATGTATCATGCTTTCGGTGGCTATGTTCGACCGGTTGAAGATTTTTAAAGAAGAAAAGGAAACAGCACAAGCCTTGGTAATAGAGCAACTGGAAGAACTGAACCGGTATAAGGAAGAAGTGAACACCAAACTGGAAGATACCATTCAAAAGAAAAGCAAGGAGCTGATTGAAAAACAAAATGAAGTGAAACGTGCACTTATTTCGGGAGAAGAAAAAGAACGGAAACGGGTGGCACAGGAACTTCATGACGGTATGGGAAGTTTATTATCTACACTGCGCCTGAATGCCGAAGCGATTGACCTCACAGGTAAACACCTGGATGAACGTGAAGCCATTGCTTATCAAAATGTGCTGGAGATGATTGATAAGGCCTGCACTGAATTGCGCACCATCTCTCATAATATGTTGCCTTCGGGTATTGAACATTTCGGCTTGGTGGCTACCCTGCAAGCGCTTATCAAAAAAATAAATCACAATAACAATATCCAGTTTTCGCTTGAAACCGTGGGACTTGAATCCTTGCATAATCAGGAAATAGAGCTGCATTTGTACCGCATCGTCATGGAGCTCATCAACAATGCCATGAAACATTCAAAGGCTAAGCAGGCAACTATTCAGCTAGTCATTAATGACAATGATGTAACGATAATGGTGGAAGATGACGGCATCGGATTTACCGTGAGGCAGGATGGCACCAATGGTGTGGGTTTGCTTTCGGTGCAATCACGAGTGGAAGCTCTCAACGGAAAATTTCAGATTGATTCTCGCATTAACCACGGTACCACCACAACCATAGAAATTCCTTTAACCGTATGAAAAAGCTAACCAATATCCTCATTGCCGATGATCACCAATTGTTTCTGGATGGTTTGCAGCTCATTTTTACCAATCATCCGGAATACAATATTGTAGCAAGGGCTCATGATGGGAAAGAGGTGCTCAAAGCATTTACAGAACATACTATTGACCTGGCCATCCTGGATATCAATATGCCCAAGCCCAACGGCTTTGAGGTCTGCAATATCCTGCGCAAAGAATATCCGCAGTGCAAAATCATTGTACTCTCCATGTACCATGAAGACCAGTTTGTGGCTGAGTTCATGAAAAGCGGGGCATCTGCCTATGTACTTAAAAATGCCGGAAAGGTGGAGTTGTTTAACGCCCTGGATGTTGCCATAAAGGGAGGAACATATATCAGCAAGGAATTGCAGCATTACCTAGAGCCCGAACCCAAAGATGATTTTGTAAAAACCCATACCCTTACCAAACGGGAGATTGAAATCATCCGGCTGCTGGCTCAGGAAAAAAACAGCAACGATATTGCACAGATGCTTTTTTTGAGCGCATTTACCGTGAACACACACCGGAAAAATATTCTGCAGAAGTTGGGATTAAAAAATGCAGCGGGACTTATCAAATTTGCCAGCGACAATGCATTGATCTAAACTGTGAGTGCGGCTGTCTTCCCGTAAAAGCGAAAAGACAACCGAAGGGGGAGCCACAGTGTTTGAGAGTAGAGATGTTTGTTTTTGCTGTAACAAAGAAACGATAATACATGAGGTTAATGCAATACCTAAAAAAGGGTATTTTTAACATCTCCCCAATTTTAGGTAGGAAAAGTCCAAAAATGTAGCGTTCCTTTGTAAGGTAAACCTTAGCCGATTTACGCAAACTACTCAACACCATGAAACAGCTCAACAAATTTGTTGTAGTGGGTTTGATTGTTATTACCACCATTATTGGTATTAAACTCACAACCAAAAAAAGCAACAAACTCCGAAACATCCATCAAACCAAGATGGAACAACCAACAACTTTCAAATCCATTTTACGCTAACTCTTCGACTTAGTGCACGAAAAAACCTTGCCTTCCAACGATGGTGAGGTTTTTTTATGACTAATTGAATTTCCTCTTTAATGAGTTATAGAGAGCCGTTACGGGTAATGATAAAGTCCATTCCCGGTTTTAACTTGTTATTTACCAATATTCAGTGTTTTTAAATCCTGCTCTGTCACGGATGGCGGAATAACGCCTTTATTCATTTTATCCATGACGAAGGTGGCAACCTTTTGCGCATCTTGCTTGGTTTTGAAACCACGACTGCCCGTACGCCCCGGAATGGACGGCTGGTGAATATACTTTTTACCATTCTCCAGAATAGTATACCCGAATGTGCGGTCCTTATTTTGAAAGATGGCGGACGTATATTGATTCGTTTTCTCGGTGCGGTACATAATACCGACTTGCGCTTCTGCCTGCTTGCTGCATAACAGCAACAAAAAAGAAAACAATATGATCCAATTAAACTGTTTCATGTGTGTTAAATATTGCTACCTAAGGTATTCCAATCGACCTTATAAAAAAACAAATTTAACCGGACTATAACAAAAAAATCCCCTACTGAAAATAGCAGTAGAGGATTTTTTTACATTTTCGTTTCAATATTTTATCAATTTTTGAGTGGACTTACCCGATTTTACAAAATAAATTCCCTGCTTTAATTCCGAAAGATTCACCTCTCCATCGCCCGAAACATGTAATACATCATTTCCCAGGATATCGTAAATGCCTGCTGCTTCCTTTAACCCGCTAAGCGTAATTGAACTTCCCGATGGATTAGGATAGATGACAAATTGTTTGATGCTATGCTCTTGTATTGACGTTACACTTACCGTTTTGCTGAATGCATACTTGCCATCAAAATCTAGTTGTTTTAAGCGGTAATACAACGTGGTTGTTTGGCCAAATAACACTGAAGCATCGGCATCGGTGTATTGATAACTGCTTAAATTCGCAGTGGTTCCGTTTCCTTTTACCTGATTAATTTTTTCAAAGGTTTGGTTGTTTAGTGAGCGTTGTATTTCAAATGTACGATTGTTGCGCTCACTGCCCGTTTGCCATTTGAGGAATACATCTTCTTGTTCCAAGTTAGCATTAAATGATAACCATTCAACGGGAAGAATAGAGGTCATTGCTAGTTTAACCGTATCTCCTTTACAACCTTGGTTGTTTGTTTCTACCAACGATACCTGACCGTAAGCTAAACTATCCCAATCGATCAAAATGCTGTTGGTATTTCCACCTGATACTTTTGTGCCACCTTTAATACTCCAGTTGTATGTTGATCCGGTTGTATTAATCACCGAATATGTTGTTGCCGTATCAACATGCACGTTGGTAAGCCCGCTTATTCCACTTGTGACCGGCTTGTAGTTCACTGTTATGCTTGTTGCTGCTGATGTATCGGTTAAAGAGCAAATCTGGTTAGAAACAACCAAACGATAACTACCACTTGAATCAGGATGTAGTGTGCTGGAAATTTTTCCGGTTAGCGCCACGTTATTTCTTAGCCATTGGTATGAACGACCTTCCCCCTCGCTTGTTATTAAAGGATAATTATCCCCTTGGCAAAAGGTGGTAGTAGTTGAAGTTGTAACTGATGATACCTGACCAGGACAACTATTGGTGAATGATGCAAAATTAATTCTTTCTCTTCCATCAATTGTGGTTAAATATCCTCCTATGAGAAGTTTATTGCTTCTTATATCAAGTGCATATAATTCATTGTTTACATTCGGTCCATAGGGTTTTGGTAATCCTGTAATAATGTCTACCATGCCGAAATATGGTTTGCTTTGACCTCCTATTAAGGTAAAAGATCCTCCAATAAAAACAGTATTACCATAAAAACCAATAGCCCTTACAACGCCAACAGCATTAGGGTTCCATGCGGTTGCTAATCCTGAGCTTGTGTCTAAAGCAGCTATCCGACCTCGTGTTTGCCCGCCAATAGTTGAAAAGTCCCCGCCCGCATAGAGTTTACCAGCATGAAGATTAAGCGTTCTCACCCAACTATTGGCATTAGGATTCCAAGAGGTTGCTAAACCTGTAGTTGCATCAAGTGCTGCAATATTGTTACGGGTTTGCCCTCCTATTGTTGTAAATAATCCACCTGCATAAACCGTATTTCCTACATTTAGTATTGTGTAGCCAAATGACGCATTTGAAGCCGGGTTCCATGATGTTGCCAATCCTGTTACATTATCAATTGCAGCAAATCTCTGTCGCGCCACTGCTCCAATACTCGTAAAACTTCCTGCAACATAAATACTGCCAGAACCAGTTGCAATATCTAAAACACCCCCATTAATATTCGGATTCCAGGATGTAGCAAGTCCCGTAGTAGTTGAAATGGCTCCAATATTATTTCTGGATTGTCCTCCAATAGTTGTAAAAATACCTCCGGCTATAATAGTTGCTCCATTCAAAGCAAGTGAGGATACTGAACCACCTACCATTGGATTCCAAGAGGTAAGAGTCCCGGTAACAGCATCTATTGCCATTAGACCACTTCGGGATATTCCTCCTGTTCCACTGTATTTACCTCCCGCATATATTTTTGAGCCTGAAATGGCAATGGTATTTACATAATCACCAATATGGGGATTCCAGGAAGATGCCAAGCCTGTAATCGCATCAAGTCTTGCTATCAGAACACGCGATTGTCCACCGATTGAAGAAAAGGTACCATTTACGTATACAGAATTCCCAACAAGAATTATATTAGTAACACTGCTGCTACTGTTAGCATTCCAACCCGTTGCTAAACCTGTTATGCTTGATAGTTTTGCTATTCCGTTACGCGACTGTCCACCTATTGTTGAGAATAAACCTCCCACATAAACATCAGTGCCTGCAAGTTGAATTGCATTGATATTTCCATTTGGATTAGGATTCCAGGAAGTAGCTAACCCGGTAATCGAATCTATAGCAGCCAGCTTGCTTCGGGTTTGACCTCCAATTGTTGTAAATGCTCCTCCAACATATACAATACCCGCATGCACATTAACATATGTAACACCCGAATTGGCATTTGGATTCCAGGAAGTAGCCAGGCCGATAATCGTATCAACTGCAGCTAGATTGTTTCGGGCCTGACCTCCTATTGAAGTGAAAGATCCTCCAATATACATAGTCGATCCAGCTAGTTTTATTGAAGAAATTGACCCCAAACCTATATTGGGATTCCATGATGTAATAGTATTCGTGCTTATATCAATTGCTGCCGCATTCTTTCTACGTATTTTTCCGAAGGAAAAATCACCACCAAGATAAATTGAAGAACCCCCATCCGCTATAATACTTGGTGTTGCTCCGCTTAAACCCAACTGCGAAAACCAGAAAGTTGGGGTTCCGATAACCGTATCCATGCAAACCATTCGTGCATTTTGTCCACCAATCGTATCAAACCAACCCGATACATAAACTTTATCTCCCTTTGTTAACATTGATAGCGGCACATTATTAGGATTAGGATTCCATGATGTAGGAATACCTACTACAGTATCTAAGGCTGCCAAATATTTTCTGGCTTGTCCACCAACATTTGTAAAATTGCCGCCAATAAATATTTTATTTCCTGAGGTTGCCATTGTTCTGATCAATGCATTGGGATTTGGGTTCCAATTTGCGGTAACACCATTAAAATCCACTGCCGCTAATTTGTTTCTCGATTTGGTGCCAATTACATTAAAATCTCCTCCAACATAAATTAAGTTGCCGCTCACCGTTATTAAATATACTTGATGGCTTGAATTAGGGTTCCAGCTGGTTGGTAATGCCGTAGATACATCTATTGCAGCAAGATAATTCCGCGTTAATCCACCAACAAATTTAAAAGCACCACCGGCATATACGTTGTTTCCATTTCCCGCCAGTGCCAATACTGCTGAACTCATATTGGGATTCCATGAGGTAACAAAACCAGCACCTGTGTCTATTGCAGCAAGGTAGTTCCGGATATATCCTCCTATATAAGTAAATGACCCTCCAATATATAATCTTCCATGGTGGAGGATTAAGGAATACACATCATTGTTGGGTTTAGGATTCCATGATGTTACCTGACCAAGATAATTGATATGAGCTAATCTTTCTCTCACACTATCGCCAACCATCGTAAATGACCCACCAATATACCATCCACCCGCACCATCAGATACTGCAGAATTTACAGCTCCTGTTACCGATGGAAGCATTGAAGCCGGTAGGCATATGGTATCCAATGCTATTTGTGAAAGTGAGATCTCCCCAATCTCTGTAAAGAGACCTCCTAAATACAGTTTATTATTACTAAAATTAATTGAATTGACCTTTCCATTTACTCCTTTACCACTCAGCAATCCTGTTACCTTTCCCAAGGAATTCAAATGTGCAATATTATTCCGCACACTGTCACCAACCCTTGAAAATGTACCACCAATAAACCAACCACCAGCACCATCAGAAACCGATGTTACCACTTCACCATTGGGACTGGGGCACGAGAGATTTGGTATTCCGGTAGAAGTATCTATTGTAATTCCCAATATTTTATCTGTGTAAACATTGGTGAAATTACCGCCTACATAAACAATATTGTTGACTGTGTCTCTTTCAATGGCAAAGATATTGCCATTAGGTTGTGGCCATTTTTTATCGAGTTCAAAATTTTGTGCGGTAACAAGATTTGCCACCACCACTGCAGTCAGAAAGGAAAGGAGTTTCATAAGGCGTTTTCTTTGAGTAGATTGAATAACTGCAAATTAAATGCTTTATAGCAAAAAATCCCCACCTAACATGCATTCGATGCTGGATTTCACCTGATTTTATATCATATGAGGTAGTAGCCCTTTAGTATTTTACCAGTTTTTGGGTCGACTTACCCTATTTTACAAAATAAATTCCCTGCTTTAATTCAACCTCATTTAGAGATTTTAATGCACAAGTAGCTTTTAGGATTTCACAAACTTCCGGGCCTGCTTGTTGGAGTGAATAAAATAAATACCCTCCTTTAATCCCGAAATATCCTGCTCTCCATCTTTTTCAATATGCATCACTTCGTTCCCGAGCATATCATATATTACAGCCGCTTCCGTTAGTCCCGTGAGTGTAATGCTTGAATTTGCCGGATTCGGATGAATGGAGAAGGTAGGTGCAATTACTTTTTGTTGTGTCGATACGCTTACCGTTTTGCCGGACTCACATTTCTCTTCCTTCGTTTGTGCCGATACCTGAAGGTGCAGCATCAGGATAAATAGATACAGTATTGCTTTGTTCATTTCAGTAACACTTAAAACCCATCACAAAAATAGCATGTCGGATTCTTAATATATTCTGAATATTTAAAACAAAATGAGTATCCGGTTAGAGGAAAGTTATGCTAAACATCTATACGCGTGTTAAAGTGCATTTGATTTAACCGCAGCGAGCACAACGATTTACGCTGAGAACGCTGCGGTCTTTCGCTGTGAGCTTTGCGGTTAAAAACAAGGCTGACTATAAACGGATAGTCAATTTAAACAAAATCCCCCACCGGAATTGAATTCGATGGGGGATTTGGTAGCGTTGTCTGAGCGGAGTCGAAGAAAACGATATCTTGCTAACTGTAAAATTGTATAATATGCGCTTTTAATATTTCACAAACTTCTGCACTTGCCTACCGGATCGTATAAAATAAACACCTTGTTTAAGAGCCGAAATATCCAGCACCCCATCTCCATTAATCTGGATGATTTGATTACCCAATACATCACAAACAACAGCTGCATCTCTTAATCCGGTTAACGTTATACTGTTACTGGAAGGGTTAGGGTAAATAATAAACTGCGTGGAATTGCGCTCTTTTGTTGATGTTACACTTACCGTTTTGCTGTATACATAATTGCCGTCAAAATCTAGCTGTTTTAAGCGATAGTATAAGGTTGGTGTTTGGGTAAACAGATCTGCTGCATTAAAATCCGTATGATTGTAATTACTTACTTTAGTTGTTGTTCCATTGCCTTTTACTTCTGCAATTGTTGAAAAGGTTTGGTTGTTTAAGGAACGTTGGATTTCAAATGTATGATTGTTTTGCTCGCTCCCTGTTTGCCAGTTGAGCAATACATCTTGTTGTTGCAAGTTGGCATTAAATGATAACCACTCAACAGGAAGAATGGATGACATTGTGAGTTTCACGGTATCTCCTTTGCAGCCTGAACTATTTGTTTCTATAACTGACACCTGGCCATATGCTATACTATCCCAATCAACCAAAATGCTGTTGGTATTTCCACCTGATACTTTTGTGCCGCCTTTGATGTTCCAATTATATGTTGATCCTGTTGTATTAATCACCGAATATGTAGTTGAAGTATCAATATGAACATTGGTGCGACCTGAAATATTTGCCGTTACCGGTTTTGGTAAAATATTAACATTCTGAACTGCTGAAGTATCTGTACAATTGTGTTGACTATTGCGAATGATAAATCTATAGTTTCCTGGTGCTGTTGCCTTGTATGTTGAACCAGACTCTCCGGTGATAACAGAACTCCCCATCATCCATTTATATGTATAATTTGTACCTTTATTCGCGTACAACATAACACTTGAACCAGCACAACCATACAACACAGAACTATACACTGGTTTTGCTTTACAGGGGTTAGAGAATACCGCAAAGTGGTTATGGGTATTCCCTGCAATTGTGACGAACCCTCCCGAAAGAAAT
>JAZKEF010000007.1:26327-116254 GCA_040387195.1 Bacteroidota bacterium
ATAATACCTCACTATTATTTACTATGCTGTTAATATTCCCCAGTGCGCTTTCTAACACACCTCCTACAAACGCTCCTGAAGTTGCATTAAGCACACCCAAATATTGATTTGCTACTCCCGCAAGAGTGCTAAAACTTCCTCCCACATGAAGGTAATTATTGACTTTTGTAAAAGAATAAATTATTCCATTATTTACTCCCGGGTTCCATGCTGTTGCCGCTCCATTAGTTAATCTTATTGCTGCTATTTTTGCTCTAGGCTGTCCTCCGATATTGTTAAAAAGGCCCGAAACCCACATCAAACTATCGCTTATCATAAATTTGTATACGGAGTTATCTGGAGCGGGATTCCAACTTGTAACCAAACCTGTTAAGGTCGATATTGCAGCCAAATTGGAGCGGGATTGACAAGAAAAAAATCCACCAACATAACAGGTTGACCCTAGTACATTAATCTGAGCTATATTAGGAAGAGGGGTCAAGGATGGCCTCCAATTAGTATCTACTAAACCTGTATTGATAGATATTCTTGCCAATCCGGATATGCTACTTGATCCTATGGTTGTAAATGAACCAGCGGTATATATCATTGTGTCGGAAAGGAATAAAGGACCTGCACCTCCATTAGTGTTAGGATTCCAACCGTTAGCTAATCCCGTTTCGGTTGATACAGCAGCCAAATTATTTCTTGGTTGCCCTCCCGCTGAAGTAAAGTTCCCCCCGATATAACACATCTTATTCTTAACAATGATAGAGCCTATACTACCAGTTACATTAGGATTCCAATCTGTTGGAGCTCCTGTATTCGCATCTAAGCACACTATACCGTTTTTAGGTAATGCTGTCCCAATACATGAAAAATTTCCGCCCACGTACATCACATTATCTTTGATCCGTGAACAGAAAACAGGGCCCGCATTGGGGTTTGGATTCCAATTTGTTGCCATACCTGTATTTGTGGATACCTCTGCTAGGTATTTCCTAGGTTGTCCTCCAATAGTTGTGAAATCTCCGCTAATGTAAACAAGAGTATCCGACAATTCAAGGTCATAGATTATTGTATTGTTAGAATTTGGATTCCAACTTTTGGTCAGTCCTGTTATCAGGGAGATTCCTGCAATATTATTGCGGGCTTGCCCTCCAACACTCGTAAAACTTCCACCAATATAGCACGTACTATCTTTAAAAACCATATCATATATGACATTGCTCACAATCGGATTCCAACTTTTCAACACTCCATTCTTATTGACCGCTGCCAAAGATGCACGAGATATAGAATTGACATTAGAAAAACTACCAGCAATGTATATAAGACTATCATTAACCACAATCTTGCGTACTTGACCATTTACAGAGGGTGCCCATGATTTTACTGCTGCAGAGGTAATGTCTAATTCAGCAACCTTATTTCTTCCAACCCCCTTAACAGTTGTAAAACTGCCTCCTATGTAAACACTTCCATTTCCCTTCTCAATTGTAAACACTTCTCCTGATACTTTAGGATTCCAGCTTGTAAGACTTCCGGATGCAATA
Source organism: Bacteroidota bacterium (assembly GCA_040387195.1). Lineage (GTDB taxonomy): Bacteria > Bacteroidota > Bacteroidia > UKL13-3 > UKL13-3 > UKL13-3. The sequence continues at coordinate 27,863 of JAZKEF010000007.1, forward strand.
TGAAAAGCAGCCATTCTTTCCCTGGTTTTTCCATCATAATCGGTGAATTCTCCTGCGATATATAAATTACTGTCTCCAAAAAAACAAAAAGTTCCTACGCCACCACCTTCCAGTTGAGGACCCCAATTTGTTACATTGCCAGAATATCTATTTGCTAATAAGATATTTGGTCCTACAGCCATGTATAAGAAACTATCCTTTACTGCAATTGCATTAGGTTGCACAGGTATTGATGGCATATATGATGAGAGGGCTCCCGTGGATTCAACAAAAGCAGCAAAGTTGGTCCTTGTAGCTGTTCCCATAAAATAAAATGACCCTCCCACGTAAATCATTCCATTTGCAACAGTAACAGTCCATATTAAAAATGGAGCCGGACCAACAGGATTGGGATTCCATGACGTCAATGCATATGTTGTGGCATCAATCGAAGCAAGGTCTGAGCGCGACACACTATTGAACCCGGTAAAGTCTCCGAAAACATATATGGTATTTCCACTAACAGTAATTCCACTTACTCTTGTTGATGATCCTCCCCCAGCACCTCCTGTAAATGGTTTTGCGATTCCATACACATTGTCAAAAATGGCAAAACAACTTCGTGTTACTCCACCAATAGTTGTAAAACTTCCCCCAACATATATAAAACTGTCTTTCCCGGCAATTGCGTATACAAATGAGTTTGCATTCGGATTCCATATTGTAGGAATTCCTGTTGTTTTACTAACCGCGGCAATGTAGTTTCTTGTCAATCCACCCAAGGTTGTAAATGCCCCCCCTATAAACACATAATTTCCTTGCATGTATAAGGTGTTTACTAGGTTATTTACATTTGGATTCCATCCTGAAACTTCTCCATTTACATCAATATGGGCTAAATTATTCCTTAAACTATCCCCTACTTTTGAAAACGAACCGCCAATATACCAGCCTCCATTACTATCCGATATACAAGTGTTTACTCTGCCATTAGGTTCCGGATAGTATCTGTTATAGTTTTGTGTGTGATAATTAACTTCTATACCATAGCTCTTTCTTAGCTCAGAATATGTAAAAGTCCCCCCCGCATACAATATTCCACTATCCAATAAAAGGGTATTAACACGGCCATCTCCCAGTCCATTTCTAGAAAAAAGAGAAGTAGCTAACCCATTGCTGTCAATATGAGCTATTTTATTTCTAATGCTATCTCCAATCATCGTAAAATCTCCACCAATAAACCAACCTTTACCTCCATCAGAAACAGCAGAAAATACCTCACCATTTGGTCTTGCAGAATTAGGATTGGCGAACAAACTGTTTTTGTTCAGCATAGCACCAAACGTTGTTGTTGGTCTAATCCCTGTGAAAATTCCTCCTAGATAAACCTTTTGATTGAAAGTATCATTATAGATTAAATAAGTGTTACTATTCGGTTGCCACCAATGACGTTCCAACTGTAATGTTTGTGCTTTGATTGCTATTATTGTAACCAATAATATGGTCGTCAGAAAAAGGAGTTTTTTCATAAGGCATTCTGTTGAGTAGATTGAATGACTGCAAATTAAATGCTTTTAAACAAAAATCCCCCACCGAAAATGAATTCGATGGGGGATTTGGTATTTCTAATTGTTGTCTTCGACTCCGCTCAGACAACGAAAACATCTTATGAACAACCTGTCTGTGTTCCGCAGTTCATGCATTTGTAACATGCGCCACTGCGAATGGTTAAACTCCCACAGCTTGGACAAGCCGGACTGTCACCAAAGCTTTTTAAGTAAGCCTGGGTCTGGTCGATTGGCGTTGCTTCTACAAGAGGAGCTGCTTCCGACATGGGTGATGAACTGGTTTCAACAACAACCTGTGGTTTCATAAATCCGATGGGAGCAGGCGTTACCGTTTCGTTTAAGATCGGGTTTACTTCTATTGCCTTCGGAGTGATTTTAAGATGTGGTCTGTTTACTGCTAAGTTGCCGCGTTGTATTTCGTTTGGTGCTACCTGGATAAAATCTTCCCTGCCCAAATATTCAAATCCTAACATGCGGAACATGTAGTCGATGATGGAAGTGGCGTTTTTGATATTATCGTGACCGTTTACCATACCTGCCGGTTCAAAGCGGGTGAAGGTAAATTTATCTACATACTCTTCCAATGGAACTCCATATTGCAAGCCCAAAGAAACAGCTATTGAGAAGCAGTTCATCAACGAGCGAAGTGTTGCGCCTTCTTTGTGCAGGTCAACAAAAATTTCTCCCAATGTTCCGTCTTCGTATTCCCCTGTGCGCACAAAAATTGTTTGTCCGCCAACGGTTGCTTTTTGTGTAAAGCCTGCGCGTTTGCCCGGCAATTGTTTGCGCTCCACAATACGTGCTAATTTGCGTTTGAATTCTGTATCATGTGAACGGTTCAGAATAGCTGTTGCAGCATCCAATACCTGCTCAGGTGTTAACTCGCCTACCGGTTTGTTAGCATCTTGTCCAAGTACCGACTCTACTACTTCCTGCATTTCCTCTTCGTCTATCACATCCGATTTGTTGCTTAGTGGTTGAGACAATTTGCAACCATCACGGTACAATGCATTTGCTTTTAAGCCCATGCTCCAGCTTAAATGGTAGCACTCTTTTATTTCTTCAACGTTGGCTTCGTTCGGAAGGTTGATGGTTTTGGAGATTGCACCGCTCAAAAACGGTTGAGCTGCTGCCATCATGCGGATATGTCCGGTGGCTGCGATGTAACGCTCACCTTTGTTTCCGCATTTGTTTGCACAATCAAATACTGCCAGGTGCTCATCTTTCAATTCAGGTGCACCTTCAACAGTCATTGTTCCGCATACAAAATCGTTTGCTGCTTCAATTTCTGCTTTGGTAAATCCAAGTTTGCGCAGCAGGTTAAATTTAGGACTGTTGTATTCCTCAGCCGTAAATCCTAAACGTTGCAAACAATCTTCACCGACAGTCCATTGGTTAAATGCAAATCCGATTTCGAATGCACCGGCTGCTGCTTTATCTAATTTTGCAATTTCATCATCTGTAAATCCACGGAATTTCAAGCTCTCCGGGTTGATGAACGGAGCACCGGTTAAGGTTGCGCTACCTGTTGCATGTTGAATGATGGCATCAATTTGCGAAGGTGAGTAGCCTAAGTTTTTCAACGCGGCAGGCACCGACTGGTTGATGATCTTGAAGTATCCTCCACCCGATAATTTTTTGAATTTCACCAATGCAAAATCAGGCTCAATACCGGTAGTATCACAATCCATTACCAGTCCGATGGTTCCTGTTGGAGCAATAACGGTGGTTTGTGCATTGCGGTAACCGAATTTTTCTCCCATTTGTACTGCATGATCCCATGAGGTGCAAGCAGCACTCAATAAGTAATCAGGACAGTATTTAGGATCGATACCTGCAGGGCGGATTGATAATCCTTCGTATAATTCAGTTGTGTTGTAAGCAGCATAACGGTGGTTTTTCATTACACGCAGCATGTGCTCTTTGTTATCTTCATATTTAGGGAACGCTCCAAGGAACTGGGCCATTTCGGCCGAAGTTTTGTATGCTGTTCCGGTTAAGATAGCTGTGATGGCTCCGCAAATAGCAAATGCTTTTGGTGAGTCGTAAGGGATACCTGCTACCATTAGAGCAGTTCCCATATTGGCGTATCCTAAACCTAAAGTTCTGTATTCGTATGAAAGTTGTGCAACTTCCTGTGATGGGAATTGTGCCATCAATACCGAGATCTCCAACACAACAGTCCACAAACGTGAAGCATGTTCGATTCCTTTCACATCATATGTTGATGTTTCTGCATCGAAGAAACGCATTAAGTTTAATGAAGCAAGGTTACACGCTGTATTATCCAGGAACATGTATTCCGAACAAGGATTCGAAGCATTGATACGTCCGCCCTCCGGACAAGTATGCCATTCGTTGATGGTGGTATCGTATTGTACACCCGGATCGGCACACGCCCATGCGGCATCACCGATCATGTCCCACATTTCTTTTGCAGGAATGGTTTTCATCACACGGCCATTGGTACGTGCTTTCAATTCCCAGTCTTTACCTTCTTCCAAAGCAGTAAAAAATTCATGCGGAATACGAACCGAGTTGTTTGAGTTCTGCCCCGAAACGGTAGCATATGCTTCGCCTTCGTAGTCGCTCGGATATCCTGCTGCAATTAAGGCAGCCACTTTTTTCTCTTCGTTCTTTTTCCAGTTGATGAATTCTATAATTTCCGGGTGATCTAAATCCAGACACACCATTTTAGCAGCACGTCTGGTTGTTCCACCCGATTTGATGGCACCGGCAGCGCGGTCACCAATTTTCAGAAAACTCATCAATCCCGATGAGGATCCGCCACCCGATAATTTTTCGGCAGCTCCGCGAATGCGGGAGAAATTGGTTCCAACACCCGAACCGTATTTGAAGATACGCGCTTCACGTACCCATAAATCCATGATTCCACCTTCGTTTACCAAATCATCATCAACTGATAAAATAAAACACGCATGTGGCTGCGGACGCTCGTAAGCCGAAGTAGAGCGTTCCAGTTTACCACTTGTAGGATTCACAAAATAGTGCCCCTGCGGTTTACCAGTAATACCATATGAGCTGTGCAAACCGGTATTGAACCATTGCGGTGAATTCGGAGCTGCATGTTGCCCGATGATCATGTATACCATTTCATCGTAAAACACATCCGCGTCTTTTGTCGAATCAAAATAGTTGTAACGTTCACCCCATGTTTTCCAGCAATGTGCCATGCGGTGCGCAACCTGCTTAATGGAGTTTTCGCCTCCAAGCAAACCATCTGCCATCGGAACACCTGCCTTACGGAAATATTTTTGAGCCAATACATCCGTTGCCACCTGACTCCAAAATTTCGGGACCTCCACATTGTTTAATTCAAATACTTTTTCTCCGTTAGGATTTTTAATAACGGATGTACGGAAATCATATTCGTACAAATCAAAAGGGGAAACTCCCTCTTTGGTAAAAAAGCGCTCGAAGCGGAGGCCTTTTTGCTCATTTTTTTTGGTGTTGCGGCTGGTCATAGTATCGGATGAATTAGTATATTTTGTTATTGTTACGTAATCGTTAAAATTTTTAGGGGGTTTTTATCCAAAAGTGCTTCATACAATCGGTTCTATCAAACTGCATTTTCCACATCAAAAATTCATCCACACCACTTCGCCTTGTTTTTCTGCCATCTTAATGTGTGCATAACATAAATTATTCACAAAAAGTCTTTTATTTGCCTAGGATTGATGAGACGAAAAAGTTGATTCAGTATCAACGACTTGTCCTTTTTATAATACATTTAAGCGTGAAAAATTTGATTTTAAGCCACTTACTAGCAAACACTGGCACAGGCAGCAAGCAACTGGCCGTGTTGATAGACCCTGATAGCATCTCCGATGAGGCTATGCTGGTAAACACCTGTAAAATGAGCAATGCAGCGGGTGCCGATTTAATCCTGGTAGGCGGAAGTCTGATCACCAACGGCTTTTTTGAGCGTTGTATCAGGGTTATTAAAGAAAATACCGACATCCCGGTGGTGTTGTTTCCGGGCAATATCATGCAGATAGACGAACATGCCGATGCTATTTTGTTCCTTTCACTCATCTCGGGTCGGAATCCGGATATGCTAATCGGTAAACATGTTTTGGCAGCACCGATGCTGAAAAAATCAAAGCTCGAAGTAATCCCAACCGGTTATATGCTGATTGACGGAGGTAATATTACTTCGGTAAGTTATATGAGCAATACCACACCTATCCCTTCTGATAAATCGAGCATTGCAGCATGTACAGCCCTTGCGGGTGAGATGCTGGGATTACGCTGCATCTATATGGATGCTGGCAGTGGCGCCAAACAACCCATTCCCGAAAAATTGATCCGTGAAGTAAAACAACAAATCACCGTTCCGCTATTTGTAGGTGGTGGTATGCGCACACCGGAAGCAGTAAAAGCTGCTGCACGTGCTGGAGCAGATATTGTAGTGGTAGGAAATGCCATCGAAAAAGATCCGTCACTAATCGCAAAATTGGTGGAAGCAGTAAAATCGTAATTCAGGTTTTTACATCTTGCAAAACTGATTATATTCGCAGCCCCAAAGAAGAAATTGAGAATTGCGTCCCGATAGCTATCGGGAGAGAATTGAGATTTGAAAATTGAAAATTGAAAAGTTGGATACGGAGACTTGTCATACTGAGTTTATCGAAGTAGACCTCCGGGATGCCGATTAAGTTACGCGATAATGGATGTTGGCGAAGTTGTTGGATAGATAATATTGGAGAGCTGTCAGAGTGGCCGAACGAGCGCGCTTGGAAAGCGCGTATACTGTAACAGGTATCGAGGGTTCGAATCCCTCGCTCTCCGCAAAGCAAAATCCTGGTTCTGTATAGAACCGGGATTTTTTATGTCTGAAGCAAGCCAAGCTCGCTTGTAGTTGTTTCAGACATAAAAAATCCCGAGCTGCGTATGCAGCAGGATTTAGCTTTGCAAGGCCTCCCCATTACGGGATCATGAAATAATCCTTTGCTCGCTTCAGATTGATTCCGATATAAAAAATCTCAGAATTTTTAGTCCTATATTCTTTACTTGTATAACAAAGCAGCCCCAATCTCCCATGAGATTGAGGCTGCTGCTTCAGTATCAAAACTCCCCCTTGACTAATCCACTTTTGTAATCTTCACTACTTTGCGGAATTCGCCTTGTGTAACTTCTGCCATGTAAATACCTGACGTTGTAAGGTTGTTGAGGATAATCAATTCTTTCGGTGACAGGTTGGTATATTCCATCACTACCCTACCCGACATATCATATACTTTAAAGTTCACGAGTTCTTCGCTTGGTGTTTCCAGTTTAAAGTTGAACTCTTTGCTTGATGGATTCGGATACACGATCAGGTTCACTTCTCCCATTATGGTTTCTTCGGTGAACAGTTCTCCGATGCTACCATCCTTAGCCATTCCACACACAGCATTGCAACTACCCAGTTTATCTCCACCATGTAATCCTACGTGTGCAGGTACCGCGCTAATCCCAATACTTAACGTTTGTTTGTTGTTTGGATTTCCGGGAGGCAAGTGACAGATGATTACTTTAGGATTGTTCGGGTTGCTGTTTGGATCGCGCACATCAATCACGCAAATGGTGATGCTGCAGGTTGTCTGGCATCCGAAACTATTGGTAGTGGTGCACATAAAAGTATAGTTTCCTCCTGCCGTTGGTGTAAATACCCTGGTATTACCTGTACCGGTAAGGTTTGGACCGCTCCAGCTATATGTAAACGGCCCACCGGCTGTTGCTGTCGCAGTAAGTGTCATGCTTTGGTGTCCGTAACCCAGGTATAACTGATTAGGATCGGCAAACGTATTTGAGCCGCCTATTATGCTACCGCTTCTCACTGCCGCAATGCTGCAACTTGGTATCACTCCGTTAACAGTAACAATTGCCGTTGCCGAAGAAACATTCCCGTTTACATCCGTTACCGTAAGGGTAACTGTATTGTTACCGATATTGGCACAGGTAAACGTTGCCGGACTCACACTTCGTGTTGCAATACCACATGCATCATTCGAACCGTTATCCACCTGTGCAGCTGTTATTCCTGCAGCTCCGTTCACCAGTGTGATTGCAATATTTTTGGTGATCACCACAGGTGCAATCGCATCTATTACCGTTACCACTGCATCAGCAGTGGATACGTTTCCATTTACATCTGTTACGGTTAAGGTTACATTGTTGGTTCCAACATTGCTGCAGTTGAAATCTGTTTTCGATAATGCAAGGCTTGCAATTCCGCAGGCATCGCTCGAACCATTATTTACTGCTGCTGCTGTGGTTGAGCCATTACCGCTTGCATTCAGTTGTACAGTTACGTTTTGTGCAACAGCGATTGGCGCAATACCATCCACTACTGTTACAACTGCATCAGCTGTAGATACATTTCCATTTACATCCGTTACGGTTAGTGTAACATTATTGGGACCCACATTGCTGCAATTAAAATCTGTTTTCGATAACATGATGGTCGCAATTCCGCATGCGTCACTCGAACCATTGTTTACTTGCGCGGCCGTTGTTGTTCCGGTGCCGCTTGGATTCAATTGTACGGTTACATGTTGTGCGATTGCGATTGGAGCAATACCATCCACTACAGTTACCACCGCATCGGCTGTAGATATATTTCCGTTTACATCTGTTACGGTCAATGTAACATCATTTGCTCCCACATTGCTGCAATTAAAATCTGTTTTTGATAACATCATTGTTGCAATTCCGCACGCATCATTCGAACCGTTATTCACAAGTGCTGCAGTTGTAGTTCCATTACCACTTGCATTCAATTGTACTGTTACATGTTGAGCAATGGCAATTGGTGCTATACCATCCACTACAGTTACCACTGCATCAGCTGTAGATACATTTCCATTCACATCCGTTATGGTTAGCGTAACATTATTAGCACCCACATTGCTGCAGTTAAAGTCTGTTTGCGAAAGCGCAAGGCTTGCTATTCCACAAGCATCATTTGATCCATTGTTAACCAAAGCCGCTGTAGTTGAACCATTGCCTGCCGCATTTAATTGTACGGTTACATTTTGTGCAATAGCGATTGGTGCAATACCATCCACTACTGTTACAATGGCATCGGCCGTGGATACATTACCATGAATATCTGTTACGGTTAAGGTTACATTATTTACACCAACATTGCTACAGTCAAAATCTGTTTTTGATAAAACCATTGTTGCAATGCCACATGCATCATTCGAACCATTATTTACTGCTGCCGCTGTGGTTGAACCATTGCCACCTGCATTGAGTTGAACAGTTACGTTTTGGGTAATCACCGTAGGTGGTACCAAATCATTCACTGTAACCTGGAAGGTACAGAACGATTGGTTTCCGCAAACATCAGTAGCTTTTACGGTAACATTGGTAGTTCCAACAGGGAAGAAACTGCCCGAAGTTTTAGAATACTGAAGTGTGGGTGTGCTGCAATTATCTGTAGCCGTTGCCGCAAAGGTTACAATAGTACCACATGCACTGCTGGTTGTTGCAGTAATATTGGAAGGACATGTAATAACAGGTGCCGTTGTGTCAACAATATGAAGATTTTGATTGGCTGCAGTTGTATTCAAAGCAACATCATTGGCAATCCAGTAACGATCACGTTCGAAAGCTGAAGCGCAGGCCGAGGTGTGGTATACTTTTACAGCATCAATCCTTCCGATGAAATGATTGGAAGGTGCACCAAAGATAATATTGCGAATGTCGGCACCAATGGTCGTTCTGATGGTACCGTTTGCATTCATGGTTACCACTCCACCTGTACTTGTAGTTGCGCTCAGCTGTCCATCCACATAAATGCGAATAGTTGAACCCGAACGTTCACCTAATACATGATGCCATTTTCCATCGTTCACACTTGCTGCCGAATAGGTTTCACCTAGTCCTTCATTTCCTGCTACGAGGAAGTAAACTTTACCCGGAACATGTGTACCACCGTTATGGTTGGTACCTATTTTAAGAATATACTGTCCGCTGATATCATTATCACGCTGTTCAATAATGGTCATTCCACCTGTTCCTGTTGTGCGCACCCATGCACTCACTGCAAAGTCTCCTGTTCCGGATACGGATCCGCTAGTGCCTGCATTGATATAACTATTGCCGGTAAAGTCGAACGCATTGGAACCCAACACACCTGTACCGAAATTTACCACACCTACGGCTGCACCATTGGCAGTTCCGTTAAGGTCTTGGAGGTTACCATCGGCAGGCCATTGGTGGGCTGTATTTACACTCACGGTTGGTACCTGGAAATAGGTAACCGGAGATGCAGCACAGTTATCAGTTGCCGTTACAGTAACCGGTGCCGGAATGGCATCGCAAGTGGCATTGAGGTGCGGAGCCGGAACACCTGAAAGAACGGGTGGCGTTACATCTTTTACCGTTACGGTAAAGGTGCAGCTTGATGTTCCTACAGAATTGGTGGCAGTAGCCGTAACGTTAGTTGTTCCTACAGGGAAGAAACTTCCCGGTGCCATCGAATAGGTAATAGTTGAAGCCGGAATAGCGGTTGTTTCGGTGGCCATGAATGATACAGGTGAACCACATTGTCCTGCTGCATTGTTTACAACCTGATTTGGTACACACACAATCACCGGAGGTAAACCTGTTACAGTTACGGTAAACGAACAACTTACATTGTTTCCTGCCGGGTCGGTTGCTCTATACGTTACAATCGTTGTCCCTATCGGGAAGGTAGATCCGCTGGCCAATCCACCTGTAAGGGTAACTGTTGCCGAGCAATTATCATTGGCAGTTGGAGTCGCATAAGTTGCGGTTGCTCCTGCTGCACTGGTTGCCAAAATTGAAATATTAGATGGGCAACTGATGGTTGGTGCAATATTATCGGTAACGGTAACGGTTTGCTCGCAAGTAGAAGTGTTGCCACTTGCATCTCTGGCAGTCCAGGTAATATTCGTTGTTCCCACCGGATATACACCCGAAGCATTGGATGTATTGTTGATACTATTGGTTACAGTTGGTCCTGAGTTGCCAAACCATTTCGCATACAGGTAGTCAACAATGCTTGTTTCGGTAGCAGGCAATCCTCCCTGGAAATAGAGGAATTCACCCATACGCATATTGGTATACTCGTTTGCGTCACTTTTTCCAAGAAACAATTGCCCTATGGCATTTGGTAATGAGAATGAACTGCTGGAAGATGTTCCCACATTCTGCAACACACCACCATTATCTTTATACAAGGTAAATGAACGGGCATTTCCACCGGTAATTTTTGCAACCATAATATAGTTGGTTCCGTAGGTAATGTTTTGTTCAACACCCGAGTTGTCATTCCCGGTTTGGAAATGAAACGGTGCTGTTCCCGGACCTGCTCCGTTTGACGACCAAGCATTATGTTCAATTGTTAAACCTGCATCCCGGTTCCAGTGATAAAATACCGAAGCCCAGTTATTGGTTGGTGCTACTATTTGTACCGTTGTAAAAATATACGTATTACCATTTGTGCTGAATGACGGACTTGCTGTTTGGTTGTTATTATACCGAACCGCAGGGCGACCATTAAATCCTGCCGCATCATAGGTAGCTGTGGTTGTTAACGAACGGTTAAATCCACTGGCATCATCAATCACACCGGAAAGTGATGCACCGTTAGTTGTTGAAAATTTAGTAGCATCGATCCACAATGATAACCTTGAATCATTTGCATCGAATGGAGCAACAGCAGCAGCAGGAGACGTTGCACAATTATCGGAAACTAATGGGCTTGGAACTGTTACATTGGCATTACATGCGTTTGCCGGTGTATTGGCTGCAACATTTACCGCACAGGTAATGGTTGGAGCTGTTACATCCGTTATCGTAACAACCGCTGTAGTGGTTGATGTATTGTTATGAATATCTGTAACCCAAAGCATAACTGTATTTGCACCAATATTTGAGCAATTAAAAGCCGATGGTGAAACAGTGATTGATTGAATACCGCAGTTGTCGCTTGAACCGTTGTTAACTTGTGACGCACTAATGCTTGCAGTACCTGAAACATTTAATGTTACCGCAATATTTTGGGCAACTGCAACAGGAGCAATGTTATCAACCACATTCACTGCAATGGTTTTGCTTGAACTGCAACCTTTGGCATCAGTAACAGTAACAGAGTAATTTCCTGTTGCCAATCCGGTGCGATTTTGGGTAGTGATTCCACCTCCCCAATTATATGCATAAGGAGCAGTACCTCCGGAAATGTTGAGGTTAATACTTCCATTTTGAGTACTTGCACACGTTGCATGCACTATGGTTTCTGCAATGATTACTTTTTTATTGTCGATTCTAACAGTAGCTGTTGATGTTCCTGTCGAAGCCCATGGCCCTTCCATTCCTCCATACTCAACAATGTATCCCTGGATATTGCCACCTACATCGTTAGGATAATCGTTCCAGATTCCCTGACCATAGAAGTGAGCATAATGTTCCCCTCTGCGGTTCAAATCGGTTGGACTGTATTGATTAAGATAAGCACCGCAATCATTTGGTTCGGCACCTGCCCAGTTGGCATATTGTCCCATTAAAGCAGGAGCTGTTGCAGCTGAACAATCACCATAAGCGGATGGATATTTATTCTGACCGGAGAATTGACGTCCTTGTCCAAAATCTTCCAAACCTTCCGGTCCGGTAACCCAACGCCAAACACCTTCATAAGCAAGATCGCTTGCACCCATCCATCCTGCTCCCTGAAGCTTGGAGGATACAAAGTTCATTTCGGCCTGAGACGTTACGGTAACCAGGTAACCCTGCATCCCGCTGTAATAACGCAATGCTGCGGCTGCACGTGCACTATGCCAGGTTACTCCATTCAACGGCACCCACTCGTATACGTGTCCGTTGCCGGCAAACGTGATGGTTCCGTCATTCTTTTTAATGGTATAATTAAACTGATCCACCCCACTGAAATTAGCGTTTGGTGTGTAGGTTATCGAATTACCATTATCTACAATAGTTCCATTGGCTGGTTGCGCCACGTCCATATAGATCCCTACATTCCATGGGTTTGCATCATTACCTAATAAGGTCGATTTCAAAATGGTAATCGGTGTGCCTGCACAATTTCCAAATGAATCATTCACCGCTTGTAAACAGAAAGGTTCTACCAGGGCAATTTGATTTTGAACAGCCGAACAATTGTCTGCATCTTTCACGGTTAAGCTGTAAACGCCCGGGATAAGGTTGGTAAAACTATTGCTGCTTTGGAATACTCCACTATTGAGCTGATATTGCAATGGTGCACGTCCTCCTGTTGCATTGGCAACTATAGCTCCGCTGTAAGGTCCGCTGCAATTAATATCATTAGTGAACGCAAGTGCCAATGGAGCCGATTGCGTAATGGTTACTGTTTGTGTTGCTGTTTTAGTATTTCCTGATGGATCCTGTGCTGTCCATGTAACGGTGGTTGTTCCAACCGGGAATAGCGCAGGGGCGTTATTGACAGTTGTTACACTACAATTATCAGACGCAACAGCCATTCCAAGTGCAACACTTACAGGTGTTGATTGACATGAAGGTACATTCAAGTTGATGTTAGCCGGTGCTGTAATTGAAGGTAATTGATTATCGGTAACAACTACATTAAAGGTTGTAGAAGAAGAACCTATCGCATTTGTTGCCGTTGCGGTAACGGCTGTAATACCCACATTAAATGAAGATCCGGGAGCAATGCTGTATGTGATTGTAGATGCCGGTACACCGGTACTTTCGGTTGCTGCATATGATACATTAGCTTTGCATTGTCCGGCTGTTGTATTAGCCGAAATTGTTCCGGGATTCACAATAACCGGAGCCAATCCCGATACTGTTACAGTAAATGTACACGTAGTGTTGTTTCCTGATGGATCAGTTGCTCTATGGCTTACAGTTGTTGTTCCAATCGGAAAAACAGATCCACTTGCCGGTCCTGCAGTTCTGGCAAGAGTTGCAGAACAATTATCAGATGCACCAGGAGTAGTGTAACTGACAGTGGTGCCCGCAGCACTTGTTGCTATAATTGAAATGTTCGAAGGGCAGTTGTTTATTGTAGGAGCAATATTATCGAGTACAGTAATATTGGCTAATGCAGATGCTGAATTCCCGCTTCCATCAGTTGCAGTGAATAGTACTGCATTGTTTCCTGTATAGATAATTGGTGTGGTAAAATAGGCTAAGTCACCTCCTGTTGTGTTCAGTGGAGTTCTCCAAATAAACCTTGCTGCTGCCGAAACTCCCGGATAATTACCCCAAGGAGATGTGCCATTAGGCCCAACATCTTGTGCTGCCACATAATTTGACCAGCCTGTACTGCTTACTTTCCAGTTGGCTGCAGTGGTGCTCATGGTTTGAGCTCCGTTAATAAATTTAAAATCACCGGTCACGGCAAAATCACCAATCATCATTTCAGGACCTCCGATATCCTCTGCAAGCACATGCAAATAATAGGTTTGTCCCGCTACCAAATTGGCCGTATAAGTTGTAAGTGTTGGCCAGTTATTTCCAGAACCCACAAATGTTCCCTGCACATTATCATTCGTACTGATATATGCCCAATATTGATTGTCGACCGTAGTTTTTACTGTAAGCACACCCGAATTGGATGTTGATGCATTTGAACAGGTAAAGCTTGTTTTATCTAACGAAACAGAAGTAATACCACATGCATCTGAAGATCCGTTGTTAACCTGCGCTGCCGTAACCGTTGCTACTCCGGCAGCATTCAGGTAAACGGTAACCGGTTGAACAACTACTGTTGGTGCTATATTATCAATCACTTGAACAGTTGCTGTTCCTGTTGACACATTTCCATTGATATCCGTTACGGTTAAGGTTACTGTTTTAAAACCAACATCAGCACAGGTGAATGAAGACGGAGAAACTGAACGTGTTTGAATGCCACAATCATCTGTGCTTGCATTATCAATTTGTCCTGCTGTAATAGCTGCCACTCCGGTTGGACCAAGGTTAACAAAAACATTTGTTTTTACTTTTACTATCGGTTTTACCTGATCATTGCCTCCCTGACAGAAACAATTAGCAATAGCTACCTGACTTGTTCCAACTCCCTGACCTGTTCCGGCAATCAATGGAATACCGGTTGCTCCGACTCCACCGGTCAACATCCCACCTGTTATTTGGGTCATGTTAAAGTTTGCAGTTCCTTCCAATGCATCCGGACATCCGTCATTGTCACTATCACTATCTGTATAGTCAGGAGTTCCATCATTATCGGTATCACCACAGGTTTGAAAATCGGCTCCAAAAGCAAAGTTGCAATAGTTTTCAGCCCTCAGATAATTAAACGAAATGCTGCTAAATGTACCATTCATTCTTACAATAGCATAACCTTCTGTTCCGCTTATCCCTGTGCTCGAATCTTGAACAACATTTGAAGACCATAAAACCTGAACAGGTGCCCCAAATCGAATGGGAACGGTAAGTCCGCCTTGTCCGATTGATGCAAATACCAGAACAGGATTTGTCATTGGACTTGCAAAGGTTAATGTATTGTTTGTTATGGTAATATTTTGAATTGATGTTGCATTCGGTACATTATAAGATGATGGGAATGTAGCATGTGAAAATAGATTTGATGTAGTGAGTATCGATGAAGATGAGGTATAAGTATACCCAATACCATTTATCGTTCCTGTTGCTGTGCTTCCGCTCACTGTTGGCGAATTCGACCAAAAGAAATTTGAGCTATTACACTCGGCTACATCAGGTATACCATCATTATCATTGTCTAAATCATTTTCATCGGCTATCTGATCACCATCCCTGTCTACAATAGGAAGCACTGTAATAGTACCCGTTGTTAAGGATTGATTACCATTTCCATCGGTTGCTATAATCGTAACGAGTGTCGTTCCAATAGGAAAAAAAGATCCGCTTGCCGGCAATCCCATTACACTCGGACTAGCCGAACAATTATCTGTTGCTCCGGGAAGTGAATAAAAAACCTCTGCACCCGAAGAGTTTGTAGCCACAATCACTCCTGCTCCGTTTACAGGAGTGAGTATCGTCATGGATCCTGTAAAAGTGGGTGGTGTATTATCCTGAACCAATACACTCACACTATTGGAGGTAGAGCTGCAACCGGTTTCGGTAACCACCAGTGTATAAGTACCACTTGATGTAGCGTTGTATGTTGACGAACTTGTGCCCACATTCACTCCGTCCTTTTTCCATTGATATGAATATCCCGCTCCGCTTGTGGCGTTTTTTAAGGTAACCGAACCACCCGGACAAACAGTTGTACTCCCAAGAGCAGAAATACTGGCAGTAGGGTAGATAAATGTGCCACAACTAAATCCATTGGTTACTGCGCCCGGAGTAACCCAGTTGGACGAAGTACCTGATAAAGTCATATTAAATAGGGTTCCGTGTCTTCCAAAACCACTGGCATCTGTTAATGTTGTTACACCAGTATTGGTGCCATTGCCCGTACCTTGGTTAAAATGGTAGTTTCCCTGCAATCCCGGTGCTGAAGTAGGGATTTCGCAAAATTCATATTGAGTAACTTCACCTGCGCACAATGCTCGGTTCCAAATACGTATTTCATCCATCGTGCCTGGCATAAACCGGTTTGCACTATACCTCACATCTTTCCCAAAATGCAGTTGCGCTCCAGTGTTGCTGAATATACTGGTAGCAATACCAGTACCCGGTGTTCCGGATAGTACTCCGTCAATGTATAATCTCACGGATTGTGCATCACCCACACCCACCACATGATGCCATCCTGTTGGAATTGTAACAGGTGTGTGTGTGCGCCATGTTCCGCCTTCATTCACATAAAAATTGAGTGAAGAGCCGCTTCCATTAAAATGCATCAGCCAAACATTGTTCGACATATTATCTATGTTCACCGTTCCTTGGCCTATACCCGAACCAAGTGTATATGTGGTTCCAGCAATAATGTTTACCCACCATTCAACTGTGATTTCTTTGTTAAACGCTGTGTAAGGATTGGTAATAACCACTTGGTCGCCATTGCCGTCAAAGTTTAGGGCTGAACCTGTTTGCGCAATCATTTTTTGTTGCACACCAAATAATAAGAGCAGGATAACTAACCATTTAAGGCTTGACGCATGTAAACACCGGCTATTTGATGTGCACATGCTTAATTTTTGAGTAGAGATGTGTTTCATATCTTTTGATATTAGTTGTATTGGATAAGAACTCTTGTTAACAGTAGAACAGGAAAGGAAACATGCTATGCACATATATCTCTTCCACCACACGTTACAAAAACGCATGGTCTTCTTCTTTGTCAACTCATACCAAAGTTTAGGGTTGATTTCTTAAAAGCCGAAAATTTGTTGTGAAATGCACTTCTTTGTAAACCAATGACACTATTGTAGATACATTACTACCGTTATCCTCTACTCCTGCTAATCTTTAGGGATTTGAACTTTATAACTTCTGCTCACAGGTATTTCGTTCTCGTTGTGCAATATGATATGTGTTGATGACATCCGTTGAATATGTGTCGGATTAACCGCATATGCACGGTGTGTTTGGATGAGTGCTCCCTTCGGCACTTTGCTGATTAATGCCCCCAAACTCCCGCGGAACAGAAATGTTTTGGTTTCTGTTACCACGTTTACATAAACGTTCTCTGACCTAAGGTATAATACTTTTTTGAGCGGTAATTTAATCAACTCCGTTCCATCCTTGAAAGAGAGGACGGTGCTTTCGAGGTCTTCTTTCAGGTGTACCAGTAAAATCTGCAGGGTAGCATATAAATTTCCTTCCGAAATGGGTTTGGTTAAATATGCTCCGGGATTTGTCTGAAGTGCTTTGTCGAGAGTAGCCTTATCAGAATAACTGCTGATGTATATAAACGGAATATTATTGGCCACACAAACCTTGGCAAGCTCAATGCCTTCATCGCCTTTTCCGAGGTTGATATCCAGCAGTGCAATATTGATGTCCATATTTTCGAGCATCGCTTTCGCTTTAGCAAATGTGTGCCCTATTTCAATATTCGTATACCCCATTCCTCTCATCATTTCTGCTGTTGTATGGGCAAGTACCAACTCATCTTCGGCAATTAAAATTTTCATGGCTTAATGCTGTTGTGTTAACCTGATTTTTACGTTGAGCTTATTTTGTTCCCACTCTGAGTGAATTTCGGCATCAATTTGTGTTGCCAGAATTCTGACCAATTTTTGTCCGAGTGAACTGCCCACTGTTTCCAAATCATATCCCGGACCGTTATCGGTATAAGTGAGTTCGTGGTTTATCTTGTTGTATGATATTCTGATTTCGGGATGTGACTCATCTTTAAATGCATGTTTAAATGAATTGGTAATAAGTTCATTCATCATCATTGATAGTGGCATGGCATACGATAATTCAGGATTAAAATCATCACACTCCAATAGAATTGAAACCCGTTGCCGGTCGGGGTACAATGCCAAAATTTGGGACACCAACCTTTCGAGGTATTCCTGAAAATTAACATGCTCCACATCATCCCGCTGGTAAAGTGTTTCGTGAATAAGGCTGATGGTATTAATACGTCCTTGCATATCCCTTACAATTTGGATTGCCGGCTCATCCCTTAATTCCTTTTCCTTTAAATACATTAATCCGGCCAATACACTTAGGTTATTTTTTACACGGTGATTCACCTCCTTCAGTAATATTTCCTTTTGATTCACCAATCGCTGAAGCTTGTTATTGATTGTTCCTATCTCTTCCTTTTGTATGGAAAGTTGCCTTTTTTGCTTTCCGGTAATGACCAAAAAGATGGTTGAACAAAGCAGGATAACCAAAGCTATGGATAACAGGTAAAATAAAAAGCGGTTTTCTTCTGCCTTATTCAACATTTCATGCTGTACCTGGTCCATCTCCTTGTTTCTTCTGCGTAACTCCTCTTCCTTGCTGTTAAGCTCGAGCTTATTTGAATAATACGCCAACCGCTCTTTGTACCGGGTGTTGGAAAGCTGAAGCAGACCTTCCTTAGCAGTATTCAGGTATAACAATGCTCGTTTATAATCATGAAGCTGTTCGTAAGCCACTGATAATATTTCATTCCAGTAACACTCATCCCAACGCCAACCAAATTCGCGTGTTACTTTGATGCTTAACAGTGCCAATCGGATAGCCTCATTAGGCTTTTTAACTTTAAGATAATATCGGCCAAGATTAATACGGGCACCATGTGCAGAATTATTGTACCCAAGTTTATCCCAAATAGCAATGGCATTCTTGAAACAGGTTTCCGCTGCCGAATTTTGCTGGTTCAAGTAAAGAAAACCAAGCTCATTCGATGAAGAGGCAACCAAGTTGGGATTATTATAGCGTGTTGCCAATTGGATAACTGCCTTGGAAAGCAACTCTACACTATCTAAATGCGTACCCTTTTCATGATACAACGCTGCTTTTCTATTCATCATCCTTCCCTTAATCACCATAGGAAAACCTCCCGACATTTGCATCCCCAATTCATTTACTTTATTAAGGTATCTGAACCCGTGATCGTAATTATTGGTAGCACGGTAGTATTCAGCAAACTTCAGGTATATCTCAAGTAATTCCAGGGTGTCTCCCTTTCGTTGGGTATAAGCAAGTATCCTCTTTAAACCTGCCAGCGACTCATCATACATTTCAAGTATTTTTTTATTCTCTGCCTCAACACCCAAAAAGGCGTAGTATGTGGCCGAGTCATGTATGAATGAACTCTGTTTAAATACATTCTCGATCAATGAATCAACAACATAATACCTGCCCTGGTATAAATAGGCTTTGCTTAGCAACAATAAATCAGCCGGAAGCGCATTGGGCATTTGTGTCCTATTAGCCAGCAGCTCAACTACTTTGGCAGGGTTTGACCTAACAAGTTGCTCGACACTATCGGTTGGTTTATTCCCTTTTGCCGCAGACGGAAATATGCTCATTAAACAAGCTATACAAAATGCAAAAATGTTTCCAGGCATATATCAAATATCCATTATTGCTCCGGAAAAACAATATTGCTTCTCTCAACTGCCTAATGCATCAGGAATATTCTCTCCTTCAATATTCAGTCTATCATTTTCAACTTGCATCTTTAGCCAAGTATTGTTATACTTACCATTTAATACAAACAGGAAGATCAGTCATGAAAACGAAAACCATACTTACATTGGCATTTTGCATGTTCATACTTTTCAGTTGCAGTCCTACCCGATACAAACAACCTAAAAAACCACACAATTCCTTTAAAGCCGGAAAAAAGAACAAGTGGATGGACCAGAAGCGGGACAATATGAGACACTTCTAAGGAGACAAATTCGAATATGTAATTTCGAATACCAAAATAATTTTTAAGACGGGTATGTAATACTTTGTGTGAACAAGCAGGGTAGCCAAAAAAGAAAGTAGGCGGTAGGCAATGGAACTTCGGATTGCCGACCACGGACTTAAGAAATCGGACCTGTTATACCACTCCGGAAAAATGGGTCATTTCTGCTTCCCAATCCAACATGGGTAATCTGGTTTTGAGATTGTTGGTTTTAGCTAAAAATGTTTTCAGGAATTGTTGGTGCGTTAACGTATCGGGATGGAGTGCGCGGTGGTTCTTCGCTGCCCCAATTTGTATCACTTCCTGCATCAGGAGTGTGGTCTCCTTGTTCAAATAGGTTTCACAAAAATGTTCGAATACAAAGTCAATGGCTTGCTCATTGGGGTGTGCCATATCCGTTGCATAAAATCGGTAATCCCGCAGCACATCCGTCACCAGTTCGTATGCCGGAAAATAAGAACAATTGGTTTCCATTTCCGTAAGCCGGTGCGCAGCCTCAATCAATCTTGCCTTGCTTCGGTTGTTTTCAATAATGCCATCGCGGATATGTTTCACCGGACTTACCGTGAAAACAATCTCAATTAACGGGTTCAGTATCCGTACCGCAGTTATTCCTTGTTGCAGGCTGTTAACAATTTCAGTAACCGACAGCAGCTTCTTATCAAATTTTTCTTTAGGTACTTTATGACAATTGGCAACGGCAAGTCCATTCGCTTTGAGTTCATAACAAAAGGCTGTGCCCAACGTAATAAATACATGTGAGGCTACTTGTAACTGCTGATGCGCCTGTTGGATGGCTTCATTGATACCCTTTTGCGTTTGCAATGGTGAGGTTGTTGAAAAATCGGAATGGTGAAACCAACTATGCCAAAGTTCATTGTGTTGAAAGCATTCTTCGGCAGTATATCTTTTGTTTGTTGCATAATCTTCCAGATGTTTTACCACACTAAGCGGGTCGAATACAATTCCTGTCGGATTAAACAATACCTGAAACTTGGCTTGTTGCAGTTTGGTCCCTATATTATCCGAGAAACAGGATCCCAGCAACAATACCTTATCGGTGTAGGATATTGGTTTCGGGAAGGGTTTTGGCTCTAAGTTCAGCATCAGGTTCATGGCTTCAAATATCGCTGTTTTCCTGTGTTTTGGTATGTATTTGGGTTACAATTCGGGGGATTGTCAAATTTTGTCCTACATTTGCCACGCTTTTTATGAATATAGAAGTTTTAAAATCCAAAATTCACAGAGCCAAGCTTACGCAAACGGAGCTTCACTATGTGGGCAGCATTACCATCGATGAAGCATTGATGGAAGCTGCAAATATGATTGAAAATGAAAAAGTACAGGTGGTTAACGTGAACAACGGTGAGCGCCTCGAAACATACATCATTAAGGGAGAACGCAACTCGGGTGTGATTTGCCTTAATGGTCCTGCTGCCCGAAAGGGTTTTGTAGGCGATCATCTCATCATCATCTCGTATTGTTCGATGGATTTTGAGGAGGCTAAAAAACACCAGCCAATTGCCATTTACCCTGATCATAACAACAAACTGATCTCTTGAGCCAACAGCTGAAATCAGTATTACAATATGGTATCATTGGCCTAATAGGGGCATTTTTCCTCTATTTTGTATTTAAGGGTACCGATTGGAATGATTTACTGCTCAAATTTCAGCTCACTGATTACCGGTGGATTGCAGCCGGAATGGGTGTTTCCATCATCAGTCATTACATCCGTGCCTACCGTGCGGTGATGTTATATGAGGTGATGAATTATCATGTAAAAGTTAAAAACAGTTTTTATGCTGTAATGATTGGTTACATGATGAACTATATTATCCCACGTGCCGGAGAAGTTTCGCGCTGTGCAGCACTTACCAAAACAGATGATATTCCGGTAAATAAATCATTGGGAACGGTTGTAACCGAACGGATTTTCGATATGGTTATCCTGTTGCTCATGATGGTATTTATTTTCCTGTTGCAATTTGATATGCTCTCGGATTTTATTTCGCGCTCCCTGCAATCAGGTACAACAGCTTCTTCGGGACCAAACATCAAACTTATATTGCTAGGTGCAGTTGCCTCGTGTGCCTTGCTTCTTTTTTTAATCCGAAAAAGAATTGCTTCCAATCCCGCATTTATTAAAGTAAAAGATTTGCTTGTAGGTTTTGGAGAAGGTTTGCTGAGCATCCGGAAAGTAAAAAGACCTATACTGTTTATCATCCTATCCTTAGCCATATGGTTATGTTATGTGCTGATGATGTATTTCTGCCTGTTTGCTATGGAAGCCACAGCCTCGCTTAGTTTTATGGATTGCCTCACCGTGTTTGTCATTGGTTCCCTTGGAATGGTTATTCCTGCTCCGGGTGCAGGTGCGGGAACCTACCATTTTGCAGTCATGCAATCGCTTTTATTATTTGGTGTTGCCGAAGCTGATGGAATAGCTTACGCAACCATCGTGCATGGGGTACAAATGATTCTGTTGCTTGCCATTGGTGCTGTTTGTTCGTTACTGGTGCTAGCGCAACAGCAGAAAAGAAATGTTTAAGTTCTCCCACTAGTAGCGGGATAGAAATAAACTTCAAACTCGAATATCTAAAAAGGAAAAACACTACTTTCGCATTCATGCCAACTCATTCTGAATTCATTCAAAACAAAATTTGTTCTTCACCCGAAATGCTGCTTCGCAAAATCGCATTGTGGAATGAGGGTGGTGAAAAAATCGTATTCACCAATGGAGTTTTTGATTTGCTACACCGCGGTCATGTTGATTACCTAGCCAAAGCCCGCGACCTGGGTGATCGTTTAATTATTGGTGTGAACACAGATGCTTCGGTAAGTCAGTTGAAAGGTCCCCACCGTCCTATTCAGGATGAGTATTCCCGAATGTTAATCCTTGCTTCATTTGAATTTGTTGATGCTGTTATTCTATTCGGAGACCAAACTCCTTATGAACTGATTAAAATGGTACAGCCGGATATTCTGGTAAAAGGAAGTGATTATAAAGCGGAAGATATTGTAGGTTATGATATTGTAATGGCCAAAGGTGGTTTTGTAAAAACAATTGATTTTATTCCGGGCTTCTCCACTTCGCTCATCGAAAAGAAAATCAGACTCGATACCCGCTCCTAGAGAATTGTGAACGTTGGTTGAGCGGAGCCGAAACCAACGCTCTCTTCTAACTTCTCAAATCGTAATTCTTACATACTCCTCAGGTATTCCTCAATTACCTTGGGAAAATGTGTCATTTCCAGTATTGAGATTTTGCCGGCAACCGACTCCATATCATCCTTCGGAGTTACTTTAAATGATTGCTGAAACAAGTGGGCACCCTCATCAAATTTTTCGTTTACCAAATGAATGGTGATTCCATGCTCCTGTTCCTTTTGAGCCAGCACCGCTTCATGAACATGATGTCCGTACATACCTTTACCACCATATTTTGGTAATAATGCCGGGTGGATATTAATGATACGATTTGGAAATTGTTGTACTAGATAAGCAGGAATCAACAATAAAAAACCCGCAAGCACAATCACATCAGGTTGGTACTTCTGAATAAGCGACATAAACGAATCCTCATCATTGAGTTGTTTGCGAGTGAATACTTCAACCGGAATATTCCATTTTTCCATCTTGGGAATAACGCCTGCCTGCGCGTTGTTGCAAAACAATCCTACTACCCTTACATTGTTATCCTTCGCAAAATACCGGCAAATATTATCGGCATTGGTTCCACTGCCTGAAGCAAAAATGAGCACACGTTTCATTAAAATTCCAGTTCGTTAATTAATGCTTTGCGGAAAAAGGAATCAATGTTATTGTTTCCATTCAGCAAATTGAGCGGAAGGGTACAAAAAACCATATCCGTTTTTCCGGTGCCTACTTTAATTCGTTTACTCAGTACATTGGAGGCTCCGGTCCATACAACTGTTGAACTCTGACTTTGTGCCCGAATATTGGCTCCGCAGATGGAATCATAGGTAAACGCGCCTGAAGGTGTGGTGAACGTTTTAAACGGGCGTGCCGGAGATGGCAGAACAGGTGAAGTTACCTTCAATACAGGCCACCCGCTTCCGGCAATATGCGGATACATCTGGTCTCCGTTTACCATACGGAATCTTGTATCCGATGGAGGAGCAACCAATTCCTGCACCGGGGTAAAATTAAAAACACTCGAGTTATGCTGGAAATCATCAGGCATGGTACACACCATAAACATGCGACCGCCTTGCTGGAAAAAGTTTGTTGTTACCAATTGCGCTAAGCCCAGTGTACTTGTTGGGTTATCACTGAACCAGACAATGCGTTTGTAAAAATCAAGTGTCTTAACAATAGTAAATACATCATCCGGCAAATCGTTTGTAATGGCCAGCACTGAATCATATTGATTGTATCCTGCTCCCAAAGCATTAAGCTGTGCATTGTAAAATGTTTGTACTGCACCTTTGGTAGAATAATCATTGACCATCAACAAATCCGATTTGGGGAGTTTGATAACAATAGAATCCTTGCTCCATTGCGATTTGGCGCCTACGCGGTCAACAGAACGAATGAAGATGCGGTTAAGCTGATTGTATAGCACTCCATTCAACTTTTCGGGTAACGCAATGATGCGGGTGTTTTGAAACACATTCAATATGGTATCGAAAGAGCCGCCATTCACTACCGCCACAAAACTTGCCGCAAAGGAATTTCCGGGGATAACAAGCGGAGCCTTATTGGTATCGTTCAATACAATTTCAATGCTTTGAATATCCGCTGCACCATCCACATCGGTTGCGGTCCAGTAATACCGGAAGGCCGGGAATGTACTTGTTCTTCTTCCTGCTGTGTAATCCATTTCGAGGGAAGGAGGCGTGTTTTTAACAGGAAAAGTCATCACCGCAGGAGTAGGGTCTGTTTGTCCAAGGTTATCAATTGCCCTCACATATATCGGCAAAGTACCACGATCTGTACCAAAAGGAAGATTTAACAAAAAAGTACCTTTCTGATCTTGCGTATATTTCCATGTAACCTGGTTATCAATCGATACTTCATAACCCTTGATAAATCCTTTTTTGGATTCACCCCACCAACGTCCTTCTACTGTTGTTGTCAATAAATTATTGCTGTCTCTGCGCACAGAGTCAACAACGGCATACGTTTCGGGCGTTGTTTGGGCATTGGGTGTTCCTTCAAAATCCTTGCGACAGGAAATAACAACCATACCGATGAGCACACAAAATATAACTAGTTTACGCATGAACCTTTTGGTTTTCAATCTGCAATAATACAGGAAGTAAGGTTAAGTAAAAATTAAATGCCAGTTCGTTTTGGAGGAAAGTTCATAGATCACAGTTGATGGATAATGGTATGTTGACTGTGATCTATCATCCATCAACTATGATCTTGGCTTTAGATCTTCTCTTTTACCAACAGCATTTTAAGAGCAGTTTCGGCTGCTTCCACACCTTTGTTTCCATGTTTACCACCTGCCCTTTCCTGAGCCTGCTTTTGGTTATCGGTAGTGAGCACTCCGAAAATAACAGGCTTTCCTGTTTCCAATCCCACATTCATTACCCCATGTGCACACGCATCGCAGATAAAATCGAAATGGCGGGTATCTCCCTGAATGACACAGCCAAGTGTAAGTACCGCATCAATATCTTTCCGCAAAGCCAGCCATTTGGCAGCCAAAGGCAATTCAAACGAACCCGGTACAAACGTTACCTGAATGTTTTTTTCTTTTACACCCTTCTCTTTCAAAAAATCAATTGCCCCATTCATCAAGGCGTGTGTAATTTCGGTATTCCAATCAGCCACCGCTATGCCGATACGGTACTTTTTAAACGTTTTATCCGCTTGTAAATCGGTAGATGATAAATTCTTTAAGTGTGTTGCCATGGTAATGCTGCATTGGGCTGCGAACGCTGCGCTATTTCGCTGTGACCTCTGTGGTTAAAAAATGTCGACTATAACTAATAGTCATTTCCGCTCAAAAATAAACAAAAAAGCCGAAGCAAAATGCTCCGGCTTTCAAAAGTCTATCAGAATTTAGTTTCCTTCTTTCATTGCAGTTACACGTGCAATATATTTATCGATATCCTGTGCTTCCTGCGCATCCGGGAAATCTTTCTTGATTGCGTTGTATGCATCCAAGGCTTCTCCGTAATTTTTTTGCTCTTCAAATACCAATCCTGCCTTTTTGAAGAAGATAGGAGATGTTAATTTGTTGCTGTTCATTTTAGCCGCTTTCATGTAGTGTTTTACACCCTTATCCAAATCAGCCAACTCAACATATGCATCACCGATTGCACCTTCGGCCAATGGAGCGATTAATTCATTGGATGTAGTAAAGTCTTCCAATTGGTCAATGGCTTCCTGAAATTCGCCTTTGCGCAAGTGGCAGATCCCTGCATAATAGTGTGCCAGGTTTCCTACTTTGGTTCCACTGTATTCGCTGGCGATATCAGTAAATCCTTTGAAGGTACCGTTGCCTTTTAATGCGATGTCGAATGAATCTACTTCAAAGTATTTCTGTGCCATAAACACTTCCTTTTGTGCCTCTGCTTCTTTTGGCTCCAGGTACAATTTTTTGTATCCGATGTATCCTCCGATTAATACCACTAAAGCGATTACCGCTATGTTGATGTTCTTTTTATTATCCTCATAAAAATGCTCCACTTTGTGAGTCGTTTCTACCAGTGATTTGTCTAAATCCAATTCGTTGTTGTCGTGTTTTTTGTTCGTCATTGTTATGGCTCTCTTAAAATATTATTCGGTAATAAATGGATAGTTGGGTTCGAAGTACACATCCTCGTAAATAGCTGATCCGTCAGGATAAGGAGAGTTTTCTGCAAACTCAACACTATCCGCAACAACCGCATCTATTTTGGTCTCCACTTCTTCAAACCAGGCTTCATCCGCAAATTTGTTTTTTTCGATAGTTGCCTTAATCACTTCTATCGGATCTTTCTTCTTATATTCTTCAACCTCTTCTTTGGTGCGGTACTTTGCAGGGTCGCTCATAGAGTGTCCACGGTAACGGTAGGTACGCACATCAAGGTAAGTTGGTCCGTCTCCCGCGCGCGCGCGCGCGGCTGCCGCTGCAATTGCCTCATGCACTGTTTCAGGATGCATTCCATCCACTATAAAACTTGGCATATCATATCCTTTACCAATAATGGACATATCCGGTGCATTGGTAGTACGTTCCACCGAAGTACCCATCGCATATCCATTGTTTTCGCAGATAAAAATAACCGGTAATTTCCAAAGCATGGCCATGTTGAATGTTTCATGCAAGGCTCCCTGGCGTGCTGCTCCGTCACCAAAGCTGCAAATGGTTACCTGATCGCCACCACGGTATTTATCGGCAAATGCAATACCTGCCCCCAATGGAATCTGGCCACCCACAATACCATGTCCGCCAAAAAAATTGTGCTCTTTTGAAAACATATGCATTGACCCGCCTTTTCCTTTAGAACAGCCTGTTGCTTTTCCGAATAGTTCGGCCATCACTTCACGAGCTGTCATACCCAATGCAATCGCATGCGCATGGTCACGGTAAGCTGTAATATGTTTATCATCCTTGCGGGTAGCGCTCACCGTTCCGGCTACTACAGCTTCCTGCCCGATGTATAAGTGGCAAAAGCCCTTGATTTTTTGCTGTCCGTATAACTGAGCCGACTTCTCCTCAAATCTGCGCATCAGCATCATTGATTCGTACCAGCCCAGGTAAGTTTCTTTCGTAAATTTAGTTTTAGCCATTTTTCGTAAAAAGAGTTGCAAATCTAACAAATTTCGGCATTGCACAAAGTGTAAACTACAATATTGTGTATGAGCATTTTAGCTTCACCTATAGGCTTTTATTGATTTCGACAGGTTGTTATCGGTTATATTTGACGTCCATGTTGGCCATTCAATCCCTCCGTTTCGCACATTTTAAAAACTACGCTCAGGGGGCAGTTTCGTTGTGCCCGCAGGTAAACTGTTTTACAGGGAAAAACGGAGCAGGGAAAACCAATATCCTCGATGCGGTGTATTATCTGTCCTTTACCAAAAGTTTTTTGAATGGGTCCGACCAACAGCATATTCAGCAAAACAGTACCGATTATTTTTTTATCGAAGCCTCCTTTCTCCGAAATGAACTGGAAGAACATGTGAGGATAGCCGTTCAGCGGGGTGCCAAAAAAAGTGTGCAGGTAAACAACAATGAGCACAAAAAACTTTCAGATCATATCGGATTATACCCTTTGGTAATGATTGCCCCCAACGATATCATGCTCATTCATGAAAGCAGTGAGGAACGCAGGAAGTTTATGGATGGTTTTATTGCCCAGTTCGATAAAATATACCTGGCCGATCTGTTAGCATACAACAGGGTGCTGGAGCAGCGCAACAAGCAACTTAAACTGTTTGCCGAGCAGCAATACATGGATGCCACCTTGCTGCAAACGTACAATGAACAACTTATACGCTACGGGACATCCATTTACCTCAAGCGTACAGCATTTATGGAACAATTTATCCCTGTATTCCGTTCGTTTTATGCTACCATTTCAAACGCCAACGAAACGGTGGACCTTACTTATGAAACAGACCTGCATACCAAATCCATGAATGAGTTATTACAGGCGACAGAACAGAATGACCTGGCTGCACAACGCACCACCAAAGGCATTCACAAGGACGAACTTGTTTTTACTCTCAACAACCAACCGTTGAAAAAATTTGGTTCTCAGGGGCAACAAAAGTCTTTTATCATTTCGCTGAAACTGGCACAATACGATTACCTCAAGCAAAAAACTATGACCAAACCCCTGCTGCTGCTGGATGATATTTTTGAAAAGCTGGATGAACATCGGCTCAACACCCTGTTAAGCATGATTGCCCATGGTGATTTCGGGCAATTATTCATTACCGATACACACTTGCAACGTTTGCAGGAGGTGTTTCAGCAAATGCCACAGGTAATGGTAAAGTATTTTGTAGTAGATAACGGAAGTATTAACGAGATTTGAACCTGATGAAAAAGCCACGCAATACCAACGAGCAAAGTTTAAAGGATGTAATCAGTGAGCTGTTTGAAACCAACCACATGAGCGGAAAACTCAAGGAGATCAACCTCATTAACAACTGGGAAAAGCTGGTGGGAAACCTCATTGCCAAAAACACCAGCAAAATATATATCCACCAGGGCAAACTCT
Source organism: Bacteroidota bacterium (assembly GCA_040387195.1). Classification (GTDB taxonomy): domain Bacteria; phylum Bacteroidota; class Bacteroidia; order UKL13-3; family UKL13-3; genus UKL13-3. The sequence goes on from JAZKEF010000007.1 coordinate 56,896, forward strand.
TTTTGCATATTGATTCGGCTCCCCTTCGTACCGAACTCAGCTACTCCAAAGCCAAGCTGATTGAAGTGGTGAACAAAGAAGCGGGTGAGGTGCTGATTGATGATGTCGTGATTCGGTAGTAGTTATCGGGACACTGTGTGAAGCTCAGCTACCTAAGTAGTTTCTTTCCTGTTCTACACAACTTTATTTTTCAATAATCCTAAACTCCACCCTTCTGTTTTTCGTCCTTCCTTCTTCCGTATTGTTTGTGGCAAGAGGTTTTGTACTTCCTAGCCCTTTGTAAGAAAGTCTGTTTATGGCAATACCTTTTGAAACAAGATACTCAACTACAGCCTTTGCCCTTCCTTCCGAAAGCTCCTGATTTTTCTTATGGTCTCCAATAGGGTCCGTATGCCCTATTACCTCAATTGTCATCGTTTTATTGCCTTGTAATTTCTTAACCAAATCATTCAAAGCATGGTTAGATTTCGGGAGCAGTTCTGTTGTATTATTTTTGAATAATACATTGGCCAAAACAATTGGTTGAGAAGCTACCTTCTGTGCTTTTAGGTAAGCCAACCTTTCGGGCCAATAGTTGTAAAAATAAATGGTGTATCCTTTATAAGGTGTTCTTTCTTCTGGAAGTAAACTTTCCTGTCCGTGTTTCCGAAGATTGATGATGAGGTAATACAGCTCACCCGCCTTCACCGGTAACGCTTCTGCATAACCCGGTCTTTTCCCGTTTGGTTTGTTTTTAAACGTAGCATACCGGGACAATCCGACTGCCCCGTTTGTGGCAAAAAAACTTTTCCTGACAGGCTCAAAGTCTTTGGATTTTAATTCGTCCTTGCAGTTCTTTCCCACACACCTGAAAAGTGTGAAGTCATAATTTTCTGCTGCATCTTCCGGTATAATATCGAATGTAAGAAGGGTATCCTTTCTGATATAAAACTTAAACCAACTGGAATGGGATTCATAAAATACTTTACTCTCATGAAAATCAAAATGGTTGCCGGAACCTATGTGCACATCTGTAATTCGTACTACGGAATCCAGTATTTCTTCAGCTGTCTCAAAATCTCCCTGAGTTGCATTTCCCGCTATTTCTTTCGACTGTCCAAACGCTGTTGTTTGAATGAAAAGCAAAACACTCATTGCAATTACATGTTTTGTAACAATTGAAAATGGGTGGAAGATTGGCATGTGTTAAGAGCAAGTTAGTATTTTTATTCATGAGTGTTGAGATTCTCCTTTTGCAACTTTACATAGTGCAAGTCACAGACTTGCATGTGTATCATGTTTGAAGTTGCAAACTTCAAACAGACTCTTTACGGATTCAAAAACGGATTAAACTTGCGCTCATGCCCAATGGTGGTTGGATAACCATGTCCGGAATAAATGCGGGTATCATCCGGCCAGGCAAACAGTTGTGTTTGGATACTTTGGATCAATGTATCATAATTTCCTCCGGGTAAATCTGTGCGGCCAATGCTTTCCATAAACAATACATCACCGGCAATGGCAAACTTATCTTCTAGGTTATAAAAGGTGATGGATGCCTTGGAATGTCCGGGTGTGAAGGCAATTTTTAAAGTGCTGTTTCCAAAGGTGATGGTATCCTTTTCGGTCACAAACACTTTGTTTTCAGGGATCACCAATGGGTCAATGCTGAATATGGTTGTCCAGCGCATGGTATCATTGTAGGTGAAAATTTCACCCTCGTGCAGGTAAAACGGTACATTGTACGTTTCTACCACAAATGTATTGCCTAATACATGATCAATATGGCAATGAGTGTTCAGAAGTTTTACGGGTCTGAGGTTGTTTTGGGTTATAAACTCAACCAATTCGCGCTGTTCGGATGGTTTGTAACACCCGGGATCGATGATGACGCATTCACCTGTTTCATCAAATAATACGTATGTGTTCTCCTGAAATTCGTTGAATGTAAAAGACTGAACTGTTATCATCCTGCAAATATGTTATTTCTTTTGGGACTCCCGCTGCCTGCTGCAACCAAATATTGCAAAAATGTAACTTGTTTTATACGTAAGGAATGCCCAAATTTGGTAGCATTTTGGACCCTAACAACTAAAAACGCATTGCGCTACCGATTTACATATTTATTGCTGCTGGCACTCTCCATTGCTCCGGCTTTACTTTTTGCCCAGGGCATGTATACCAACTTCGGGCAAAACAGGGTGCAGTATGGAAAATTTGAATGGTCGTATATCCGTTCCGAAAATTTTGACAGTTACTTTTACAGTGGAGGCCGTGAACTGGCAGCTTTTGCCGCACGTTTATCCGAAACCTATTTAAACGATATTGAAGCAAAAGTGGATCACCGGCTCAGCGGCCGGGTTGAAATCATTGTCTACAATACCCTTTCCGATTTTAAACAAACCAATTTTAATGTACTGAGTGATGAAGCCCAAAATCCGGGCGGATATTCGCAGGTGGTAAGCAATAAGGTGTTTGTTTACTTTAATGGTAACCATGGCGAGTTTGAGAGCCAGATCAAGTCGGGTATTGCATTGGTGCTGATGAATGAATTGTTGTTTGGTGGATCGTTGCAGGACCGCATTCAGAGTGCCGCCCTGATGAATCTCCCTGATTGGTATTTGTTTGGCCTCACACAATATATTGGCAAATCATGGGACGTTGAGAAAAACAACAAGATGAAGGACATCATCCTCAAGAAAAAAATCAAAAAATTTAACCGCCTGATCCAAAATGACCCTGAGCTGGCCGGACAGGCTTTCTGGTATTTTTTGGTTGAAAAGTATGGGGAGGAAGTTATTCCGAACATGTTGTATGTAACACGCCTGAGCAGAAATTACGAAAGTGCTTTGATGTATATTACTGGTGAGAACCTCAAACAAACCAGCAAGGATGTGATGCGGTATTTTCAGGAACAATACAATAAGGAAGATACCCTGCGTAATTTGCCGGTCAACGAGTTTAAGATTAAAAAACGCCTGATGCCTTATGTGGAGCCACAGATGAAAGTGAGTTCGCGTGGCGATAAGCTGGTATTTACCACCAACAAATATGGTAAGTATAAAATATGGTTGATGGACACCAAAACAGGCGCGCAGCAAAAAATATTCAGGGGCGGACTTAAATACCATGCTTTCCAACTCGACCATTCCTTTCCAATGATTTCATGGCATCCGGGTGGTGAAAAATTTGCCTTTATTTTTGAGAAAAAAGGGAAGTTGTTTTTAACCACGGTTGACCTCATCAATAAAAAACGGGAAACCATTCAGTTTTTTAAGTTTGATAAGATCAATTCATTTTCCTGGGGCGATAATGAAAAAACGCTGTTGTTTTCGGCTACGCGCAAAGGACAGTCTGACTTGTTTGTATATGATATGATAACCCGCAGGGAGCGCCAGCTTACCAATGATGCCCACGATGATCTCTATCCGCGGTTTGTTGATGGCTCTTCCAAAATCATTTTCAGCTCCAACCGCAACAGCAACAAACTTGGAGCACCTGTTCCACCGCTCCTCGCACCCGATAACAACCTCGATATATACCTGTATGATTATGAAAACAACAGCCCTAAACTCATACGCCTTACCCATACTCCAAACATTAACGAAACCGATCCTATCGAATATAACAACACTTACTTCGCATACCTCACCGATTACAATGGTATTAAAAACCGGTATGTGGCGAGGTATGAAGAAGAATATGATTTCAGCGAACTGGTTGTTCAGTACAAAAGCGAAGAACGCGCTTCTGACACGTTGTATTTTGATGAACTCAAAAACCTGGGAACAACCTTTGAGTATGAAGGAAAAATAATAACGCTCGATAGTGCTGTTTCTAAAATAGACACTGTTACGCATACCAAAACGATTGTGTTTACCTATCCGCTTACCAACTACAAGCGCAATATTTTTACGCATGATGTAAGCAAACAATCGGCTACATTGTATGAAACCATATTGTTTGAAGGCAAATATTATATCAAGTATTCACCACTGATCAAGAGTATTGCAGAAGAATCGGCCCGTATCGAAAGTTACCCAACGATGTACCGGCTCAAAAGCGGATATGCCACCAAACCATTTGCTGCAGGGCCTGTTACTTACAGTACCCGAAAGATCAAAACGCAAGGGGCATCAAATTCTCAAACTATTCAGCCTGCACCGGTTCCTGTTTACGAATACTTTTTTGTGAATGAATTTACGCCCAAAACCCTCAGGGCAGAAGATGTGGTGGTGAACCAACCTGTTGCGCACCCAGCTTCGACAAAAGGATTTAAACTGGCTGCACCAAGCTTTTACAATATCACCTTCTTCCCCGATTTTATCGTTACCCAGCTTGACAATTCCGTAATCAATACCTACTACCAACCCATTACACCATCGGCCGGTAATATGTTTAACAATGGCCTTAACGGTATGTTTAAATTGGGTGCGGTTGATTTATTTGAAGACTATAGGATTCTCGGAGGATTCCGTTTTCCGTTCGACCTGAGCACCATTGATTATTTTGCGAGTTTTGAAACCCTCAAAAAACGTTTCGACCATAAATTCACCTTTTACCGCCAGGTGCGCAAAGGCACCTCAGATATTTTCCCGTTCCCTACCGATGTAAGAAGCACCTCTCACGAACTCCGGTATCAGATTACATTTCCCATTAATCCTATTGTGAGCATAAAAGCCAACGTGTTTGGCAGAGAAGACCGTGATGTGTTTTTGAGTTCGTCAAGGCCGGCCATTGAGTTACCCGATATCCTGAACCGCTGGGCCGGTGTTAAACTTGAATTTATATTTGATAATGCCATGCCAAAAGGAATAAACCTATGGAACGGTACAAAGTTTAAGGTGTTTTATGAGCGCTATCAAAACATCGATATTGAGGAGGTACAATTGAATACTTTTGGCTTTGATTTGCGCCATTACCAGAAACTCCACCGTCAGCTTATTCTTGCAACACGCCTTACCTACAATACCTCTTTCGGGCCATCAAAGGTGAAATACATTTTGGGAGGAGTAGACAACTGGATGTTCCCTACTTATGATAACGGCAGCAGTGCTCCCAATACGGTTAACTATGCCTTTCAGGCATTGGGTACCAATATGCGCGGCTTTAATCAGAACATCCGTTCAGGAAATTCGTTCGCTGTAATCAACAGTGAAATCCGCTTCCCTGTTTTCAGTTATTTATTCAACCGCCCCATCCGATCCGCATTTGTTTCCAACTTTCAGTTGGTACCCTTTTTTGATATTGGTACAGCCTGGGTAGGACCCGATCCATACTCTGAAGAAAACACTTATAACCAAAAAATTGTTGAAGTAAAATACCTGAAAACAACCGTTATAAATGTTCGTGATCCAATTGTTGCCGGATACGGAGGAGGGTTGCGCAGTAAATTACTTGGCTATTTTATGCGTTTTGATATGGCCTGGGGTATTCAGGATGCGGAAGTAAACAAAAAACCGGTGTATTATTTTTCGCTCAGCCTCGATTTTTAGCCTCGTTCATCCCCTCATTAAAACAATGCCGGCAGCGGGCCTCATACGTATCGTGCTCGCCCAGCATCACCAAAGAATTGTTAGTGCTTTTGCGGAATGAATAAGATGCTAGGTCACCACACACCATACAAATGGCGTGCACTTTGGTAACATACTCCGCTATGGCCATAAGACGTGGCATCGGACCAAACGGCATTCCCATATAATCCATATCCAAACCAGCCACAATTACGCGTTTACCCTGCTCGGCAAGTGTTTGGCATACGTACACTATTTCATCATCAAAAAACTGGGCTTCATCAATACCAACCACATCGGCATCATGTTGCATAAGTAAAATATTGAGGGACGACTGAACCGGTGTGGAGGAGATAGCTGTGGCATTGTGCGATACAATTTCCGTTTCGTGGTATCGGGTATCCACACTTGGTTTATAAATTTCCACCTGTTGTTGGGCAATCCGCGCACGGTTGAGTCTTCTTATCAACTCTTCCGTTTTCCCTGAAAACATGGATCCGCATACTACTTCAATCCATCCTTTACGAATACCAGTGTTGTATTTAGGCTCTAAAAACATACGTTCCTTTCAATGTGGTAAAAATACAGTACTTTTTCACCTTTTCTTTTACAAATTTGCAGCATAATACTATTCAAATGAATTCAACCGAGTTAGCAACAGCCATTCAAAAACACTCCAAGGAGTTGGATGCATTAATAGCCTCATCATTCACCAATGATGTGTCGCCTGTTCATCATGAATTGATGAAACAAAAATGCATAGCGCTGTATGATTTGATTCTTCAGGCAACCCCCGTAAGTGCCCTTGCTAAACCCGTTCCTGTTTTTCAACCCGAACCACCTCCACAACCCGAGACCATCATCCAGCCTGATCCCACACCTGTTACCTTGTTTACAGCACCCGTTTCGCTGGTGAATGATATTCCGGAGAAAATACTTGAGCCTGTTAAAGAAGAGCAGCCCGCTTTTAAAGCAGAGGAACCCAAAACCGAAACGGAAATTCAGAATGAGATTATTGACGAAATCATCGAACAACAGCAGATCCCGATACCGGAGGAACCCATCCCTGTGCTGAAAGCTGTAATCACTGAGTTATCCCTCCACGAAAAGATCTCGGGGGCCCTACCCCCAAAATCAGATTTAACGGAACGATTGATTACCCATATCAGCAGTTTAAAATCAGCCATCAATGTGAACCTGAAAATTGCAATGGTGAATGACCTGTTTAATGAAAGCTCGGTAGAATATGTAAAAGCTATCGATAAACTGAATACCGCTGAAAATATCCATGAGGCCCTGCGGTATTTTTCGGAACTAAAACATACCTACAGCTGGGAAGCCGACAATGTTTTGGTAAAAGAACTGGAAGCACTTATAAACAAACGTTATTCTGCCTAACATTTTCTTCTTAAACTAATATTGTTTGGGGTTTAAGCCCACAGCTATGTAATCCAACACCTTCCAATGTTTAGTTTCAATCCATCCCATAAAAAAACGGTCGGAAGTTTTCACTCCCGACCGTTTTCAGTTTAGGTTTCGCTGGTTATCGAATCAGTGTTACTGATCCGGTCCGTGTCTTGTCAGTTTGTGTTCTTAACTGGAAGTCGAAGATGTAGTAGTAAACTCCTGCAGGACATTCAGCTCCTGTATTATCAATTTTACCATTCCACATTGTTTTCGCTTCACCGCTTTCAAACACTTTACCGCCCCAACGGTTATAGATTGTCAGTTTGTATTTCTGTTCTCCTTCAATACGAATCTTGAACTGATCATTAAACCCGTCACCATTTGGAGAGAACACGTTTGGAACTTCCACATCAATGTTAAAGGTATTCTTGATTTTCATACAAGTATCCTCCACACAAGCGTCTGTTACCGGTAGTCCTTTAACAAATGCCTTCAGACAAATCTCAAATGTTCCGGTATCATTATCCAGGTCAAAATTATAGTGAGGATCCTGATTGGTACCTACATAAGTGAACTTAGGAGTAGTTGCACCATCTTTGGTCACAGTCCACTCATACTGGAAGTTGATGGTTGTATCTGATGTATTATACAGATTAACCTTTGGCATTCCACCACCAACTAACGTATCTATATTGAACATTGGTGCAGGGTAAACTACCTTCACGTTTAACGTATCAGGTATCTTACAATTACCAGCCGCAGCTTTCGAGAACAGTGGATCCAATGCTTCCGGACGTCCGATAATCATATAGCTTCCTGTATCACTAAAGGTCTTAGGGAATGTATACGCAGGGATATCTGTTTTATATATTGAATCCAATTGTATCGTATCTCTCGATGTTCTATAACTGTATCCTATATACATCACACTCGATTGGTTCGAAATAACCACCGGTGCGTCTTTACATACGATGTTTTTATCCACCGTTAACTTTCTGCTTAGTTTAAGCACTGTAATACGGATTTTAGGATTATTCGCGGTATCCGGGTAGGCAACCAATGCACATGAGTTTTGTCCACCCAACGCAGCATCCGAACCATATCCATAGATCTCATACACACCAGAGTCGTTATAAATAAACTCTACGGTATCTCTTCTTCCGAAGACCGGAGTTTGCGGACTTACCTTATCACCCCAATCGAAGTAGGTTGTAAGTGTAGGGGTATCAGACGGGTTGGTATTGCCATTTATATCAACAAATTTTCCTAATGAGTCGGCCATGTTTACCAACCGTACTTTGAACGGAGCACAACCTATGGTATCTGCCGGATCTGCCAACCTGAACTGCGGACGTGGTCCTCTGATAAATACTGAATCATAAGTGGTATCCTTACATCCCAGGTAACTTTCCGATACGAGTTTTACTCTGAACAATCCATTGCTCCGGTAGAATTTGGCCGGTTTAAAGTTATTAAAGGTCTCCCACTTGGTAGTGTCCAGCTTGTTTTCACCGAACCACCAGTAGTTGGTTTTCACACTATCAATGGCAGCTCCGGTTGCCGTCTGCCTCATAGTTGATGAGTCATACATTGCCGCAAACGTTCCACAGTTAAATATTTTGATAGGCAACCCATTTGCGTCTGCGGTAAATCCAATCTTAGCCACCGGTTTCGAAATATTCACGTAACGGAAACAGGTATCAAACTTGCCCAAACTGTCTTTAGTCAACATGGTAACTTTGTAACGTCCGTACGTTAAGTACTTATGCATCGGTCTCATCGATGAGTCAATAGGTGAACCGTCTCCGTAATCCCAGTATACTCTTTCTGCTACGATAGTATCAATAACGATGCGGCCCTGGTACGCAGCAAATGGTACAATGTTCTGAATCGGACGTGGATCACCCACATCTTGTCTCCAGAAATCGGCACTGTCAATCTGCAAATCGTCAAATGGTGCAGCCAGTACTCCGACATACGCAACACTTTTTGATTGGGCAGGAATAAATGGCAACTCTGTGACCTGACAATCCCAACGGAAGTACCGTATTGAGTCAACAAAATACACCGGTTCATTTTCGCAGAATAGGGTATCTTGAGCTCCAGTAGAATTCAGGATATCAAATGTATCAACAATACCAACGGTAACTGGTGTTGCGAATACTTGCGTACAGCCACGTTTGCTACCAATTAAGTGAATGATGTTTCCGGTTCTTGAACCCGGTAATTTTCGGGCTACTTCCCAACTTGTTCTTTGGAATGTATGGGTAAGCGGGAAGAACATCATGGCCGTATCGATGATTTGACTAGGAGGGAAATAAGCCATCGTATCTGAATTTGCAAGCGTATCCTGTATACCAGAACACCTGTCGATAACAATAATTGAATCGGCAATGGCTGTACGGCTTACGATATTAAAGATACGGTAGAAGTTTGTGGCCAATACGGTATCAACCGCTACACCTACCGGTAATCCCGGTGTTTGCTGCATGGTTGTACCTCCGATACTTTGTACCGTATTCCATCTCAAGCTATCCCATCTCACTATTTCAACTACCGGTGAACCCAAAATAGAGTCTGTTATGCGGTATTCACCAATGGTAGTTCCCGGAGGATTTGCCCTGGTAATTAAGGTAATCGGAGTTAAGGTACTGGTCAGTTTCCAAGCGGAAGCAGCGCTATCATAGAAATATCTCACATATGGTCCGCCCGGTGCTCTTACAGGCCATACTGTTGAATCTATTATTTGTGCATCACCACCATAGAAATAATCCAGGTTGTAACGTACACGTCTTACACCATTAATATAGAATCCATTGTTATAGTCTGCAATTGAATCAGCATAATAGAATGAATCCACTGTTAAGGTATTATCACCCCAATCCCAAACGGAATATTTGATATCATCCTGAACGCTGTCCTGATAATGTACAGTAATATTTTCTCCTTTATGTCTCAACCTGCAATTTACCGGCTCAACATCAAACTTAGCAGTAAGATTGTTGATACGTAAGAAGCGGTGGTACCAAACAGTATCCGACATACACTTAGCCCAGTTACAATCAGTGTACTCAATATCAACCAAAGTATCTAATGCCGCGCCAATAAAGGTAGGACGGAAATTTTTGATTTGGCTCCAGGTATAGTTATAGTTTACAGCTGCACCCGGTACCGGACTGCTTCCATTGTTATACACAACAGGGGCAACAATAGCAGTTTGGTAAAATGCTTGGTTTGCTTTGTATACCGAAAGCGGAATATTCGGAATAATGGAATCCTTACAACCACTACCAATAACAATACCCACAGTGATCCATCCCTGAGCCGTATCGGCAGGAGGCGGAACATTTTGCGGAGCATTTAATCCGTAGTGAAATACTATTCTGGTTGAAGACGGACTTTGCCATGCCTGTGGAGCCGGAGTAAAGTTAGGGTTAGACCAGAATGCCGGCAATACCCTTCCTCCCGGTGTTGTTGATGGTGTACCCGGAGCCGGTGTTGCCGCATCTCCCGTCCATGTCATAAATCCATCGAGCACACAGGGTGTATTATCCAACCTGTCGGCTAATGAGTCGAAGTTGAACAAGATAAAAGTTTGACCGCAACTTGGAACAACACCCGGCAGATTACCAAATCCGCCTAATTCAAAGTTGATAACATTTGGATTGGCCCCAGGACATTCTTTTCCTGATTTGCCCAATCCCCTCCCATCTGCTCTTGCAATAGGTAACTGAACACTGGCCTGCATTTTACAATCCAAACTGTCAAATTTAACAGAGTCGGTTTCCAATGTTCCCTGATTGGTTTCATTGTTAAATGAATCCTGAAGGTTCATTTGCACTGTTACGCATCGCGAAATAGTGCGGATAAATGCATATTCATAGAATGTCATGTTTCCTCCACCCGGGATAATTTCGGAACCGTTAATCGCATAGTTTACACCTAACCACTTATATGAAATGGTATTGGTTGGCTCAACAGATCCATTTTGGATAGTAGGATATTCTCCCTTGTTATTGATGAGACTTGAACGCCAAGGATCAGGCAGGTTACGGATATTAATAGCTTCACCATCTTCCAAATCCTGGTCGTTGTTGTATCTGAAATCCATTGTATCAATGCGGGTCCACAAGCCGTAAGGCGAAGGACCTGTACCTTGTGTTAATGACCAAGCACCAGTTACAGGATTAAGATATACAGGCTTACCCCACCACATCGAATCTCCGGGGTGAATCGGAATTAATCCGGGGCCACTTCCGTAGGTTGTTGGATCCCATGGCATAAAATCATGTCCGGTTCTATACCATCTGAAAACCGTATCCCAGTTTGGATAATGATGTCGTGGTAAACTGTCGTATGAAAACTTACAATTCATTTTACCGCCATAGGTTTGTTTATTGGCAATAAAATAATGGTCGCTGAACATAAATTGATCCATCGCGCTGGTCCATGCCCGTAAGGTATCAATAATACTGCTGTTGCTGTACAAAGGATTGTATACCGCACTTGGATAACGAACCCACGATTTACCATTATCATAGGTAACGGAATCAAGGTAACGGATAGCCACACCTGCAGGATTAGCCGGATCGGCCAAATATGGAGGATATCCTACTTTAGGGATAGAGAATGACGTACACTGAGGTGCAAAATTATCATCAAAATCCCATTTGCGGTACATTTTACGCGATTTGTAATACATCGCAGTATTTACAAAATCAACCGTATCTGAAGGACCGCACTGATTTTTTTGGTTTGGTTTAATTACGACACCATTCGGTGGATCTTCAATTCTTGCGAACGGACCTACTACCCTTACACCATATCCATAGAAACCATATCCCTGGAATGTATCATATACAAAAGGAGGATTTGGATTTTTTTGGCGCAGGTAAGTAAAGTTGGTAGGCAAAACAATAGTGTCTTTTGGAAATGATCCCACCGGATTATACAAAAGGGTATCATTGCTAATATAGTATAAAGGTCTTTCATGTTTGCCCTTGTATACGAATAAGGTATCTGAGCGGTATGGATTACCCGACATAATATACTTACCTGTATAAGCCAATCTGTATAAAGGATCCTTCACCGTTGGTTTGATAATCGTATCGGTGAAAAATACCGGTCTCGACTCCTGATCCAATGTATCATTGTTTACGTAAATATACTTATCAATATATTTATCACTAACCATCGAGGCCCCTGCATTATAGGTAAAGGTAATCGGGGTAGGACAAATATTGCTGATAGTAAGCTTTACATAATATGTTCCCACTCCCCCCACAAATGTATGGCAAGGATTCCAACTGTTCATATCAAAATTGAGCTGCATGGACATCGGGTCATCAAAATTCCATACAAAATCACCCGTACCTGCCGAGGCAAATTGAATCGGTGTTTGTTTGAAACAGATGGATGCACTATTACCACTACCTATACAAACGGTATCGCGTTCTGAAAAATCAGTTGCTGATTTGGTAGTTACAATATCAAATTCGAAGCGGATATTTTTGGGGATAGGTTTAGGAGAGTTTGTGGATGTGTAGCGAATACTATCGGTACATCCGGTAATATCTGTTACAGATAATAATGGCGAAAATTCACCATTCTGGTTATAATCATGACCAATGGTGTCATAAAACGCCATTTCATCCAAATCAAACGGAGCTGTAGCTGTATATATTTTTCCGTCACCAAAATCCCAGGTATATGATTGCAAATCACCCAATACAACAGGTGTTTTATTGGTAAATAAATAGTTGGAAATAAAACATGGTCCTGCTCTCATTACCCAAGTAAATTCAGGCTTGATAATTGGCTTAATCACAACCGGTTTGGCAGCTGGAAGGAAGGTGTCCTTTTTACATCCAAGACTGTCAACTGCCAATAACGAAACAATAAAACTTCCCGGGAAAGTATACGTATGACACACATTACCATTAGTAGTGAGACTATCATAGAAAAAATCTCCATACTCCCAGGCATATTGCACAATAGGTGAACTTGGAAAAGGTGCCTGATTGGTTAAGTTCTGAAAACATACACTGTTGTTTTTAAAACACTGCGTATCCTGGGTAATGTTGACAAAATTCGGCCTTGGGTTATGGTAAACCGTTACCGTCAAAATATTCGAGGTTAATCGGGTTCCATTACTCAAGCGGGCAACCACATATGGGTTGTAAACTCCGGGATTGTATATCACCGGTACCGGAGTTGGCAACGTAAAAATTGCCGAATCCTGCGTTCCGTTCGATCCGGGATAATGATAAACATAATCCTGTACCGTAACTCCTGCAGGTAATCCCACGGGTGCTGATACTTGTAGAATCGTATTGTTCCCCTCACAGACCACAGTGGGTAAATACGATGCTGTTAATACTTGAGCCTTCGACATAAATGCAGTTGCAGCCAACAACATCATGATGCTGAATGCTGCAAACAACTTTTTGCCTAAGCTCTTTAAACTGCTATTACTTCCCTGAAGTTTTTTGGCAGTGTTCATTTGGGTAAAAAACATAGTCGCTAACATATACTTAATATTTATTATTTTCAACTTTTAATTAATAATGGTTATTGTTCCGAAGGTTTTATTCTCTGATGGAGCACCTTTCAATTGATATCTGAATACCCGGTAATAGATTCCTGCAGGACACATAATGCCTGACTTATAGTCTCTTCCATCCCATTGGATGTTTTTATCCATGCTCTCAAAAACCTCTTTCCCGTTTTTATCTGTAATCGTAAGTGAATACAACTGTTCGTTCTCAATAGGGATTACAAACTTATCGTTAATACCATCTCCGTTTGGTGAAAACACATTCGGAATGTTAGCCTCATCATATTTAGCGTATTCATTTTCTACCGGATTTGATGGTTGCGTTTCCGTTTTTTGCGGTGTGGTTTCCTGCGATTCCTTAACCGGACCATTTTCCTTATTCGCTACTGGAGGAGTGTTTGTAACGGGAGTCTTTTCAACCGTTTTTAGATCAGTTTTCGGTTGCTCTTTCAACTGTGTAACCTCTGGTTGCAGCTGTTGCTGTATGGGTTCAGCAAGGTGTTTAACCTGTTTGTCTGTCCCTTCTGTTGCTGGTTGGGTTAGCGGAGCGCTGATACCTGTTTTTGATTCCGCTGTTGCTTCAGTGGTTGTTTTCCGCGCAACATTTGTTCCCGCTGTTGTTTCACTCACAGCCATTGGTGCTGTGACAGGTTCAGTGATAGTAGTATTTACTGTGGCTTCCTGTTTAGCTTCCGGCTCATTGCCGGTAAGCAGTACATATCCGGTTACTACCGAAGCGCTGATAGCTACTGCTGCAATAATTTTAACCACCAGGCTGGTTCCTTTAACCGCAGCAGCCGTTGCGGCTGCCTGCCCTGCCTGAGCCGCCTGTACACCTTGCTCGATACCCTGCCACACATCCGGTGCATCAGGAGTAAAGTCAACAAAGTTGTCCTTTAATAATTTATCTATGTTATTCAAGTCACTCATTGGTTTGTGCCTGCTTTCTGTTTATTAATAATAGCTTGCTGAAGCAGCACCCTTGCTCTCGATAACTGGGACTTTGATGTTCCTTCGTTAATCTGAAGCAATTCGGCAATTTCGGCATGCGAATACCCTTCTACGATATAAAGATTCAATACATTTCGATAACCGGGAGCCATTCCCTGCATGATCTCCAGTATTTCTTTTCTGCTCATGTTTCCAATGGTATCCTCCTGATGGGTGTGGTTGTATGCTGCCTCCACATCTTCATGATACATATGGTTTTTATTAGAACGGTAGTACTCCAGTGCTGTATTCACAAAAATGCGTTTCATCCACCCCTCAAAACTTCCTTGAAACCCAAATTGCCCTACTTTGGTGAACACCTTTACAAACCCGTCCTGTAAAATATCCTTGGCCTCATCATAAGTATTACTGTACCTGAGACATATACCGAACATGGTTCGCGAGTACTTTTCGTATAAAAGTTTTTGAGCCTTTCCATCGCCCTTCACACATGCTGCTACAAGTTCTTGCTCGTTTAAATTAGTCACGCTTTCTATACGAATTATAATGTCAGACGGATATTAATCCACGAAGGTTGCAATGCCGTCATTTTTTCTTAAAAGTTTCTAAATACCCCGCATTTATGGGTTTTTAACCGTACTTTAGTACCATTAATATACGTTGTGTACCGAATCAAACCCATTCATACTTATCTGCTTCTGGTTATTCTTACCACAATGGTGCAAACAGCCCTTGGTCAGAGCACGCATGCTGATGAGCAGAAAACAGCCGGTATGCAATTTATAGAAAATAAGGGACAATGGGACAACAACGCCCGGTTTATGGCTCCTGTTCCCAACGGACATTTATTTATAGAACCCAAAGCGCTGCATTTTATCTTTAAACACCCGCAGGACGTTGCGGCTGCTTTTAAACATCCCCGGGCTTTTGAGGATGATTTTAAATCGTTCACCGTCAGAAGCCACGCTGTTCGGATCGTGTTTGAAGGATCCTCCGATCACCCCCATGCGTATGGAGAATCCCCCAAATCCACTTACTATAATTACTTTTTGGGCAGCGACCCTGCATTTTGGAAGTCGAAGGTAAAGGCTTTTGAAAAGGTGCAGTTTACACAACTTTACCCCAATATTGGAGCGGCATTATACGGTTCCGAAACAGGAGGGTTAAAGTATGATATGATTGTGAATCCCGGAGGACGGGTATCGGATATTCAACTCACTTATCTGGGACAACAATCGCTCACACTCAAAGATGACGGCTTACATATTGTTACGACAGTAAATGAATGGACGGAGCAAAACCCCTACGCTTATCAATGGATTGATGGCGCAAAAAAGGAAATTCCCTGCCATTTTGTGGTGCATGAAAACAGGGTATCGTTTGAGGTGGGTCATTATGATTCTTCTCGTCCGCTTATTATCGACCCCCAACTTATTTTCTCAACCTACTCGGGCTCAAGCGTTGATAATTTCGGGCATTCGGCTACTTATGATAAGGACGGTTATTTATATGCTGCAGGTATTGCTACGAGTCCCACCGATTTCCCCAATGGCCGTTATCCGGCAACACCGGGCGCATTTCAGCAGGTTTGGGGTGGTGGTATCGGGCAATGGCCGCAAGCCGGATTCCCCTGCGATATTACCATCAGCAAGTATGTGCCCGATGGAACTTCGTTGCTGTATGCAACCTATTTGGGAGGGTATAAAAATGATTACCCCCACAGTTTGGTTACCGATAAATACAATAACCTGGTAATCTTTGGAACCACCTTATCTCCCAATTTCCCCGTAAAGGCCGGATGTTACGATGTTTCATTCAATGATTCGTTTGATATTATCGTCAGCAAACTATCGTCAGATGGGCAACAACTTCTTGGCTCCACGTACATAGGCGGTAGCGCAGCCGATGGTATCAACGTGGCCGATTCGTTACGCATGAACTATGCGGATGAGTTCAGGGGAGAAGTGATTATTGACCAGTCCAATGATATTATTGTAGCCTCTTCCACCAGTTCGGTTAATTTTCCGGTTACTACAGGGGTTGTTCAATCCTTCAAAAATGCACGGCAGGATGGCTGTATTTTTAAACTCGACAGCAACCTGAAAGTACTGAAGGCCTCGACATTTATTGGCCAGCCCGATAATGATGCAATTTATTCTTTGGATGTTGACCCTTCGGGAACCATTTATTTTGCGGGAGGCACACAAAGTCAAACCTTTGCCGTATCACCCAACAGCCACCTGGCCAATTACCGGGGTGGGTTCAGTGATGGATTTGTCGGAAGAATTAATCCGGGACTTACCTTGCTTCAGAATTTCAGGTATTGGGGGAGTGCCGCATATGACCAGGCATATTTTATTAAACTCGACCCTACCAATAATCCGGTGGTGTTTGGCCAGAATTATGATTCTATTCCGGTAATCGGACCTGTTAAAGTGTTCCGCAACAGTTCCCTGTTTGTAACCAAGTTTAAACCGACACTCGACAGTATCATCTTTTCTACCATGATTGGTGATTCGATCAAAAACAATGCATTACCTCCGAGTGCCTTTATGGTGGATGAGTGTGGTGTGATATATGGTTCGGTATGGGGAGGTGCAACCAATGGGAACAGCCGTTTTGCCACGTCACACCCCGCGGGAAGCTTCATCAGCACAACTGCCGATCTCCCTCTCACAGCCGATGCTGAACAGAGCGCAACCGATAACAGCGACTTCTATCTGTTTGCTCTCGATAAAAATGCGAGTGTGTTGTTGTATGGTTCCTATTATGGCGAATTGGGATCGGCCGACCATGTGGATGGCGGTACAAGCCGGTTTGATAAAAAAGGAATTGTGTATCAGTCGGTGTGTGCCAGTTGCAACCTGGGAACGGCAGGAGCCTTCCCAACAACAGCTAACTCTTACTCGCCCTTAAATAAAAGTCCGCGGTGCAGCAATGCGAGTTTCAAACTCGATTTCCGAAAAAGCAATGTGGTATATGCGGGATTTTCATTTGCTCCTAAAAAATTCTGCCTCGATTCATATGTCGTAGTCAACTATACCAACACCTCTTACAATGGCAACAGACACTACTGGTATGTAAACGGGGTGCTAAGGGACACTACACGTCATTTCAAGGATACCATTAAAACAGCCGGCACCTATGTAATCAAACTGGTGGAGATAGATTCGGCAAGGTGCATCATCATCGATAGCAGCACACAATCGTTTACCACCAGCATATTGGCACATGCCTCCTTTACGGTAAAAAAAGATTCGTGTGCTCCCTCAATAACCTTTACCAATACCTCTACACCCGCCAATGTCGCCTTTAGGTGGTACTTTGGAAACGGGGATACCTCAAGTGCCCAAGTGGTTTCTAAAACTTTCCCGGCAAACGGATTGTACCAGATCATGCTTATTGCCAATCCCGGTTCGAGTTGTGCCGATTCATCCATATACAGTTTAGCCTATGATTCGCTTGAACACCTGGTAAAAGCATCCTTTTATCCGGCCGATAGTTTCAGTTGCGAACCTGCAGGTTTCAATTTCATCAATACCAGCAATAAATTCAGCAACCTCCGGTGGTATATCAACGATACGTTTGTGTCCACTTCCTTTGTGCTCGATACCTTTTTTTACAAAGGAAAATACAGGGTAAAACTTGTTTCCATCGACTCGAACAGTTGCAATAAAATGGATAGCAGCACACACAACATTACCATTAAACCTGTTGTGTATCCTAACTTTATTTATACACAGGATACTTGTTCATACACCATTACATTCAAAAACAAATCCTTCATTTTGCCGGGTGATACGGTTTCTTATCTGTGGCGGTTTCCAAACGGGTTCATTTCGAACAAAGAGGATACTACATTTAAATTTGATACAGCCGGAAAATATGTGATAACGTTAATTGCAAATCCCGGCTTGGCTTGTGAACAGGAAACAGGGAAAGATGTTACGGTGAACTTATTACCGGGAGTACTAAATGCATTTTTCACCCCCGACCCGCAACAAAGTTGTACCCCTGCAATTATTAAATTTAACAACCTTTCGGCCAACCAGCAATCGCAGCAATGGTATTTTAACAATGCTCTCCGCACCACTCAGCAACATTTCACCGATACTTTCTATTCCGACACCGTAATCAAAGTAACACTCAAAATTTTCAGTACGCTCACATGCATCCCGGTCGACAGCTTTGATACTACCATTACCATCATTAACAACACCCGAAGCAAATTCACCCTTATTCGTGATACTTGCTCACCTCAGGTTATTTTTAAGAATGAATCAGATGCCGATGATAATGAACCACTCACCTATATGTGGTATTTCGGGGATGGTGATTCCTCCGGTGTTACCAACCCTACTCATCTTTATCTTAAGGACAGTACTTTTACTATAAGACTGATTACCAATCCGGGTACTTTTTGTGCCGACACTAGTGAAGAAACGATTGTATACAAAACTACCGAACATCTGCTCACTTCTTCATTTACCCTAAGCGATTCGGTGTTCTGTTCTCCTGCTATTTTTAATGCCACCAATACATCCTTTAACGGCCAACTTTACAGGTGGTACCTCAACGGCATCCCGGTTAGTACCGGCACCCATTTTACCGATACGATTGAGACGCCCGGAACTTATCGTTTAACCCTGTATGCACTGAATGATGCATCCTGTACTAAAGAAGATACCACAGGCCGGAATATTACAGTGAACCTTTCGGGACTTCCTGATTTTATGATCGCACGCGACAGTTGTTCGTTGCTGGTGCAATTCAAAAACCAATCCGTTTCTCCAACAGGTCTGCCACTTCCATATACATGGTATTTTGGTGATGGCGATTCGTCAACCGAAACCAACCCCACACATCAATATACCAAAACCGACCTATACACCATTCAACTCCTCACCAATGCAGGCACACCTTGTGTGGATACGGCTGTTAAAACGATACTTATTGATGGCGACTCTTCTACGGAGATTGTGATTCCAAATGTGTTCACACCGAACGCTGACGGACTCAATGATTGCTACCGCATTACGGGTGTATCGGAAAAATGTGATGAGTACAAGGTTAGCATTTACAACCGTTGGGGTGAATTGTATTTCGAATCTACCAATCCATCGGCCTGCTGGAATGGCAAGAATGATGCAGGAGTAAGCGCATCAGAAGGGGTATATTATTATATCATGAAAATTAAAAAACGAGATAAGCCCAAAATAGAAAAACATGGTACCATCACCCTTCTCCGGGCTCATTAGGAAGAGAGCCTGGCAATGCTGGCAGGGAAAATGGTTCTTTTTACCTGCAATTTAGGGTTGTTTTACCGCCCACCTCAAGAATCCAAACATATTGAAGGCAAAATGGTTTAAATTTGCAAAGTGGTGAAAGAAACTGTTCACTGCATTCGTTAACATAATTCAATCCATGAACGTAAAGATAGAAATAGATGATAATTCGGGCTTTTGCTTTGGTGTAGTATATGCCATTCAAATGGCCGAAGATATTCTGGATGAAAAAGGCCACTTGTATTGTTTGGGCGATATTGTACACAACGATGAGGAAGTGGAACGCCTGCGCAAAAAAGGGTTGAAAATTATTACACACGATGAGTTTGATACCCTCAGGGGCGAAACCGTATTGATTCGTGCGCATGGTGAACCACCTGAAACCTATAAAAAAGCATTGGAGCAGGATATTGAACTGATTGATGCTTCATGCCCTGTTGTACTCAAATTGCAAAACCGTGTTCGTGAAGCCTATAATGATGATGAGAAAATCATGATTTATGGAAAACACGGACATGCCGAAGTAATTGGATTAAAAGGACAGACCAACGGTGATGCGATTGTGATTGAAACGTTTGAGGAGTTGGAAAATATTGAGTTACCTAAAAAAATTCAGCTGTACAGCCAAACAACCAAACGTACCAAAAACCTGTATGCCTTGCGCGACAAGCTGGTTGAAAAAGGTGTGGAAGTAGATTTTAATGATACACTTTGCCGTCAGGTATCCAACCGAGACATTCAGTTACGTGAATATGCCAAACGTTTTGATACCATCATTTTTGTTTCTGGCAAAAAATCATCAAACGGTAAGGTGCTGCATGATGTATGTAAAGATGTAAACCCCAACACATTTTTTGTAAGTTCTAAAAACGAGTTAAAAAAAGAATGGTTCAAGGAAAATGATTCCGTTGGTATTTGTGGTGCCACCTCTACTCCGCAATGGCAAATGGAAGAAGTACGTGATGCCATCATAGCCTTATAATTTAGCAGCACACAAATCAACATTTTTGTGCACTGCAAACAACCCCCCAATAAATAGTAAACACCCATAAAACACACTTAATACCCTTTATGAAAAGACTCTTATTTTCGCTATTAGCTGTTGCAGCACTGGCCTTTGGTTTTACATACGCTACCAAACCTTCCGAAACCATGACACCTCCACCTAGGAATTTCTATGACCTGTCAGTAAAATCTTTGGACGGAAAATCCATGATCAAGTTCAGTGATTTTAAAGGCAAAAAAATACTCTGTGTGAATACTGCATCTGAATGCGGCTACACTCCCCAATACACAGATCTTCAAAAACTATCGGAGAAATACAAAACTGATTTAGTGGTAATTGGATTCCCGTGCAACCAGTTTGGCGAACAGGAGCCGGATGATGCAGCCAAAATAGGGCAGTTTTGCAAAGCGCGTTATGGCGTTACCTTTTTACTCACCGAAAAAATTGATGTAAAGGGAGAAAAGCAACACGATGTATACAAATGGTTAACCAGCAAAGATTACAACAAGGTAAAGGATGTAAACGTACGCTGGAACTTTGGCAAGTTTTTGCTGGATGAAAATGGTAAACTGCTTGAGTATTTCCCATCACAGGTAACACCCATGGATCCTCAGATTACTGCACTCATTGAAAAGAAATAAGCTGCTACATTAGCAATTCTAAAAATGCCATCCTACTTTCGGATGGCATTTTTTGTTATGAACCGATTAGAACGCATCACCACCATTTTACTCTTGCTGCAATCGCGCAAAAAAATGACGGCCCAACAACTTGCCGATCATTTTGAAACCAGTGTTCGCACTATTTACCGCGATGTACGTGTACTCGAAGAAGCCGGTGTACCTGTGGGTGCCGAAGCCGGCATTGGTTATTTTCTTTCCGAAGGTTATAGTTTGCCCCCAGTAATGTTTACCAAAGAAGAAGCTGCAGCAATGATTACGGGAGAAAAGCTGTTGCAAAAATTTGCGGATGTTTCCATCAATAAAGAATTTGCTTCGGCTATGCATAAAGTACGGGCCGTGTTGCGAAGCAGTGATAAGGATTTTGTGGAAACGCTCGAGGAAAGTATCAGTGTGCATCGGGTGAAATCGGGCGACCTGAACACAGAAGATTTTCCGAACCGTTTTATGAGCAATATTCAGGTAGCATTGGTAAAACAACAGGTGCTGGAGCTGGAATACTATTCCCACCACTCAGAGGAAACCACCAAACGGTTGATCGAACCTATCGGATTGAGTTTTTTAAGCGGGAGCTGGCACCTGTTTGCTTGGTGCAGGTTGCGAAAAGAAGTAAGGGATTTCCGTGCCGACCGCATCAAAAATCTGAGGATGCTGGACGAAACCTATAATAAACAAAAACTCCCCAAACTGGAGGCTGTTGCCAAACTATTCAGTAATCCAAAAGGGATGCAACGTTTTGTAATTCGTGTAGATAACTCATTTGTGAAAGAAGCTTCGCAAATGAAATATTACCTGGGACTGGTGGAAGAAACCAAACATGCAGCGTATACCGAAATGGTTTTTTACTATTTCCCTATGCAACAATTTGCGCGCTGGATGCTGATGTGGGGAGAGTTTATTGAAATTGTGGAGCCGAAAGAACTGAAGGTGGAACTCAAAAAGATGATCACGTCTATTCAAAAGAACATCAAATAATTCAAATTTCTCAGATCGCCATTCACAAATCTCAAATCCTCCTGAGTTGTTGAGCCAAAAGAGTTGAAGACGCAACTCACCAAAATGATTTTGGATATTCAAAAAATATTTTTAACTCATAGTTAAAAATATTTGCCATAATCGTTATTTTATATAACTTTGCGTCATGAAAGTTAGTTCACCAAATAAAACTCAGCCGAAATTGCCAATGACCAATATCAAATCTGAGAGAGAGAAACTTAAGACTTATGAGATTTTAATTTCTGGGCTTAAGATTGCTTTTGGCAAAAACCTTCAACCTCAAACCAAACTTACACGTATCGAGAAAATTATGCTCGAACTTTACGGGTCTGACATCTGTTTAGGAGAGTATGATATAAGCTCAGAAGAGTTTAATGAGTTTAATAAAAAATTCCAGCTTTATGAAAAAGCCATAATAACTTCATACAATCCCTATCAGTGCATTTCCGAATTTTATACTGAATTAAGAAGTCTTAGAAACTCTCTTAAATACAGTATATCGTCCTCAATACACAAACTTAAAAATCATAACTTATCTGCACACAATACTCGAACTGATATAGTCTCTTGCAATAAATTCTATATATATCCAACCAATGATGATGATTTAGTAGTTAGCTCTTCAGCAAAAGAACTAATTCACTTTAACCAAATAAATCATTGTCAAAATGAAAAAAATAGAAAAAGAATATCTTATAAATCAACTTCAAGAATTAATGTACACGAATTGTAACAAACTAAGTAAAAAGGATAATAGACAATTCGTTTCTTTAATCGAAAAACTTAAACATACAAAAACAGAAAAAAGTCTCTTAGGCGAACTCTTCGACTTCTTTCGAAACAGAAAACTATGAAAATAGGAACAGCAATTAAAAACACAAGAGTTGAAAAGGGATTATCCCAAGGTGAATTGGCGAAAATGATTGAAATTTCGCCAACTTCTCTTTCTCAAATAGAAAACAATATTAAGACGCCTAGTTCATCTTCCTTAAAGAAAATTTCATCATCCCTAAAAGTTCCAGAGGTTTATTTTTACCTGATATCGCTAGAAAAAGATGATGTCCCTGAGGACAAGAAAAATCTGTACGATTTGATGTACCCGTCTATTACAGAAATGGTTAAAAAGTTGGTCATTTAATTACTAATATTCTTCTACTGACACACTGTTGTCATAATCCGCCCTAACCTTTGCTCCATGCAATGGTTTCAACTCATATTCGGTATCGTCCTCAGGCAATGCATTCGGTGTGTATTAGCCATTGTTTTCAACGTTTAATAACTTTATCGTTAACACATGACAGCAACTGAACAAATTACCCAAGCTATCACCAACTTTGTGAAAGGTGGCGACAATAGTGATCTTATGATGATCAATAGTGCATTGCACGACAAATTCAGGGTAACCAATAATGGTTATAAAGGGACTCCGGGTGTAACCGTTCTCGACAAACAACAATATTTATCCAATGTTCAAACAGGTCTTTTTGGTGGAGTACCCCGAACAATGTTTATTGAACAGGTGGATGTAAACGGAAAAATCGCCATGGTTAAGTTGCGGATTGAGAGCGCCAACAATCATTTTATTTCATATAATTCTATGGTGCTTGATACCGACAATGAATGGAAAATTATCAATAACCTGGCGGTTGTTGAACCTAAATAGCACCTGAAAAATATTGCAAAGGGTTTAAGCCCGCTATTATTTTTCTTCATGCCTTTTACTACTGACATACAGTTGTCACAACACCACTTTTACTTAACCGCTTTAACATCACACATTATGAACAGCACATTCAACGCACACATCGAATTACACATTAACGCACCCGCACAAAAAGTATGGGAAGCTTTAACCACACCTGCTATCATCAAAGAATATTTCTTTGGCACCAATGCCGAATCTGACTGGAAAGTTGGAAGCCCATTATTATTTACAGGCGAATGGGAAGGCAAAGCATACGTTGACAAGGGAACTATCCTACAATCCAACCCTCCACATTTATTCCAATACGATTACTTCAGTTCATGGAGCGACAGACCCGATGTTCCCGAAAATTACAATACCATAACGTATGAACTTACAGAAAAAGATGGTGGCACATTATTAAGCATTACTCAAACCAATTGCACAGACGAAGCACAACAAAAACATTCGGAAGAAAATTGGATGGGGATCATGACGGGAATGAAAACATTAGTGGAAAAATAAGGTAAAGTGTAAATAAATTCGAAAAGAAAGAAAATGCCAAATCTAGTATCCTTCGTCTCGCAGATCAAAACTCTCAAATCTTAATTCACAATTCTCAATTTCCTCATGGAACCACTCAAAAATTTATATACTCCTGAACTCCTGCAGAAACTAGCGGATTTGCTCCAACAGCAATACAAAGGCTTCGACAAAAAGAAGTTCTTTAAAACAGTTTTTGATAACGAATGGCCTAACCGCGAACTGAAACAACGCATGCGCCATATCACCAACTGCATCCATCAGTTTTTGCCTTTTTCGTATGCCAAACAAATGGAGATTCTCTCTCCCATTGCACATCATTTCACCGGATTTGTAGCTGTATTGTTCCCCGATTTTGTGGAAGTGTATGGCTTGAATGACCCCGATATTTCCATTCCCGCTTTGGAGCAATTTACCCAATACAGTACCAGCGAATTTGCTGTTCGTCCCTTCATCATTAAATATGAAAAGCGGATGTTGAAACAACACCTGAAGTGGGCTACAAGCAAAAACCACCATGTTCGCAGATTGGCCAGTGAAGGGATTCGTCCGCGGTTGCCTTGGGCAATGGCATTGCCTTCGTTTAAAAAAGACCCTACAGCTATTCTTCCCATTTTAGAATTGTTGAAAGCGGATGAAAGTGAATATGTGCGCAGAAGTGTTGCCAATTGTTTGAATGATATTTCAAAAGACCATTCGGATATAGTCCTGAAAATAGTGAACAATTGGAAAGGGATTTCACCCGAAACAGATTGGATTGTGAAACATGCCAGCAGAGGATTGCTCAAGCAAGGACACACCGAAGCCCTAAGTACTTTTGGCTTAAATCATAAAGTAAAGGTTGATGTGAGTAATCTTGCTATCAGCAAAAAGAAAATACCCATTGGCGGAAAATTTGAATACTCTTTTTCGGTAACCCTCACGGAAAAGAAAGCACACGACTTGAGGTTGGAGTACAAAGTTTATTACCAAAAAGCCAACGGCAAACAAAACCCTAAAGTGTTTCAGATTGGGACATATCCCATGAAACCATCTCAAACGCTCACCATAAACCGTTCGCATGCCTTTGCCGATTTAACCACGCGCAAACACCACAAGGGCGACCATAGGATCGTAGTGGTGGTGAATGGAAAAGAAACGGCTGAGTTGCCTTTTACCTTGCAGTAAAAATACTACAACAAATTTTTGTGTATTGATTACTTTTGCGGCCTCACTCATTTAATCCTTATACATGAAAGTAGCCGTAGTAGGTGCAACAGGACTTGTTGGCACCGTGATGTTAAAAGTACTGGCGGAAAGAAATTTCCCTGTAACTGACTTGATTCCCGTAGCATCAGAAAGATCGGTTGGTAAGAAACTTTCATGGAAAGGTAAAGAATATGTGGTGCATAGTATGGAACAGGCTATTGCTGCCAAACCCCAGATTGCCCTGTTCTCGGCAGGCGGTTCTACCTCATTGGAATGGGCACCCAAATTTGCCGATGCCGGTATTTTTGTCATCGATAACTCCTCAGCCTGGCGCATGGATCCTAGCAAAAAACTAGTGGTTCCCGAAATAAATGCCGATACTTTAACTACTGACGATAAAATTATTGCCAACCCAAATTGTTCAACCATCCAAATGGTATTGGTGTTAAACCCCATTCACAAAGCATACGGAATTAAACGGGTAGTTGTTTCTACCTACCAAAGTGTTACCGGTACAGGTGTAAAAGCTGTGCAGCAACTGGAAAACGAACGCAACGGTGTTGCAGGCGAAATGGCCTATAAATTTCCGATCGATAAAAATGCGATTCCGCAAATCGATGTATTTATGGACAATGGATACACCAAGGAAGAAATGAAAATGGTGAATGAAACCAAGAAGATTTTGCGTGATGATTCCATACTGGTAACGGCAACATGTGTGCGTATTCCGGTAATGGGCGGCCACAGCGAAAGTGTAAACATTGAATGCGTAAAACCATTTGAAGTAACTGATGTAAAAACACTATTGAGTAACACTCCCGGAGTAACGTTAAAAGACAATCCTGCAAACTTTGAATACCCGATGCCATTGATTGATGCTGATGGAAAAGATGATGTTTTTGTAGGTCGTATCCGTAGAGACGAATCCGAGGAGAATGCAATGAATCTTTGGATTGTAGCCGATAATTTACGTAAAGGAGCAGCTACCAATGCGGTACAGATTGCGGAGTATTTGGTGGAGAAGGCTCTCGTGTAGTTGTCCGCGGTCCGTGGTGAGTTGTCTTTCGTGAAGTTGTCCGCAGTCCATGGTCGGTAGTCCGTGGTGAGAAGTCTATCATGGAGTTGAAGATGGTCAACACAGTGGTCCATGGAGAGAAGTCTTCCGTTGTGTTAAAGGATTTCTTTTTTATATTGTGGTATAATTTAACCCCATGAAATTTGAAAACCTACGTGTTTGGCAGGATGCTGTTGAACTATCCGGATTGATAAATGACCTCACCAAAACTTTTCCAAGAGATGAGGTATTCGTATTAACCTCACAAATTAAGAGAGCTTCAGATTCTGTTTCTTTAAACATCGCTGAAGGGTCAACAGGCCAATCCAATGCTGAATTTAAACGATTTTTGGGTATTGCCCTTCGCTCTGCAATTGAAGTTGTCGGTTGTTTGTATCTTGCCAAAGGAAGACCATACATCACCGATGAACAATTCAACTCATTATACAAAACAATAAACCAACTTATTATATCCATTCAAGCACTCCGAAACTCCATAAAGTAAATATGCAGCTGCGGACTACCGACCATGGACCACGGACTAAGCCTCCACTGACACAAATGAACAATATCACCCTCCCCATATATTCCCGTTCCCAGTTAGCACTCCGTAACGGACAAGACAAACCTGAAATATGGGTGGCCTACAAAGGCGTCATTTATGATGTCTCCATAAGCCGATTGTGGCGCAACGGTAAACACTACGAACATTGGGCCGGGCAAGATCTTACCCATGAATTGAAAGACGCACCGCATACCCAAAGTGTGTTTGAGAAGTTTGATGCTATTGGGAGGTTGGTTTAAGGAGTTACTTAATTGTCAGGCTGAGTTTATCGAAGCGGTTGAATGTTGAAAGAAGTTCTCTAAACATTATTCGCCTTTATAATTATAGTTAGGTTCTCTTTTCTGACGACAATCATTTGCGAATCCACAATCCTTTTCCGTATTTCACATTTCATTTCCGTGTCATGACTACCAAAAAGATTTCTTTCGATTCTTATTTAACCAAAGCCATGAGCTATACCGCGTACATGGCTTTGATGCGTGATTTGCTTTCCGAAAACAGAACAACAGGCCCCAATCAGTCAGCAGATCTGGTTGAATACACACGGTTGAACTTTTACCGGATGGAACGCTTGAATAAAACCATCGTACTAAGCGATGAACTCCAATCTACATTGGATATGTTAAACAAACGTTGGACATTTTTGGTGATCACGGAGGCTTGGTGTGGAGATGCCGCCCAATGCATTCCGTTAATGCATGCCATGAGTATTGCATCCACAGGCAAAATAGATTTGAAATTGGTATTGAGAGATGAAAACCACGAGTTAATGAACCAATACTTAACCAATGGTGGGCGTGCTATTCCTATTCTCATCTGCTTGGAAACAGACACGCTCTCTCCTATTGGAAAATGGGGTCCGCGGCCAAAACCTGCGCAGGATATGGTAATAGCATTCAAACAACATCCGGAGGTGTCCTATGATGATTTCAAAACACAACTACATACCTGGTACGCAAAGGATAAAACTGCTGCCCAACAATTGGAAATGGTAACGTTGATAGCGAAATGGGGACGCTCAACTTAAGGTTGATAAGTTGATGTTAATTGTGTCGTCTGTTAATTATATGAAGATAGGATTAGTGTGCGTGGGAAAAGGTGCCTGAGCTTACTCGAAGCGTGATGACCGAAGGCAGCTGCGCGTGGGAAAGTTGTCAGTTAACCCGGTCGTGCGGGAATCACCACCCGAAAACAATTGCAAGCAATTGTTTTCACCCTCCTAAAAGGCGGGTAGCCAGCTGTATGAGCGGCATTTGAAGCCGACCATACACAAACTTCACAAAAGTTTTCTCAACAGGAAACTGCAAACCGAAAACAACAAACTGAAAACTATCTCTTCTTCTTCATTTTAAACGAATACAGCTGGGCAGGTTTATGCATTACTCCCTTTTGTTTTTCATTTAAGGGAATTAGTTCTTCATCTTTTTTGATCCGTTTTACGAAATTACGTTTGTCGAATTCAGTGTTTAATACCACTTCATATAAGTTTTGCAACTGGCGAAGCGTGAATTTTTTAGGGAGCAACTGGTAGGCAATATGGTTTTGGTAGATGCGGTCTCTGATATCTTCGGTGGCCTTTTTTACAATCTGATTGTGGTCGAAAGCGAGTGGTGGAACACGTTTAATATTTCTCCAAACCACATTTTTTGCAAATGAACCGGGCTCGGGGTTGATGATTTCTTTGCGCACCAATGTGTAATAAGAAACTGTAATTACACGTGCATCCGGATCGGAGCGGTAGAATTTCAACCATTCAATATCCTTTTCCTGTTTTACACGCAGGGGATCGCCAAACGAGAAAAACTGATGCAGGTGCAACCCTTCAACATGGGTCAATTCCTTAAGCACACGTACAGCTGCATCATCCAGACTTTCCTCTTCATTTACCAAATCGCCCGGCAATGCAAATTGCGGTACGTATGGATGTGTTGAGTTTTGTGAGGGTTCCTTCTGTTCAATGAGCAAAACTTCGAGTTTATTCTCTTCTTCATTGTAACCAAAAATGACACAGTCAACAGAAATATGGTTCTTAAACGAGGTTCTTTTCATACGTTATGGGATATCTGTTTCAACAACATAAGTTGTATGAAACATTCCTGCGATAATAAAAAAATGTATCCAAATAAAAAAAGGGAGTAATTGTACTTTGTACATTAAGTCAAATTCCTATATTTGAATATACGCAATATGCGTAAATGGATTAAATATATACACTCTTAACACGCACATAATGAAACTTGTTGTAGAAAGTGGATCAACAAAGGCCGATTGGGCTTTGGTAAATGAGGCGGGGAATATTTCCGCAACATTTGATACAATGGGCTTTAACCCGTTTTTTCACACTTCTGAATTTATCGGGAAAGAGATCCGCAAAAATACTGAACTTACTTCCATGGCTTCTTCAGTTAATGAAATATTCTTTTATGGCGCAGGTTGCTCCAGCGATCATTTCAAACAAATAGTGGCTCATGGATTGATGCTGGTGTTCAATCAGGCAAGCATACATGTTGATCACGATCTGGTTGCAGCAGCTTATTCCACCTACCAGGGTAAACCTTGTATCAGTTGTATTATCGGTACCGGTTCCAACTCTTGCTATTTTGACGGACATACCCTATCGGAAGAAGTTCCTGCTTTGGCCTATATTTTAGGTGATGAAGGCAGCGGCAGCTATTTAGGCAAACGTTTGCTAACCGATTACCTGTACAAAAAATTACCCCAAGATATTACTGATGATTTTGAAGATAGTTATATCCTATCCAAAGCCATCATCTTTGAAAATGTGTACCAAAAACCTCATGCTAATGTATACCTCGCCAGCTTTACGCCCTTTGTGAGCAAACACAAAGCGCATCCTTATTTTCATCAAATCGTTTACGAAGGCATGAAACTGTTTTTGGAGAATCATGTGTGTTGTTTCCCTAATTACAAAAACACTCCGGTACACTTCGTAGGCTCGGTTGCCTATCATTTTAGTGAAATATTGCAGGAAGCAGCAAAGGATCTTGATGTAACGGTAAGCAGTATTATTAAGCACCCGGTTGAACACCTGGTAGATTATCATGTAAAATATTTGTTTGTAAAGCAAGATGCATAACCGGATAAAAGCTTGCCTTTTCGATTTGGATGGTGTGTTGATTGACACGGCCAAATATCACTTCATTGCATGGAGACGACTTTCTGAAAGTTTGGGGATTGAATTTACCGAACACGACAATGAACAACTCAAAGGAGTGAGTCGGGTGGAATCGCTTGACTATATTTTGCGGAAGGGAAATATGACCTTGAGTGAGGAAGAAAAACAAATATTGATGGATACCAAAAATACCTGGTACCTCGAACTGGTTGCAACCATGCATCCGGATGAGTTGCTACCCAACGTTTGGAATTTTTTAACCGAACTGCAACAGCACAATATTAAAATAGGGTTGGGATCTTCGAGCAAAAATGCTCAAATGATTCTGGACAAAACCGGCATTGCTCCATTTTTTGATACGGTTGTAGATGGACGTCATGTGGTGAACTCCAAACCACACCCCGAAGTGTTTTTGAAGGGTGCCGCACAATTAAATGTAGCCACAAACGAAACGATTGTATTCGAAGATGCAGTGAGTGGCATAGCTGCTGCTCTTGCCGGAGGTTTTTATACAATTGGTATTGGTGAGAAAGAAATATTGAGTGCGGCACACTTAGTGATTCCTTCCCTTGAGCATTTTACTTATGCGCAATTCACAACTTTACCCTTTTTGAACTACCCTAACAACGCATCATGAAGCAGTATTACAAAGTAGACGAGTGGAATGTTATTGAAGAAGGTTTTGATCCTTCGATGCACGAGTCGAGTGAGAGTATGTTTAGCATTGGCAATGGTAAGATGGGCCAACGTGCCATGTTTGAAGAATTTTACAGTGGAAAATCACTTGAAGGCAGTTATATAGCCGGAATATACTACCCCGATAAAACCCGCGTAGGCTGGTGGAAAAACGGATACCCCGAATATTTTGCCAAAGTACTCAACAGTCCGAACTGGTTGGGCGTAGACATTCACATAGGAACGGAACGACTTGATTTAAACGTTTGCAAAGTGCGCAAATTTGAACGCAAACTGGATATGCAACATTCAATACTCTCGCGTTCATTTATTGCCACCTTCCCTTCCGGAAAAGAAATAGAAGTACAAACAGAACGTTTTGTGAGCCGAGTGGATGATGAAATCGGATGCATCCGTTATGGTGTGAAGGCCCTTAATTTTAATGACACCATTACATGCACCACAAGCATCAATGCCAATGTTAAAAATAAAGATTCCAACTACGATGAAGTGTTCTGGGATCGCATCGAGGAAAACATCAAGGGAGAAAAAGCTTTTTTAGGCGTGCGTACCAGAAAGCTTGGTTTTGAAGTATATCAAGGTTTTAAAAGCACCTACAAAAAGAACGGAGCCATATTTAAATTGGTTCCGACAACAACCCAGAAGGAGAAATTTGTTTCCTTTTCTGTGGCAACTGCACTCAATGAAAATGAAACATTTGAAGTGCAAAAATATGTAAGCGTGGTATCGAGCATGTATTATTCGGATGCACAGTTGAAAGATGCTGCCAACCAAAAATTGGATCTTGCAACAGCAAAAGGATATGATCAATTGCGCAGCGAACATGCAGTTGACTGGGAGCAATTATGGGAACAATGCGATGTACAGATAACCGGAGACGTAGCAGCACAACAAGCCATCAGGTTTAATATTTTACAGCTCAACCAAACGTATACCGGTCGCGATCACAGGTTGAATATTGGTCCAAAGGGTTTTACCGGAGAGAAATACGGAGGATCAACTTACTGGGATACCGAAGCCTATTGCATTCCATTCTACCTGGGAACCAACCACCAAAAAGTAGCACGACAACTCCTTCAATACCGATACAATCATTTACCTAAAGCCATTGAAAATGCGGAAAAGTTAGGGTTCAAAAATGGTGCAGCATTATACCCGATGGTAACCATGAATGGTGAAGAATGCCACAACGAATGGGAAATAACATTCGAGGAAATTCACCGAAATGGAGCTATTGCTTATGCCATTTACAACTATATTAATTATACCGGAGATGCTTCTTATTTATGGGAAGGCGGATCGGAAATATTAATTGGTATTGCCCGCTTTTGGGCACAGCGTGTACATTGGAGCGATCACAAAAAACAATATGTGATGCATGGAGTAACCGGTCCCAACGAATACGAAAACAACATAAACAACAACTGGTACACCAATTATATTGCCTGTTGGTGTATGCAGTATGCCGCACTGGCCATTGAGGAGGTTAAGGAGCATTACGAAAAAGCATATGAAGCATTAGTCATTAAAACCAAATTGAATGAAGCTGAAGAACTGAAACAGTGGAAACATATTTGCGACAATATGTATTATCCCCAAAGCGAAGAATTGAATATCTTTTTGCAGCAGGAAGGTTATTTGGATAAAGAACAAATTCTGGCAGCCAACCTTGACCCGAAGGAAAGACCCATAAACCAAAAATGGAGCTGGGACAGAATCTTGCGCTCTTGTTTTATCAAACAGGCTGATGTGTTGCAAGGCATCTATTTCTTTGAAGATCATTTCGATATTCAAACACTAAAAAGCAATTTTGATTACTACGAACCCCGCACGGTTCACGAAAGTTCCTTATCTCCTTGCGTGCATGCCATTCTTGCAGCCAAACTTGGCTATGAGGAAAAAGCGTACCAAATGTATTTACGCACTTCACGTTTGGACTTAGATGACTACAACCATGAAGCACACGAAGGGTTGCATATTACCAGCATGGCAGGAACGTGGATGAGTGTTGTGCAAGGATTTGGCGGCATGAGGGTAATTGAGGGGAAACTTCATTTTGCACCGATGATTCCAACTAAGTGGGAATCCTTTGCATTTAATATTCGATTCAGAGGTCGTGTTGTGAAAGTTGTGATTAACAAACAAGATATGTTCATTGAACTGTTGAGTGGCGATAAAATCGATGTTGTGGTAAACAATACAACTTATACTGTAGCCGAAGAGCAGACGGCACAAATCCTCCATCATTCAACCCATTAATAGCCAACCTATGCGGATATTCATTACTTTATTGGTTTTATGTAATACCCTTACGGCATTTGCCCAACAGGCTATTGTTGGATTGGCTTCTCCTGTGCAGTTGCAGCCAAAACAAACAACCATTGTAAAGAGTGACTATTTCCCATTTGGAACACCCATTCAAAAAGTAGAATGGCCGACAGGAGTGACGCTGGTTTCCGAAAACACAACATCCTATATTGTTAAAGGAAAACTAACAGTACCCTTTGCCAATATCCGTTTGTATACAAGCAAAGGAGTGTACGACATTCCGTGTCGTAATGTGCGCAAAATACTGGCCAGGGAATACATTGAATTGGATGCTCCGGCAAACGATGTAAAAATTAAAGGTAGTTTTAATGCCTGGGTAGCTGATGGTAAACTGCTTCAACCCATCGGAGCACTTCCGACAAAAACATGGCAACTTAGCAATGTAGCAGCAAACGAGGGTTATGTACAATACAAACTTATTGCTGATGGAAAAGAAGAAAATCCAACCAATGTTACCATTGTGAGCAACGGTATGGGAGGAACAAATGCACTTCTCAAAGTTGGTGAACCGGATGCTGTTGCGCCCTCGCTTGCAACTTTAAAATCAGATAACAACCATATTTTTATTCATGCGGTACACGGAACGTTTTTCATCGCTTACTTAAACAACAAACTTATCGCCAACGAACCCATTGGTGCATCAGGACTTATTCTATTATCAATCCCGAAAGATGCGTCTGCTCAAATCCGTTCGTATATCAGGGTGTATACTTACAATGCTTTTAAAATAGGCAACGATTTGTTGATTCCGCTGCAAAAAGGGAAAGTGGTAACACAGCCCGATTCGCTTACCCGCAACGATCTACATACACAGATTATGTATTTTATGATGGTAGATAGGTTTAGCAATGGAGACCCACGAAATGATCCTAAACCATTGGACAGCGTGCTTCCCAAAGCGCAATATTTAGGCGGTGATTTAAAGGGTGTACAACAAAAAATAAAGGAGGGCTTTTTTGAAAACCTTGGAACAAACACGCTCTGGCTCTCTCCCATTTCCCAAAATCCTGAAGGTGCATGGGGATATTGGAACAAACAGGTAACCACCAAATTTTCTGCTTACCATGGTTACTGGCCAACATCCTACTCCAAAGTGGATAGTCGTTTTGGAACCAATCCGGTTTTTGCTGATGTGATTAAAGATGCCCACGAAAAAAACATGAACGTAGTGTTGGACTTTGTTGCCCATCACGTGCACACCGATCATCCGCTTTACCAAAAACACCACAATTGGGTTACACCATTAATATTACCCGATGGCACCATGAACACCGAACGCTGGGACGATCATCGACTCACTACCTGGTTTGATACCTTCCTGCCAACGTTGGATCTACAACGCAAAGAAGTGCGTGAAGTAGTTGCCGACAGTGTAATGTATTGGGTAAAAAACTTTGACCTCGATGGTTTTCGCCACGATGCCAGTAAACATGTTCCCGAGGATTTCTGGAGATTGCTTACCCAAAAAATTAAACTCCAAAAAGCATCGAAATCCAACAATACCTTTTATCAAATTGGGGAAACCTATGGCAGTCCTGAACTGATTGGCTCCTATGTAAACAGCGGACAAATGGATGCACAATTTGATTTTAACTTATATGATGCAGCAGTGGGTGCTTTTGCCGGCAATGGAACTGCGGAACAATTGTGGGGCAATTTGCAACGCACCATCAACGAAAGTTTCGACTACTATGGATGGCACCATTTAATGGGAAATATTTCGGGGAACCAGGACCGGCCACGTTTTGCATCGCTTGCTGATGGCAGTGTAAAAGGAGATGAAGATACCAAACTTGCCGGTTGGACAAGAGACATTACGAATAGCAATGAGACCGGTTTTACACGCATGGCACAATTGATGGCCATGAATATGACCTTACCCGGAGTACCGGTTATTTATTATGGAGATGAATTTGCAATGCCCGGTGGAAACGATCCCGATAACAGGCGAATGATGCTATTCGGGAACTATACTACTTCGCAACAACAGCTTATCGATAAGGTAAAAAAACTGGCTGCCTTGCGTAAACATAATATGGCCCTGATGTATGGCGAATTTAAAACGATTGAAACCGATAACCACTTTTTTGCCTACGAGCGAAATTACTTCGGGCAAAAAGTAGTTGTTGTATTCTCTAAAGCGGCAGGTAAGATTTCGCTGCCGCTTCCGGTAACCCAAAAATGGATTCCGCTTTTTAACCATACCTTTTCGCAAACCGATCATACACTTGAATTGCAGATGAATGAAGATGATGTAGCAATTTTTACCTTACGATAACCTTATAATCTATGAACAAACATATTGGATTCTTATTGGCCTTTTTTATACACAGTATCTCTACAATTGTTTACGCACAAGACCATACATCCTGGAGCAAAAAAGCTGTGATCTATGAAGTAAATGTGCGGCAGTTTTCCGAGAAAGGTGACTTTAATTCGGTAACCCAAAGTTTACCCCGTCTCAAAAATTTAGGTATTGATGTTTTATGGCTGATGCCCGTTCATCCAATTGGGGAAGTAAACAGAAAGGGCGGACTGGGTAGTTACTACAGCGTGAAAGATTACAGGGGAATTGACCAAAGTTACGGAACACCAGAAGACTTCAGAAATCTGGTGAATGAAGCACATAGCTTGGGAATGAAGGTAATTATTGATTGGGTAGCCAACCACACAGCTTGGGATCATGAGTGGATTCAACAGCACCCCGATTGGTATGTACGAAACGATAAAGGCGAAATACAAACACAATATGACTGGAGCGATGTTGCCAAATTAAACTTTGAAAGTCAGCCAATGCGCGATGCAATGACACAAGACATGGCGTATTGGGTAAAAGAATTTGATATTGATGGATTCAGATGTGATGTTGCTTTCCTAATTCCATTGGAATTTTGGGAGCACAACAGAAACCGACTCGAAGAGTTTAAGCCCATGTTTATGTTGGCCGAAATGGAATGGAATGCCGATATAACCAAAACACCCGATACGTATTTCAACAGAGCCTTTGATGCCTCATACGGATGGACTTTTATGGGTGTTACGCAGGATATGGCTAAGAAGAAAAAATCTCTTGTTGATTTTCGTAAGGAGATGAAGGACAATTATGCAAAGTTTCCTTCAACCATGTTGAAACTCTTCTTTATAACCAACCATGATGAAAACAGTTGGAACGGAACTGTTAACGAAAAATATGGAAACGATTGGAAATTATATTCAGCATTGTGTTACACCATGCCTCAAAGTTTCCCATTAATATACTCGGGAGAAGAAGCGGGTTTAAACAGGCGTTTAACATTTTTTGAGAAGGACCCGATTATGCCCAATGAATGGAAAGATACCAGCCGTTATGGATGGTATAGAAGTATGACACAACTCAAACATGAGAACAAAGCTTTATGGAATACACCCGAAACCTCTTTCAAAGAATTGGAGTGGACGGTTAAAGACACATCAATTACAAATAATGTGTACGCATTTACCCGCAGCAATGGGAAAGCCGAAGTCACCGTAATCATCAACTTTGCCGATAAACAACACAAAATAAAACCCGTCAACTGGATTCCACCCGCAGGAGGTAAAAATATCTTCACACAAAAAGCGAGTTTAGATTCCAAGAATTTTATAACGATACCACCTCATTCGGTATGGATTAACTATAAAAACTAACAACCAACTGCATGGCCTTAAAACAAAAACCTGCACTGAGTATTGCTCAGATTTTTACCATGAGTCTCGGGTTTATGGGGATTCAATTTGGCTTTGCATTGCAAAATGGAAATGCGAGCGGAATCCTGCAAAACTACGGTGCGCATGTTGAACAACTTTCCTGGTTTTGGTTGGTAGCCCCCCTAACCGGGATGATTGTGCAACCCATTATTGGCTACTATAGCGACCGCACCTGGAACCGTTTGGGCAGGCGTAAACCTTACTTTTTGACTGGCACATTATTGTGTTGCATTGCATTGGTATTGCTTCCCAACTCGGCAGGTTTTTTTCAGGCCAAATCGGCTTTGTTAATTGGTGCGGGTATGTTGATGATGATGGATGCAAGCATCAATGTGGCAATGGAACCTTTTCGTGCATTGGTGGCTGATAACCTTCCCGATAATCAACGCACATTAGGATTCAGTGTTCAAACATTCTTAATTGGAGTGGGTGCCGTTGCGGGTTCATGGTTACCATATATCCTCGATAACTATTTTCACGTTTCTTCTTCGGCTCCTGCCGGACAAGTTGCAGATAATGTAATTTACTCTTTCTACATCGGAGCGCTCATTTTTATCATCACCATTCTTATCACAGTAATTTTTTCAAAAGAATATGCTCCTGCAGAGTATGCGGAATACCATGGCACACCTGACGATACCGGGCATTCCTTATCGCAGGTATTTACGGATTTTAGAAGGATGCCTTCCACCATGCGTCAACTGGGATTGGTGCAGTTCTTTAGTTGGTTTGCCTTGTTTAGTATGTGGGTATTTACCACCCCGGCTATTGCCCATCATGTATTCAAACTATCTATTGATGATACCAGCAGTGATGCCTTCAGAGATGCGCAAAGCTGGACAGGAATTATATTTGGCGTTTACAATGGAGTGAGTGCCATTTATGCTTTATTGCTCCCCGCTATTGCGCGAAAACTAGGCCGAAAAAAAACACATTCCCTTTCATTGCTTGCCGGAGGTATTGGGTTGATGTCGATGTATTTTGCCGATGATAAAGGTGATCTTGTTATTTCCATGATTGGTGTCGGACTTGCATGGGCTTCTATTTTATCAATGCCTTACGCCATTCTAGCGGGAAGTATTCCTGCAGGAAAAATGGGTGTGTATATGGGTATTTTTAACTTCTTTATTACCATTCCGCAAATTGTAAATGGTATTGTTGGCGGACCCATTGTGAAAACAATTTACGGCAACAACGCCATGTATGCCATTGTGTTGGCCGGTGTGCTGATGATGTGTGGCGCGGTGTCGATGGTGTATGTGCAGGATAGCACAGATATTAAATTGGCCAAGCAATAGGTTTGCCTGCAATGAGTTTGGCTGGCTTCAGACAAACACTCCTAATTACTATTTTCTGGTTAAGAGATATTCCGCCAGCTGGCGGGTGGTTAACTTTCTACGCTTATTATATCGACATCGTCAAGCAGGAGCTTGACGAAACCATTTAATTCCGCTTCATTTCCGGAAATATGTGTGGTGTACACAATACCATTCTTATCTTTTTGCACCCTTGTTTTTTTTGTTTTCAGCCCACTTGAGCGGATTGCATCTTCAATACTTACCACTTTACTGCTATGTGTAAAACGAATGGTAATGCTTCGTACTTTATGCATTGCATCTACTTTACGTTCCAAAATGGGGGATAGCA
Organism: Bacteroidota bacterium; assembly: GCA_040387195.1. Classification (GTDB taxonomy): domain Bacteria; phylum Bacteroidota; class Bacteroidia; order UKL13-3; family UKL13-3; genus UKL13-3. The sequence continues at coordinate 95,836 of JAZKEF010000007.1, forward strand.
TCATTAACAACAAAACCAGTACTGCTGTTGTAATGGAGAATAACATTTCGCCACTTCCAATGCCCATACCAATTGCTGCAATAATCCAAATAATAGTGGCGGTAGTTAATCCGCTTACCATATTTTCGCGATCTTTAAAAATAGCTCCGGCACCAATAAAACCAATACCGGTAATAATGTTTGCCGCAATTCTATCATGACTTAAATCGGTTCCCATCTTAATCGAAAAAATGGTAAACAATGTAGAACCAAGGCAAATCATCATCATGGTTTTGAAACCTGCAATCTTGCCTCTGTACTCCCGTTCCAAACCAATAGCAGCTCCCACAATAGCGGAAACAACCAGTTTGGATACATCTTGCTGTTCCATTAAAAAATTTACATCCATCACATTCGTGAATTAGTTAGTGTATTCAAATTTTATTCGCAAGCACCCCTTGTAAAACGAAGTTACTTAATTTCAAGTATGAACAAGTCGCCCGAGGGAAGGGCTAGTGTTTGCTGCAATGTTCCAGTTTTTCCGCTAACCACATTTTTGTATGTACTTTTCCCGGCAAGCATTTCGTCAAAACGGCCGAGTCTAATTTCCTTTTGCGTTTTGTTGCTATTGTATACCACCATTACTTTTTCGGTATCCGAATACCTGAAATAAACATACACACCATCTTCCGGAATAAACTGCATCATCTTACCACTGAGGGCGGTATTGCTTTTACGCCACTGCGCAAGTGTTTGGATATAATTCCATGCTTCATTCTCTTCTGCTGTTCTTCCATCTTTGGTAAACTTATTCAACGAATCACCCGGCCAACCACCTTGCATATCTTCCCTTATCAAACCATGCGAACCTTTTTTGCGCATCAATAATTCGGTACCGTAAAACATAGATGAAATACCGCGCATGGTCAGTAAGATTCCCAAAGCTGCTTTCATTTTCTTTAGATCATAATTGACAGTTGAATAGAAGCGATCCAAATCATGGTTATCTAAAAAAATGACGTGGTGGTATGGGTCATTGTAAACATAATCCTGCGAGAGCGTATAGTATAATTTAGAAATGCCTTCCGTCCACCCGTCCTTTTGGTTTACGGCATCATCAATGGAAAAACAAAACTGAAAATCGAGCACGTTCTGCATATTCTCCGACCGAACTTTTTCCTTTGGAACAAAATAGGACTGCAGCGGCACGGCATGTTCCCATATTTCGCCAAACACACTCAACTGAGGATATTCTCTTATAACCTGCTGATACCATTGTTGCATAAACTGTTGTTCGGGATACGAATATGTATCAATGCGAATTCCATCGGCTTGCGAGGTTTCAATCCACCAAATGGTATGCTGAATCATGTATCGGGCAAGGATAGGATCATCATTATTCAAATCGGGCATGTGGTGATCAAACCAGCCTTCGGTAAATATTTTCTGATCCGTTTTAGAAGCGTATGGGTCCATCAATGTATTAGCGCGGTAGTTCGTCCTTGTATACTTTTCAAAAGTATGTACAGCGTTCGGAAAGGGCTTATCGGTGTACAACCAATGTCCATCACCAATATGGTTAAACACCAGATCCAATACCCATTTCATGTTACGTTTTTGAGCCTCACTCCGCAACAACGTATAATCCGCCAATGTACCATACCTTGAATCTACCTTATAATGGTTGGTAATAGCATACCCGTGATAAGATTGCGAAGCTTCATCATTTTCCTGAAAAGGTGTTAACCACAAGGTTGTTGCTCCCAGGTCTTTGATATAATCCAGGTGTTGCGTAATACCCAGCAAATCGCCACCATGCCTGTCAAAAGCAGAATCCCTGTTGTGCGAAACCTCCTTCATTCCCTTTTGTACATCATTCTGCGGATTCCCGTTTGCAAACCTATCGGGCATAATGAGGTATACTAAATCATTCCCCTGCAATGTTTGGGGATTGGATTGTTTCGCTTTTAACTCATACGAAACCGATTGCCTTTTATTCCCCGTTAATTCAAGCTTCATGATACCCGCAGGGGTTTGTTTTCCTATGGTAATATCAAGCAATACATAATCCTTGTGTGCGGTTGGTTTAAAGGATTGAACCACTACACCTTTGGTATTCGTTTGGGCGGCATTATACTGCAAGCCAATATCTTTTTGTTTGATGATGAGTTGTAGGGTTGTATCCTGCAAGCCAACAAACCAGTTGGGCGGAAATAGTTCTCTTTGCTGGGCGAATACTTGCGCACCCAGAAATAAAAACAGTGTAAAAAGTTTATTCATCGTTGCAAAAATAAAAATATGAAAAGTCTTCTGTCAGGTGTTTCCTGCAAATCTTACTGATTTTTCAGAGCCCTCTAAATCCAGATTGGCGAAATATATCCCCTGCTATAAAAAACAAAGAGCCCCACGAGGAGGCTCTTTTGTCTACTATCAATTAACCGTAATTAACGTACGATAAGTTTTGAGGTTACCGACTCATTACGTGCATTTGAAGCTTTAATAAAGTATACACCTTTACTCATGTCATCTGTATTGATGAGCAACGTGTTTAGTTTGTAATTGCTGAATGATTGAATCACCCTGCCTGCAAGATCCACTACCACAACATTGTGTGAGCTATTGTTATCATTAAACTCAACCATGGTATATGCTTCAGCAGGGTTAGGGAATAGTTTAAATGTTGCATTCAATGTAGCTTCGCTAATACCTGTATTAGTGCCAAGTTTGCAGGTGTTATATACATAATATAAAGTTACATCGGACGCACTTGTTCTGGTATACACCCTGTTGAATCCACCTACACCACTTGGCTCAACGCACGTGCGGTTAGTTGAATCAGGGAATTTTTCCTCGTTTGCAGTGTTTGAAGAATCCCCGTTTACAAACTTGTAGTTAAAAATACCCGGACAAACATTTGGAACGGTTACTGAAAAAATACCCGGTTGACCCGATACTGGTGCCAAGCGCAATGCCCCTGCTTGCCAGTTTGGAGTTTGGAATGTCCCGATTACATAAACTACGGCCGGAGTCTCATTAGTCATATCAACTTTAAACGTAATAGTTGAAGGAGCCGGTTTTAGGGGGCAAGCGCCCAATACACGTGAACCGAAACAAGTTAAACCGATTGTATCAGCTTTGGTATGCGCAAAAATTCTATTATCTCCACCTTCCCAATTGGTATTGCCATTTTTATGGTAACGGAATTTGAAGTTTACCTCTCCTGAATCTATTGAATCAACTACCAATGCAAACATCTTAGTGGAAGGCACCGGCATCATTTTTAAGCCCGCACCAAATGATGTTAAACGTGGACCTGCTCCCGCTACAGTTACCGAATCATATCCGCCATCACAATCGGTATTGGCCATATCAACTACAAAAGTTATTTTATATGAAGGAATCGGAGCTGAAGGACAAGCCGCACATGCCCCATAACAAACCACCGGCAAAACAGTACTTACAAGTGCTGTTACTCCTCTGTCATTACCAACTTTACAACCTGATGGAACATTCTCATCACTTCCCCATGCATTACCATTTACATATTTAAATCCATAAGCTCCGGTATCTACATAAGCAATATATTCATAGATCTTTTTGTTTGTAAACAAATTTGCCATATTGTTTGCTGCCGGATTCCATCCTTGGATTGCTCCCGCTATATGCACGCCATTTGCACTTACAGTTTCATTCTTCATATCTACTGCAAAACGAATCGCGATCTTTCCTGCAGGTGCATCACCACTAAATAAAACGGCAGGAAATACTGTGGTGTCATTAGCAATAGAGTCGATATAAAACCAACGATTACCATTCGATCCACCATTTGCAGCAGACTCAACTTTACAGATTGCCGGAATTGATTCTTCTCCCGCACCCCAGTTATTATCGTTAATAAATTTAAACTCATAATACTTATTGGCAGGAATATCTACAATTACTGAATAGATATTGCCGCTACCGCCATTCGTTAGCGTTGTAGCTGAGGGATTCCAATCACCGGGTGCACCAGCTGCTGCCTGGAAGTTACCGGCTATATGAAGCCCGTTCGGGCTTATTGTTTTCCCGGTCATGTCGACCTGAAACTTTACTTTTTTAGCTTCTGCAGAACTAAGTACTGCGAGAGCAATCATTGATAGTAATAATTTTTTCATAGTAATTAAGTATTGAATTGTAATTCGAATGTAAAGCAAAATTTTTATAAAAAACAAATAAGTGTAGGAAATACACTTACTTTTTTTTAACTCGCATATTGAAGTGATATCCCCACGACTATTTCATACATGACAATTAACAAAACATTAGGATTACTCGGCACCCTTCTACTATTGTGTACTTCTTACACAAAAGCACAGGTTGTATCGCTCTTTCCCGCATTCGCAAGTCAGAATGATACCGTAACTGTAACCTTTGATGCCACGCAGGGAAACGCAGCCCTCATCGGTGTATCGCTTGTATATGCCCACGCGGGAGTGATTACCAATAAAAGCACTTCGCCTTCGGATTGGAAATATGTACAAGGCAACTGGGGAACTGATGATGCTAAAGTAAAAATGACAAGCATCGGTAATAATAAGTTTACCCTTAAGTATCACATCAAAACATTTTACGGAATACCGGCCAATGAAACTGCATTAAAACTTGCCTTCGTTTTCAGAAATGCAGATGGAAGCAAAGTAGGTCGCTCCACAGATGGATCCGATATATTTGTTGATTTAAGTTCGGGTGGTTTTTCGGTTTTGTTTAAAACACCTGCTACACCCATTGTAATTACCGAATCGGATTCGGTTACCATTTCCGCATCTTCTTCGGCTGCCGGTGTGCTTACCTTATTTAAAAACGGTGTGCAATATTCACAAGTAACAAACGACTCTTCGTTAAACACCAAAGTATACGGAAATACGCTTGGTATTGGCAAACACCGTTTTGTGATTTCGGCCGTTAAAAACTCCGACACATCAACCGACACAACTTACATATTGGTTCGGCCTGCAGCTCCAAATGTTGGTGTCATTCCTGTGGGGATTAAAGATGGTATTAATTACATAGATGATTCAACCGTGACCCTTGTGTTATATGCTCCCGGAAAATCTTACGTATACACTATAGGTGATTTCAGCAATTGGGAATTTGATAATGCCTATTTTATGAAACGCAATCCGGAAGGCACACGTTTTTGGATTACACTCACAGGACTGCAGCCCAAAAAAGAATACGGTTTTCAATACGTGATAGGTAATGAGCAGTTACGTGTTGCTGATGCTCATGCTGCCAAAGTACTAGATCCTTGGAATGACGGCAGTATTCCGGCAACAACTTACCCTAACTTAAAACCTTACCCTGTTGGACAAACTACCCAAATTGTGTCGGTACTGCAACCCGGACAAACTCCGTATAACTGGCAACACGCTTCTTCCTTTATAAGACCTGCTAAAGAAAAGCTTGTTATTTATGAACTGCTCATCCGTGATTTTATTGCCAAACACGATTACAAAACACTTAAAGATACACTGGGCTATTTAAAACGTTTGGGAATTAATGCCATCGAGTTAATGCCCATTACCGAATTTGAAGGCAACGAAAGCTGGGGTTACAATATCAGCTTCCCAATGGCTACCGATAAGTATTATGGTACGGCCGAAGACTTAAAAGCATTTATAGATGAATGCCACAAACAAGGAATGGCCGTAATCATGGATATGGTATTGAATCATGCGTTTGGACAAAATCCATTGGTGCGCATGTATTTTGATCCTGCTGCAGGTCCATACGGTCAGCCTACTGCAAATAATCCGTGGTTTAACCAAACCGACAAACATCCTTATGGTGTTGGGTACGATTTTAACCATGAGGCACAACCCACCAAAGATTATACAGATTGCGTGTTGCAATACTGGCTTACCGAATTTAAGATTGACGGTTACCGTTTTGATTTATCAAAAGGGTTCACGCAAAAACTCACCACCGATGTGGGCGTTTGGGGTATATACGACCAAAGCCGTATTGATATCTGGAAACGTATTCACAATAAAGTACGTACCTACGATAGTTCATGCTACATGATTCTTGAACACTTTGCCGATAATAACGAAGAGGTTGCATTATCAAACGAAGGAATGATGTTGTGGGGCAATATCAATCACAGTTTTGCGGAGGCTACAATGGGCTATATTTCCACAAGTGATGTTAATAGTGCCGACTACAAAAAAAGAAACTGGAGCCAACCCAATCTTGTGGCTTATGCCGAAAGTCATGATGAGGAACGCCTGATGACAAAGAACATTAAGTTCGGAAATTCAGCGGGCTCTTATATCACAAAAGACACCACCATTGCTTTGAAGCGCATGGAAGCAGCGATGTGTTTATTCCTTCCCTTAAAAGGCCCGAAGATGATTTGGCAGTTTGGCGAACTGGGATATGATATAAGCATTGACCAAAATGGTCGCACCGGCAATAAACCCATCCTGTGGAATTATTACAACGATATCAGACGCAGAAAAATTTATGATGTGGTATCAACCATTGCAAACCTCAAAATTTCGGATGATTCTTTGTCTACCGATAACTATACCTACAATGGTGCAGGTGCTGTTAAAACATTGCAAATTAACAGTGGCACAACTAAGGTAAGTATAGTTGCCAATTTTGGTCTAACAGCATCAGCGGTAACCGTTCATTTTCCCGCAATCGGAACATGGTATAATGTGTTTAAAGGAGACTCTATCACACTATCATCAACACAACTAAACGACACCCTTGCTCCCGGAGAATATCGTTTTTATAGCAACAAGTATATTTCCTTTACACCGACAACCGGTGTTGAAGAAGCTGCTCAAAACTGGATAGGTGCAACAGTATATCCAAACCCAACCGGTGATGCTTTTTCGATTCAAACAGGAGTAACAAATACAGAAATACTGGATGTTGAAATTTGGTCGCTAACCGGGCAAAAAGTATACAACCAACACTTTCAATATGCACCTGAATACATTAACTTAAATGCGCAACAACTCGGTTTGAACAAAGGCATTTATATAGTAACCCTTAAGCAGCAGCAATCAAGTAAACAATTCAAATTAATGATACTATGATCAAAACCTTTACTAAACAAACGTTATGGTTGGCTGCCATGCTGATTGGAACAAGTGCCTTTGCCGATAAGATTAAAGGGCGATTGGTTGACGACAAAAACGAGCCGATTATCGGGGCAACAGTAGCCATTGAGAATACAGCATTCGGAGCCGTTTCGGATGCAAATGGATTTTACGAAATAAAGAATCTACCGGCCGGAACCTACAAGCTCAAAATATCTTATCTGGGTTACCAAACAACCTACTTGGAAGTGTTGGCCATTGCCGATGATGCAACTGACGTTCCTAAAAGTATCACGCTTAAAGAAGATTCCAAAGCACTTGATGATGTTGTAGTGGTGGGTTACGGAACCAAACTAAAAAGGGAAGTAACAGGTTCGATTGCAAAAATTAATGCAAAAGAACTGAACGATATGCCCATCCCTAGTTTTGAGTCGGCTTTGCAAGCTAAACTACCCGGTGTGCAGGTTACTACGGGAAGTGGTGTTGCGGGATCGTCCGCTGTTATTCGTATTCGCGGTGTTGCATCCATTAGTGCAGGAGGAGATCCTTTGTATGTGGTGGATGGAATTCCCATTACACAGGATTTTTTCTTAAACAATGGAAACTCTGCAGGAAATAGTGGAGGGATGAATAACAATCCGCTTGCGTCTATAAACCCGGATGATATAGAAAGTATTGATGTATTGAAAGATGCTGCTGCAACAGCAATCTATGGCTCGCGCGGATCCAATGGTGTAATACTGGTTACAACCAAACGCGGAAGAAAGGGAGGCTTTAGTGTGAGCTATACCGGAAGTGTTGGAATCTCCAGACCTACAGCATTGCCTAATATGCTCAACAGCACAGAATACCTTCAGCTGTATCAGGAGGCTTATGAAAACGATGGGGGAATTGGATTGGCTCCCTTGCCCGGAGGAATTAGTTGGGAACAAGCCCGCAAAACAAATACGGACTGGGTTGATTTAACAACGCGTACAGGGATCAAAAATACACATAGTGTTACGGTCTCCAACTCTGGAAAAAAAGGTGGTATTTATGGGAGCGTAGGCTATTCAAACAACGAAAGTTATTTGGTAGGAAACAGATATGAACGCATTTCGGGACGACTGAATGGTGATTATAATCTTACCAAAAAACTGAAAGCCGGTGTATCCACTTCCTTAAGCCAGGGTACCAACTACCGTGTAAATACTGCCTGGGCAGGCGGTTTAGGACAAGCCATGAGCACTGCGCTTCCAATATATCCCGTTTATGATAGTGTGGGGAAGTATTTTACAGGAGATAATCCTGTTAGAACGCAAGAGCTTAAAAAATGGAGAACAACTGAAATACGATCCATCAACAATATTCAATTGGATTACGAATTGGCCAAAGGTTTGATTGCAACCGGAAAATACAATTTAGATTATATGCAGCTGCAGGATGACCAATACGATCCGCAGGCATTGATTAACTCCACGCACCTTGGAACCGCAAACAGGTATGCAACTTATGTAAGTAATTACAGTTATTCTCTTATGCTTAACTACCGCAGGGCTATTGGAAAAGACCATTCCATGTCGTTAATGGGGGCGTATGAGTTTCAGGAATCCCGCACCAACAGCAGCAGCGTATCATCCAACAATATGACCAATGGTTTTTGGGACGACAAGGCCGATGCTGCAGAGCAAGGTCGACTCCCAAAAGTAAATCCTGAGGATGGCTATTCTTTCCTGAGTTATTTTGGTCGCGCCAACTACGATTACAAAAAGAAATACTTTGTTGAATTTGTATTGCGTAATGATTGGTCGACAAAGTTCGGAGCCAATTACCGTTATGGTTTCTTCCCTGCCTTATCAGCTACCTGGGTTATTTCCGATGAAAAGTTTTTCAAAATACCTTCGGTAAGCTTAACCAAAATCAGAATGGCTTACGGCAAAAGTGGGAACGCTAATATCCCCACTAACCAATACCTCTCTAAATGGCAACCCGCAGGAGCATCAACACCATACTACAATCAACCTATTACCTTTCCTTCTATTATTCCCAATCCTGATTTAAGATGGGAAACATCATGGACATTCAACGCAGGAATTGATGTTGGGTTGTTTAAAGACCGTGTTACATTTACAGCGGATGTGTATGATAAACGTACCACCGATGTATTTATGCAATTGGCCTTACCACCGTCAACCGGGTTTGATAATTACTGGGGAAATGTGGGTGCCATCACCAACCGTGGGGTTGAGTTTAGCATTACCTCACGTAACATTGTAGGGGCCAAATTTACGTGGATAACCAACTTTAACGTTTCGCGTAACTGGAACGAAATTACAAGCATTGGTGCCTATTCAGAAGATGCCGTGAGTGGCGGAACCAACGATACCCGCGTAGTAGTTGGCGAGCCTGTTGGGACCAATTTCCTTGTACGTTTTAAAGGCATTGACCCTGCAACCGGCAAACCTATTTATTTAGACAAAGCCGGTAACGAAACATTTATCTGGGATCCGAAAGATCGTGTTGCAGTAGGCAATATTCAACCGAAAGCGATTGGTGGTATTGGCAATAATTTTCGCTACAAAAACTGGGAAATGAATGTGTTGCTCAACTTTGTATTGGGGGGCGATATTTATGAATCATCGGCCAAACGCCAAAACGGTGTGGTAACCACCTGGAACATGCGTACCGATTTATTCGACCGCTGGCAAAAGCCCGGTGATCAGGCTGCATATGCCCGTTTAACGCAAAATACGGCTACTTACGGCTCAAGTACTCCATGGATTAACACCACACAATGGATTCAGGATGGAACATTCTTGCGGCTAAGAAATGTAACTGTTGCTTACAACTTACCCAAAAGTACTTGCCAAAAAATTAAACTTTCGAGCATCCGTATAGCCGTTATCGGTACCAACCTGCTTACGTTTACCAAGTATACAGGATTGGATCCGGAGATTGCACGCGACTTTGAAAATGCTACCGACAGAAATATGAGTCCGAATATTACCTACCTCACCCCGCCTCAGGAAAAAACATTTACGGTTCAATTATCTGCTAACTTTTAATACCAATGCGCATGAAAAAGAATTTTTATATACTTATTGGTTTTATCACTACCGTAATCGTTATTGGTATTACATCCTGTGCAAAAATTGAGGAAACCAAACCCGACTATATTTTCACTGAAGAAGATGCGATTAAGACTCCTACAGACGTTCAAAATTTACTCAACTCTTGTTACGATGCCTTTGCCAACGCCATTAATGGACGGGCGCAAACATTCAATGATTTGTTAAGTGATGATTTAGCAAAACCTCTCAAGGACGACAATGGATTTAAAAATGAAATCTACAACCGCAACACCAACATTTTTAATTCGGATGTAAGCGCTCTGTATAAAACGTTTTATGTCATTCCTTTCCGCATAAATAATATGGAAGACTTTTATGCTAAAGTTGGTGTTTCAGAAACAGAGCAAAAAAGAATGAGGGCCGAGGGTAGATTTCTGAGAGCCGCTTGTCATTTTGAAGTGTTAAAACTATGGGCACACCCTTCAGGCTTTACACCAGCCAACGAACACGCTGGTATTGTAATCAGAGATGCAGTATCACAGCTACCTAAAGCGCGTTCAACCGTTGCCGAAAGTTATGCGTTTATCATTTCCGATTTAGAATATGCTATTGCAAACCTTCCGGCCGTAAATGACGATTATAAAGCTTCACAAGGCTCTGCGAAAGCATTATTGGCCAAAGTATATTATATGATGAATAAACCAGCCCAAGCGCTTGCACTGTTAAATGATGTAATTGCCTCTTCCGGAAAATCATTAAGTGGAGCCCTCAATAAGTTTGATTCAACGGCTGCTTTATCGGAATTTATTTTTACAACCAGAAGTACAGGTGCAGGTGATAACAGAGCAGGTGAATTTGTAAGCCGTTACAGATGCGATAATAAAATACCTGAGTTTGCTTTATCCAAAGAACTTTACCTTTTATTAACTTCGGATACACTTGATAAACGCGGTAAAAACCTGGTACAGATTTTTAATGCCGGCAAGGATAATGAATACTATGGTTGCAAAAAGTTTAACAGTGATTATTTTGGTGTGCCTTACCTTAACATGACCGATATGATTTTAACGCGTGCTGAGCTTGCTGCCGAAACGGGTGATTTGTCAACCGCAATTGGAGATGTTAATAAAATTATCTTCCGGGCGTATGCCGATTCGACAACCAAAATTGTAAGCGGTGGCGCGAATGCATCTGATGTATTAGCGGAGATTAGAAAACAACGCAGATTAGAGTTGTTTTGCGAAGGCGATCGTGTACAAACGTTAAAAAGAAGAGGGGCCAATAATACCGATGCTTCATATAATCCGAACTTAACAATTAGAAATGCACCCTGGAATTGCCCGGGAATGATCCTTCAATTCCCAAGTATTGAAACAGGAGCAGGATTTGTATTTAACGGAACCGGAGGTTGTAATTAATAAGTATGATAATGAAAAAGTATATATACATAATAGCTGTAACAATAAGTTTTCTTGTTACTTCATGCCGAAAAGAATACAAAGAGATTGGAGAGAACCCTTCCAAAATTGATGGCATCACAGCGAGTTGGTCACTCAACTCTTGCAAGGTTGTTGATAAAGCTTCCATCATTGAAGAAACCATTGATGTTACTTCGTTTTTTGGTCAAACCGGTAAGCTGCCTAAAGTTACCTTTGCGATGACTGCCGGAGTTGGAACATACACCTGCGATACATCCAATGTTGCATTTTCGTTCTTTGGCGGCACAAGTGGAACATGGGCTTTCGATAATGCCGAGTATCCTAAAAAAGTATTCATTACACCTGTCGGCTCAAGTACAGTAATAGCTTTTCCTTTAGCTGCAACCATTCGTCCAACCGACACTTACCTGCAAATTGACAAAAGTGTAATGTGCGGGGGCACCGAAAAATCTGTTTATCGTTTATCATTCATCCGTAACTAATCTGGTTTATGAAAAAAATTATAGGAATAGCCTGTGCACTTATCTGCACCATAACAAACTCTATTGCACAAGTTGCGTGGATTGAACCGGAGCCCACCATTGCTACCGCAAAAATTACCATTTATGTTGACCTTTCGAAACTGGACATGTCGAAAGAACACCACCAGCTTCTTGCAGCACATCCGGGACCAATGTATTTCTGGACATGGAAACCATTTGAATTTACAACCGGCTCTCCAAAAGTAAATGGTCTTGGAGATCAAGCCTGGAAAAATTCGAATGAATTATTGAAGATGACACCTGTTCCTGATAAGGGACCCAAAGTGTGGAAGTTCGAAATGGTTCCCACTGAATTTTATGAGGTAACCGCATCGCAGGTGTATGCTTCGGGATTAGCCTTTTTGGTGAAACCTAAAGATGGCGGAGGATACGGTGATCCCGATATTAAAACAGATGATATTACCATTCCTGTTACACCCCCTAAAACAACAAAGGGTGCTGTTTATACTTTCCCTTCTATATTACTTCAAGATGAAATCACAACCTTTGTATATGATAACGCGGCCGAAAAAAAGGCAACGATGCAAAAGCTGGATGCAACTTCCGAATTATATGTTTACCTTAAAGCAACGGCTAAAGACACCGCAACAGGAATTATCACCACTTACCAGCCCACCACGTTTTTTCAGGTTCCCACCAACCCCTCTCTGCGCATGCAAAACATCAGTGCTACCGAATGGCGGTTGTATATGATTCCGAAAAAATTCTTTAGCATCCCTGATAACCTGGTACCACAGGATATTGAAATATTGGTGCGTAAGAAAGACTGGATAAGTGATGATGATACCAGTGGCGATAAACCGAAGATTAAGTTTGGATGTAATTAGGGGGAGCGGTGATTGGTTGATAAAGTTGACTAGTTGATTGGGGAATGTTAATTGTGTGCTCTGTTAAATGAACATGCTTGGTGCCTGGGAGGATAAAGGGACTAAGGTGCGCTGGCCAAGGTGCCTGAGTTCCGCGTAGCGGAATGGCCGAAGGCACCTGAGCGCTGGCTCCCGCAAGACTTCTCAATAACAAACGGAAAACCTCTCCGCTAATTACCCTACAAACCTTTCAATCATCTCAACAACCTCATCGGCATGATGACCATATACCATGGTATGGTGGTTTCCATCTACGTATTCAACCTTTGCGTTGCGCATATTGTTTACAGCCTTTTCGGCTAAATATCCAGGAAGGATTGGTTCTCCCAAATTGTAATTTTCGGTAGCACAAATAAGCAATGCCGGTTGTTTTAGCCCTTTAAAATATTTTGCAATAGGTGAAATCCCTACATCCAAAGCTATCTGTAGTATTTGTGCCAAATCGGTGCGCGGTGTTACCGATCCGTCTTCCAGTGTTTTAATATCCGCTTCAAAATACGCCTCCATATCCTTATCCCAAAAACTGATATACGGTGCCTTGTTAATCATCTCAAAATAATCCTCCTTGCTTGGGTAAACTTTATCTAATCTTCCCATAGCAGTTTGCAGCATTTCTGAAGTACGCGGATGCATTTCGGGTGCCGAATCAAGTAATACCACTTTGCTAACATGAGCTGCATAATAGTAACATAAATAAGAGGCAAGAAACCCTCCGTATGAATGCCCAACCAAAACCACTTGGTCTAACTTAAGGTACTTGAGCAATTCAATAATATCCTTTGCATGTGCCTTAATGGTATATCCAAAAACAGGATGACTGCTTAATCCTCTTCCTCTTAAATCAACTGAAACCAATTCATACTGCTCGCCCAAACCATGCGACACCAATCCCTCGAATGCCCTGCAATTTGCAGTGAGTCCATGCATGAGCAAAAGTGTTGGTTTCCCGGGGTTGTGGTATTTTACATAGTGAATGTTTATCCCGTTAACATGGGCAATTTCACTGGTTACTTCTCGTATTTTCATTGCTGCTGCGCTCTCCATCATATTACAATTATTGTGCTGTCCACCCTCCCTCAACCGGCACAGAAATTCCTGTAATCGTTGTTGCCTCATCGGCTGCTAAAAATGCTACCGTGTTTGCAATCATCTCAATAGGTATAAATGACTTAATAGCTTGTTTGGCCAGCATCACTTTTTGAATCACATCTTCCCTGCTCAACCCATGCGCTTTCATCTGGTCACCTATCTGGTTTTCGACAATGGGTGTGTGTACATAACCCGGACAAACAGCATTGCAGGTAATATTGTGTGGTGCTCCTTCGAGTGCTATGGTTTTGGTAAACCCAATGATACCATGCTTGCTGGATACGTAAGCCGATTTATATTCCGATGCCACCAATCCGTGAGCCGAAGCTATGTTGATGATGCGACCGAATTGTTGTTTTTCCATATAGGGCCAAACAGCTTTGGTAAATAAAAACGGTGCGGTAAGGTTAATGCCAATAATGGCATTCCACTTATCGAGTGGGAAATCCTGAACAGGTGATACAAACTGAATACCTGCATTGTTCACCAGAATATCAATGGTTTTGAATTTGGCAACTGCCGTAGCAACCATCTCTTCAATTTGTTTCGGGTCGAGTACATTGCAGGGTGAAAACACATAGTCAATTCCAAATTCCTTAGCCGTATCGGCTGCTATATCTGCTCCGTTGGCTTCTAGTCCGTTGAATACAATATTATGCCCCTTGGCGGCAAATGTGCGGGCAATCGCCAACCCGATTCCACTCGTGCTGCCCGTTATCAAAACTGTTCGTTTCATGCTGTTTTAAATGAATAAATAACATTGCATAGTATGCAAGGTTTAGTGAAAACGCAAGTAATTTTATGCCTGTGGTTTGCTAATGATGTATAACCCGGTAAATGTCATGGCGCCATTCAGAATAAGCATTTCAATACCAATCTGATAGCCTCCGAAAAGGGTTGGTGCATTTACCTGGATGAGGTAACAAAGCATGGGCGCAATAAGACAAATAATCGGAGATGCTTTATCGTTTAATACACGTTTGGTGAGAATACCGAACGTAAACAGACCCAGTAAAGGTCCATAGGTATAACCGGCTACGTCCAGTAAAATTCCAATGATGGATTTGTTATCCATTACTTTAAACATCATCACACATATCAAAAACACAACAGCAAAGGTGAGGTGGACCGTCATCCGTGTTTTGGATTTTTGAGCTTCGCCCAATTGCTGATTGCGTTGCAATCCTAAGATATCAATGCAGAAGGAAGACGTTAAGGCAGTAATGGCACCATCGGCCGAAGGGAATAATGCAGAGATCAGTCCAATGATAAAAATAACCGAGATAGCGGGTGGCAAATATTGAAGAGCAATGGTTGGAAACAGATCATCTCCTTTTACATCAAGACCTTTGCTGGTAGCATATAAGTACAGCAATCCACCCAACAACAGAAACAAAAAATTTACCAGTACCATCACGGTGCTGAATGAAATCATATTTTTTTGCGAATCACCCAATCGTTTTACACTGATATTTTTCTGCATCATTTCCTGATCCAGCCCCGTCATGCTAATGGTAATAAAAGCACCCCCGATGATTTGTTTGAGGAAGAATTTTTTATCCATCACATCGGTATTAAACACTTCGGTATAACCCAATCCGTTGAGTTGTGTCATCACTTCCGAAAAACTCAGATTCAAGTCTCCCATGATGTAAAACACACAAACCACCAATGCCAGCAGCATAAAAAATGTTTGCAGTGTATCCGTCCACACAATGGTTTTTACACCACCTTTAAACGTATACAATAAGATCATGAGCAGAATGATAAAGGATGTAGCCATAAACGGAACGCCCAACGCATCGAGAATAAACAACTGAATCACATTGATAACAAGGTACAAACGAAGGGTGGCGCCCATGGTGCGCGAGATGATAAAAAACAACGCTCCCGTTTTGTAACTGCTTTTGCCAAAGCGGTGATCGAGGTAATGGTAAATGGAGGTAAGGTTGAGTTTATAATAGAGTGGCAACAATACATAGGCCACTACAAAATAGCCGATAAAATAACCAATCACTACCTGAAAATAGGTGAAGTGATTAAAGCCTACCGTTCCCGGCACTGAGATGAATGTGACCCCGCTGAGTGAAGTACCGATCATTCCGAAAGCCACCAGCATCCAGTGGCTGTTCTTGTTGCCGTTAAAAAACGTTTCGTTGTTGCTGCCTCTTGACGTGTAAAAGGCTACGGCCAGCAATACCAGAAAATAAACGATGACAAAAGAGAAAAGTATAAATGGTGACATGAAACAAATGTAACCGGCAGGCTCGTGTGCCCGAAAAATAGTTAGCCACAGCTACCCCAATGTGTAAATAAAATCACACATTGGGGTGTTGCC
Organism: Bacteroidota bacterium; assembly: GCA_040387195.1. Taxonomy (GTDB): domain Bacteria; phylum Bacteroidota; class Bacteroidia; order UKL13-3; family UKL13-3; genus UKL13-3. The sequence goes on from JAZKEF010000007.1 coordinate 112,233, forward strand.
TGCTATTGTATCAATACTTTCTGAACGGATTGAGCACCCGCTGATTCAATCTTTACCAGGTATAATCCGCTTTCAACGTTCGAAACGTCAAATCCCTTTTCTTGTTTACCCGAATCACAGAACCCTTCAAACAACATATTTGAACGTTTGCCATCAAGGCTCATCAAAGTGATGGTTACTTTTTCAGATTCGGTAAGAACAAACGATAATCCCAACTGACCTGCTACGGGATTCGGATACACTGTAGTATGTGTAATTCCGGTTGCCTCAGCAATACCTGTAGTTGTATTTTCCGCAATGGTTAATTCCTGTTTGCGTGTGGTATTGCGGGTAATGGCAAAAACACCATAGGCTTTCACTGGTCCTGAACCTGCTACGGGAGCGGTCCATTTAAAATTCCACACTGCTGTAGCCGCAAACTGAGGATTGTTATGGGTAATATATTTGCTGAATACTATTTTAGAACCTGTGCCCGATATAAGTGTGCCCAAATGTGTTCCTCCCGCATTTTGCACTGACACCATTAGACCTTTTGCTCCGCTCCCGGTAACCGATGCTGTTATATTGTAAGTCGTTCCGGGTGTATATCCCGCTGCCGGAATATCGGTAGTAACAATATCTGTCACTGTTTCGGGTGCTCCGAAGTGACATCCAGCCTGCATACAGGTAGCTCCTGACTCTGCCGGTCCTCCGGATGCTTGTAAAGGTGCTCCGGTTGGATTTGAAATAATCTGTTGTACACTCAATAAAAGTGTAAATAAAACTGCTGATGTTGTAATTAATTTCTTTTTCATATTCTTTCAAGAATACTGATTTTGAATTCTAAATCCATGTTAATTTTAATTAAAAGCAGCTATTGGTGCTTGGCTGTTAGCTATTGGCGGAGATGTCTTTCAGGAAGTTCGTGGTCCGCAGTCCATGGTCCGTGGTTTTGTATAAAAACAATTGTCTAGCATCCAGAGGGCAGTATGCACCAAAACAAACTAAAATTTGGATTGTCGACTACAGACCTCTCACTACCAAGTGCGGACCACCCCCTCCCAAGTTCCACACGACTTCTCACCATGGACCACCGACCATGGACTATGGACAAACAATAACAACACAATTAACATTTGCATACATTTGCACCACATGAATTATCCTTCCCAACTCATCGAAGAAGCAGTGAATGAGCTTTCCAAGTTTCCCGGCATTGGCAAAAAATCTGCCATGCGCATGGTTTTGTTTTTGCTTAAACAAAAAGAACTTGAAGTGGTTAAACTGGGTGAAGCAGTGATTAGACTGCGCACCCAAATTCAGTATTGCGAACGGTGCGGGAATGTGAGCGATGCAAAAACATGTAATATATGCGGCAATCCCAAGCGCGACCAACATACCATTTGTGTGGTGGAGGATTTGCGAGATGTACTGGCAATTGAAAACACCAATCAGTTTAACGGAACATATCACATCATCGGGGGACTCATTTCTCCCATCAACGGAATTGGTCCCGACTCCCTGAATATCGAAAAACTGCTCAACAGGATTAAAGAAGAAGAAACCAAAGAGGTAATTATGGCTCTGAGTGCTACCATGGAAGGGGATACCACTGTTTTTTACCTTTCCAAAAAACTCAAGGAGTTCGGGGTAAACATCAGCACCATTTCGCGGGGTATTGCTATTGGCGGGGAGCTGGAATATGCCGATGAGATTACCCTCGGCAGAAGTATTGCCCTCCGTGTGCCTTATCAAAACTAATAGTTACCCCTTTTGATGAAGGTCACTTACCGATATTGTCAAAAATCATTTCTTTAAATCTAATTTATTCCCACCTTTGTTTGAATCAATACCATATCATCCTTAAGGGTAAGGGTGATTAATTTAAACCTATATGATTGTACAACAGTTATACACCAATTGCCTGGCTCAGGCGGCTTATTATATCGAATCGGATGGCGAAGTGGCTATCATCGACCCGCTCCGCGATTATGATGCTTACCTTGATCTGGCTAAAAGCCACAACGCTACTATTAAGTATGTTTTTGAAACGCATTTCCATGCCGACTTTGTAAGCGGACATATAGATTTGGCTAATAAAACAGGTGCTGCTATTGTATACGGCCCTACTACACAAACCAGTTTCCCGGTGCATGTTGCACAGGATGGTGAAGAACTGAAAGTAGGAAAACTAACCATTCGCGTACTGCACACACCGGGCCATACACCTGAATCGAGCAGCTATTTGCTGTTGGACGAAAACGGTAAAGAGCACTGTGTATTTACCGGTGATACCTTATTTGTTGGGGATGTGGGAAGACCCGATTTGCTGGATGGTGTAATGACCAAGGAAGAACTTGCGGGAATGATGTTTGATTCGTTGCGCAACAAACTGATGCCTTTGCCTGATGCCGTTACGGTATATCCTGCGCATGGTGCCGGAAGCGCTTGCGGGAAAAATATTGGTAAAGAAACCTTCTCAACCATTGGTGAGCAAAAAGCCAAAAACTATGCGCTTCAACCTATGAGCAAGGAACAGTTTATAGCCACGGTAACCGAAGGAATTGCTCCGGCCCCTGCTTATTTCTTTAAAGATGCCAAGCTGAATAAACAAGGTTACGCACCCATTGATGCCGTTATCACCAAGGGAATGTCTGCCCTTTCACTTGCCGATTTTGAAAGCAACATGAAAAATGGGACCACCATTATTGATACCCGCATTCCCGATGTATTCGAACATGGATTTATTCCAAAGGCCCTTAATTTCGGATTGAACGGACAGTATGCCATTTGGGCCGCTACGTTGTTGGATATTACACAACCTCTGTTAATTATAGCCGAACCTGGTAAAGAAAAAGAAAGCATTGAACGGTTGACCCGTGTTGGTTTCGATAATATTCTGGGTTACCTGCAGGGTGGTTTTGAAACATGGAAAAACGCAGACAAACGCTGGGATATGATTATCTCGGTTGATGAAGAAGAGTTTGAGCTAGATGCCAAACATACTGATATCAAAATTTTGGATGTGCGTAAGCCGGGTGAATTTAACGATGCTCATTTAACACAGGCAACGCATTTTTCGCTCGATAAAATCCCAAGCGACTTTGATAAGTTGAATAAGGATGATGAATTCCTGGTGCATTGCGCAGGTGGATACCGGTCCATGATTGCCGCTTCATACCTGAAGTCAAAAGGATTTCAGCGCGTAAAAAATGTATTGGGTGGATGGAGTAAAATTCAAACCATGAAACTGCCTATTACCTACGATCAGAAAAAAGTAGAAGCAAATTAATTGCTCTTTCATACGAATACCAATAAGCAGCTTAGGGTTTAAACCTTAAGCTGTTTTATCCTCGTATGAAAATTTATAAAACAATACTGTCAATAAACAAACATAGCCTATGGTTTTAAACCACAGGCTATGTTTGTTTATTGACAATTATATATTATCTCAAGAGTGTAATCGAACCTGAGTATCTGTATTGTTTGCCGGCATAACTAGTTGCATTTACCTGGTAAACGTATACCTCCTGCGGACATAACTCCACGCCTTTGTTCAGCACGGTTCCGTTCCAGCCTTCTTTCGCATCATTGCTTTTAAACACCAACTGGCCCCAACGGTTGTAGATAAATACTTCTACCGATAAATGTCCGTTGGCTACTACCCTGAACTCTTGGTTACACTCCGGATCTCCATCCAAACAAGGGGTGCGCTCAGGATTACTGCCCGGTCTGAATGCATTCGGAATAAACACCGTGATGTCCGGATCAATTCTGATTTTACGGGTTGTCGAATCAATACATCCGTGCTCGGTTGTTACATAGAGTGTCACATCTTTTTGCGCTGTATCAGCCGCATATTCTATATTAATCGGATTGGCGTCAGTTGATGTTCTGTTGGCCGGTTTATTGGGGTCGGGGCCAGCTCCAAGGTTCCACAGATATTTCAATCCACTTCCATCCGCTACTGTTGATTGATTGATGAAACTAAAGAACGGTTTAGCGATAGTTGTAAAGAGTGGATCAGCTGTAAATATTGCCTC
>JAZKEF010000008.1:0-74335 GCA_040387195.1 Bacteroidota bacterium
TTTTTTGCCTACTGCCTACTTTCTTCCTTGCCTACTTCTTGCGGGATGTCCGTGGTCTGCAGTTGGTAGTCCGTGGTTTTTCGGATCTGTTTTTTGCCTACTGCCTACTTTCTTCCTTGCCTACTTCTTGCGGGATGTCCGTGGTCCGCAGTCGGTAGTCCGTGGTTTTTTCGGATCTGTTTTTTGCCTACTGCCTCCCGATAGCTATCGGGACTCTTCCTTGCCTACTTGTAATCATCATTCCGGCCAAGTTTGATGAGCATGCGTACATGTCCCCTGAGAGCCTTGAAGAAAGAAGGCTCCACATGATAAGGAATGCCAAACTCGGCAGTAACGGAACGTACTATAGGTGCAATGTTGCGGAAGTGTACATTACACACCCCGGTAAAAAGGTGATGTTCGATCTGGTAATTAAGGCCGCCAATAAACCATGATACAATGCGGCTGTTGGGCGAGAAATCGGTAGTATTCACAATTTCATGTATTGCCCATGAGTCCTCCATCATTTTATTACCATCCTCCACAACTGGAATGGCAAACCCCGAAGTTTCTACAATATGTGCCGGCTGAAAGATGCAGGAAAGAATTAGTCCCGCAGTAATATGCATCAGCAAAAACCCACCGATAAAATGGTACCAAGGTATTTCGAGCAACCATATCGGTAGGATCAGGATGTAAGTATAATAGAATAGTTTGTAGAGGGTGATCCTGAAAAGGGCCATTTTCAGGGAAATCTTTTCCCGGATCAACAGGTTGTGTTGTTTAAAATGAATGGCTTGTACATAGTCTTTGGCCGTCATCCAATACAGGGTCATGATTGCATAAAAGAACCATGCATACAAGTATTGGTAACGGTGAAACCATTTTCGGGGTTGCCGTGGGGATAACCGCAGAATTCCCATTGTATCAATGTCTTCATCCAGTCCGCCAATATTGGTATAGGTATGGTGCAATACATTGTGCTGGATTCTCCATGTTACAGTATACCCGCCAATAACTTCCAGGATATGGCTGATAAAGTTGTTTATCTTTTTGTTCGGGGAATAGGTACCATGATTCGCATCATGCATAATGGAGGTACCAATACCCACCATTCCCAAACCCATCATAAACCAAAATCCCATGAACACTAAAGTGTTTGATCCGGCAACGCCTGTTACCATTAGGGCGTAGGGTACAAAATACATGAGGAGCACCACTACGGTTTTCAACCACATTTCCGCATTGGCATACGGAGAGATGTTATTGTTTTCAAAATATTCGTCTACCCGGTTTATGACGGTCTCAAAGAAACTGTCTTTTCCTTTGGGTGCAAAACGAACAAGATTTAATCGTTTGATAACCATTGATGGAATAGCAAAAAAATTGTGCCATTCGAGTGGCCGTAAATATTGAATTTTTTTCTTCCTTTAGTAAGAGGAAGTTTCGGAGAAGCTAATGAAAATGGCTGGTTAAGAAGGATAGCCATGGGATGAAAAAATTTCTACAAACTTTGGATATAAATACACAGGGAAAGATTTGTGCCAAGTCTTTTGTGAGTGGACTATCGGGAAAATTGATGTGAGGCAATGGTTGCCCGCTGATCTCGCAGATGCCGCAGATTTTTTCTGCGTAATTAGCGGGATCTGTGGGAGACCTAATACCTGAAGACTTTGTTGTTAGGGTTGTATCAGCAACTTTTCGGAGTGTACTTGTTTGCCGTTATCAAAAAAGTGGATGATGTAAAACCCACTTGGTATGTGTTGCAAGTCGATTGTTTCATCAGGCAACGAGTGTTGTTTTTGGTAAACCGATTTGCCACTCAGGTTGCAGATGCTTACGTCCAATCCTTGTGCAACGGAATGGTGAATGTTTAGTTCAGTTGTTGCCGGGTTTGGATACAGTAGAATTTCAGTGTTGGTTTCAGCAAGTTGTACAGAGCGGGTTGCGGAGTATTCAAACTTCCCGTTAAAGTCAACTTGTTTGATGCGGTAGTATACTGTAGATGATGTAACCCCATCAGCAGCATCGGTAAAACGATAGTGGCTCGCGCTGTGTACCGTTCCGTTTCCTTTTACGGTTCCGCGCGCCTCCCAGTGTTGCAGTTCTTCACTGCGCTCTATCACAAACAGGTTGTTATTGGTTTCACTTGCAGTTGCCCAATTCAACTCTACGTTTTTAGGAGCATTGAATACCGCTTCAAACGAAAGCCATTTCACCGGCAAGGTAGCACCTGCTCCGGTTAAGTATGGAAGCGGCTGGTACATGTTCACTCCGTTGTCAACGCTCACCTCCACTATTGCAAAATGATAATTGGTGTAGATGGATAATCCGGTTACAACAGTTGTATTTGCTGAGCCCCGGTATACTATAAAACTTCCATCGGCCAGTGGTGTTCCGGTTCCGTATTGTGTGTTTGCAGGGTATGTATTGTTATCGATCAAGGTGGTGCTTACCGCATTAGTCGCTTTTGCAATTACCATCCGTTCCTGTCCGTTTCCATTCACCCATGTAAGTCGCATGTGGGTTCCGGCTATTTGCGAAAATTGCAGATTGTTTGCATACACAGTTGGAGTGGATGATGTAACGGTTACGGGTTTCTGAACAGAATCGCTGCAACCTGCAGCAGTGTTTACTTTCAGTTTTATAGTATATGAACCGATGGTAATGTAACTTTTGGTTACGGGATTGGTAGTACCGGTGTTCCCATCTCCATATGTCCAGGTTCTGCTTGCTCCACCCGAGGTAGTATCCGTTAATAAAAAGGCATTTGTATTGCGCGGTTGGGTGGTGTTGTTAATGGTAAACCCAACTTTGGGTTTAGGGTTTACCAACACAGTATGCTGGTAATTTGCGGAGCATCCCGATGTTGGATCTGTTGCTGTAACCGTATAAGATGTATTGGCGGTAATGGCCGCTACGTTTACACTGGCACCGGTTGTATTGGTAAGAAATGTTGAAGGAGTCCATACAATATTGGCAGCTGCAAGTGCAGGTAAACTAAATGAGTATAACCGTCCGTATGCAGGGGGTGTGGTATTCGAATTGTTGGCAGTTGAGGCACTTTGGGTATTAGAGCTGAAGGTAATGCTGCGGTATGTTGTTGCATTCACGGTAATTCCGGATGAAGCGGTAGCGGTTGTTGTTGGACCCATAGCCCCATACCTGAATTCAATTTTATTGGTGGTTTCATATAACCACAATTGAAAAGTAGAATTAGCAGCTCCGGTTAAATTGTAGGGGATGGTTACAAACCACGAAACAATAAAAATACGGTTGGGTGCTACTCCCATTTCAAGGGTTTGCACATAGCCGTTGGTACCTGTAGATATGTTATCCCAATACGGATAAATTTTTGGAATATTGGTAGTAGATGTTACAGCATTTGAACTTTGTGCGGTACCGGCTGTGCTTCCCAGTTTCACCCATCCATCGGGCGAAATTACACATTGCGTATAATCCGTTTGGTTCAGGTTAAAGGTAAACCCAATATTGATGGGTGTTGTTGGTGCATCATCATTGTTGGAGAAAAGTACCGTTGTAGCTCCCAGCATTGGATCCGGGGCTCCCGTGGATGCATTGGTAACAAATGTATAATTGGCCAACGGAGATTTGGTGAGTTGGGCAACAGTGTTGAGTACTAGATTAGTTCCACTGCAAACAGAAGGTACTGATTGTGTAACAGGATCAACTGTAATAGGAGGTAAAATAACAGTTGTTGGAATGGTGTAGGTTGCTGCTAGGGAACGTTCACCGATGGCACCCACGGTATTGTTGCGTGCAATCACCGCAAACCAATAGGTCTGTCCGGGAGTTAATCCGGTAACATTTGCAAAGAGCACATTGCCGGCATGCAACAGCGTATCCCAGTCTCCGGTAACAGCATTTAAATTGACAATATCATAATGGGTGGCTCCTGTTACGGCAGGCCACATCACTTTTACATCGCCCGTAGCACAACCGGTGGTAAAGCTGATAGTGCCGGGTGTATTGATAATACTGAACGGAGCATCCGAAACATCGGAATACACTCCGCTTGAAACCTTAACCAATACACTTGCTCCGTTTAGCGATGGAGCGGTCCATGCGTATTGTTTAACTGTAGATGCAAGCGTAGTTGAAATATTGGTCCAGCTGCTGCCTCCGTTGGTTGAGTATTGTAATGTTTGGGTACCCGTAATACCGGCATTGTCCCAATGAATTGTTGTTGCAACTCCAGGTAAGAGGTGTTCATTTCCGTTCGGAAAGGTGAGGGTCATATAAGGGGTTTCGGTATCCCAGGTTACTGCATATTGTTGCGTACCCAACGGAATTACAAAACCACTTACCTCAATGGTGTAAGTACCGGCAATGGGGTTGTTGATGGTAATCTGTTCTGTATTGTTTTTGCGGTCCAATCCCAATGTAGCAATAGTTGCAGGAGTTGCCGGGTTCAGGATCCATGGCAATACCGGATTACCATTCGGGTCGCGTAGCACCAGGTCGAGATCGTTCACGAGAGCAGGGTTTGCATTTGCCAGCGCAGGAACATCGGTCCAGCATAAAGTAACCTTAATGCTGGTAGCTCCTGCAGCAACCACAACAGGGTGGTAACCCACAGCGCCTTGCCATACACTACTCACCGCATAATTGGTGTTCTCCAGTGATTTTACCGCCTTCAGTCCGTTAAGCACACCGTACCCAAACTTGTAATCAGGACCGGCATTGCCCACATCTTTTGCAGTATTGCAGATCACCGCTTTGATAAGTGATGCAGGAGGATTAAGGCCTGCATTCAGTTGCCTGTAACGTTCGTAGAGTTGTGCCGAAACCCCTGTTACGATAGGTGTAGCCATGGAAGTTCCGGAGTATCCCCCCATGTAAGCATTGTTTGGAAAGGTGGAATAGATATCGGTTCCGAGTGCGCTTATTTCGGGTTTTATCCTGCCATCTGCTACGGGGCCCATGCTGCTTGAGCTGCTGAGTGCCTCAGTAGAAGTGATGTTGGCAACTACCAATGTGTTTTTTGCAGCCTTGCCGGTTGTGGTTCCCCATCCTCCTGTACATACTGCCTGTGAATTACCGGCCGAGTGGAGGTGCAAAAAGTACGGATTACCGGCAATATTAATATCCTGTTCGCGGCTGTTTAAATTGTATGGATCCTTGCTGGTGCAGTTCACAAATGCATCACCAAACCCCCAGGAGTGTTGCGATAATACAATCTGATGGGTTGTGATGGAGGTGCCGATTTCCGAGTTCACCGAACCATTATAATCGTATCCGTAAATGAGTGCCTTGGATGCCATGCCTCTTGCTTTTGGATCAATATTACCTGCTCCTGCCATGGTTCCGCTCACATGCGTTCCATGGTCGGAAGCAACTCCGGGTTCTACTACCGTTAACCGTCCCATAAAGTCAAGATGCGGACCTACCACACCACCATCCCAAATCCCGATGCGCACATCTTTTCCGGTGAGGTTTCTGATTCCATCGCTTAAGATATTGGAACGGTGTAATGCCCGGCCGGGTAAATTTTCGGGACTCACTTTTGGCAATGTCGGTTCCATCCATAAAATGAATGGAAGGCTTGCTATGGCTGATACTGATTTTACCGGAACACGCAGGGTTATTTTATGCAATGCAGGTTCGTTGTTAAGGAGTATAATTTCTTTATTGTTAATGGTTGCAACCAGGTTTTCGGAAGGGATATTTTCAAAGAGTTCGGCAATAATATCAACTGTTTCGGCAGACGACCGTGCCCATTCGGGAATTTCACCTGCATACAAAGCCACACTCATTTTATGCATCGGTTTTAGCTGAAACATTCCGCTAACACCTGCCTGGGTAGCTATGCTAAGGTCAAACGTTTTAGGTATACTAACTACATATGCGTTGTTGGGGATATAACCCACAAAGGTGATTCCGTTGCCGATAAGCTTGTTTTGGATTTCAGGAGTTGGGATGGTTGCAAACTGCAACACCCCAAACCACTTGCCACCCGATTGTTGGGAGGTAAAAAGCTGAGGATTGCTGATATAATCCGCTATAGTAGTTTCAGAAACATATGGGCCCGATTTAAACAAGATTGGTTGGGGTGATTGTTGCGCATTTATTGTTAGGATAGATACAAAACATAAGACCAATAGGGCAAGCAATTTTCTTAAATTCATCAGAGGTTAATTTGACCTCAAATAAACGGAATAATTATGATAATTCCTTGTTGATTAGTGGAGTATGGTAGAATGTCATATTACTGCATAACGGAGGACGAGGAAGGTAAACCCTCCGTCACCAATACTCCGGGTTGAACCTGGAACTGTTCAATTTGAGCTCTATGCTTCAAGTAAGCATGTTCTCGATAAACTCGAACTGACATTCTTTTGGCACAATTTTTTGAAACATTAGGGTATAAAATTCACCACCTCATGCAAAAGATCATCCCACATTTATGGTTCGACACACAAGCTGTTGAAGCAGCTGCGTTTTATACATCCGTATTTCCGCATTCTAAAGTTACCCATAAGAGCATCATTCGCAATACCCCTTCAGGAGATTGCGACATCGTAAGCTTTGAACTTTGGAACAAAGAGTTTATGGCTATCAGTGCCGGTCCGCTTTTTACGTTTAACCCTTCAATTTCCTTTATGGTCAATTTTGACCCGCTGCTGTTTGGTACTTCGGTTGATAAACACACTGATGCCTTAAAAGCATTGGATGATACATGGGACAAATTGCTGGAAGGCGGTAAGGTATTAATGGAGTTAGGGGAGTATCCGTTCAGCAAACGGTATGGCTGGCTGCAGGATAAATTCGGGGTATCATGGCAACTGATCTATACTGATCCCATGGAGGAATCGCGACCATCCATTATTCCGTCATTAATGTTCACCGGTAACAGATGCGGGAAGGCAGAAGAAGCAAGAGCGTTTTACCTTTCGGTTTTTAAGAATTCTCAACCGGGAAGCATACATAAATATACGGAAGGAATGGAGCCTGATAAAGAAGGTACGGTTATGTTTAGCGATTTCAGGTTGGTGGATACCTGGTTTGCGGTAATGGACAGCGCTCACGAACATGGTTTCGATTTTAATGAATCCATTTCGTTTATGATTACCTGCAATGATCAGGAGGAGATTGACTATTACTGGGAAAAACTTTCAGCAGTACCCGAAGCAGAACAATGCGGATGGCTCAAGGATAAATACGGAGTGTCGTGGCAAATTACTTCAGCCGAAATGGAATGGATGATGCAAACAGGCACGCAGGAACAAATAGACCGCATTACGGAGGCTTTTCTTCCGATGAAAAAAATAGAAATAGCAAAAGTAAAAAAAGCATTTAAGCTTCCGGAGTTAACGGAGCTTATTTGATAAAGTTAACACTTCCACGAATTGAGAACAATTGTCCCCATATTGAGCATTATACTGCTATCTGCTTGCACAGGAATAAACATGTTTGGAACAAAAAATCCGCACGGGGCTTACGCTAACAAACTCAAACAGGCAGGACTTGCAGATGCTGTTTTAGCCAAACGCTGGTTTACAGCAGCGGAACGAAGTCTTTCGGATTCAACAGTTGTTGCGTTGCCCTATCGTATGGTGGGTTATTTTGCAGCCGACCGTCCGGAGGCTATTGGAATCCGTTTCGAGCCTAAACGTGGACAAAAGGTGCGCATTGCACTTGAAGTAAGACCGGCCTCGGGTGCGAAGCTTTTTGCAGAGTTGTGGCGGGTGAAAGGCGACAATTTGAAACTGCTTGCGGTAATTGATTCGACAGGCGAAATGATGTATGAGCAGGAAAACAACGATGCATTATTATTACGCCTGCAGCCGGAATTATTGGTATCTGTATCGTATGTGGTCTCCATCTTTGCAGCACCATCTTTGGCTTTTCCTGTTCCGGGTAATACAGGCACACAGATAGGTAGTTTCTGGGGAGAGGCGCGCGACTCAGGTAAACGTAAACATGAGGGCATTGATATTTTTGATAGATTCAGGACACCCGTAGTTGCTGTAGCAGACGGACGTGTTACGCGTGTGAATGAAAACAAGCTTGGAGGGAAAACAGTATGGCTCAATCCGGATGGAAAACCCTATATGTTGTATTATGCCCACCTCGACTCTCAAATGGTTTCTGCAATGCAAACAGTAAAGCAAGGTGATACACTGGGTCTGATGGGCAATACAGGTAACGCCCGCTATACACCAACCCACCTTCATTTCGGCATATATGAAAACGGAGCAGTGGATCCTCTTCCGTTTGTGCAACAGGTAAAAACCACTCCTCCCCGATTAACAGGAGATACCAACCGGCTTGGCAATATGGTTCGCACAACGATGTCTGCTTTCCTCTTGTCATCCCCGCAGCAAAAGGTGGGCGGTATAAAACTTCCATTACATACGCCATTACGGTTGCGGGCAGCCACAGGCAGTTATTATGTTGCAGAACTTCCAGATGAAACACGAGGCTTCGTTGCTGTAAATGCCATTGAGCGTTTGCCGGCCTCTGTTAAAATACAAAACCTGCAAACGGATACAGAGTTATTATCAGCACCCGATACATTGGAAGCGGTATTGGTAAACATGAAGGCTTCTTCGCAGGTTGAAATTTACGGAATGTATAAAGACATGCTTTACGTAAAGTACAATGGGAATTTTGGCTGGGTAAAAAATAATACCAGAGAGTAACAGACTACACAAGCAATGAACATTCCGGAGGTCTTGCTTCTCCCGCTTACAGCGGAATCAGCATGACATGAGACATAATTAACAGTATTCAACAAACTCACCCCTTCGCCTCAGCATAAAACGCACACACATTTTTCATCACACACTCACTATGCTTGGGGTTTGTGGGTCTGCACGTTTCCCTGCCTAAAAACGAAATGGCCATACCGGCTTCACCCCAGTCTTTTTGAGGCAGCACTTCCATGATCTGTTTTTCTATTTTCTTGGGGTCGGTGCCCGAGGCGATGCCCAGTCGCGGAGCTACACGTACTACGTGCAGGTCAACGATCACACCTTCGGCTTTTACCTTGGCTTCGCGCATGATTACGTTTGCGGATTTGCGTCCGATGCCAGGAAGTAAGGTGAGCTCTTCCATGGTAAGGGGAATGTTTTTATCCGTTTTAACCGTATTGGCCAGCTCCATCAGCCACTTCGTTTTGTTACCGAAGTTGCGCACTTTGCTGATGAATGGGAAGAGTGCTTCACCATCGGCACGGGCGAGGGATTCCATATTTGGGAAAGCCTTAAAAAGTGCAGGAGCAAGGCTGTTGATGTTTCGGTCGGAATCTTGTGCAGAGAGGATAACCATTACCAGCAATTGGTAAAGACTTTTATACTCCAGCGGATGCGGTTTGCCCTTGTATTTGGCAAGCAACGGTTTCATTGCAGAAGGCCAGTCGGTGTTTTTCATGGAAGGAAAGGTACAAAAAAGAAGAGAATTACATATTGGCCAAGAAAAGAAAATCGGGGGGAGTGCAAAATGTTAATTGATTCAGGTGCTCAAATAAAAATGGGTGTAGACCAACTCCCACAAACAGCCCCTAAAATTCCACAATGGAAGACAGTCCTCTTTATCTGTTCGCCTGAAAATACAAGGGACCATACGCAGGCATGTGAATTGTTAAAATATATGCTCTAACTAGTACGATTATGAAAGCAGCAGCTAAAAAAACGGCACTCAAAAAACAAGCGGAGGAATACGGGATGGAAGAATCTTCATTGATGAAGTTGTTTGAAGAAGAGTTAAAGGATATCTACTGGGCAGAAAAAGCGTTAACACGTGCACTGCCTAAAATGATCAAAAATGCCACTTCTCCGGAATTAGCCAATTGCATTCGGGTGCATTTAAAAGAGACCGAGCAACAGGTAGTCTATGTGGAAAAAGTATTTAAGCTAACCGGAAAAAATGCAAAGGGTAAAAAGTGTGAAGCGATGGACGGATTGATCAAAGAGGCGCAGCGCATCATAGAGGAAACGGAACGGGGAGCCATGCGGGATGCGGGAATTATTGCGGCAGCACAAAAGGTGGAACATTATGAGATTGCCTCATACGGAACACTTCGCACATTTGCGCAAACAATGGGACTGGACGATGTGGTTGAAATTCTGGAAACCATCCTGCTGGAAGAAAAAACTGCCGATGAAACATTAACAGAAGTAGCAGCTTCCATTAACCTGGTTGCATCGCAGGAAATATGATTGGAGGTTGCCGGGTATGCTTATTGATATTGCACCATATTAAACAACAGCTGATTTGAACCTGCAAGATGTCATTGGAGAGGTGCCGGACCTTACTTTTCTGCAAGTGGGAATAAGGGGTTTTGTGGTATTTATCATTGCACTTGCCCTGCTCCGTTTGGCGGGCAGAAGAGCGTTTGGCATGGGTACAGCTTTTGATAATGTGATTTGCATGTTATTGGGTGCGGTATTGAGCCGGGCAGTAGTGGGAGCATCTCCTTTTATGCCCACTGTTACCGGTGCAGTTGTGATTGTAGCGTTTTATCGCCTTTTTGCCTGGCTGAGTCTCAAATCCCATAGGTTTGGTAAACTGGTAAAAGGAGAATCGGAACTTATTTATGAGAATGGTAAAATGAACAGAGAGCACATGAATCATTGTCTGGTAACGGAGAAAGACCTGCTGGAGCGTGTGCACCATGAAGCACACGTGGATAGTCTGGAAGATATTGATAAGGCTTACCTGGAACGGGACGGAGCCATAAGTGTGATAAAAAAGAGGAAACAAGGTGAAAAGTGTTAAGATGTGAATGATGTTGATGAGTTAATTGGGTAATCGGTTAATCATGATGCTAACAACCGATTGCAAAAAGCAGGTTGATCATTAGTTAATTATCGAAAAAATTTTCAGTTTAAAAATCCAAAGGAAGTTGTTGTTGCGTAACTGTTATCAAACATCCTAAACAACATGAAAACAACAATCAAACAAGTAGCTATTGCATTAGGGATTTTTGTAATGGCAAGTGCAGCAACTGCGCAAAACACAGTAATGGTAGGTGGCGAAGCCATGTATCCTAAAAAAGATATCGTTGATAATGCAGTAAACTCAAAGGACCATACCACATTGGTAGCAGCGGTAAAAGCGGCAGGGTTGGTAGAAACATTAAAAACAGCAGGTCCGTTTACGGTATTTGCCCCAACCAATGAAGCATTTGGAAAGCTTCCGGCAGGAACGGTAGAAACACTTGTAAAACCTGAGAACAAAGGAACACTTACTAAAATATTAACGTACCACGTGGTTGCCGGAAAACTGGATGCAAATGAGTTGATGAAACAGATTAAAGCGGGTAAGGGAAAAGCGGAATTGAAAACAGTGAGCGGAGGCAAATTGTGGGTGATGATGAATGGGGATAAAAACATTATCCTGAAGGACGAAAAGGGTGCAATGGCCAATATCAGTATCTATGATGTGTACCAATCAAATGGAGTGATCCACGTGATTGACCAGGTGGTGATGCCGAATTAAATCTTCGCGGTAAACCGTATTAGAATCCTCACCGGAATTAATTCCGGTGGGGATTTTATCGTAAGCGGAATACAACAGGAAGCGTATACCTGAGCGAAAGCTTACGATTGTGTGAACAATAGGGTGTAAATTGAGGCATCAGTTTAACTATTCTTAATGTTTCTCTTTCAAGAGATTGCCATGGGCTTCTCAGCACTTCATAACCAGAATGGTTACCGTTACTGTCAACGATAAAGGATATAATCACTTTTCCTGTAATATTATTTTCCTGGGCATCGGGCGGGTAATTGATGTTTTTGGAAAGAAAATGCATCAGTGCTTCTTCACCACCCACCACCATTGGTCGTTGTTCTGTGCAAGTATCTTTTGTCGCAGTTCCATCTGGAAGCCACGCCTGTATTTTTTGCAATTCATCCTCAGCAGATTCCTCATCCGAACTTTTTTGCCCGTTGGTGTGGTAATAAGTCCAGAGTCCGGTTTTTTTATCATCAATAAAACTTCCCTCTGCGTCTAATTTACTGTCCTCAAAATAATAAACCCATTTCCCTGCTCTAAGGTTCTTTTCATACCTGCCGGTTCTTTCAATATTTCCATTTGGATGAAAGTATACAAATGAATCTGTTTTGAGTTCCGCACTTTTATCAAGGAACAATCCAATCATTTGAAGGGTATGGCTCTTTTTGTAGTAATCCCAAACGTTTAACCGTTTATTGGTTTTATCCCAAAGGGCTTTGCGGTAATAGGGAGCATCAGAGCTGTCGCATATTTTCCATCCGTAATCGTAATAAAATGTCAGGATGTCGGATTGAGCGGAAATATATTCACTCTATGTGAACTATAAATAACGAGAACAATAAGAAAAAGCGATTTTTTTCATAGGGTGTAGTTGTTAGTTGAGTTTAAAACAAATGGGGCAAGGTAAATCTGTGATTGATTAGGTGGTAATGCCGAATTATATTCTTGGGTTCATCTTATTCATCTTTCTTGAAGAAACGTTTTCTGATCTCCCAAATAGTCATATAAGTGAAAAGGGGAAGAACAACAAACGAAAGTTTATTATAATGGTAGGCGGTTTCAAAATCAAGGTGAAGGAGGTGTTGGATACCCCTGGTCATTCCGCAACCGTAACACTCTTTGTTAAGTAACAAAACAGAAAGGCACATCGGACGTCCATTATCAAAATAGTCTTTGGGAAGAATAAGTAACGTAATAGCTGCGATGGTAAGCAGTCCTATAATAACATAACCCATTCGTGGATCAGGTTTTTTGGTTTTTTGGGTTTGATTTAAGGACATGAGCGTAACTATTAATTTGTAATTTCAACCGTTGCTGATTCTCCTCTTTTGAGAATGGTAACAATAGGTGAAGAGTTGTTCTGATCTTTTATAAGCATATTGGCAGTACACGGCTGTGATTTCCCCTCATACAGAGCCACAATTTTAATGTGTGATTTCCCTTTAACGAGTGGTACTGTTATGGTCTTTTTTTCCTTTTTAATCACAACCTTTTCTATAAAAACGGTATTGTTTACCCAAATACTGATTATATCGTTATCCTCTTCTGCTCCACCATCCCATATTTCCATCACCAATTCATTGCCGGTTGTGTTTATAAACAGTACATCATTTCCTTTTAAGGCGGTTTCTTCCTTTCTGGCCAATAGCGTATTTACCTTTTCCTGAATTAGTTTGAGCGAATCTTCATTTTTTATGGTTTCAGGAGTCAGCAATTCTTTACTGAGTGCCTGAAGGTCCTGGGTTGCCATGAGGTAAAGAGACCCGGTAGCACAAACTTTGCCATCAGGATATTTACCCGTAAATGTCCCACGGAGCATATATTTTCCATCAATTATTTTGATGTCCGCGTCAGCAACATGTACATAACAGAATTCATTTTTATCAGTAGTTGATCTGGAACTTATATTTTGTGTTTCATAGAATGAAAACTTCTTCTTTTGTTCATTATAGGCTCCTTTAATAATGGATTGTGTTTTGTTCTTACCATATATATCCGTTACGGATGTTCCCTCAATCTTACCGGGCGATATTTCACTGAAATTGATCTTATAGGTAATGATCTGTTTGTTGGATAGCCTTAGGGTTCCGATATACTCTGATGGTTTAATGCTCTGACTTCGAATGCAGTTAGAAATTAAAAGCAAGAATATTATCAGAGAAAGTTGTTTCATAAGTTTTTTTTTGGTTGATTGGTGCGACAAATAAACCATTAAACTATGAAAAAATTTAAAATCTCTTTGATTGCATTCACAATCAGTATGCTTGTTTTGGGTGGAACAGCTTATGCATCATTCCCCGCTAAGAAAGAAAAAGCTGCAGAGCAAACTACAACGGTTACCGATAAGGTATCACCAGAAGTAGCCAATGCAACTATTCAGGCGCAAGTAAAAGCAGATGAAACAACAGTATCAAATGCTGCAGCTCCAACATCTTTAGATGATAAGTGGATTACATTACTCCTGTGGTTCTTTTTGGGAGGTTTTGCTGCACACAGATGGTACAAGAAAAAACCAGCTGGCTGGAACATTTTGTACATTATCACTTTAGGTGGTTGTGGAGTTTGGGCTATTATTGATTTGATCAATATTTTGACAGATAATTTCTAGTCAGCATTCAACAAAAAAAACCACCTCTCAGAAATGTGAGGTGGTTTTTTTTTGCTTTGCAAGCAAGAAATGAAATCCTGCTACAGAGGGATGAAGAGTAAATTAGAGCCTCTCCATTAGCGAGCGAAACGCAACAAACTTCCCGTCAAAATACTTACGGGTTTCGGCCTGCAGGGCGGGTGCATGTTCCGTCTGGTATTTTTCGTAATCGGCCATGGTGTTGGCTAAGTATTGAATAACATACGTTGTACCCGTTTCATCTTCCTGACGCGAAAGCAATTTGGAAAAGGAGTATTCCACAAACAGTCCGGTATCCATTACCATAGGAATATGTGTTTCTTTCATCCAGGTTACCCAGGCATCGTGTGCATCATCTTCAATATTGATGGTTACGTTGTATATAATCATTGTTATTGTATTGTAATCTGGCTGTCGAAATACGATATAAATGTTGGCTTAAAAAAGCGGTTGACGGTTAGCTATTGGCACATTCGGAAGTATTTAAGCGCTAACCTCCAACAGCGTCCCCTCTCAGGGCGCGGAACCGCTTGCGGACTTCTGTGGTGAAGAAACTACCGGGATATTGTTCCAAAAATTGTTCGTATAACTTTTGTGCGGTGGTTTTATCGTTGAGTTTTTTCTCGGTAATATCAGCCAGCATAAACAAGGCATTGTCGCCTAAAATATCGGAACCATGTTCTTTCAGAATCTGGTTGAGGTATGCAATGCTTTTGTTGTAATCGCGGTTTTTATAACTAAGCTCCGCACGTTTCATCAGGATATCATCGCTCAGGGAGTGGCGCGGAAATTCCTTTTCAATACTGTCCAAAAGTTGCAGAGACGCTGCAATTTTATTCTGGTAATAATACAGATCAGCCTTGGCAAAAAGCAATAACGGCTCTTCTATACTATCAAGTGTATTATCCTGAATAATGAGCGAGAGTTCCAAAGCGTTATTGGCTATCAGTTGGGTGGTGGCGGTTTTAAGCACATCGAGCTGTGCACGGGCCCACTCAAACTCGCCCATATAATAACTCAGTTTTGCGTTTCTGAATTTAGCTTCCTGTCCAAGGGGATCTTCTTTAAAGTCTTTGTCTACCTGCCCGTACAATAGCATGGCATCCCATACTTCACCTTTCAAAATGTAAATATCACCCAACTCCAGTTTGCATTGTGCTTTAAATTGGTTGTCGAGGCGCGGCATGTCAATCAGTTCGGTGAAGTGCTGAATAGCTCCGGGATAGTCGTTCATATAATAAGCCTGGAGGCGGGCCAGGTCGCGAATAACCGTAGCGGTAAAATAATACCGGCCAAATTCGGTGAGGAACGTACCATAATCCGCCTCCAACAGTTTCATATCCGCAAGGGTATATTGGGTAGTGTTAATCACTTTGCGGTTGCGGGCATTCAGGTTTCCAATGCGGGCATTCATATAGTTTACTTTGTCCTTGCCTGCTGCAATAATGTAGTTGTACATATTGGTGGCATCATCATAATACTCGTTTTGCAAGGCGAGATTGGCCAGTTCAAGGATCCGTCTGCCATCTTCCTTGTATCTTTTATCAATGGCCCGGGCTTGCATAAAAGCGCTGTTAAAATCTTTCCGCTGCACATACAACCACACTAACATTTCACTAAAGGCATCGGTAGATGGGCTCTCGCGGTACCTTTTGAGCAAGGCGTTTTTAACAATTTCCACATCGGCCGCTTCTTCCAGGTACAATTGTAAATAACCCTGAATGTCTTCCTGCAACATGGGATTTCCGTGCAACGCATTCAGGTATTCATCCACCATTTTTTGCGTTTCCTTCTTATCGGCATATAGTTTGGCAAGTTCGAAACAGAACAACAGCGGGCTGTTACTTTTTTTGCGGGCTTTCTCCAATACCAGAATGGCATAGTCGGTTTCTCCCCGTTTTTGAAAAGCAGCCGCAATTTCACTTGCCTGAAGTTCGTCACCGGTTACTTTGTTCAGTAATTCGTCCCAAATCTTTTTTGCCTTATCGGGGGTATTTGCTTTTTTGTAAACGTATCCCTGATCTACCTTAAAATAGTAGTTGTCGTCAAACTTGCGTTGTTGTTTTTTAGTAAGTTTTTCGGCATCATCAAATTTATTAAGACGGAAATAGCAGGCCAATAAGTTATCGTAATAGTAGCCCGAACCGGGATTTTTAGAAATCAGCTTTTCATACTCATCAGCGGCTTTGTCGAACTCGTTGTTGCTAAAATACTGTGCTGCCAACTGTTCATCTCCCGTTTGGGCAAACAGAGGCCCGAGGCCCAATAAAAGAAAAAGAAGGAGGTAACTTAAGCGCTGCATAGTTGCGAAAATAGACATTTAGAGAAAGCTTGTGTGTAATAAACGAAAATTGCATGACAAAATTTTCTGTTATTTGAATCGTTGAATACTTCGAAATAGTGAGCACACTTAAAAAACTAGCTTCGCAAACGGCTGTATATGGCCTGAGCCAGATATTGGGACGTTTTGTAAATTACCTCCTCGTACCGCTGTATACCTCTATTTTTACTACCGGAGAGTATGGCGTAGTTACCTTAATGTATTCGTATGTTACCTTTTTTAATGTGCTGCTTACCTATGGAATGGAAACGGCCTTTTTCCGGTTTTCGCAAAAACAGGAGCAACCCGGAGATGTGTATGCAACAGCTCTGAAGTCATTAGTGGTAACATCCTCAGGATTCATTTTGTTGTTCTGTATGTTATCGTCACCAATCGCTTCACTCATCAAACTTCCCGAACATCCGGAGTACATTGTTTATTTTACATATATTATTGCGCTGGATGCCGTTGCTGCATTGCCTTTTGCATACCTGCGCCAGCAAAACCGCCCCATCAAGTTTGCACTCATTAAAAACATCGGTATTTTCACCAATATCCTGCTAAATCTTTATTTCCTGGTATTATGCCCTTATGCAGTTAAAAACTGGGGAACAACCTTACCCTTTTACGAAGCAGAAATTGGCATAGGATACATTTTTATTTCCAACCTGATAGCAAGCATCATTCCCATTCCGCTCTTAGCTAAAGAGTTTATGGAGATACGCGGATATTCCTTTAACAAAGTATTGTGGCGGGAAATGCTGGTATATGCCTTACCCATGATGGTGATTGGTTTTGCAGGGATGATTAACGAAACCCTTGATCGCACTATCATTACGTATTTTTATGAGGATGCCGAAGTGGGCCGATCGATGAACGGGATTTACGGAGCCAATTATAAACTATCGATTTTGATGAGCTTGTTTATCCAGGCCTTCAGGTATGCGGCCGAACCGTTCTTTTTTAGTCACGCTCAAACAACCGACAAGCGCACCATTTATGCTCAGGTGATGGATTATTTTGTATTGGTGTGCTTATGCTTGTTTTTGGGAGTGATGTTGTTTATGAACGTTTTCCAGCATTTTATCGGACCTGATTTCAGGGAGGGTTTGCATATTGTACCTGTATTGCTCATTGCCAATATGTTTTTGGGCATTTATTACAATCTTTCTATCTGGTATAAACTAAGTGATCAAACCAACAAGGGAGCGAAGATTTCACTCATCGGGGCGGGAATTACCATTGTTGCCAATATTATTCTAATTCCAATTTTTGGCTATACTGGCGCAGCATGGGCAACATTAATCTGTTATGTAAGCATGGCTGTAATTTGTTATCTGATGGGTGCCAAATATTATCCTATCCCTTATAATACAGCGAAGGTTTTATTCTTTATCGCTGTTGCTTTGGCTTTATATTTTGTGCATCTGTGGCTTATGCCTTTTTTATCCCAATCTGTTTTTGTTCAGAATTCCTTCCATGGTTTGTTCCTGCTGATTTTCATCGTGTTTGCCTGGTTGTTTGAAAGAAACAATAAAGTGTTATTTTCGCCACGATAAGGTAGTACCAAAACCCATGCAATTAAAAGTAATTAATAAGTCAACCCATGCACTTCCGGCCTATGAAACAGTTCATTCGGCAGGAATGGATTTACGTGCTGTGCTTGAAGAAGAGGTAGTGTTGAAGCCTATGGAGCGTAAGCTTGTTCCAACAGGTCTCTTTATTGAACTGGAACAAGGATATGAGGCGCAAATAAGGCCCCGTAGCGGATTGGCCTTTAAACATGGAATTACCGTATTGAATTCACCCGGAACAATTGATGCTGATTACCGCGGGGAAATCAAAGTGTTGCTCATCAATTTGGGGCAGGAAGATTTTGTGGTTAAAAGCGGAGAACGTATAGCCCAAATGATTGTAGCCAAACATGAACGGGTTGTGTGGGAAGAGACAGATACATTAACCGACACCTCCCGTGGAGCGGGAGGATATGGCAGTACCGGCAGGTAATTATTGATAGGTAATTGATTTATTACCTATGGTAGAGGTGCATAATTATGCGCCTCCACAACCGGAATTAGATGCCCCCAAAACCGGTTAAATTATCCGGTAACGATTAAAAAGAGAAATTGCCGAAGGCAAAAACAAGAGACAAAAAAGTAATACAACAAAATGAAGATAATTGTACCTATGGCCGGTATGGGCAAGCGCATGAGGCCACACACATTAACGGTTCCAAAACCTCTTATTCCGGTTGGTGGAAAACCGATTGTTCAAAAAATTATAGAAGACCTGGAGGCCGTTTGTGGCGAAGGCATTGAGGAAGTGGCATACATCATTCACCCGAGTTTCGGTAAGGAAGTAGAGCAAAAACTGATTGATGTAGCAGGTAAACTTGGAGCAAAGGGAACCATTCACTACCAAAGTGAAGCATTGGGGACAGCTCATGCCATAATGTGTGCTAAGGAAGCGCTTGACGGGAATGTATTAATTGTATTTGCCGATACCCTGTTTAAAGCAGGATTTAAACTTGACAGAAGTAAAGACGGCATCATTTGGGTGCAACAAATTGAAGACCCGCGCCAGTTTGGTGTAGTGAAACTGGATGCCAACGGTGTTATTACAGAGTTTGTAGAAAAGCCGCAGGAGTTTGTGAGCGATTTGGCGATCATTGGTATATATTACTTTAAGGACGGTGTAAACCTTCGCAAAGAATTGCAATACCTGCTCGATAATGACATCATGGAAAAGGGCGAGTATCAGCTAACAAGCGCGCTTGATAACATGAAACAAAAAGGGTTGAAGTTTGAACCCGGCAAGGTTGCGGAGTGGCTCGATTGCGGGAATAAAAACTCAACAGTATTTACCAACTCACGGATCCTGTTCCACATGCATGCCGAGGGGCAGAAGATGGTGGATGATACCGTTCAAACGGACAAAGCACTTATTATCCAACCATCCTTTATTGGTAATAATGTAGTTATCAAACATGCAGTGGTTGGTCCGCATGCAAGTATCGGTGACGGCACGGTTATTGAGAATTCGGTAGTGAGCAATTGTATTGTTCAAACCAACAGTAAGATAAAAAATGCGGTGATTGACAATGCAATGATCGGCAATTACGTTGAATACAACGGAGAGGCCAAAGACCTGAGCATTGGCGATTACAGCACCCAACTATAGCATTACGATATTGACAAAATTAGCCCAACATCTTTTTTTCTTTTTTCTGCTCACAATCGGGCTATCGGCTGTTGCACAAAAAAAGGGTAAACAACTGAACGATGAAGAACAGTTGAAATTTGACCTTGCTTTTGTAAACGGCAGCCGGGAAAAAATCCTCTTTAATTACGATGATGCCCTAAAGCAGTTCAGGTATTGTTATGGATTGCAACCGGAAAATGCTGCTGTAAATTTTGTGATCGGAGATGTGTATTTTCAGAAGAAAATGTATGAGGATGCAGAGCGTTATGTAATGGAAGCGGTGAAGCTGGATAAGGAGAATATTTGGTATAAGGAACTGTTGGTGGATGTTTACATCGCCCGGAAAAAGAGTAAAGAGGCAGCGGAATTGATGCTTACAGTGGCCAGAGAGAAAAAGGAAGTGCAAAACATGCTTCAGGCATCTTACCTGTTTGTAATGGCAAAAGAGTATTCAAAGGCCATTAAGGTATTGGAAGAGGTCGAAAAAAATGTGGGCATTAATGAAGATGTTGTAAAGCAAAAGGAACAAATTTATTTAGCTCAAAACAAACTTCCCAAAGCGATTAAGGAAGTTGAAAAACTGATTAAGGCATTTCCCGGAGAGACTAAGTATATGGGAATGCTGGCCGATTTGTATGTAGCTAACGGAAATTCGGATAAGGCTGTAGCCATCTATAACGAGATCCTTAAAAAGGAGCCCAACAATGGGTTCGCATTGTTTTCACTGGCTGATTATTACCGTTCAAAAAGCGAAAGCGAAAAGTGGTATAACCTGATGAAGGCGGGAATGGCCAGCAAGGATGTAGATACCAAATCAAAAATAAATGTACTGTCAGCATTTATGGCAGGTAAAGATTTTGAGAATCAGCTGGAACGAACGTTTGAACTGGCAACCATTTTTGCGGAGGCCAACCAAACAGAAGCAGCACCTTACCTGGTGCTTGGGGATTTATATGCACAGCAGCGCAAATATGATTCGGCACGGTTGGAGTACCGCAAGGCATTAGTGATTGAGCCGGCCACGTATATCGGATGGCAACAACTTGTGTTTTGCAGTTCGCAACTATTGGACAATGAATTGCTGCTAAAAGATTGTGAAGATGCGATTGAGTATTTTCCGAACGAACCGGCCTTTTTTACCTATGCTGCCATTGCAAGCATGCAACTCAAACAATATGATAAAGCGGTAAACCATGCAATGAAAGGACTGGAGACAATTACTCCTGATCAAAAAGACATTGAGACACAGTTACATGCAACCTTGGCTGATGCTTACCATTACCTCAAAAACCATAAAGCAAGCGACTCAACATATGAAGCCATTTTAAAGAATGACTCACAAAACGCTTATGCGATGAATAACTATGCGTACTTTTTAAGTCTGCGCAAGGTAAATCTTGAAAAGGCTGCAGCCATGTCGAAAAGAAGCTTGGAGTTGGATGCCGAAAATGCTTCATACATGGATACGTATGGTTGGATTTTATATGCCCAAAAGGATTATGCCGGTGCCAAAGAATATATAGAAAAGTCGTTGAGGTATTCACCCAACAATGCAGAAGTTTGTGATCACTTAGGCGATGTCTTGTATCAACTGAACGACAAAGAGGGCGCCCTTAAAAGCTGGAAAAAAGCTAAGGAGTTAGGTAGTGACAGCATCTTGCTCGATAAAAAAATTAAAGACGGAAAATTATATGAGGAGTAATATTCACTATGTGATGCTGTGTGTGACGGGACTTATGTTGATAGCCACTTCTTGTAGAACTAAAAAGGGTTTGAACCAAACGGAACAGCCAGTTGCCGGTATTACAAAACCAAGCACCAACACACTCCTCATCAAAGCCATTGAACAACAGCAAACAACTTTTTCGTATTATTCGGCAAATGGAAAAGCCGCTTATAGGGATAATGATACCAAACAGGATTTAGGTGTGACTATTGTGATGGAAAAAGATCGGTTTGTGTACATGAATGTTACGGCATTATTAGGAATTACCGTGGCCCGCGTGCTCGCCACGCAGGATTCGATCATCATTCTGGATATGCTGCACCGCAAATGTATTATAGCTCGCTATGATTATATACGGAGCATTACGCATGCCGACTTAAACCTTACCAACTTGCAGAACATGTTTATTGGTAACACACTGTACCCTAATATTCCGGAGAAGAGCAAAGTGGACAGTGTACTGAATTATATTTTAATCAGTCAGCCGGTTTCGGCAACACATACCCAGCAAACCATGTACCGTCAGGATTTGAATGTAACCCGCTCAACATTAATGGAGCCGGCAAAAAACCAGGAAATGAAGGTTGAGTACAGTGAGGTGTACACTCAGGGCGGCAATCAATTCCCAAACAAGTTTTCTATCAACATTAGGGCAGAAAAAAATATGGAAACCCGATTTGAACTCAGCAATTTTGTGTTCGAGAAAAAGAAGGACATTCAGTTTACCATCCCTAAGTCATATGAAACAGTGCGCATGTAGGATTATCATACTAATAGCAATGGTTAGCTTAACCATTGTCTCACATGCACAATTGTCTCCTTCGGCACAGCGCCAAGTGCTGGAAAACAAACGCAAGGAATTACTGGAGAAAATAAAAGAAGCTAAACAGGTACTAGCAGAAACCCGCAAAAAACAGAACACGACTGTAACCCAACTCAAAGCCATTTCGAGCCAGATTAAAACCCGCGAACGCGTAATCAACAATGTTCAGGAACAAATCAGTGTATTGGGTCAGCAGATTGAAGAATCGAGGGATTCATTGGAGCGGCTGAAGGCCGATCTGGCCAAACTGAAAGCAGATTATGCAAAGAGTATTTTAAGCGCTTACAAGTCGCGGAATGTGTATGATAAAATGCTGTTTGTGTTTTCGGCACAAAGTTTTAATCAGGCACTAAAGCGTATTGAATACCTTAATCAATACAGCGACTACCGCCAACGTCAGGCTGCGCTTATTCTCAGCACGCAAAACGATATTATCATTGCCTTAAACCAGATGCTTGCCAAAAAGCAGGAAAAGATGGAGTTGATTGGCATGAAGGAAACGGAAAAAAAGGAACTGGAACAAGACAAAAAAGAAGAGAGCAAGGTATTGGTTTCATTGCAGCAACAGGAAAAGGAGGTGCGCAAGCAACTGGCCGAAAGCCAGGCGGCCGCTAAAAAACTAAACCGGGCCATTGAAGAAATGATTGCCCGTGAAATTGAAGAGGCACGCAGAAAAGAAGAAGCACGCAGAAGAGAAGAAGCCGCCAGAAATGCAGCAGCAGGAAAAGCCACCCCGGGAAAAACGGAACCGGCAAAAAGTACCAAGACAGAGAGCGACCTGTTCTTAACGCCTGAAGTACTCAAAATGTCGAGCGACTTTGAGCAGAATAAAAACAATTTACCTTGGCCGGTAGAGCGCGGATATATTGCCGAGTCATTTGGTACCCATGCCCACCCAACATTGAAGGGGGTGCAGGTAAATAATAATGGGGTAGATATCAGTACGCAACCCAATGCCAATGTGC
The DNA here is from genome assembly GCA_040387195.1 of Bacteroidota bacterium. GTDB lineage: Bacteria > Bacteroidota > Bacteroidia > UKL13-3 > UKL13-3 > UKL13-3. The sequence continues at coordinate 23,122 of JAZKEF010000008.1, forward strand.
GTGCAGTATTTAAAGGTAAAGTGACCAAAATATTCAATGTGCCGGGAATGGGTAAGATTGTATTGATTAACCACGGTAAGTACTTTACTGCATACGCTCGACTGGCATCAACCACTGTTCATGAGGGTCAGCAGGTTGATAGCAAACAAACGATAGGTGTTGTGGACACTAACGAAGAGGGAGTCACAGAAGTGCAGTTCCAGATATGGAACATGGATAAAAAACTGGATCCCGAACTCTGGCTAAAAAATTAAAATTCCTTGTTTTGTCAAATCATTCATTCACTTTTGTTGCTTACAATAATGTATGAATAGTATTAAAACATGGGTAAGTGCCATGCGGTTGCGCACATTGCCATTAGCAGCATCAGCCATTTTATTAGGTATAACACTCTCCGACCTGCATTATAGCGCCACAGGATTTGTTGCAGTATTATGTCTTACAACAGCTATATGCCTGCAAGTTTTGTCCAATTTTGCAAATGATTACGGAGACTTTATAAAAGGAACAGATAACGATACACGAATAGGCAATACGCGTGCATTGCAAAGCGGAAGCATTACCGTTTCGCAAATGAAGCGCGCTATTATGTTATTGGTGGTACTCACACTGGTGAGTGGAATAACCTTGTTGTATAAGGCAACACAGGGAGAATTTAATACAGCCTTTCTATTGTTTTTTGCATTAGGAATTGTTGCCATTGTTGCAGCCATTAAATACACAGTTGGTAAAAGAGCTTACGGATATAGCGGTTTGGGCGATGTTGCCGTATTTATTTTTTTTGGTCCGGTGTCGGTGGTTGGTACTTTTTTGTTGTGCAACGGCTTTGAATTTGAATGGGGTAAAGATTGGGCTGTTTTGTTGCCGGCTCTGAGTGTTGGGTTGCTGAGCACTGCTGTCCTGAACACCAATAATATTCGCGATATTGAGAATGATGAAGCTTCGGGAAAGTATACCATTCCTGTGAAAATAGGATTGAAGAAAGCCCGCATTTACCATTCCGTACTCATCATTGTTGCGCTGTTTTCGTTTGTGGCGTATATTTTTGTAGCATATGCACATTGGGTGCAATTTATTCAGATTCTGGCCATGTTTCCCATTGTGAAAACATGGATGGGTGTTCTCAATACCGAACCATCAACAGCGTATAATGGATTTTTGAAACAGCTGTCGCTTGGCACACTGGTGCTTGTTATTGTATTCATTGTTACAAATACTGTAGCCAGGATGACAATGGCTTCATCACTCATTCTTAGCATTACACAGTAATGGTTACGGCATCTTATAGTAAGCATGAATTAGCGTTTAAAAGGCAAGCCCGAACCTCAAGAGGGGCAATGGAAAACCATATAGCGTATTATGTGATACTGAAAGAAGGTAACCGCACAGGCATAGGAGAAGCGGCACCACTCAAAGGGTTAAGCATAGATGACAGATCTGATTTTGAGAACAAACTGAAGGAGTGCATTGCTTATATTCATGATGGTTTACCGGTTGATGCACTTGATTTAACAGAATTTCCATCCTTACAATTTGCTTTCGAAACAGCATCGTTGTCGCTCAAGTTTGAAAAACCGTTTACTGTTTTTGAGAATTCTTTTATGCAAGGAATGCCTATCAGCATTAATGGATTGGTATGGATGAATAGCCGGGATGAAATGCTGGAAGAGGCGTACACTAAAGCAGCAGAAGGGTTTAGCTGTATCAAGTTTAAGGTTGGGGCTTTGGATTTTGATGAAGAGTGCCGGATGCTGGAAGCATTTCGTAAACGCTACTCTTCTTTTAAAGTGGAATTGCGACTGGATGCAAACGGGGCTTTTGCTACAGACGAGGCCGAGCAAAAACTAAAGGAGCTTTCGCGTTTCGGGATTCATTCCATTGAACAACCTATTCGTGCCAAACAGATTGACCATATGCAGGAATTATGCATCAAAACAGCTATTCCCATTGCCCTTGATGAAGAACTTATTGGTGTGAATGTGCAACTGGACGGGGGTGGTTTGCTGAAATTCATTAAGCCACAATTCATCATTTTAAAACCCACTTTACTAGGAGGTCTGGCCGCCTCAGATCAATGGATTAAACATGCGCAATACCACACAATCGGGTGGTGGGCCACTTCGGCACTTGAAAGCAATATAGGTTTAAATGCAATAGCACAATGGTGCGCAAACCACGAAACAAATTTGCCACAAGGCTTAGGCACAGGGAGTTTATATTCAAACAACATTCAATCACCCCTCAGTGTGCATCAGGGTTATCTTCATTATAATCAAAATGCTTTTTGGTCGTTCCCTCCGAATGGCTAAATTCGAAAGTAATGATAAGGGACTTTACCAAGCAGCGTATTTTAAAAGGATTTAACTTTTGGGCAATTGTAGTCTGTATTTTTTTCATCGTTTTCCTATCTGTTTTTGTTGAATACTCGGAGTATTATTTTCTCTTCGTTATCGGTGCACTTGTATTTTGTGTGAATCAATACCTTATTGCCAAAGGATATATAAAAACAGGATACCTGGTGTTTGTGGCCTGCTCGAATGCCATTATGCTCATTTTTGATTCCGGAATTATGAGTCCGGCAAGGGGATTCATTTTTTATATCCCGTTGCTTCTTTGTTATTTGATGGTAGCAGGCCCTAATCGCAAGGTGGAGCAGGTGTTTTCTGTTTTGCTAACACTGGCGTGCATTGGTCTTACAACCTTTACCAACCTCACTCCCAAAATTGCTGATCGGTTATATAGGGTAGACCATCAAATTATCGTGGCATCTTTTAATACAGTGGCTGCCATACTGATGACGGTAATCATAGCATATGTGCTGGCCCGTTCTTCACAGGAGGCTTTTGAGCATTTGCAGGAGAGCAAAAAGATCTTGAGCAAAAATGAAAAACTACTCCACTCTATTAATCAAAATATTGATATCGCTATTTGCCGAACAGATGTTGCATCCAATAATTTGATTTATGCCAACAATGCAAAAGTTAAAGTTTTCGGGTATGATTCGGTTGCCGAAATTTTGACCGTTTCACCGGATAATTTTTACAGGGATATCAAAGAGCGAAACAGGGTAGTGGATTTGATTGAGAAAGATGGATGTGTATCCAATCTGGAAGTGAAGTATAAACGAAAGGATGGGTCGGAGTTTTGGGGATTGTTAACCAGTAATAAAATTGTTGATGAGACCGGGAGAGTAATGTATGATGGCGCATTGCGTGACATCTCTGAGATTAAAAATCTTCAGGGGGAACTTATTGCAGCTAAAGAACAAGCCGAAAAATCATCTTTGGCCAAGTCTCAGTTTTTATCAACCATGAGTCACGAAATACGCACCCCGATGAATGCCGTAATGGGGGCAAGCAGTTTACTGCTCCAGGATGAAACACGCCCCGAACAGATTGAAAATTTGCAGCTACTGAAATCGGCCGGAAGCAACCTGATGAGACTCATCAATAATGTGTTGGACTTTAGTAAGATTGAATTGGATAAAGTAGAGTTTGAGCAGGTATCGGTAGACCTGATTCAGCTGATGCGGGAGGCCGTTGATACACATATTTTGGAGGCGCAAAAAAAGGGAATAGCCATTGAACTGATAACCGACAAGCAATCCTATCCATACATCCTGGATCCTATCCGATTTGTTCAGGTAATCAATAACCTGTTGTCGAATGCAGTGAAATTCACACTGGAGGGAAAGGTTACCATGACAGTAGATGTATTGGAAGAGTCATCCGAGTTTGATACCATCCGCATCACTGTAAAAGATACAGGGATTGGTATTGCCACGGACAGGCAGCATAAGATTTTTGAGAGTTTCAGTCAGGAGAACATCGACACAACCCGAAGGTACGGAGGCTCGGGGTTAGGGCTTGCGATTACCAGACGAATCCTTCAAAGATTGAATACCTCTATTGATTTAAAAAGTACGCAGGGGGAAGGATCAGTTTTTAGCTTTTCCCTGAAGTTAAAAAAACATAACATGCAACAATCACCTGTTACTACACCCTCTTTTTCTGACCTATCCATTGGCGGTATGCGGATATTGCTTGTGGAGGATAATAAAATGAATACCCTTATCTTGTCTAAGTTTCTATCGCGCTGGAACGTTGAATGCGATACAGCTGAAAGTGGAAGGGAGGCATTGGAAAAATTGGCACAAGGAACCTACGAGCTTATTCTGATGGACCTTCATATGCCTGATATGGACGGATTTGAAACCACCACCATCATTCGCTCGTTCAATAAGGAAATTCCGATTTTTGCACTCACAGCTGATGCATTTGCCGAAACGCGCATTAAAGCATTGGCCTGTGGTATGAATGATTTTATTCCAAAACCATTTGATCCAACCGCGTTATTCAATAAACTGGCCAATGCGAGGATGGCCAATGTTAACCGCAATAATTAGTAGAAATACTATAGTCGGGTGTCATCAGATTTTTCGGCAATTTCACGGATTATTTTATCGAGGGCTTCAGCCGATTCTGTTAAGTCAAGGAGGAACTGTTTTGACTCGTCTGCATCCAAATCAAATTGGCTTAACACATCTACAATACCCATAATACGGGCCAGTGGAGCCCTAACTATATGTGATTGAATCCAGGCAATTTCACTCAGTTGTTTGTTCTTTTCCTCAATGTTGCGGATGTGTGTTAAACGTTCATCATATGCAGTTTGTAAATCCTGCTCGGCCAGTTTCAGTTTGGTTACATCTCTTTCAACGGCAACCCAGTGTGTAAACCACCCGCTTGCGTCAGCTACAGGTGTTACGGCAAAATTAATCCAGAAAGGCTCTCCGTTTTTCTTGTAATTAATGATAGTTATCTCACATGGTTCCCATCTTTTCATGGCTTCTCCCATCTTTCTGAGCTCTTCCAAATCCGATAACGGACCTTGCAAAATGCGGGGTGATTTGCCAATTACTTCTTCCAGTGTATATCCCGTCATTCGGGTAAAAGCTTCATTCACGTATATGATACGAGGACCAGGTGCTGCCATGGGTTCGGCTTCTGTTATCAATACAGCATCATTGGTGTTGGTAATTACCGATTCGAGCAATTTGAGGCGCGATTCCTCTTCTTTTTGTTTGGTAATATCCTGCATGGCTCCTACCATACGGATGGGTTTACCATTGCGGTCGCGTACAATAATCCCCCTGTCGGTTACATAGGCATAGGTTCCGTCACGCTGCTCATATTTATACTCCCCCGACCATTTTGACTGATTACCATCAAGGGCTGCTTGGACGCTGCTAATCACATTCGCACGGTCATCGATGTGAATATGGTTAAGCCATGATTTGCTGGATGCTATCAGATCCTCCTCACTGTAACCAAAGATAAATTGATAATTTTCACCCCGGTACATGGTATCCTTCACAATGTCCCAATCCCAGATTGCATCAGATGTTGCCTGTGTGGCGTAATGATAACGGTGATTGCTTTCTTCCAATGAAATGCTGAGCAGCTTTTCAACGGTAATATCCTGCACCGAACCCTCTACCATTTTATTATTGCCTTCTTCGTCAAGAACAACAGTACCTTTTTCATGTACCCATTTCACCGAACCATCCGGAAGCACAATGCGGTGTTCAATATCGAGTTGTTTTTTTCGGGTTATTACCGCTTCCCTTTCAATATCAAAAAGGGCTCTGTCGTCCGGGTGAATCGTAGCATAAAAAGTATCTATATCGGGTTTGAAATTACCCTTACTCAATCCCCAGATATTATATACTTCATCCGACCAGTCAAAATCACCGGTTTCAAAATCGAGCTGCCAGTTACCAAGTTTTACAAGTCGTTGTGCGGCCAGCAGTTTTCGTTCACTATCTTTAATCCGCTTTAAATTGGTTTCCCGTTCTGTAACATCAATCACGGTAGATATCATGAGGTTTTGGTCAAAAACGGGAATGTTTTTGATGTTTACAATTCGCTTTTCTCCTGTTTTGGTTGTGATGTTCACTCCATCCCAGGCCATTCGGGAAGACTCTCCGCTTTTTACATCTTCCAGAATGCGGGTTGCTATTTCTTTCCTGTATTGTTCATTGGGATACACCTTTTCAAAAATGGAAGAAACATTAATCAGTTCATCCTTTGGCCAGCCATAAATATCTGCGAAGTTTTTATTCATCAAAACATTCACATTGTCTTCGGTCCTGTTTACGGCAATACCTATCGGAAGGTTTTCAATCGCGGTTTCAATGAATGACTGGTGTTCTTTTGTTTGTTGCTCGTTGCGCTTGGTTATGGTAATGTCAGTAGTTGAAACAAATGCACCTTCAACTTCGCCAAGCTGATTGATAGCGGGTTTATAGGCAAGTCTGAATATACGGGTTCCCCCATCGGGGTCGGGAACTTCAATTTCGGATGTTTCGTGGGCTCCGGCAAAAACCCTTTCATATATTTTTTGGACCAGGGGTTTTCTTTCGGGCTGAGCATAGTGAAGAATGTTTATCCCTTTTTCAACAGTAATTCGGAAATACTTTCGGTAGAGTTTTTCAAATTGCCTGTTGAAGGAAACAATGTTCAGCTTTTTATCCATAAGGATAAATCCTTCTTCTGTATTATCGATGAGAAGTTCTAATTGCAACTCATGATTGACACGTTCGGTGATGTCTCTGAAATTGATGACAATGCCACCAATATAAAGCTCGTTTATAAGGTTTGTAAAAACAGCAGCAATCCATCGCCAATTTCCATCCTTATGCCGAACCCTGCAGATGGTATTTGCAACAGGCTCACCCGCATTTCTTAATGATTCACCCAGCTTCTCAGCTACTTTATCCTTATCATCCGGATGAATCAAATCAAACATATTCAGGGTAAGGGACTCTTGTTCGGTATAACCTATTACATACCTAATAGAAGGAGATGCGTACATGGCTGTACCATCAGGGTGTATGATTCCGATGGCTCCGTCACTGTTTTCCACCAGGAGCCGGAATCGCTTCTCACTTTCTTTAAGACTTTTTTCTGCCTTGTTTTTCTCCGTAGCATCTTTACCCACACAATACATCAGTCCACTTTTGGAGTCCCACCTGGCCGACCAGATCATGGGTACCACATCTCCGTTTTTTTTAATATACCGATTTTCGAAATCAGTAATATCCTTGCCTTTTAACACTTCCCTTGCAGCGTCATCCGACTTATGCAAATCATCGGGGTGTAAAAGTGTTTTATAGTGGGTATGAATCAATTCTTCGGGAGTATAACCCCAGATGTTAATAGATGCATTATTGATATTCTGAAACTCTCCATTGGCGTTAAAGGTGCAGATAATATCAACCGATGAGGCTAAGATATTCTGTAATTCAAAATTTACCTTAGCCAGCGTTCTACTGGCTTTTGTTTCTGCAGTTATATCTTTACCAAAACAAGCGGCTCCCCATGTATTTCCTGTATAATCAAGCAACGGAGTGATGGAAATAAAACTGCAGTGGATTAACTCTCCGTCATCATTCAGGGTTTCTTCCTTAATGGAAAATTTTTCACCTGCAAATGCCCGCTCATAATAGGTTTTCCATTTAGCTAGTTGCTCCGTGGGGTAATTGGTGTTTAATGCAGAATTTCCCCGTTGAAGCTTTACCCCTGTCATTTGTTCAATCATGTTGGCAAATGCAGTATTTGATGAAATAATACAGAATGAAGTATCAACTGACCAAACAAGGTCATCAGTGCTGTTTATTAGCGTATCTTCATTGGCCTGCTTAAGCAGTAATTCCTGTTGGTACTCCTGCTCTTTGGCAGGATCAAGGAACGTACCCGGCTCGCACCTGTCAATGATTTGAAGCAATAGTTGGGTTATATTACCCTCCTTATCGGCAAAGGGAAGGATTTCAATGTCTCCTTTAATCCCAGAGGAAGCACCGGATATTTCAAAAAGTATGAGCCGGTCATTAAGCACTATTTTTTGCTTGCTCCTTAGCGATTGGTTAAGCGCTTCGATCAGAGGCAAGGCTGTTGAATCGGTTTCCTTCCGTTTCAGGTGTAGCACATTACCAATAAAAATGCCATATTGATTATTGTTTGAAAGAGCTGCGGCTTGATCTGATTGATGCAGAAGTTCAAACAGGGGATTAAGTACAAATAGTGGCTGCAAAACAGCCCTTATCAAATCGTTATGGAAACCCGGAGTTGTCATTAATTATTTATGTGAATTGCGTATTTTTTGATCTAAGTGGCCAATTTGACTAGTTTGATTGCAAGTTTTACCGCTCAAGTATACAATATAACTGGCTGTTTGATGCAACTTTCAAAAGATTTTACAATTCAATGTTGGCATTGACAATTAATGAGGACTAAAGTTGGTAAATACTCAATTACGATGCTATTTTGCGGAGATTAAACAGCAATCATGAATATTGATAACTTAGCTAAGGACTATACATTAAAACTTTCTGGACTAGAACCTCTTGTTATATATGAGGGCGCCAATTTTACCAATGTTGGTGAGCGCACCAATGTTACAGGTTCCAAGAAATTTCTTCGGTTAATTAAAGAAGGAAATTTTGAAGAGGCACTTGATGTTGCACGCGAGCAGGTCCAAGGTGGTGCTCAAATCATCGACATCAATATGGACGAAGGGATGATTGATGGTGTGGAGTCGATGGTTCGTTTTTTGAATCTGATTGCTTCCGAACCCGATATTTCAAGAGTTCCTATAATGATTGATTCATCAAAATGGGAAATTATTGAGGCCGGTTTAAAATGTGTGCAGGGCAAATCGGTGGTAAATTCAATATCGCTCAAAGGTGGCGAGGAAGAATTTATTAAACAGGCAACAACCGTTAAACGTTACGGTGCCGCTGTAATTGTGATGTTGTTTGATGAAGCTGGGCAAGCCGATAATTACGAACGCAGAATAGAAATTGCAGAAAGAGCCTATCGTATTTTAACAGAAAAGGTTCATTTCCCGGCAGGCGATATCATTTTTGATCCCAATATTTTCCCGGTTGCAACCGGTATGGAGGAGCATCGCAGAAATGCAATCGACTTTTTTAACGGCACTAAATGGATTAAGGAAAACTTACCGGGTGCAAAAATTAGTGGGGGTGTTTCCAATGTTTCGTTTTCTTTTCGCGGGAATGATAAAGTGCGCGAAGCCATGCACTCAGCGTTCTTATATCACGCCATTCAGCATGGCATGGACATGGGCATTGTAAATCCGAGTCAGTTGGAGGTATATGATCAAATTGATAAAGAATTGCTGGAGCATGTGGAAGATGTGTTATTGGATAGAAGAGAGGATGCAACAGAACGTTTGCTCGAACTTGCGGAACGAGTAAAGGGAAAAGGCAAGGTAAATATTATAGATGAAGAATGGCGCAAAGGCACGGTTGAAGAGCGATTGAGCCATGCATTGGTTAAAGGAATTATTGAATATATTGATGTTGATACAGAAGAAGCGCGTCAGAAATTTGATAAACCGCTCGAAGTAATTGAAGGTCCGTTAATGTCGGGTATGAGTGTGGTGGGAGATTTATTCGGACAAGGAAAAATGTTTTTGCCTCAGGTGGTAAAAAGTGCGCGGGTAATGAAAAAAGCCGTTGCTTACCTGATGCCATACATGGAAGAAGAGAAGCGCAAGAATGGAGATATGAGTACTAACCAGGGACGTATCCTGATGGCAACCGTAAAGGGAGATGTGCATGATATCGGAAAAAATATTGTGGGTGTTGTTTTGGCATGTAACAATTTTGAGATTATTGATATCGGGGTAATGGTTCCTGCAGAGAAAATTCTGGAAATAGCCCGAAAAGAAAAAGTGGATGTAATAGGATTGAGCGGATTGATTACACCAAGTCTGGATGAGATGGTGCATGTTGCCAAAGAAATGGAAAGACTGGGAATGACCACACCTTTATTGATTGGTGGTGCAACAACTTCACGAGCACATACTGCTGTTAAAATAGATCCAGTGTATTCAGGACCTGTTGTGCATGTATTGGATGCCAGTAAGAGCGTACCTGTAGCACAAAGTTTGATTAGCCCGGATCAGCGCCCCGTAACTCAAGCCAAAGTAAAAGCCGACTACGAACAATTCCGGATTGAGTATAAAAATCGGAAAAAGGATAAAAATTTTGTAACACTTGAAAAAGCGCGTGAGCATAAATTCAAAGTGGAGTTTGATTCCATTGTAAAACCATCCTTCTTAGGAAATAAAGTATTTGATGATTTTCCGTTAGAGGAATTGCGTCAGCGAATTGACTGGACACCTTTCTTTCTTACATGGGAACTGGTTGGAAGATATCCCGCTATTTTTGACGATAAAATTATTGGTGTTGAGGCAAAGAAATTATTTGACGATGCCAACCGGATGCTCGATGAAGTAATTGGTAAAAAACTATTGAAAGCCCGAGGTGTGATTGGTTTTTATGAAGCGAATGCAGATGGGGATGACGTTGTTCTCAATACCGATGGCTTCGGCTCCGCTCAGCCAGCGGAAACTACTTTCCACTTCCTTCGTCAGCAGAATGAGAAGGCGGCCGATCAGCCTTATTTGTGTTTGGCGGATTTTGTGGCGCAGAAGGAAACAGGTAAACAGGATTATATGGGAATGTTTGCGGTTACGACCGGTATAGGCATAGAGCCCTTAATTGAGGCTTATGAGAAGGACCATGATGATTACAACAGCATCATGATTAAATCCATTGCCGATAGGTTGGCCGAAGCCTTTGCCGAAAAAATGCACGAATTGGTACGCACGGAATATTGGGGTTTTGCCAAGGAAGAAAATTTAACGGACGAAGAAATAATTAAGGAAAAATATGATAGCATTCGTCCTGCACCCGGATATCCTGCTTGTCCCGACCATACCGAAAAACGTAAGCTGTTCGACTTGTTGCAAGCTGAGTCGGGAACAGGAATAACTTTAACAGAGAGTTATGCAATGTATCCAACAGCAGCGGTAAGCGGATTTTATTTTGCCAATCCGGGCAGTAAATATTTTGCGGTGGGAAAAATTCAAAAAGACCAGGTAGAGGAATACGCCAAACGCAAAAATGTTTCGGTGGAGTATGTTGAGAAATGGCTGGCCCCGAATTTGGCTTACGATAATTAATACCAATCAATTGAACGATTATGTAACTTGCGGGTACTCAATCATAAAGTTACGCGTATGAAAAAAATTACGATATCGGGTTGTTTGATGGTAATACAACTTACAGCATTTGCCGGAGTAGCCGGACGGAAAGGTGTTTCGGATGATCAACTTCTTGCATTTACGGTAAGCCTTATTTGTTTATTGTTGCTTATCGGATTTTCAAAAAACATTGTTGCATTTATCAAACAGCAATGGGGCAAGTTTCATCACTAGATGCCAAATATTTGTTTCGAATTCTCGGTCGTAATCAGGGCTACTTTCTCCACACTTGTATTTTTCAGTTCCGATAGTTTTTGCGCCACTTCCATTAAATAAGCACTCTCATTGCGCTTACCACGATATGGGACGGGAGCAAGGTAAGGAGCATCGGTTTCGAGTACTAAATTTTCGAGGGGAATGTTTTCAATTGCCTTATCCAGACCGCTATTTTTAAAGGTAATTACCCCACCAATTCCTAAGTAAAAACCTAAGTCCACAATTTGTTTTGCTTCTTCGGCATTGCCACTAAAACAGTGAAAAATGCCACGCAACAGCGGATGTTTCATTTCGAGAAGAATAGCAATACAATCGGGAGTGGCATTGCGCGAATGAATATTGATGGGAAGGTTATATTGAATGGCCCATTGAATTTGTTTTTTAAAAGCCATGATCTGCTGTTCCTTAAACTCAACAGACCAGTAGAAATCCAGGCCGATTTCACCTACAGCATAGAACGTTCGTTTTTTGAACCATTTCTGAATTTGAAACAGATGCGCCTCTACATGCTGATCTACCGAACAAGGGTGCAAACCCATCATCGGAAAACAGTTATCGGGGAATTCCCATACAAGGTTAAGCATGGGCTGAATGGAGTTGACATCAATATTGGGGAGGAACATCCGTGTAACGTGTTTTTGCATGGCGCGTTGCATCATTCCTTTCCGGTCGGCATCAAATTCTTCTGCGTATAAATGCGCATGTGTATCGGTTAGTATCATTGTTTCACGTAAACGGTTTGGGTTGGATAAGCAAAGTCGCAGCCATGTTGTTCAATGATGTTCATCATCTTCACATTCAGTTCTTCCTTTACGGCAATCATTATATCATATTCATTACTGAGCACAAAATAGACAACCAAAATATCCAGGGAACTTTGCGAAAACTCGGTAAATCGTACCGTATAATCATCACCGGTAAGAGGGTGTTTGTCAATTTCTTTTTTGATATCATCAATGATGGAAAGGATTTGTTCGGATTTACTGGCATAAGTTAAGCCTAATGTGAAACGAACACGTCTGGAAGCACTTTCCGTAATGTTGTTTAAGGCGGTATCAATAAGTTTTTTGTTGGGAACGGTAAGCAAGCTTTTTTCAACCGTACGAATTCGGGTGGTGCGAAATCCAACATGTTCTACTGAGCCTTTAATGTCGTTGGTTTCAATTAAATCACCGGTCTTAAAGGGCTTATCAAGATAGATGATAAAGGATCCCAGTAAGTTGGCCAGCGTATCTTGTGCCGCCAACGCCACTGCCAATCCACCAATACCGAGCGAAGCAACAAGTGCTGTTATGTTAACCTCAAAAACAAATCGCAAGCCCGCAAATACCATTACAATAACAAGAACAACCTTGATAAGCTCCTTTAAAAAATTGGCAAGCTCCGGAGAAAAGGAGGAGTCTTCCCTGCGTGACAATACCAAGGAGAAAAAGTCGGTTGCACGAAGTAAAATTCTTGTGGCAATAACAAAAACAGCAATCATCCAGGCCGTAAACAAAAGCCAGCGAATACCAATTTTTTCAACGCCAACCATATGCCAGGTTTCGGGAAAAACCAAACGATTGAAGGCAACATAAATGATAATCAGGGTAAGCAGTTGCTCAAATGGTTTGCGGATGAGCGCAACAAATTCTTCTGAAAATTGGTTGTGTGCAAACCGTTTGAAGAAGCGGAATGATTGCTTGCTGAGGAAAGTTGCTCCCAATCTTTTAAGCAATAATCCCAACAATAATACCCCAATGCAAATCAAAAACTCGCGAATCGGGTTCCCCCATATTTCCTGTTCTAAAATACTTAACTCTTCCATTCTTTATTCATCACTTCTTTATATCTCACCTTCCCGCAGGTTCCTTTTACCTAATTCCCAATGCCATTGGTTATACATTTCTTTACTTACGAATTTTGGATTTAATTATTCGAACGTCCGCCCATTCCGCAATCGAAAATCCGCACTCAGCATTTCTTCTAGTGTGCTTCCAGCCAGTTTTCTCCAACACCCACTTCGGCCTGAATTGGTACTTGTAGCTGCATTGCTGCTTCCATTTGTGTTTTTACCAATATCTTCATTTTTTCGACCTCACTTTTGTGCACATCGAATAAAAGTTCATCATGCACCTGCAGAATCATTTTTGAATACTGGATTCCGGATTGTGGATTCCGAATAGCAGCATCTACTTTGAGCATGGCAACTTTGATCATATCGGCCGCGCTTCCCTGAATGGGTGCGTTGATGGCGTTTCGTTCCGCGAAACCGCGTACCGTAAAGTTCTTGGAGTTGATATCACGCAAATACCTTCTGCGTCCCAATATCGTTTCTACAAATCCATGTTCCTGGGCAAAATGGATACTGTCGCTCATGTAGTTTTTGATGCGTGGGTATTGTTTGAAATATTCTTCGATAATGGCAGCAGCTTCTTTGCGGGGAATCCCTAAACTCTGGGATAAACCAAAGGCAGATTGACCATAGATGATTCCAAAATTTACCGCCTTGGCATTTCTGCGTTGCTCACCTGTTACAGCCGATAACTCCACGTTGTACACTTTGGCAGCGGTAGCGGTATGAATATCGATGCCTTGCTTAAATGCATCGATCATATTGTCTTCTTTTGCAATGGAGGCAATTACACGCAATTCAATTTGCGAATAATCGGCACTCATCAACACATATTCTTCATTGCGCGGAATAAAGGCCTTTCGGATCTCACGGCCTTTATCTGTACGAATGGGAATGTTTTGCAGGTTCGGCTCCGTTGATGAAAGTCTTCCGGTAGCCGCTACAGCCTGGTTAAAAGACGTATGCACACGTCCGGTTTTCGGATGAACCAGCATCGGCAATGCATCTACATATGTTGACTTTAATTTTTGCAATTGCCTTACATCCAAAATACACTTGGCGATTTCGTGCTCACTCAATCCTTGTAAAACATCCTCCCCGGTTTGGTACTGACCCGTTTTGGTTTTTTTGGCTTTGGGGTCTAGTTTTAGATGATCGAACAACACCTCTCCCAATTGTTTAGGGGAAGCAATATTAAAATTCACACCGGCCAGTTCGTGGATCTTTTTTTCGAGCGTTCCTATTTCCTTGGCCAGCTCAACCGAATAATCATTTAAGAACTGTGCATTGATCCGAATGCCCTCACGTTCCATATCATTCAATACATTGATAAGAGGAATCTCCACTTCATCAAATAACTTTTGCGCATTACGTTCGGGTAATTGCGGAGCAAAGAGCTCTTTAAGCTGCATGGTAACATCGGCATCTTCGGCAGCGTACTCTTTTATTTTCTCCATCTCAACATTGCGCATGCTGAGTTGGTTTTTTCCTTTTTTACCAATGAGGGTTTCAATGGAAACAGGTTCATAGTTCAGGTAATTGTTGGAAAGGAAATCCATCCCATGGCGTAAGTCTGCATCAATCAAATAGTGCGCAAGCATGGTGTCAAACCATTTCCCTTTAAGCATTACGTCATAGTTTTTGAGGATGCTTAAATCATATTTGATGTTCTGTCCGATTTTTACCAACTGCTCATTTTCGAACAAAGGTTTAAACTCATTCATCATGGCCTGCGCCTCCTCCTTGTTTTCGGGAAAAGGAATGTAATAGGCCTCCCCTTTTTTGTACGCAAATGAAAGCCCAACAATCTCTGCAGTAAGCTCATCCAGACTGGTTGTTTCGCTATCAAAACAAACTTCAGGTTGCTGCAACAGCTCTGTAATAAGGTTAGCGCGTTTTTCTGCAGTGTCAACTAAATGGTAGGTGTGGGGAGTATTTTCAATGGTGTTTCGGGGTGTAGATGGAGTTTCTATTTCCGAGAATTCAGCTTCTCTTTTGTCGATCGCGCTGGAGTCATTGCTTCCCTGATTGAATAGGTCGAACCCGCTATTGGCTTTTGGCTGTTGGCTTTTGGCCGCTGCCTGCGGGCTGCCGGCTACAGGTGAATTCTCCTCCACGGTTCCAAACAACCGTTTCGACATTGTTTTAAACTCGAGTTCCGCAAACAATGCTTCACAAGCCTCCTTATCGGGAGCTTCAAACACAAGGTGGTCTTCTTCCAGTTCGATGGGAACATTTAAGTCAATTGTTGCGAGGCGTTTACTTAAAAAAGCCTGTTCTTTATTGGCTTCAACTTTTTCTTTTTGTTTACCTTTCAGTTCGTGGGTGTTTTCATACAGACCCTCCATGCTACCGTATTTTTGCACAAGGAGCTTGGCTGTTTTTTCGCCAATACCGGGTATTCCGGGAATACCATCTACAGCATCCCCCCACATCCCCAAAATATCAATTACCTGACTAACATCTGTAATTTCCCAACGTTTCAGCACCTCCGGGATGCCCATTATTTCATAATCATTCCCCAACCGGGCAGGCTTGTAAATAAAAATATGTTCGCTTACCAATTGCCCGAAATCCTTATCGGGTGTCATCATGTATACATCGAAGCCCTGTTTTTCGGCTTTTTTAGCAAGTGTGCCTATAATATCATCGGCTTCAAAACCGGGTCGGATCAACAATGGGATCTTGAAGGCTTCGGTGAGGCGCATAATAAAGGGTAATGCCTTCGAAATATCTTCAGGCATTTCCTCGCGGTGTGCTTTGTAGGCTTCAAATTCAATATGTCTTGCTGTTGGTTCGGCAGTATCAAACGAAACACCAATATGTGTTGGCTTTTCTTTTTTGAGAATATCCAAAACGGTATTGGCATAACCAAAGATGGCCGAAGTGTTAAAGCCGTATGAAGTGATTCGTGGATTTTGGCTGAAAGCAAAATAGGCACGGTACACTAAAGCCATACCATCGAGTAAAAAGAGTTTTTTGCGTGTTGTCATAACTTGTCAAAGATATTTGATATGCATAAAAAAAGACTGCCGAAACAATCTTTTTTATCAGGAAATTTTTAAGGAGTCTGTAACGCTTCCCAATACTCCACAGCCCTACGAGTGTGCGGAATGACAATGGTTCCACCCACAATATTCGCCACAGCAAAAATTTCGAATAGTTGGGCTGTTGTTACTCCCTGCTCATGGCATTTACCCAAATGGTATTTAATGCAATCATCACAACGCAATACCATGCTGGCTACCAGGCCTAGCATCTCTTTGGTTTGAGTCGACAAGGTTCCTTCTTCATAGGTATTGGTATCGAGGTTGAACAGACGTTTTAATACCAGATTGTCGGCAGCCATCATTTTATCGTTCATTTTCGAACGGTAGTCGTTAAATTCTTGGATAGGGTTGGTCATAGTGTTTATATTCTCATTCGTGATTTCAAACAAAGATTAATCAAAGAAGTACAAAGGTCACAAAGCGAGGTTGCAACCATCGTATCTCAACGTTTCAAATTTTCCGTCAGATTAATTTTTCACTCAACTTTTCAATGGCCGCACGGGCAGGCATATCCCCGTAAATAATATTGTATACTGCTTCGGCAATGGGCATGTCGATGTGCAGTTGTTCCTTGTTGAGCTCGTACATACTTTTGGTGGCATAAAAACCTTCTGCAATCATATTCATTTCGAGCTGAGCAGATTTTACAGAATAGCCTTTACCCAACATATTCCCGAAAGTACGGTTACGGGAATGTTGTGAGTAGGCAGTTACCAGCAAATCGCCCAGGTATGCTGAGTGGTTGATTTCACGGGGGTGCGCATGTACTTTGTATAAAAAGGCTTCCATTTCGCGAATGGCATTGCTGATGAGCACAGCCTGGAAGTTATCACCATATCCTACTCCATGGCATATACCACTTGCTACTGCATAAATGTTTTTGAGCACCGCACCGTATTCAGTTCCGGTAATGTCCTTGGAAATAATAGTCCGGATATATCGGCAGGCAAGCATAGAAGCAAAATGAACGGCAATGGTTTCGTTGAGGCCTGCAATGGTTAGATAGGAAAGTTTTTCAGAGGCAACTTCCTCGGCATGGCATGGCCCCGATATGACCATCATGTTTTCGTGAGGCACATCAAACTCATTCATTAAAAAATCGGCAACAATTTGTTTGCTGTGGGGGAGCAGTCCCTTGATGGCCGAAACAATGTATTTTCCCTTCAACAGTTCTTTATCAATACCGCTTAGTGCATCCTTTAAAAAAGCGGACGGCACGGCAAGCACAAGAATGTCGGCCGATTGAACAACAGCATTTAGATCGCTGCTTACGCTCACCCTTTCGGGGTGAATTTCCACCGAACTGATGTATTTGGGGTTATGTTTGTTTTCTCGGATATACTTTGCGGTTTCTTCATTGCGAATCCACCATTGCAGGGTGCTGATTTTACTAAGGCTTGATGCCCTGTGTTCACTCAGCATTTTGGTAATGGCTGTTCCCCAGCTCCCTCCCCCGAGTACCGCTATGTTTCTAGGTAATGTATCCATGCGGTAAAAATAGCAATTTGGTTGAATGTTTTGCTACCTGCAGCTTTTCAATGTAGCATGACTAGTCTTTTTTAGCTTCAACGGAAGAGTCGAACAAAGCCTCCTTGCTTACTTTTTGAATATGGTCGCCATGTTTTAAGGTACGTGAAACAGCGCTGTAAGGTCCTGAAACCACCTCATCACCTTCGTTTAACCCCTTGGTGATTTCAATAAACTTATCATCCTGTACTCCTGTTTTTACTTCGCGAATGGAAAGTTTATTATCGACATTGCATACAAAAACAACTTCCAGGTCCTCTTTGCTTTTTTCGGCTTTTACTTTTCTTTTATTTACAGAGGCGGCAGTATCCAAATCGTTTTTGTTACGGGTTGTTACGGCTTCAATCGGAAGCGCAATCGCATTGTTGGCACGTTCTGTTTGTATTTCAACCGATGCCGACATACCCGGCCTGAACACCGAACGTTTTTTACCGAATGCTTTTTCAAGATCGGCATACGAGCTGCGCAGGATTCTGATCTTAACCACAAAATTGGTTACCTGATCGGAGGTGGTGGCTGCACTGGTTGTTGCTGAATTGGCTATTTCGGTTACCATGCCCTTAAATTTACGGTTGTTGTATGCATCCACTTCCACTTCGGTGGTATCACCAATGCTTACTTTTACAATATCATTTTCGTTCACATCCACACTTACTTCCATATCATTGAGGTTGGCAATACGCATCATCTCTGTTCCGGCCATTTGAGAAGTACCAACCACACGCTCTCCTTTTTCGACACTGAGTTTGGAAACAATGCCACTTACAGGTGCAAAAATTTCGGTACGGGTCAGGTTTTTCTTGGCTTCCTTGAGTCCTGCTTCCTGTGTTTTTACGGTAAACTGTGCCCCGATAACCGTTTGTTTGGCGGCTTCAATGTCGGCTTTGGTGGTGAGGTAAGTTGATTGCGCAGTTTGAAACTCGCCATCCGAAATCAATTTGGCTTCGTACATTTTTTTATTACGAAGGTATTGCTGTTCAACCTCACTGAATTTAGCTTCTGATTGTAACAAACGCGCGCGCGCATTTGCCAGATTTGCTTTCGAATTATTTAAGGCAGCTTCCGAACGGTCGAGTGATGACTGGTATAATTCGGGATCGATGCGCGCAAGTAATCGCCCGGCTTGGACCGAGTCACCTTCCTTTACATACAGTTCCTTTATTTCGCCCGAAACGTCCGAACTCATTTTTACCTCTACTTCAGGTTGTATTTTTCCATTAGCAGATACCGTTTCGATAATGGTTTTGCGTTCTGCCTTGGTTGCAGAAACCTTGATGCCCTCATCCTTCCCAATCCAGCCGGCACTTTTTCCAACCAATACAAACACAATAAGCAACACAACTGCTGCACCTAAATACCAAATAAGTTTATTACTTTTTTTCGTTGCCATACGTCTTCAAATCTATAATTTAATACAACCCTTTACCCAAATAAAAATCAAGTACTTTTCTTCTGAACAGCAATTCATACTTTGCCTGAACCATATTGGTTTCGGCCTGAAGGTACTGTGATTTTGTAACAATAAAGTCAGCCGTGCTTAAAGCGCCAAGATTAAATTGGGATTCGGCTACTGTCATGGCTTCTTTATTAGCTTCGTAGTTGTTTTGATTAGACTCATACCGTTTCTGGGCCGATTTAAAATCGAGGTAAGCCTGATTTACATTTTTGTAAAGGTCAAGTTCAGTTTGTTTTTGTGTAAGATCACTGCTCATCCGGTTGATGCGTGCTTTTTGAATATTGTTGCTAGCCTGGTAACCGTTAAAAAGAGGAACAGACAATGTTAAGCCAACGTTTTTTCCCAGATTTTTGTTGAACTGGTCGCTGAAAGGAACTACTTCACTGTTGTTGTATCTTGCATTCACAATATATATTCCGGATTGTGCACCATTGGCATCATATCCAAAAGGCACAAACTCCAATGCCGGTGTTCCAACGCCTTGTTGTGTTTGTGTGGAATAAAAGGAACTGATGCTACCACCCAATGTTAAGCGCGGACTACGACCTCCGACAGCAATGTTTTGTCCAATCCTTGCTGCATCAGCCCTGTGTTTGGCAGCCTGCACTTCGGGGCTTTTATCTAAAAAGGATTTATAAATGGCGTCTGCTCCAAGTATTTCACCGGGTATATTTGTTATTGATGAGCTATCTGGTTTTTGAACGGTATTATTTGGGTCGGGAGGGGTGTTCATTAATTGCCATAAAGTGAGGTACGATTGATCCAACTGCGTTTGAGCAGTGATGAGTTGTGATTCTTCATTGGCATACTGCGCTTTCAACTGTAGTAATTTCACCCTGTTTACACCACCTAATTCATATAATTTTTCCTGACGTTTGAGCTGTTCGGCCGTTGATTGAATCTGAATATTACGGGAATTGGCGATTTCGGCATTCATCAGTACCTGCATGTAGGCATTTGAAACCTGAAGTGCAATATTGTTTTTAGTTGTGAGCAAATCCGCATCGGTTGCTCTTACGGTTGCATGCTGTTGTTTCACATTGTTCAGGTTCTGAAAACCATTAAACAATGTTACGGAACTGCTGATGGAAAAGTTATTGCTTCTGAATGTAGCATTGTTTTGTGTGGTATTGGTAACCGGATTGATGGCGAAACCAATATTGTAATTATTGGTTGCCTGTGCATTCAAATTGGGCAACAGGTTCATTTTACTTTGAAGCCTGTCGGCCTCCGCACCCTGTTGCGAAAGTTCCCGCTGTTTAACGGTAATATTGTTTTTAAAGGCCTGATCAATGCACTCCTGCAAAGTGTAACTACGCTGTGCCTGCATTTGAATACTGCAGGTTAAAATAACAGCTAGAAATAGTAACTTGCGCAGCGCTTTGGTGTTGTTCAGTTTCATAGATAATCAGTTGTATCGGTTCAAAAATAATGTTTAAACACACATTACCATCTTTTCTTCCTTTATTGATTCCTTCCCTTACATGGAAGGTTCAAACGAATGATAAGGCCGTATTTTTAACATTTGATGATGGTCCTCACCCTGAAATTACGCCATGGGTGCTGCAAACCTTAAGTGCATATAACGCAAAGGCCACCTTTTTTTGTGTGGGCGAAAACGTTACAAGATTTCCGGGTACATACCATAAAATTCTTTCTGAAGGACATGCAACAGGAAATCACACCTACAACCACATAAAAGGATGGAATACACCCAACCAGCACTATTTTGACAATGTATCACTTTGTGCCGCGGTTGTTAAAAGTAAGTTGTTTCGTCCGCCCTACGGAAGAATAGGACCGTTGCAGATTAAGGCACTGCAAAAGCAAGGATATACCATTGTAATGTGGGATATTTTAACCCGCGATTATGATGCAGGGGTAGATGTTGCCAAGGCAATTGAAGAGACTGTGAGGGCAACGCAAAACGGCTCTATTATTGTTTTTCATGATAGCGAAAAAGCCCAAAAGCAATTAAAGCAGATATTACCTGAAGTTCTCAAGCAGCTATCAGGGAAAGGATTTACGTTTAAACAATTAGCATAAAAATGATCGCGTTTGTTTGTTTAGGAATAACAGCTTTGTACATCATCATTCAGGTGAGCTTGTTTTTTAGCATTGCTGCTGCCAAACCGGATCCAATAAAGCAGCGGGACGAAACCGGCTGGCCTATGCTTTCAGTATTGGTGGCCGCTCGCAATGAAGAGGAGCATATTGTAAAGTGTTTGCAAGCTCTTCAGGAGTTGGATTATCCTCAGCACCAATTGGAAATTCTGATTGGGAATGATCAGTCGGAAGATGCAACGGCTGCTTTGGTTGCTGCCTTTATAAAAGATAAGCAACAATTTAAACTGGTAAACATTATAACTACACTTGGAAAAGCAAAAGGGAAAGCGAACGTGCTTGCCCATCTAGCGCATGAAGCCAAGGGTAGTATATATGCAATTACCGATGCGGATATTATTGTGAACAGGCAATGGGCAAAAGAGCTTGTGTTGCACATAGCCGATGATCAGATGGCCATTGTTTCAGGATTGACAATGGTATACGACAAACCTGTATGGGCTCAGTTGATGGGGTTAGACTGGTTATTTTATATGGGGTTGATCAAAGGGTTTGATAACCTTGGTATGGGCTGCACCGCGGTGGGAAATAATATGGTTATTACCAAGGAAGCCTACTGGAATGTAGGAGGGTATGAGGCATTGGATTTTTCGGTAACCGAGGATTATAAGTTGTATGAGCAGGTGCGTAAAAAAGGATGGAAAACCAAAAATATTATTACCCGCAACAGCTTGAACATATCGAGGCCGGTTGGTTCATTTGTGCAACTGATGCACCAGCGCAAACGTTGGTTGACGGGTGCCCGGGAATTGCCTTTTTACTGGTGGGTATTGTTTGGGGTATTGGGCTCTTTATTTCCTGTAATCGTTGTGCTGTTTTGTTATCAGCCGATATTGGCGCTGCAATTGTATGGGATCAAAATTGCCCTGCAATCATTGTTTATATTGTGGTTACAACAAAAATTAGGAATGCGTCAGAATGTATTGTTGGTATTGTTGTATGATGTATACGCCAACATTATTGCTATTTGCACCCAGGTATTTTTTTTGTTGCCGGTAAAAATGCAGTGGAAAAAAAGGACCTATTAGGAAGTGTAATCCCCACCGAAATATTCGTAAACTTGCAAGCATAACAATCACCTCATTGGCACACCCGCTTTTACAACAATTGGCACAACATGATAAACGAGCCCTGGCACGAGCCATCAGCATGGTGGAAAATGAAACGACCGGGTACGAGGAATTGTTGAAAGCACTACCCAATAAACAGATTCCGGTAATTGGTATTACAGGTCCTCCGGGTGCAGGAAAAAGCACGCTCATTAGCGCACTTACCCAATGTATGCTTTTGGGCGGAAAAAAAGTAGCTATTATCGCTGTTGATCCAAGTTCTCCGTTTAACCGGGGTGCATTAATGGGCGATAGGGTTCGCATGAGTGAGCATTTTTTGCACCCAGATGTATTTATCAGGAGCATGGCCAGCCGGGGAAGTCTTGGAGGATTATCGCCCAAAATATTGGAAGTAACTGACGTGCTTAAAGGAGCCTGGTTTGATTACATTATTATTGAAACGGTAGGGGTGGGTCAGAGCGAAGTAGAAATTGCATCGTTGGCAGACACCACAATTTTGGCCTTGGTGCCCGAGGCCGGTGATGATATACAAACCATTAAAAGTGGGGTGATGGAAATTGCAGATATTTATGTATTGAACAAGGCCGACCGTGCCGGAGCCAATACATTTTATAAAAACCTTACCATGCTGGCTCACAGCCACGCCACGAGTGAATGGGAAACTCCGGTGGTGCGCACAGTTGCTACCAAAAATGAAGGGCTGGATGAATTATTGCAGGCAATTGAAAGCCATGGAAGGGCAAACGAGCACAGTTCGCGAAAAGCTGTTTTGGTTGCCGAAAAGGCATTGACATTAATTAAGAACATGCGAACCAAAGATATTTTATTCCCGCAGTTGCTGGACGAAATTAGGGTTGCGCTGCAGGATCAAAACTTTAACCTATACCAATACGTTTCTAAGTATCGTAAGGGCTGATCTATCAAGCCACAACTCAACAACTACTCAATGAACATTGCTATACTTTCAGGCTCAGCACGGGCAAATAATAATACGTTTCGGGTGGGTAAAGCCATTGAGCGGCAACTCGGGAGTATGGGCCATACTGCATCGTTGGTGGATTTTCAGCAATATGATATTCCGCTTATCAATCAGGGACCTATTGATGAATCGGCATTTACCCCGTTCCAACAGCAACTGGTGGATTCAATGTCTCCTGCACAAATCATTATCATTATTACACCTGAGTATAACTGGAGCACCACCCCCGAGATTTTGAATTTTTTGCACCGTATGGGGGATCGCAAATTTGATTATTTATTTGATGAGAAAGTATTTGCAACCATTGGTGTTTCTACCGGAAAGGGAGGGAAAGCACCTGCATTGCACCTGCATACCATTCTCAATAAAATTATCAGCTTTACCGATTTGAATTCGTTCGTTTCATCCAAAATTTTCGAAGCGCATTACACCAAAGCAGTGTTGGATGAAGATGGTAACCCGCTTGGAAATGATTTGTTTAATGCGGGACTGGAAGATTTTATTGGTTATACGATAAGAATGGCACAGCGCTGGAATACCTAGCCCTTAACTCTTCTTTTTAGCCTTTTTCTCAAGCGCTACAATTTTTTCCTTTAAAGCAAGAATCAGATCAGCTTGCGATTGGACGAGTTGTTGCAATTGTTGGACATCCTTTTCAAGTTGTTTCACCAACTCCATTTGTTTTGCATTTTTATTAGATCCGTAAGGCGCCTGAGGGTCATTTACCTGATTGGTGGTTTCATCCAGTTCCAGTCCTAAAACATCACAAATTTTCCTGAGGGTATAGTAGTTAGCCTTTCCTGTTTGTTCAATGCTGCTGATGAGTGGCCGCGTTTTATTAATCTTTTCCGCCAATTCCTCTTGAGTTAACCCCTTACTGATGCGGGCAATCTTTATACGTAGGCCTAAATGCATGGCGCAAGGTTGTAAATAATATACTTACATTCAGCTAATTATAATATTAATACTAATAATAAAATTATTAATTTGATAATTTAAATGAAAATGATTTTCCTTTGTATCAAATAACCCCAATCAAATGTTTAACCCCGACTCCAAATACACTGATTCAATTTGTTTAACCAGATTTTGGTAACAACGCTTTTTGCAAGTGCATAGCGATGTGACAATTTTGATATTGGTCTTGGATGCGGAAGAAACAGTTGAGGAGTTATGAAAACCCTAAAATGAAAGGAGACCCGAAGACCCAAACAACTAAACCCAACAAGTTGGAGCTATTAAGAGGTAATAGTTCAACCAGCAGCCGCATTCGCTATACTTTTGAAATGCATCAATCATTTATTAAACCCCTGTCTTATTCTAAAGAGGACAGCTAAATTAAGTAGCATGAAAATTACACGATTATCATTTTTATTCATTGTTACGGCAATATTCATAAATCTGAGTATAGCCAATGCAAGGAACCCTAAAACACCACCAAAGGTAAAAGTTGAAAATGCAATGAAGAAGCCCAAAATAGAGAAGCAAGACTTCTGTATTGTAAGAGGCTTCTATGAAGAAATAAACGAGAGCGGACATAGATACTATATCTGCCGGTTGGTTTCAACAGCCAAGTGTATGGCTATTCCATGCAATGTTTGGGGACCTTATGGGCCTAATAATAGCAAAGCTGTTGAGACTGCGCCAATTCCTGAGCATTTACAAATAGACAATAGCAAAAAGTACATTGTTAAGTTTAATGTAAATGGTGCGACAGAGGTGCAATATGTGAATGGAATTACCATTGAGGAAACATCGGATGTTATAGCTGTTCATTATTATTAATCAACCAACACATGAAAAACATACTATTTATCATTTGCGCATTTGTTTTTACAATGAGCGTAAACGCAGTTGAAAAGCCTAAAGAGAAACTAGGCGGAGGAAAGGTTTTGGGGGTAGCAAGGCTTATTGGAGCAAACTCAAAACTTATTATCATAAGTTGTGATGTATCAAAGAAAACATGCTTATACGTTTTGAAAAAGGCAGTGGCCGATGAAGCAGAAGATATTTGCAAGGTTATGGAACCCTGGCAAGTACCTCCAGTTGCAGAGCAACATTTTAACTCCAACTATCCTTTTGCATTTTCATTTGATACCGAAGTGTTGACTTTTTATCCTGCCACATCTATTCGAATGGGATGCCCAAATGAAACGGGTGATGTACAGATTACAATCGAAACGGAAGCCACCGTTAAATTACCATAATTCCTTTATCGTAACAGAGTCCGAGAGAACTCTGTTACGATTTAAATTACAAACAATAATCAGTCTAATGCGCATATTATTTTTTTTGTTAACCTTCATCATCATTACCGTTAAGGTATTTGCAAACGATTCAACCATTCAGAACCGGGTGCTCATAGCTATCAATATCAACTCTTGTTCTTTTTGCAATAAAGCAACAAATGCAATGATTGATGAAAGTCTGACAGGTAAAGTCGATCTCTTATTTTATTCCGAGGATGCATCACCGGAACAAATTGATGAATTCCTGACAGCTAATTTTACAATCAAACCACGGTATGTTTTTAATGACAAGCTTTATAAAAGTGCAACCCAACATTTAAAGATTTTTAAATCGCCACTATTTATCATATTGGATACGAGCCTTTCGGTTGTAAGAACATTCCCCATTGACAGCATTCATTTTTATAAAGACCTAATAAAGGCAACGATTAATGAAAAGGGAACAAAAACAGAAATATCGAATACCAGAATAAAAAGAATGTCGGGTTACAGGCGCGTGAACAAAGTGGAAGACCATTTATTTGTAACCGGCATGGGTAATACTACCAAGATTTACGACTACAATTTAAAGACACGGACCTTAGATTCTTTATGTTTTACAAGCAATGATAAGCTCATTTACAAACTTTTGGAAATGAGAGGAGTGAAGGGAATAAATGTAGCAGAGGTCAAAAGGATATTTAGGGAAAAACGTTTGCCATATGAAATAGTAAGTTTCAATACGAGACCATATAGTACAACAAGCAGGTTATACAATATAATGTACGTGGAGTATTTGGATCCGAACAAATACTCTGATACAATAAGCACAGAGTTGCTGTTTTTCCTATACTCTTATGATCCCGTTGCAAGAGACCTGAGAATTCATAAATACAAGCATTACGAAAAGGATTGGGAGTCGGGTGAAATAATGGATGATTTAAGACTGGATTATATTACACTGGAACAAGTAAATGACAGTCTTTGGATGATGGGTACGGAGCATATTAATGAAAAAGTAAATAACGAAAAGACGTTTATGTACTTTTCCAACACCAGCAATGATAAAGAGTTAAGATATAATGGAAAGAGGTTTTCTGTGAGAACGGATTCCATGGTAACGTTTGATAATGAGTCCATGAACAATCCAATGAGACTTTATTTTTACGAGCTTTTAGCATCATTTCTGTATTACAACGAATCACCTTTTTACTATAATTATAAAACACAACAAATATTCGATATGAGAACCTTTTCTGAAGATTGCACTTGGATTTTCGATATGGAAGAAACAGATAATACACTGTCTGTTTTGGTGGAAGAAAATGAATCTATTGTTTTATACAATCTTGATAAAGAATCAAAACGGATGTTAAAGCGGGAGTTTCTGGGGAAAAATGATTCAAAAGGAAATGTTACATTGGATGATGGAAATGTAGTGTATACGAATAAAAAAGGAGACATCGTTTCGTATTCACATTAACAATCTGTCCTGTTACAGCGATTAAAGACCGGTTTAGATAGTTGGGCCATCAATACAATCTTATTTGACTAAGGGGTTAGTTAAAATCGAGGATCCACCCTGCTTTATGCAGGGTGGTCTTTGTTTGAGACCCACATGGACAACGTTTTAAGGCTTCTGAATGGCCGATTACCACTTCTTAAAAATTACGAATACGGCTAGCACAATGAGTGCAAAACCAAGTATGTGATTCCATTGGAGGTTTCCTTCTTTGAAAACATAAATATTAACCAGCACAAATACCATGATGGAAACAGCTTCCTGAATGGTTTTGAGTTCAAACATGCTAAATGGGCCTCCATGGTCTATATGCCCAATTCTGTTGGCCGGAACCTGAAATATATATTCGAATAGCGCTATTCCCCAACTGATGGCAATAATGCCAATTAATCCGGTACTTTTTAGCCAGCCGATCTTTTGAAACTGAAGGTGTCCGTACCAGGCAAATGTCATAAATAGGTTGGAAACAATGAGTAAGAGGATGGTATAGGTTCCCTTGGTAAGCATAAAATGATTAATTTTCAAACAAATGTATTTTCATTAATCGACAAAAGCAGTAGTTTCGCAGGCGACAGAAATAATAATATGAAACCGATAATCGATAAAATTAAAAAGACACTGGCTTCGGATGGTGTTGGGGCCAAAGTTGTTGAACAACTGAAAGAATTGCGAGAATATGTAAAAGAAAACCTGAATGAGCCTGGTTATGTACGTATGATCCGCTTGGCGTACGAAAACATTGAGGAGAACAAGGGTGAGTATACATTTCTGTATTTGCAGGACGATGACGGGAAAGCGAATCTGGATTATCTGATGGACTTGTTTGCAGATTATAATAATAAGTACAACCGCGAAGAACTACAGGATATCCGTAACCTGATGGATGGTATTGTTCCGGAGGAAGACGAAGAAGGTGAAGAAATTGGCGGAGAAGGTTAATCCCTGCTACCGGAGATATAAAAAAATGCCGTACTGATTCAGTACGGCATTTTTGTTTTAGAGCAGTTTCTCTGTGAGCTCATTCATCTTTTGTTCACTGTATTCGCCTTGGGTATGATATATCACCCTTCCTTCGGCATCAAGCACAAAAAAGTGAGGTTCTTTTACATCTGTAATCTTCAGGTTTTTCATTAAGGTATTTACATCATCATCACTTACCATAAAATTGGGGTAGAGTTTTTTCTCAACTTCCTTTTTCGATTGTTTCTTAGCCTCGACCAATCCAAGTTTGGCAATTCCCTTAAGCATGCCCACAAAACAGAGGTTGGCATCATACATGCGGCCACCCATTAATCCACCCATTCCTTCGGCAAAAAGAGCCGTGTACAAAGGACTATTCCATACACGTAGCATTTTTTCGGCTTTGGGCGACATTGCCAAACATACTACCGAGCGTTTCCCTTTAACATCATTGGGAATCACCAGTTTTTTATCGGCTAATGTTTCGCAGGTGAGCGTTGGAAAAACCTGCTGTGCGTGACTCTGCAGGCAATAAAACAGGATACATACAAGCAATAATTTTTTCATAACAAATAAATTAAATGGCACAAAAAAAGGAACCGTGTTGTGCAGTTCCTTTTTGTTAAATTATCGTTTCGCTTAAGCGTTGATTAACGTTTTGTAATCGGCAGCATTCATCAAACCTTCAACTTCGGCTGTATTGGTTAATTTTATTTTCACCATCCAACCGTCACCATAAGGATCGCTGTTTACCAATTCGGGTGCGCTATCCAATTTTCCATTCATTTCCAATACTTCACCACTTACCGGCATAAACAAGTCTGAAACTGTTTTTACAGCTTCTACAGTACCAAATACATCATGCTGGCTCACTGTTTTGCCAACTGAATTGATATCTACATAAACGATATCACCCAGTTCGTGTTGAGCAAAATCGGTAATACCTACGTAGGCAGTATCGCCTTCTACGCGAACCCACTCGTGATCTTTGGTGTAAACCAGTGTTTCAGGAAAATTCATAATCTGTATGTGTTTTAAAGTGGGTGCAAATTAAAAATTTAACTGGTAAAAAAAACGAAATTTATAAGGTTACCTTATAAGAATGAGCATTTGCTCTTATCTTGCACACATGGCAGGCCAGTTATATTTAGTCCCCACCCCAATCGGAAACCTTGAGGATATTACCCTCAGGGCATTGCGCATACTTAAAGAAGTGGACGCCATTCTGGCCGAAGATACCCGTCAATCCATTAAGTTATTAAAACATTACGAAATTGAAAAAACGCTGATCCCATATCACATGCACAACGAACACCGCGAATTGCAGCGGTTTGTGACCATGCTGGAAAATGGGAAGAACCTGGCATTGGTGAGTGATGCAGGCACACCAGCAATTAGCGATCCGGGGTTTTTGCTGGTACGTGAGTGTTTGCGAAACCAGATTAAGATTGAATGTTTGCCGGGAGCAACGGCTTTTGTTCCTGCACTGGTTAAAAGCGGATTGCCGAGCGATAGTTTTTGCTTCGAGGGTTTCTTGCCGGAGAAAAAGGGCCGCCAAACCATGCTCAAAAAACTGGCTGAAGAGGAGCGAACCATTATTTTATATGAATCGCCTCATCGTTTGGTGAAATGTTTACATCAGTTAAAGGAATTTTTTGGTGGCGAGAGGCAAGCCTCTGTTTCGAGGGAATTGACCAAGATGTTTGAAGAAACCGTAAACGGAACAGTGGATGAGTTGATAACCCATTTTGAAGCCAAACCGGTAAAAGGGGAGATTGTAATGGTTATAGATGGGAAGCCTAAGAAAGGTCGGTCGGATAGAGATCCGGAGTAGACAAAAATAAGGCAAGAGTTAGCGAACAATATCTAAAAAACAATCATAGTAACTTTTGCCTTCAAGTTTGGAGGTGAGCCATGCATTGAAGCTGATGTATTCGTAATCACCGGGAATAAACTCTTTCATCTGTACAAACTCATTGTGGTCGGAGATAAATGGAACTGACTTCAGATATTTTGCATCAATCAGTATTTTTTCGAGGATACGCACAAAAAGTGATTCGCGTTTGGAGCCTTGCCGTTTTAATACATCGGCATACTTTCGTTTGATGCGTGAAAGGATATAATGAGCATGTTCAACATCTTTGTTTTCGTAGGCAAACAGGGCTCCGTATAGTTCGGTATACAGCATCAGCTCCAATCTGAATCCACGCTCATTCAAAATTTTCTTTTCGTTTTGCGCCATAATTTCGTTGTAAATTTTGATGCAGCTCTTATACTCTTTGCAAGAAAAGTATGCAGCCAACAGGTTAATTCTCAACAAAAAATAAACGCGGATGGACTCGGTATAGGTGGCATATTTTTTATACACCAATACCATGCGGCTGCGGGCTTCCGGCAGGCGGTTCGTACATAAATAAAGATCGGTATCTCCCACATAAGGAATAAAATCATAATACGAATGGTCGTCAATTTGCGATTGGAATTTTTTGGCATAAAACGTATAGAGGTCCTGATACTTGCTTGCGTTTTTGTAATCCTTGGACCGCAGGGTTGCAACCCCGATTGCATCCAGTAAGTCCATCAAAAAGGTGATAGGTATTTTGTCGAGTAACCGTTTTTTCTTTAACAGTTTGTAGCTGTTAATCGAGTATGCCTTCATGTTGATATAGTCACGTTTTTCCCGAAGGGCGCGGCACATAATGTTCACCGTTTTGCAATAGATGCTCAGGTTATCATAATAGAGCTTATCATTGAGCTCATACCGTTCTAAAATCCCGTTTACCAACTGATCAATATCAGCATCCAGCTGACGGGAGAACAACTCTCTCATTTCGTGAATAAGCAAGGCATAGGCCGCGTTGGCGTTGCTGTTGGTTTTAGTGTAGGTCAGATTTTTTTCTCTTTTATCCAGCAGCAATTTTACCGAGAATCCTTTTGGAGGAGGTACTGCAATATTATACGAATACAATATCTGAATATGATAGATGGAATCGAGCAATTCATATTGTTCGTCATCCAACGCAAGCTTCTCTGCTTTGATGAGGTAATCCCAGGCATGGTTGTATAGGTTTTTATTGAATAAATAGGTTGCAACCTCAATCATATTCTGGATCCTGGAGGCATTGTTGCGTTTAATGTTTTCGAGCTGTATAAAATATTCCAGGTGTTTTTTAAGCCTGTTTTTGGTTTTGCGATAAGCCGATACATTGCTGATACTGCCATTGTTGTTCCGGATCATTGTAAGCACCATCACATCTTCCCGTTGGTTTGCCGGAGTATTGTTTTTATTTAAAAAATACTTGAATTCCCGAACCTCTTCTTTGGTGAATGACTGGATGATTTCATCAACGGTATTTTTCATATGTGTAAGGGATTATGTAAAATATAAATGTAATGAATCATTATATTTTATAGCTATTCAGGAGTAATAACTTCAAATTTATAATAAAATAGGGCATTTGTGTAAGGGATTTTTTTGACAAAATTTGTAGTTATACTTTCATCGAAAAGGTAAACTTTGGAATTCGATCAAATCGATTTGAATAGTACAGGAACGAAGATTCCTCGAAAACACTCCCATATTTTAATTTAAAAATGATGTTATGAAAAAGAGTTTTTTGACCATGAAGAAAATTTACAGAATAATGCTTGTAATGGGAATACTTTTTCTGTTTGGCAATAATAGCTCGGCACAAGTTTCCATTACTGCAAGTGCAGCTACTACCGGCCCTACTGCTTATACCGACCTTAGTTCTGCCTTTGCAGCAATTAATGCAGGAACACACCAAGGGGATATTATAGTGAGTATCAGTTCCAGTTTTGTTGATCCGGCCATTTCAACCTTAAATAGTAGCGGTGCGGGTTCGGCCCTTTATACAACAGTTTTAGTAAGACCGGTAGCTGATGGTATTATTGTAGGGTGTTCTACACCACAAGGGAGGGGAATGATTGAATTAAATGGAGCCGATAGTGTAACAATTGACGGAGATAATCCTTTCAGTGCGGGGACTAACCGCAACCTTACACTTACCAATGCCGCAGCTTCTACGATTACATATACTTCTGTTGTAAGGATTGCAACAGCAGCGGCAACTTCTTACGCAGAAGCAAATGGGGTAGTGATTAAAAACATTAACATTAATGGAAGTGCAACTGGACGGAACATGGCAGGGGTAACATCCACAACAGGTTCAGAAAATACTACGTTTGGAATTTTGGTGGGTCCAAACGGTGGGGCAACCATTACAGCCGTATCCAGTGTAACGGCCGGAGCGGCAGCGAGTACAACTGTAAACAATTTCACGGTTAACAACTGTGTAATTAACAGTTGTGCACGCGGTGTTGCTTTTTTGGGAAGCAGTGCTGCTTCATCATCAGGTGTGGTTGTCACAAACAATATAATCGGTGATCAATCGGTTACGTTAACGGGAGCATCTCCTTTTACAAGCCCAACATCTACCGTATATACCAAGGGGATTGTTCTGCAAGGAGTGAATGCTCTCACTGTGAGTAACAATGTTATTAAGAATATGGTGTCATATGTGGCAACCCCAATGAGTGGTATTGAACTCACAGCAAACATTGGAACGGGAACCCTTTTAATAGATAATAATACAATCACAGGAGTTGTTCAGAATACAACCACATCAAATGCTCCGCGGGGTATCTATCTGTTGAATGCAGCAGGTGCATATACTATCAGCAACAATACCATCAGCCATATAGAGGGGAATCAACCTTCATCAAGCCAGCAACCCACGGGAATACATGTGGTAACCGCAGCCTCTTCTGCCATTATTGAACGAAACACTGTAAAAAAGGTTTACAACCGGAATACTTCAAGCTGGGGAGTAAACGGAATTTTGCTGGCCGGTGGAGGGAATATTTCGCTTAGAAATAATACAGTAGCAGATATCCTGCAGGACATGTCGACATCAGGAAGTTTTGGTACCACTTACTCCGTTTTCGGAATAAAAATAAGTTCGGGTACAGGCCATAAGGTTTACCACAACTCGGTGCATCTTACAGGAACTACATTGGGATTAACCACCGCCACATCACAGTCAACCTTTGCGTTTTGCCTTACCAGTACAACATTAACCGGGTGCGATGTACGGAATAATATTTTCTCGAATATGATTACGGGAGGAAGTACAAGCGTTGCGCACACTTCCATCTTTCTACCCTCGGGTGCTACGGCAGCCATGAATCTTATCTTAAACAATAACGCGTATTTCTGCGGCACCAATGATAGCATGCAGGGAATTGCCCAGGTTGGAGGTACAGCCGGAACAGGGTTTTACAAACACGCATTTTTCAATGCATCAAGCATTACACCCACAACAAATTTAAGAGCATATACCCGTTTATTAAATGCAGCAGGAAACAATGATAGTGCATCGATGGCATTTAAAACCACTGCACCATTCGTATCCTCAACAAATTTACACATCCCGGCAGGTACGCTTACCCCACTTGAATCAACCGGAGCTACAACTACGGTTCTGTCGGATATGGACGGAGATGCAAGGCCCGGTCCGTTTGGATCATTAAACGGAGGAGGAACAGCTCCAGATATTGGATCTGATGAAGGAGATTTTGTTCCGGTAAATATTGTTGTTGACTCCTCAAATGTTGACCAGATTATCGCTGATGTGTTGCCTGGAACAATGAACCAAGCGGTATTAAGAATCAGGGTGCATACTTCTGGGTATTTAAACCCTCTTACATTAACCGCTCTTAAATTAACTACAGCCGGAAGTACAAACGCTACAGATATTGACAACGCCCGTGTTTTTTATACAGGGTCTAGTTCTACATTCAGTGCAGCAACACCTTTTGGCTCCACCATCACGTCCCCAGCCGGTACATTTTACGTTACCGGAAGTCAGGTATTGAACAACGGAGTAAGTTACTTTTGGCTTACGTATGATGTAAAGGCATCTGCTGGTTTGCTTAATGTGCTGGACGGCCGACTGGATAGTTTAGTTATTTCAACTGTTAAATATGCTCCGCTAAATGGTAACCCTACGGGAAATATTACCATTACCAGCCCGATGAGTTATCTAAGCTCAACCGTTACCCAGAATGCTATCAGCAATGTAGGTCAGGGTTCTATACATAACCAGATCGTGGGCATCCTGGTTACAACATCAGTAACCGGTACACCCATTAACGTGACCAATTTTGATTTGAATGCAATGGGCACAACGGATACTTCCAATATCAGGAATGTTAAATTGTGGTATACTGGAAACACAGCCACTTTTGCAACTACAAATCAATTTGGTGTTACCTATTCCTACTTACCGGGTTCAACTAATTTTTCCTTTACAGGTACACAGGCACTAAACAACGGAATAAACTATTTCTGGCTCACGTATGATATCAGTGGAACGGCAACCTTAGGAAATGTTGTTGATGCACAGTGTTTATCGGTTACCGTTGATGGCAACCCACAATTACCCACCGTTACTTCCCCTGCGGGAAGCAGGCAAATCAGACAGGAATATTGCGCCCCAACATATACTTATTCATGTTCAAACGGAGACTTTGTAAACAACTTTAGTACCACAGGAGCCATTACGAATGTGTCATACCTTGCTTCGGGATGCAACAACACGGGTAATAGTTATAACTACTATCAATCACAAACCATTGCGGTTAACAAATCGGGCTCATTCGTGATCCATTATCAAGGGTCGGGGGCGTATGCAGAGGGGTTTAAAATTTGGATTGATTACAATCAGGATGGTGTGTTTGATGCAAGTGAGGTAGTGGCAAGTGCAGCGGCTTCTCTACTTATGAATCACTCTACAGTTACCATTCCATGTACGGCACTTACAGGAGTTACACGATTGAGGATACGGGATGTTTACAATAATATGCCGGGAACTGCCTGCAGTGTGGAAGCATATGGTGAGGCGGAAGATTTTGATATCGATATCAGGGATTATGCGGTTCACCATGAATCATCAACTGCCATTCAAAAAACAGGCTTGGTTGCACCGGGAAATTCGGACAAACCTGTTCTTCGAATACCTGTGGTTGCTAGGGGGTGTGGAGCCGCAATCGCTACTACATTTGTATTTAATACAGCATCAAGCACAAATGCTACAACGGATCTTACAATGGCCAAGCTTTACGTTACAGGAAATTCGGCTGTATTTAATACTTCTAAACTTATAGGTACAGTTGGTTCTCCCAATGGATCAATTGTATTTACCGTTAGTGATACATTACTGAATAATGATACCACCAATTATTGGTTGGCTTATGATGTAAGCGGATTGGCAACCATCAACAATGTGATTGATGCACGTTTGGATAGTTTTGAACTATTGGGATCCTACCGTATTCCAACAATAGGAAACCCTGCCGGCAACCTTGTTATTAATCTTCCGATGACGTATGTAAATACAGTGGTTACTCAGGATGTAGTTAGTAAAGTTGCTCAGGGTAGTTCCCATAATCAGGTGATGAAAGTACAGGTGGTTACTTCGGTAAGTGGTGCACCTGTGAACCTTACACAACTTGCATTTAATGCCAACGGTACAACCGATACTTCCAATATCAGAAATATTAAAGTATGGTATACAGGAAGTGTAAACAGCTTTGGTACAGCATCCCAATATGGAAGCACACTTGCAACATTACCGGGTTCAATGAGTTTCTCTATCAATGGAGATCAGGCATTGAACAATGGGGCAAATTACTTCTGGCTCACGTATGATGTGGCTGCAACAGCAGCTATCGGAAATGTGATAGATGGTGAATGTGCTTCGTTAATTATTGGTGGTGTAACCCAAACGCTCTCCACCGGGGCAACCACAGGAACCCGTGCAATTCGTTACCTGTATTGTACTCCGGCCCAAACAGGCGGTGCTCTGATAAAAAATGTTACGTTTAATACGCTTCATAATACGCCTGTTACTCCGGCAGCTCCTTTTTACAAAGTATTTGCAGCTGCCGACTCAACAACCACAATGGTGTCCACAAGCCAAACATACAATCTTTCGGTTACCACAACTACCAATGCAAGCATCTCTGTTTGGATAGATTTAAATGATGATGGTTTGTTTACACCAACAGAATGGAATCAGGTTGCATCCACAAGCACCGCAAATGTTGCATCTGTTATTCCTATTACGATTCCTTGCAACACAACATCAGGCGAAATAAGGATGAGGATTCGTTCGCGCACTGCCACACTTGCGAATGGTGGCGGAGATGCATGTACGGCTTTTGCAGGAGGCGAAACACAAGACTATACTCTAACGGTAACAGGTACTCCGGTTAGCTACCTGGCGAGTACCGCAATGCAGGTAACCGGTTTTGTAACTCCGGGTGCTAGCGATAACGCAGTACTCAGAATTCC
Organism: Bacteroidota bacterium; assembly: GCA_040387195.1. Lineage (GTDB taxonomy): Bacteria > Bacteroidota > Bacteroidia > UKL13-3 > UKL13-3 > UKL13-3. Next base: position 59,601 of record JAZKEF010000008.1, read on the forward strand.
GGTGCGTGTAAACGGATGCGGATTGGGGTTACTTACCGCTATTAATGTGAATACGGCAGGATCTACCAATGCAACGAATATTGCTTCAGCAAAACTGTTTATGACCGGAAACTCCACGGTGTTTAGCACAGCAAAACAGATTGGAAGCACTGTGTTTGCACCGAGCGGATCCTTTAATTTTATTGTATCAGATACGTTGTTGAATAATGACACTACAAACCTGTGGCTTGCTTATGATGTGAATCCGGGTGCACCATTGGGTAATGTGCTGGATGCAAGATTAGACAGCATGGAAATTAATGGAGTGTTCCGCACGCCTTTGGTAGGAGCCCCGTCAGGAAGTTTACTGATTAATGCACCAATGACCTATGTAAGTTCAACAGTAACACAAAGCACAACGGCAAAAATCGGACAAGGAACAACACACAATCATATTCTGGGAATTCAGGTTGTAACTTCTGCAACAGGTTCTGTTGTTGATCTTACTCAGCTACAGTTTGCAACTACGGGAACCACCGATACGTCCAATATCAGAAACATCAAGGTTTGGTATACCGGATCAAGCAGCTTATTTGCAACAACGATACAAGTGGGTAGCACCTTGCCGTATTTGCCGGGCTCAACTATGTTTAATATTACCGGAACACAACCGTTGGTAAATGGCAATAATTATTTCTGGCTCACCTACGATATTAATGCGGCATCAACGATTGGTAATTTTGTGGATGCAGAATGTTTATCTGTTGTGGTAGCCGGAATACCGCAAACACCAAGCGTTACAGCACCTGCGGGAAGTCAACAGATTCGTGTGAACTATTGCGTACCACCGTATACAACAGGATGTGCGGATGGTGATTATGTAAATAACTTCGCAACGGTGGGCGGGGTAACCAATATCTCCAACATGTTATCGGGTTGTAATCCGAATACCAACAGCTTTATTTATTATCCATCGCATACACTCACGATATATAAAGGAAATACATTTACTGTAAACTACCGAGGGTCGGGGAATTGGCCTGAGGGACATAAAATCTGGATAGATTTTGACCAGGATGGTATTTTTACAACCAATGAAGAAGTAGCGTTTAATGCTCCATCAACGGCAGCTCAAACAGCAACGATTGTGATACCAATGACTGCATTGGAAGGAACAACCAGGTTGCGCATCCGAAACGTGTACAATGCCCAGCCTGCATCATCCTGCTCAAGCGAAACCTGGGGTGAAACGGAGGACTACTCGGTTGTTATCCTGCCTGCTCCACCGCCAACAACATATACCTGGAATAAAACGGCTCCCGATAGTATTCACCTTGCTGCAAACTGGACTCCGGCAAGAACATTTCCGAATCAGAATGATATTCTCAGATTCAATAGTGGAGGTAATGTTACTGTTCTAAATATTAACAATACAACAGCGGGACAGGTTATCGTAGATAATAACACTACAGTTAATTTAGGGGCAAGCGCTGCTACTGTATTGATGGTGCAAGATTCACTTAAACTGATTTCGGGCAAACTTGTTGGCGGAAATAATGTGACCATTGCACTCGGAAAAGATACGCTTTCAACAGGAGTACTAACAGGAACGGGAAGCATTCATGGTGCATTCAGACGCTGGATCAGCAATACAACCCCGGCCTCTTATGTTTTTCCTTTGATTGAAACGGCAGCAAGCAGAAATGCAATGATTGAATACACTACAATCCCGGTAACCGGTGGAACATTAACAGCAACATTTGTTTCCGGCCCAACCTCAAATGGTGGGCTACCTTTAACCCAATCAGGTATCACAGTAAATAAAATAGCACCATCAGGGTATTGGACATTTACGGCTTCAAACGGACTTGGAGGAGGATTGTATACAGCTGCAATAACAGCTTCAAACTTTGCGGGAGTTGCTAATCATGCTACCCTTGTATTGGTAAAGCGGAATAATAACCTGTTGCCCTGGAGTATTCCGGGAACACATGTCACCACCATTGGATCTAATACGATTCCCGTTCTTTCACGAACTGGGTTGGGTGATTTTGGTGACTTCGGTGTAGGTGGAGATAGTTCATTGAATCCGCTACCGATAAACTTAATAAGCTTTAATGGCTATGAACAATTGGGTGATGTTATGCTAAACTGGATAACAGCAAATGAGCAAGATAACAAAGGGTTCATTATCGAAAGAAAAAGTGATGGAGAAGAATGGAAAGAAATAGGATGGGTAGATGCGATGGGATCTGTAAATATGGGTGCGAAGTATCAGTATATAGATTATACACCCTTTACGGAACATTCAACTAAGCTGTATTATCGTTTGCAACAGGTTGACTTGAATGGGGATATTACGTATTCAAAAACAATAACCATCTCTTCGGAAAAAACGGAACAGGTCTCCATTTTGCCGTATCCAAATCCATTTACCAAAGAGTTGAGTTTAGCTGTGCAAACGGATGCAGATTGTATGATGCAAACAGAAATTTTCGATTTCAATGGTAAGATGATTTGGAAAAAGGAGACGGCTATTCTAAAAGGATTGAACACGCTGAACATGACAGAAACGCTGGATGTAAAACCTGGAGTATATGTTGTTAAAGTGTCGTTTGGTGATCATTTGTTCAACCTCAAACTAACCAAACTGTAAGTTGGGAATATACCGGAGGAATGAAAGCATTACATATTGAAAAGGATATTACAGAAGCAGCTACGCTGCCAGCAGTATTTTATAAGGACAACGAATGGTTTGAGCTGAGCAAAGAAAAAGTGTTTGCAAGAAGTTGGCAGCTGGTTGAAGCCGGAGAACAGTTACAACAGAACGAAAGTGCATTTCCTTTCTGGTTATTGCCCGGATTTTTACATGAGCCGCTGGTGCTGGTACGAAATAGTTCGGGCATATTGAATTGCTTTAGCAACGTATGCACACACAGGGGAAACTTGTTGGTTCAGCATCCTGGCAAGTACAAAAAGTTTTTATGTGACTACCATGGACGCAAGTTTTCTATTGATGGAAGATTTGAGTCTATGCCTGAGTTTACTGAAGCGAAGAACTTTCCACGAGCATGCGAACATTTGCACCAACTTGACGTGAGACAATGGCACCAGTTTCCTTTTGTATCATTGAACAACGCATTTGACTTTGCAGAGGTTGCAGAAGTAATGAACCGATATGTTGGTTTTTTACCTATTGAACAGTTTCGTTATGCATCCGAATATACCAAGGAGTATCTGGTGAACGCTCATTGGGCACTTTATTGCGATAATTACCTCGAAGGTTTTCATATACCCTTTGTACACCCGGATTTAAATAAGGTGTTGGATTACAAAAGCTATAAAACCGAATTATTTGATCATTGCAATTTACAGATAGGTGTTGGCAATAGCGGTTCGGATTGTTTTAACTTACCGCAAGGTCATATCCATTACGGACAACAAATTTCAGCATATTATTTCTGGATATTCCCCAATATGATGTTCAATTTTTACCCATGGGGATTGAGTGTTAATATTGTGAAACCAATGTCGCCTAAACAAAGCAAAGTTATGTTTTATACCTACGTATATGACGAAGCCAAATTTGATAAAGGCGCGGCAAGCATGATTGATAAGGTTGAGCGCGAGGATGAGTTTGTGGTCGAAAATGTGCAGCAGGGAATCAACTCACGCTTTTATGAAGCGGGTAGATTTTCACCTACAAGGGAAAAGGGAGTTCATCATTTTCATTCACTGATAAGTAAATATTTGCTTTCCTAAGTTCAGCAAAAAATTGGGGTAAAGCTGTCTGACGCTCTATGCGTCTGACAGCTTTACCCCAAGCGTTTCCATTTTTCGCTGGGTTTCTTCCCATTCGGCTGCAGGTAAAGAGTCTTCCGTAATCCCTGCTCCTGCATATAACAGCGCCCTACCTTCACCTAATTCCATGCACCGCAGGTTCACATACAGATTTGTTTCGTTGGGCTTTAGTAATCCGATAAAACCACTGTAAAATCTTCGCTCCAGTTGTTCGTTTTTGGAAATGAAAATTGATGATTCAAATTGTGGCAATCCACACACTGCTGGAGTTGGGTTTAAAGCATTCAATAATTTGCTGAATTTTTGTTTGAGCACATCGGGCTTAGGTTTCCAGCTAAAAGTACTATGCAGGTGTTTGATGGCTCCTGCTTCTATGGGTAACACTTCTGTTTTGCGAAAGCCGGTAAGTTTCAATTCGCGAAAAGATTCTTCAATAAAAAACTCAGTCATGTTTTGCTCATCGTATTCCTTATCGCTCCACTCTCTTGTTGAGTCAGTGGGTAGTGTACCCGCCAATGCTACTGTTTGCAGAATTCCTTTTTCTATGGTTAAGAGTTTTTCAGGAGTGGCTCCGCACCAACTTCCTTGTTCATGCGTGTAAAAGAAGTACACACAGGCATGCGGATAGGTTTCAGTGAGCTGCTTAAAAAAGCGTGCGGCTCCAAAGCTTTTAGGTAAATCAACCGCTTCACATCTTGCAGCAACAATTTTGTCTAGTTTGTTTTTTTGGATGGCTGTTATGCCTTGTTGTACATAATTTTCGTAGAAGGATTGATCAGCAAAAAAATTGGTCGGGTTTTTTCCAAAAGAAAAATGATGAAGTTCAGTCGGTTCATCCAATGCTATTCCACTCACCAGGTTTTCATCAACATAATACGAACCGGCATTGAGGATATATCCCAGATTACCGGCACTGTAAGGAGAATAGATAAACTGTGGTGGACCTTCAGCAAGCATTTCTACTTTAAGAAGTTTTGGTTGTTCGGAACTGTATAAAAAATGAATGCTGTCACTGTCGGGTAAACGAACAGCGGCAAAGTTGAGTTTATGCGCGGCGGCCTGGTTAAACCTTTGGCGGATTAAAGTTTCGTTCATCTTTTTTCAATTCTATAACAGCCATGGTAAGCCGGCTAATGCAACATAATTTATCGTGCTCATCGGTAATACGGATTTCCCACACTTGGGTGGTACGACCTAGGTGAATGGGTTTGGCAATACCATATACATATCCGTTTCCTTCGTGTGCCGACCTGATATGATTGGCGTTGATATCCAACCCTACTGCTACAAATTTTTCCCTATCCAAACATAAGTTGGCAGCAGTACTTCCAATGCTTTCGGCAAGCACGCAGTAGGCACCACCGTTAACAATACGCAAGGGTTGTACAGTACGGTGGTCAATGGGCATTTTTGCCTTAAGGTAATCATCGCCATATTCGATGACATCAATACCAATCCACTCGCACAATGTGTTTTTATTACGGTCGTTTATTTTATGAAGGTCAATATTTCCAATAAAAATACTCATGGGTTTCTTTTTAGTGCTGCAAAGAAAGAAGAATTAGGAAGGAACTATAGCAGGTGCTTGATAATTTTTACGTAAAGCTCTTCCTGATTGAAGGGTTTGGTGACAAAATCGTTCATGCCGGCTTCCAGTACCTTGCGTTTGGTTTCCGAAAAAGCATCGGCTGTAAGGGCAATGATAGGTATGGTTGGATTGAGCACGGTTGTGTTTTTGGAACGAATAAAAGCAGTAGCATCATACCCGCTCATTTCCGGCATCTGCAAATCCATCAGCACAATATTAAAAGTTTCGGCACTGAGTTTCTCAATGGCTTCTCTGCCATTGGAAGCAATTGTTATATCAGCATTCCACTTGCTTAATATTTGTTTGGCCACAAACTGATTCATGAGGTTATCCTCGGCAACAAGGATGCGCAACTGGTTAAGGTCCTTATTGGCCATGGCTGTTTTATCCGTGCTGTAGTGGACTTCCGAATGGCTTTCGTTAAAAGGAATCTCAACCGTAAAAGTTGTTCCTACATCTGGAGTGCTTTCCAGCTTGATACTTCCTTCCTGCAGTTCGGTAAGATTTTTAGTGATGGCCAGCCCCAATCCTGTTCCGCCAAATTTACGGGTGGTATCCGTATAGGCTTGTGAAAAGCTCTCGAAGATTTTGTCTATTTTGGAGGCAGGAATACCAATTCCGGTGTCGGCAACTTTAAATTGAATAAGCATTTCTGAGGTTGCTGATGGTAAACGTGATACACTTACCGAAATAGATCCCTTCGATGTAAACTTGATAGAATTCCCAACAAGGTTGAATAGTATTTGATTCAGCCTGTATGGATCTCCTTTAATCATTTCTGGAACATTTTCATCGATAAATATTTCAAGCGTCAACCCTTTTTCCCCTGCTTTATGCTTAAACGTTTTTTTCAATTCAAACAGGCGTTCATGGATGTTGAAGTCAATGTTTTCGAACAAGATTTTACCAGCTTCAATTTTGCTGAAATCCAAAATATCGTTAATAATTACGAGCAGGTTGTCGGCCGAATATTTAATTGATTTTACATATTCGCGGCTTTCGGTTTCCAGATTTTTGTCAAGCAACAAATCTGACATTCCGATGATGGCATTCATAGGCGTTCTGATTTCATGGCTCATGTTGGACAGGAAATCAGATTTCACTTTAGCAGCATTTTCAGCAATCAACTTCGCCTGTTTCAAGTCATTTTCCGAGGTTATTTTTTCTGTAATATCTACTGAGTATACCGCCACACCAGATACATGACCATGCTCATCTACAATGGGGTTGTATGATGTTTCATAGTTCCGTCCGAGTGACGAGGTAATGATGGCATGATGCCGTTGGCCGGAAAAGGGTATGGTGTAATTATTGAGAATTTCGGGCGGCAGGTTGCTAAGACCATCAAAAATGCTCATTCCAAGCTTAATATCGAGGTTCCAAGTTCCACGCATGGTATCATAATGTGCCTGGTTAAAGGCAATGTATTTATAATCTCTGTCGACTGCAAAAATGCTCTGATTAGCACTGTCGATAACACCCTTGAGTCGAAGAACGGTTTCAGCATTTTTTTTCTCTGCTTCTGCCTTCTGTATTTCGGTGTGTTTTAAACGGGTGGATGCTAGAACGAGGCGGGATAAAAATTCGGGGTTGATATCGGATTTTGCGAAATAATCAAACGCTCCGTTTTTAATCATTTCTACAGCAATTCGCTCATCTCCCTGAGAGGTAAGAATTGTAACAGGTGTGAGAATATTTAGTGCTTTGAATTTTTTAAGCAATTCCAATCCATCTGTTCCGGGCAATAAATAATCAAGCAGAATGCAGTCATAAAATGTAGAAGTCTCAGTCAGGTGTTTTAGCGCAGTTTCAGCATCTTCAAACGATTGAAGCATGTATTGCAAGGACGATTTGGACAACATGCGTTCAACAGTTAACCTGTCAACCACATCATCATCAATTAACAGAATAGTTATGGGAGCGTCTCCAACCTGCATGGAGGTAAATATATACTAATCAGGGAAATTAACTACATCCCATGAATTATTTAATGTATCCACCTGTTCCGAAAACGTTGAACCGGACAATGGTTTAAGGATATAATCAGAAATGCCGTGCTGTCGAGCCCGTATTTTATCAGCTTCTTCATCGGAGGTTGTAAGCACCACCACGTGAATGTTTTTATAAACAGGATGTTTGCGGATAATCTCCAAAAATTCAATTCCCCCCATTTTGGGCATGTTTAAATCAAGCAGGATAACATGAGGCAGGGGAATCTGTTGATGATTGAGCATATGAAGAGCCTCTTCTCCATTATGGGCAATATATAAGGGATGTTGAAACTTCTTTTGAATAAAGATTCGTTTCATATTCATGATATCTACAATATCATCATCAATCAATAGTATATTTAGGGCTTTGCTCATCGTCTTATATCAAAGATAAACGCGAGTTTGGGGTAAATGCAGGCTACTTTATATAACCTGAGGTTTACACTACATAATTGGTTATTTTGGCCATGTAAAATAAAATTTGGCTCCGTGGCCAACCTTGGATTCCACCCATATTTGCCCCCCCCGTTCTTCCACAATTTTTTTGACAATGGCCAGGCCAACTCCTGTGTTTTCAAGCGTATCCCGGCTTTGCAGTGTTTGGAAAATAACAAAAATCTTCTGGTGGTAAGCGGAGTCAATACCCGGCCCGTTATCGGCAACACAAAAAGTACATTCTGTGTCTGTTTCTATAGAAGTAATAATAATTTCGGGATGCGGATTTTGGTTGTATTTGATAGCATTGCTCACCAGATTGGAGAATACTTGTTCCATTTGAACCTTAGCTGTTTTTAAAAAGGGCAAAGGCTGTATAATCGTTATTTTTGTATCACTATTCAGTGTTGCACAGATATCATGAATCAGATCATACGTACTGAAATACACATTTTCATCCTGGGTGCGACCGGCACGCGAGTATGCCAAAATCCCATTAATCAGATTTTCCATTCGGGTAACACGGCTGCGCAGCAGCACAAAGTTATTATGAGCATCCTCATTCATGGCCACTCCCATATCCTCTTCAATCCAAATGGAAAGGTTATTGATGCCTCTTAAAGGAGCTTTCAAATCGTGAGATACAACATAAGCAAACTGGTCGAGTTCCGAGTTCTTTTTTTCCAGATCCTTTGCATATGCTTTGAGCATTTTCTCTGCTTCATCCTTGTTTTGAAGTGCAGTAAAAACTTCGGTTTGTGTATCAAGTAAATAACCGAAACCAATATAGGTAGTAATGCTGAAGATAACGGTGGCGGCAAACCTCGAAGCAATTACCCCGCCAGGAGAACCAATATAATACTCAAGTGTAAACACCAGCACAATGGAAAGAAACACAAAGAATAGCGTATAATGTTTCTTATCTATAAATAAAATAGTGTGGTAAATAATAACAATAAAGTATAACCAGAAAGGTTCGTTGGTGGTGGCGTTCAATTCATAAAATGTATTAAGCACCAGACATAAGGGGATGGAAATATAATACGGATTCAGCTCTTGCAGTTTGTATACAACTTCACTCAGGATGAATAAAAATGGAATGCTTGTCGCAAAAACAAATACGGCTAATTTGTTAGCACTCAGCACAGTCATAACAGTAACAAGGATGAGGTACATCACCATCATCAGGTTTCGGGACCGGTAGTATACATTGTTGAGCGTATTTTTTTTGAACCGTTCCATTCCTTTTTACTTATTTGCAGCTTGATATATCATTCAAGGATAAAATAATTATTACGCTAAACAAAACCATTCATGCCGTCCAAAAATCTATTCATCATCCGACATGGGGAAACGGAGTTTAATAAGCTCAATATTGTACAAGGAAGTGGTGTTGATACCGATTTGAACGAAACAGGCCTTGCACAGGCGGGCAGGTTTTATGAAATTTACCGGCAGCACCCGTTCGAGGCTGTTTATACCTCGGCACTTAAACGGTCGCAGCAAAGTGTAGCGGGATTTTTACAAAGTGGAATTCCCCATGTAATCATGCCGGAGTTAAATGAAATAAGTTGGGGAGACTTTGAAGGGAAACCCCAAAGTATGGAACAGCGAGCCCTTTATTGGGAAATGATCAATCAATGGAATGCCGGTAACCTTGATGCCAAAATATCCAATGGTGAAAGTCCACTGCAAATGCAAGAACGGCAACGAACGGCACTCGCATCTATGATGGCTCATCCTGCCAAAGAGATTTTGGTATGTATGCATGGAAGAGCAATGAAAAGCTTTTTGTGTTTGTTGCTGGATGTGCCCCTTACCCGGATGGAAGACTTTCCACATGTAAATTTATGTCTGTACCAGGTGGAATACCAAAACGGAATGTTCCGGTTGGTTAAACATAATGATACGGGGCACCTGGTATCGGGATAATGGATTGTTCCCCTGAATTTTTTTAAACGGTTCTGTAACTCTAAAAACGGCACCTATATTTGTTCAAATTTCAATAGCATGAAAAAATACGTTTATATCGCATCACTACTTATGGCAGTAGCATCCGGCAATACACTAATGGCACAACAGAAAATAACAACCTTACCTTATCCGGAAGCAGCAAAAGGTCCCGTTGTGGATGATTATTTCGGAACGAAAGTAGCAGATCCATACCAATGGCTCGAAAATGATACCACCAGTGAAGTAGGTAACTGGGTGAATGCTGAAAACGATGTAACACGTAACTACCTGCAGCAAATTCCGTTTCGGAACAGATTGAAACAACGGTTAACCGAAATCTGGAATTACCCTAAATATAGTTCTCCGTTTAAGGAAGGTGAATGGTATTATTTCTTTAAAAATTCGGGGCTCGAGAACCAGAGTATTTTATACCGCCAAAAAGGACTTAAAGGAGAGCCTGAACTTTTTCTGAATCCAAATAAACTGAGTGAAGATGGTACGGCATCGCTGGCAAGTCTTACCTTCAGTAAAGACCACAAGTATTGTGCAGTAGGAATAGCACAAAGCGGCAGCGACTGGAATGAGATTTTTGTGATGGATGTTGCTACCAAACAAAAAACAAAGGACGTTATCAAGTGGGTAAAATTCAGCGGTGCCACATGGTACCAGAATGGGTTTTATTATAGCCGGTACGATGAACCGAAAAAGGGAAAAGAGTTCAGCAACCAGAATGAGTACATGAAGATCTATTACCATACGATCGGGCAGGATCAAAACAAGGATGTGTTGGTGTATGAGGATAAAGAACATCCGTTGCGTTACTTCAATGCCGGAATCACGGAGGATGAAAGGTTCATGTTTATCAATATCAGCGAAGGGACAAGTGGAAACGAAATACTCATCAAAGATCTGAGCAAAAAAGAAAAATCGTTTCGGTTGTTATTTAAAGGATTTGAGAACAACTACAGTATCGTTGATAATACGGGCGACAAAATACTGGCAACAACCGACAGGGGAGCTGCAAAATATAAGCTGATTGAGGTAGACCCGACCAACGCAGCAGAAAGCAACTGGAAAATCGTTATTCCCCAAAGTGAGGATTTGCTGGAGGGCGTGAGTTACTGGGGTGGTAAATTATTCGCAAACTATTTAAAGAATGCCAGTACCCGTATTTATAAATTCAATGCAGATGGTACCGGAAAAACCGAAATTCAACTTCCGGGGATAGGCACGGCAAGTGGAATTGGCGGTAAAAAGGAGGATACGGAGACCTTCTACACGTTCACCTCATTCACCAATCCGGGAGAGATTTATAAATACGATTTAAAAACCGGAAAGTCGGAATTGTTCCGGAGAACCGAAGTGAATTTTAATGCTGATAATTTTGTAACCAAGCAGGTATTTTACACGTCAAAAGACGGTACTTCCATTCCGATGTTTATTATGCACAAAAAAGGATTGGAGCTTGACGGGAACAATCCTACCCTGCTGTATGGTTACGGAGGATTTAATATCTCGCTTACACCTTCTTTCAGTGTATCACGTATTATGTTTTTGGAAAATGGTGGGGTATTTGCCATTGCCAGTTTGCGCGGAGGTGGTGAGTTTGGCGAAGAGTGGCACAAAGCAGGTATGCTGGAGCGCAAACAAAATGTATTTGACGATTTTATTGCCGCAGCCGAATTTTTGATTTCGGAAAAATACACCTCATCGGCCAAATTGGCCATTAATGGAGGAAGCAACGGTGGATTGCTGGTAGGTGCATGTATGACCCAACGCCCTGAGTTGTTTAAAGTAGCCATTCCTGCAGTGGGCGTATTGGATATGTTAAAGTACCACAAGTTTACCATTGGCTGGGGTTGGGCGGTAGAGTATGGTAGCAGTGAAAACAAAAACCAGTTTGATTACCTCATTAAATATTCTCCGTTACATAACGTAAAAGAAGGTGTGAATTACCCGGCAACAATGATTATGACAGCCGACCACGATGATCGTGTGGTGCCGGCACATTCATTTAAATTTGCGGCCGAGCTTCAAAGCAAACAACAAAAGGATGGTAATCCAACGCTTATTCGTATAGACAGTAAGGCGGGTCATGGTGCAGGGAAACCAACCACCAAGCTCATTGAAGATGCAGCCGACATGTGGAGTTTTATCCTTTGGAACCTGAATGCTGAAGTAAAGTAAGGTTTTTTGTTCCTGCCTTTGGCTGGATAAATATTGGGTTAATGGTTATTGTATTGCAGGAATTAACTACACCAAGCATTGTGCTGCCTGGGTAGAGATTTGCGCACAAACGGTATAAGGCAACTTTTTAGTCCATTAACCTATAAGTCAGCGAATTCATTATAGCCGCTATTTTTAGTTTACCGACAAATTTTTGAGTCTCACCTATCTTTCCCCTGTTCGCACCTAATCTGCTTGGGTACTTTGGGAATTCACACTACGTTTGTATCCGAAATGGATACGAATATGAACATACGAGCTCGTCAGGACAAATGCGGAAAGCAGTGGAAGAGATATGAGCACAGCCCAATGGGGAAGGCTTTGGGAGGAATTATTGTTTTAATTGTGGGTGCAACACTTTTGGCCCGTCAGTTAGGGGTGGTATTTCCGGGATGGCTGTTTACATGGCCTGTTATCATTATTATTATTGGTATTTACATCGGTGCGCGGCATATGTTCCGCAATCCGGGATGGGTTATTATGGTAGCGGTAGGTTCGGTATTTTTGCTCGATAATATATACACTGATATCAACATCACAACGTTTTTCTGGCCGTTGTTTATTATGGCCGCAGGTTTATTTATGATTATTAAACCCCGAAGGAAAACGCAACAGGCTATTGATGAATGGGAGCATACCACTGTGTATACCGAGAATGTTGATGATGATGTTATTGAAACAGTTTCGGTGTTTGGTGGGGTTAAGAAAAACATACTCAGCAAAAATTTTAAAGGAGGTGAAATTACCTGTGTAATTGGAGGAGCTGAAATTAACCTGAGTCAGGCGGATATTCAGGGTAGGGTGGTATTGGAAGTAACGCAGGTGCTTGGAGGTACCAAATTGATTATTCCATCCAACTGGGACGTTCAGCCCGAGATGGTTGCTGTATTAGGTGGAATTGAGGATAAGCGCAAGGTACAAAATACAGAACCCACCGATAAGATACTCGTTATCCGGGGTACATCCGTGTTGGGCGGCATTGAAATAAAAAGTTATTAATCCACGAAATACAACTACCACTATGAAATGGTTTACAGCAAAAATCGTATTTGGCATACACCACTCTTCTCAGGAGGCCATCACTCAGTACGATGAACAAATTCGCATGATTCAGGCACGCGATGAGCACGAGGCATTCCTCAAGTCGCGTATGCTGGGCGTTCGCGAAGAATATTCGTTTGTGAATGAAAATGAGGAGGAAGTACGTTGGGAGTTTGTGGATGTAACGGATCTGGCAGAAATAAGCGAATTAAGAGACGGCCTTGAATTGTATTCACGCATTCACGAAATTGATCCCCGTGAACAATATATCCGATTTATACATGACAAAGCTCTTCAGCTTTCGCTTCGCATGGATCAACTGGAAGTACCACATTCCGTTGTTGTTTCTTAGTTTGCAGCTGAATGTCGGCATTTGAAATCAACAGTAAACGTATTGCCCGCACCTATTCAATAGTATGGGTGGTTTGGATCATTGTTCAAACGCTCATCCTGAGTTACATTGGGTTAAGTGTTAAACAAGCAGCTATCGACAGTATTGTGAGTAATACACTCACGGCCGGATTGGGTATTATCTTGTATAATATTCTGCAGTACTACCAGCCCGAAAACGACAATTTTGTATACCTGCGTTTATGGGCTTTATTTATGGCTGTGGCCGATGTGGCGGTTCTCAATGAAGTGCTCAAACACTTGTTTGCACACGATGAATATTACCTTTTCGTACTTCGCCAATCATTACCTGTTCGGTTGTGTTTTATTTTTCTGATGCTCGGTATCATTATCATGCTCAACTGGATCAGGTATTATTATCTCAATGTGCAGGAAACAATAGAACGTAAGGCAGATGCTGAAAAAATGGTACGTGAGGCAGAATTGTCGAAATTGCGCCAACAGTTGCAGCCCCATTTTTTGTTCAATAGTCTGAATTCAATCAGTGCCCTTGCCGGAAGTAAACCCGAGCAGGCCCGCAAAATGATTCAGCAGCTATCCGATTTTTTGCGGGGTACCCTTAAAAAGGACGACCAGCAACTGGTACCATTAAGTGAGGAACTGCAACACCTTGACCTCTACCTTGAAATTGAAAAGGTTCGTTTCGGGCATCGCCTCAATACCGAAATTCATTGTGATGAATCCTTAAACTCATTGCTGTTGCCATCATTATTGCTGCAACCCATTGTTGAAAATGCCATTAAATTTGGCCTGTATGATACCACGGATAACGTATTGATTGAAATACATAGCCGCCTCGAGAAAAACGAGTTGATCATAGAAATTAAAAACCCCTACGACTCAACCACAGCTGCACCTAATAAAGGAACAGGGTTCGGATTGAGTTCTGTGCAACGCAGATTATATTTGCTGTATGCCCGAACAGACCTGTTAAAAACCAAAGCAGAAGAAAAGCATTTTATCACCACCATACACATTCCACAACCATGATTAAAGTAGTTTTAATAGATGATGAGCCATTGGCGCGTTCGATTGTTGCAGAATACCTGCAAACATTTTCAAACATCGAGATCATGCAGGAGTGTAGTGATGGTTTTGAAGGAATGAAGGCCATTTCGCAGCACCACCCGGATCTTATTTTCCTGGATGTACAAATGCCCAAAATCAATGGATTTGAAATGCTGGAATTATTGGAAGAACCGCCTGCTGTTATTTTTACAACCGCCTTTGATGAGTTTGCCATGAGGGCGTTTGAATCACATGCAATTGATTATTTGTTAAAACCATTCAGCAAGGAACGTTTTGATAAG
>JAZKEF010000009.1:0-63506 GCA_040387195.1 Bacteroidota bacterium
GCATCGGAACCATCACCTTAAAACAAACCAACACATTTGGATGTGATTCTACGGTTAGCCGTACGATTACGATTCAGCCAACCCCTGTTCCGCTTATAATAGGCACCTCACCGGTATGTGCATACAAACCAACCAGCTATGCAACGAATACAACAGCGGGCAACACCTACCAATGGAGTGTAACAGGCGGAACAATTCAAGGCAGTACAACAGATACAATGATAATGGTAGTATGGGGTGGAATAGGTAATGGAACCATCACCTTAAAACAAACCAACTTACTAGGATGCGATTCAACTGTAAGCCGCACGATTATCATCCAATCAAGTCCGGAACCTGTAATCACGGGTCCTCCAACGGCATGTGCGTATAAAACAACAAGCTACTCCACCAATACCACATTAGGCAGTACCTATCAATGGAGTGTAGCGGGCGGAGTTATGCAAGGTAGTGCGACTGACACTTCTATCACAGTTAAGTGGAATGCAGCGGGCATTGGCACGATCACCCTAAAACAAACCAATACATTTGGATGCGATTCAACAGTAAGCAGAACGATTACGATTCAACCAACACCCGCACCCATTATCACAGGCCCCTCACCAGTGTGTGAATATAAAACCACAAGCTATACAACAAATACCACAGTAGGTAATACCTATCAGTGGAGTGTAATGGGCGGAGCCATTCAGGGTAGTACAACCGATTCAATTGTGGCCATCACATGGAATGCAACCGGAAGTGGAACCATTACCTTAAAACAAACCAATACATTTGGATGCGACTCAACGGTTAGCCGTACGATTACGATTCAACCAACGCCCGCACCAATGATCACAGGCCTCTCACCTGTATGCGCATACAAAACCACCAGCTATACAACAAATACCACAACGGGCAATACATACCAATGGAGTGTAACGGGCGGAACGATTCAGGGTAGCACAACCGATACAATGATATCTGTTAAGTGGAATGCAGCGGGAATTGGAATCATCACCTTAAAACAAACCAACACACTGGGATGTGATTCAACAGTAAGCAGAACGATTACGATTCAACCGACTCCTGTTCCTGCAATCACGGGTCCTTCAATTGTGTGTGCATACAAACAATCAACATATATCGCGGATTTTACTGCAGGAGATACCTATGAATGGAGTGCAACCGGGGGAGTGATTGAAGGGGCATCAAATGCAACCATGGTAGATGTAAAATGGAATGCAGCAGGCAGTGGAACCATCACCTTAAAACAAACCAACTCACTGGGATGCGATTCAACGGTAAGCAGAATAATTACGATTAGACCAACCCCAGTACCAATTATTACAGGGCCCTCACCGGTGTGCGAATACAAAACCACAAGTTACACAACGAATACCGCAGCAGGTAATACTTATCAGTGGAGTGTAACAGGCGGAACAATTCAAGGCAGTACTACAGATACAACGATAACAGTAGTTTGGGGTGTAATGGGCAGTGGAACCATCACGTTGAAACAAACCAATATATTCGGATGTGATTCAACGGTAAGCAGAACCATTATCATACAACCAAGCCCCGCACCTGCAATCACAGGTCCTGCCGCAGTATGTGCATACAAAGCCTCAACATATATAACAAATGCAACATTGGGTAATACCTATGAATGGAGCGTGACGGGGGGGATGATTCAGGGTAGTGCAAACGATACAAGTGTTCTGATAAGGTGGAACGCGAGCGGAACCGGATCAGTCACCTTAAAACAAATTGTGTCGCAGGGATGTGATTCAACTGTGAGTCGGACAATTACTATTCAGCCAACACCTGCACCCATTATCACAGGACCATCACCGGTATGTGAATACAAAACGACAAGTTATACTACGAACACAACAGCCGGTAACACCTATCTATGGAATGTATTAGGTGGAACAATTCAGGGCAGTACGACTGATACAACGATAACAGTTGTATGGGGTGGAACAGGAATCGGAACAATCACATTGAAACAAACCAATGCATTTGGATGCGACTCAACAGTAAGTCGGTCGATTACCATTCGACCAACCCCGGCACCAATTATCACAGGACCATCACCGGTATGTGAATATAAAACTACCAATTATACCACAAATACTACAGCAGGCAATACGTATCAATGGAGTGTAACGGGCGGAACAATTCAGGGTAGCACAACCGATTCAATAGTATCCATCAAATGGAATGCAACAGGCGTTGGAACGATCACCTTAAAACAAACGAATACATTTGGTTGCGATTCGACAGTAAGCAGGATCATTACGATCCAGCCAACACCAGCACCCATTATCACAGGTCCCTCACCGGTATGTGAATATAAAACGACCAGTTATACTACAAATACCACAGCAGGTAACGCCTATCAATGGAGTGTAACAGGTGGAACAATTCAAGGCAGTACAACTGATACACTTGTAACCATCAAATGGAATGCAACAGGCATTGGAACCGTCACCTTAACACAAACGAATTCGTTGAGTTGTGATTCAACAGTAAGTCGTACGATTACGATTCAGCCAACACCTGCACCAATTATCACTGGACCATCACCTGTATGTGAATTCAAAACCACAAGTTATACTACAAATGCCACGGCAGGTAATACCTATCAATGGAATGTAACGGGAGGAACCATTCAGGGTAGTGCTATCGATACAATGATAACAGTAGTGTGGGGAGGAATAGGCAGTGGAACCATAACGTTAAAACAAACCAATACATTCAGTTGCGATTCAACTGTAAACAGAACGATTATTATCCAATCAAGTCCGGCTCCTGTAATCACAGGTCCTCCTACTGTATGTGAATATAAAACCACAACGTATACAACAAATACCACATTTGGAAATACATATGAATGGAGTGTAACAGGCGGAACAATTCAAGGCAGTTCAACAGATACGAGTGTAAACATACGATGGAATGCAACCGGAACAGGAACTATTACTTTGAAACAAATTGTGTCACAAGGCTGTGATTCTATTGTAAATCGAACAATTACAATTCAGCCAACACCAGTACCAATTATCACGGGACCATCACCTGTATGTGAATTCAAACAGTCTACTTATACCACGAACGGTATAGCAGGAAATACCTATCAATGGAGTGTAACAGGCGGAGCTATTCAAGGGACCAATACGGATACAATCATAATCGTAAAATGGAGTGTAACCGGACCGGGAACAGTATCCGTTAAACAAACAAATATACTTGGATGTGATTCTACAACAAACCTGCCCATTAACATTCAACCAACCCCGGTACCTGTCATTACAGGTCCATCACCGGTATGTGAATTTAAAACATCAAGTTTTGCAACAAATACCACGATAGGAAATACCTATCAATGGAGTGTAACCGGTGGAGTGATTCAAGGCAGTATAACTGATACAACCATTAGTATAAGGTGGGGTACGACAGGCAGTGGAAGTATCACGCTAAAGCAAACGAATGCATTGGGCTGTGACTCTACAGTAACCCGAACCATCACCATTCAACCAACCCCGGTTCCTGTAATTACAGGCCCATCAATGGTGTGTGAGTTCAAACAGAATATTTATACAACCAATGTAACAGCAAGCAATACATACGAGTGGAGCGTAACTGGTGGAGTAATTGAGGGGCTATCGAATGCAACGAGTGTGAGTGTAAAATGGAATGCAACGGGTAGTGGTACCATCACCTTAAAACAAACCAATACACTGGGCTGTGATTCTGCAGTAAACAGAATAATCACCATTCAACCTACCCCGGCACCAATTATTACAGGTCCATCCCCTGTGTGTGAATACAAAACCACAAACTATACCACCAATACAACAACAGGCAACATGTATCAGTGGAGTGTAACTGGTGGAACAATCCAAGGCAGCTCAATTGATACGATGATAACAGTTGCATGGAGTGCAATGGGTACAGGTAGTATCTCAGTAAAGCAAACCAATACACAAGGGTGTGATTCAACAGTCAGTCGTACGATTACAATCCAACCGACTCCTGCTCCTGTAATAATAGGCCCACCATCAGTATGTGCATACAAAACATCGACCTATATCACCAATCCAACAGCGGGCAACAGCTATCAATGGAACGTAACGGGAGGAGTGATTCAAGGAAGTACAACCGATACAACAATAACTGTAGCATGGAATGCAGCAGGTAGTGGAAGCATTACCTTAAAACAAACGAATTCGTTGAATTGCGATTCAACAGTAAGTAGAACCATTACCATTCAACCTACCCCGGCACCAATTATTACAGGTCCATCCCCTGTGTGTGAATACAAAACCACAAACTATACTACCAATACCACAACAGGTAATACATATCAATGGAGTGTAACAGGCGGAACAATTCAGGGCAGTACAACCGATACGATGATAGCAGTTGTATGGAGTGCAATGGGTACGGGCAGTATCTCATTAAAGCAAACTAATACACAAGGGTGCGATTCAACAGTTAGTCGTATGGTTACAATCCAACCGACTCCAGCTCCGGTAATAATAGGTCCATCATCAGTATGTGCATACAAAACAACAACCTATTCCACGAATACAATATTGGGTAACAGCTATCAATGGAGTATAACGGGAGGAGTGATTCAAGGAAGTACAACCGATACTATAATAACTGTAGCATGGAATGCAGCGGGCATTGGAATCATCACCTTAACACAAACCAATGCATTGAATTGCGATTCAACAGTTAGCCGCACCATCACCATTCAAGCTACACCGGCTCCTGTTATTACAGGTCCTCCGACTGTATGCGAGTACAAAACCACAAGTTATAGCACTAATACAACAGCCGGCAATACGTATCAATGGAGTGTAACCGGTGGAGATATTCAGGGCAGTGCAACAGCATCATCTATCACCGTTAAATGGAATGGAACCGGATCCGGACTCATTAGCTTAAAACAAACAAATTTGTTGGGATGTGATTCAACCGAAAGTATAACCATTACAATTCAACCTACCCCAACTCCTATAATTAGTGGTCCTGTAGTTGTATGCGAATTTAGTCAATCAACATACACAACAAATGCGATTGCCGGAGCCAGCTATCTGTGGTCGGTAAGCGGAGGCACCATTCAAGGGTCGGCAACAGATACCACAGTGAATATAAAGTGGAGCATCAATGGTTCTGGAGTAGTAACACTTAAACAAACCAATATGTTTGGCTGCGATTCAACAGTTAATAGCAGCATATTAATTAAGGCATTACCTATTCCTTTCATTCTGGGTCCTTCAGCCGTGTGTGCTTATAAAGAGTCAATATTTATGGCAACACCGGCAATAGATGTGACCTATCAATGGAGTGTTACAGGAGGTGTTATTTTGGGAAGCTCTACGGGTGATGTTGTATCTGTGAGGTGGAATGCGCCTGGTGCAGGAGCAATTAGCTTGTGGGAAGGAAGCCTGTTAGGGTGTGATTCAACAGTAATCAATGCAATCACTATCCAGCCAACACCAGCTCCGGTTATTTCGGGTCCATCAACAGTATGCGAATACAAACAATCGGTATATACAATCAACGGAACTTCGGGTAATACATATCAATGGACACTTACCGGAGGAACCATCATAGGAAACAGCAATGATACAGTTGTGGTTGTAAAATGGAACGTTGCAGGAACAGGAAGTATTTCTGTAAAACAAACCAATTCAACCGGATGCGATTCGACCTTTAACAATAGCATTCTAATTCAACCAACACCGGTTCCAGTTATTGCCGGACCTGCAGCAATGTGTGAAGGAAAGCAGGCAACATATTCTGCGAGTTCAACATTGGGTAATACTTACGAGTGGTATGTTGTGAATGGAATTATTCAGGGCAGCAATACCGATACAACTGTTTCAATAAGGTGGAGTACTAGCGGTATAGGAACCATTATCCATAAACAAACAAATGTATTGGGATGTGATTCGACAGTGAGTAGAAGCATCAATATTTTAGCCACACCGGTTCCTGTCATCTCAGGTCCTGCTGCAGTGTGTGCATACAAACAAGCAGTTTACACTACGAATGTAGCTCCGGGTATGGTTTATCAATGGAGTGTGTCAGGCGGAACCATTCAGGGCTCTGCGACTGATCCTATCATTGCGGTAAGATGGAATGCTGCTGATACAGGAATAGTCACCTTAACGCACATCAATATATTTGAATGTGATTCAACGGTGAGTCTGGTTATTATGATTGATTCAACCCCGGCACCTGATATTACGGGACCGGCATCCGTATGCGAGTTTAAACAATCAGTTTATTCAACTAACACCAAAGCGGGTAATACCTATCAATGGACTGTTGCGGGAGGAGTTATTTTGGGAGCAACTACCGATACCGCTATCACGGTTCAATGGAGTGCAGGAGGGGCAGGAACGGTTTCAGTTAAACAAACCAATTTGTCGGGTTGTGATTCAACAAAAGTTAAAGATATTTTAATACAACCGAAGCCGGTTCCTGTTATTTATGGTCCCGGATCAGTATGTTCATACAAACAAGCGGTATATACTACGAATGTAATGCCTGGAAATGCCTACCAGTGGAGTGTAACCGGAGGTGTTATTTTAGGTAGTGCAACCGATACGGTGATAACTGTTAAATGGGATTCGGCAAGCACAGGTGCAATTACCCTAATGCAAATCAATGCACCGATGTGTGATTCTACCATTAGTCGCAGTATCTTAATCCGGCAGGTTCCGGCTCCTGCTATTAATGGTCCCGGTATTGTTTGTGCACATAAATTAGTGACCTATACCACGAATGCAACAGTGGGTAATGTGTGCCAATGGAATGTTATCGGTGGAACCGTCATTGATAACTCAATCGATACTGTTATAACAGTTAGATGGAATGCTGCAGGTATTGGTATTATTACGGTAAAACAGATCAACACCTTTGGTTGTGATTCAAGTACTGGTCGCGGTATATCGATTCAACCCACACCTATTCCTGTAATTAGCGGACCAGCGTCCATATGTGCATACCAGCAATCGACTTATACAGCTAATATAACTATTGGCAGCACATATCAATGGAATGTAACCGGAGGTATAATTGTAAGCAGCGCCAGCGATTCTACTGTAACAGTGAAATGGAATGCAAGCGGTACGGGAACGATAACACTTTCGGAAGTAAATACTTTCGGTTGCGATTCGGTTGTGAGCCGATCTATTACCATTAAGCCACTACCTGTACCTGTTATCAATGGAACAGATACCATTTGTGCGTTTCAGTATTCAATATTTTCAACACCGGTAATTGCAGGAGATTCCTATAAATGGGCCGTTATTGGCGGAACAATGCTTGGTTGGGATACCTCACCCGAAATTAGTGTAATATGGGATGCTGGTTTTATAACAAGAGTGTCTTTGAAAGTTACCAATAATTTGGGTTGCGATTCAACTATTTTACGCGATGTTTTTGTTAAAAATGCACCTCAGCCAACTTTGGAAGGTGATACACTTGTATGTTCATTCGGAAAATATACTTACCGCGCGAATAACATTACCGGTGCACAATATAAATGGAATATTACCGGAGGTACAATCGTTGATTCAACGTCCGATACCGCTGTTCAGGTTATGTGGGGTACTTCAGCAACGTGTCAGGTTGGATTGCTGGTAACAAGTTCAAGTGGTTGCGACTCGTTTACGGTGAAAAATATTTCGGTTGTAAGTAGGGTACAATCTGCTATTAATGGTCCGGATACGGTGTGTGAACGTAAAGTAAACGTATTCAGTGTTACACCTGTTCCGGGTCATACCTATTTATGGTCGGCACCAGGAGGTACTATTGTGGGTAGTGCAACCAGTCCTACGCTGAGTGTTGTGTGGAACACCACAGGCAACAAGCAGCTTACTTTATATGAACGTACCGCTGCAGATTGCGATACAACATTAACGCATACTCTTTTTGTGAAACCAACTCCGCAACCACTTATTTTAGGTGCTCCAACTGTGTGTGCATACAAAAGGGGAGTTTATGCTGCAGCATTTGTGCCTAATGATACATATACCTGGAGTGTATCAGGAGGAGTTATTGAATCAACTCTGGCGGACACGCAAATTACAATTAAATGGAATGGTGCAACTGCGGGATCTGTATTCCTGAAACAAACCAATAAAGAGGGTTGTGATTCAACGATTGAATTAAAGGTAACGGTCAAACAAGCACCGATTCCGGTTATTGCAGGAGCTAATATAGTATGTGCATATCGGGTGTTAAGATACGCTACAAGTTTTGGAACAGGTAATACCTATCAGTGGACCGTTACCGGAGGAACTCTTTTCCAGCTTAATGACACATTAATAGACGTTAAATGGGGTGTGGAAGGGGCAGGGAACATAACACTCAAAGTCGTATCTCCTTCGTTATGTGATTCCACAACGGCAATGGTTGTTGATATTAAACCAACACCGAACCCTGATTTCAATGGTAGTCCGATGGTGTGTGCACATTCAGTAGCTTCATATGGTGTGTTGGCACAAACCGGACATACGTATCAATGGACAGTTGCTGGTGGAAATATTACGGGTAGTACAACAGCATCTTCTGTAACTGTTTTATGGGGTGAAGGTGGAGTTGGAATGTTAACCTTAAAACAACAATCGCCACAAGGATGTGATTCTACTATTAGTAGAACAATTCAAATTAAGACAAAACCTGCTACGGTTATTCAAGGGCCGGCTGTGAGCTGCGCAGGACCTGGCACATACAGTTATAGTGCTTTGCCGGTAGGTGGACAATACACATACGACTGGTCGGTACTCTCAGGCTCTATTGTTTCGGGAGCAGGTACCCGTAGCATTGAAGTAAACTGGCCGCAGAAAGGGGCATTCCAAATATCACTCAAAGTAACCGATACACTTACACTGTGCGATAGTACCATAACATATAATATTATTGTTGATTCGGTGGTGAGACCAATTATTAATGCAACTGCGCTTGCCGGATGTGTTCCGTTGCAAATTACGTTCTCGGGCAATGATGCTTTACCAGGGTATTCCTATGAATGGGATTTTGGGAATGGCAATTATTCATCCAATACAAATCCGGAATATGTGTACACCAAGCCGGGAACGTTTAAGATAAGGGTGCGGGTTACGAATGGAAACGGGTGTAAAGATTCTGCTTCATCGGAAGTGATTGTAAGTTATATTCCGGTAGCTGATTTTAACTACGAATACCAGAATGAGCGTATTTATGCCGGAGAAGACACGGTTAAGTTCCTGAATAAATCGAATGGAGGAAATCAGTACATGTGGGAGATTACCTCAGAGTTTACGGATACAACCATTAACCCTAAAAATATTTACGACAACCCTGGTTTTTACAATGTAACTTTAGTTACCATTGATACAGCCACGGGTTGCGAAAATAGAATTACAAAACGATTGGAAGTAAGAGTAAGGGAACGATTGTTTGTGCCGAATGCATTTACTCCTGACGGGGATGGATTGAATGATTTTTTTCATGTTTCCATAACCAATATTGTAGAATTTGAAGTAATCATCTTTGATCGTTGGGGAAGCATTCTATACAAAAGCAATGATCCATATTTCAAATGGGATGGAACGTATCAGAACGAACCGGTGCAAGCAGATGTTTACGGATTCCTGATCACAGGTAAGGGATACCATGGTAAGGTATTCAGCGAACAGGGGACAGTTACCTTATTGCGATAACTGAATCGGATTTATATATATTTTTTGATTTTATTCAACAGCTCTGATGGACTCATCGGTTTACTGATATAATCCTGCATACCTGCGTCCAAAATTTTGGATTTAACATTTATGCTCACCGAAGCAGAAAGAGCAATGATGGGAGTCGAAATAGTTGCTTTTCGGATTTCGCGGGCCGCTTCATATCCATCCATTTCAGGCATCAGCAAATCCATCAGGATAATATCATACGTGTTTTCCTTAATTAGTTTGAGCGCCTCAACACCATTTTCGGCAACATCTACAATCGTATTCCAATCATCAAGCAATTGGGTTGCATACAATACATTGAACAACGTGTCTTCAACCAATAAAATCCTCGCCTGATGTAAATCGGCATCATTCATTACGGCAGGTGAGTTTGTTTCCGTTTCTTTTTCTGAAACAACAGGAAGTGTTAAGTTAAAATAGAAGGTTGATCCAACCTGTGGAGTACTGATAACTTGAATATCGCTGTTCATCAAACTTAACAGGTTTTTGGTAATGGCCAGTCCGAGTCCCGTTCCTCCATAATTTCTGGAAATGGTATTGGACGCCTGAACAAAATAATCAAAAATGAGTTGAAGCTTTTGTGGTTCAATACCAATGCCGGTATCCGTTACCGCGCAGTACAAAGTTACTTCCGTTTCTGTAAGCTGTTCCTGACGTAGAATGATTTGAATTTTTCCGTTCTGAGTAAATTTAATAGCGTTCGAAACAAGATTGGTAAATATTTGCCGTAACCTGAGCGAGTCTCCAATCACAAATTCCGGAACATCTGATTCAATGCATACCTCAATTTCATTTTGGCGGTCGGCAGCACTTAATTGATTCCCGTCTTTAACATCCCGCATTAATTGGATTAAGGAGAAAGGAGCATATTCAAGTTCCAGTTTTCCGGCCTCTATTTTGTTGAAATCAAGGATGTCGTTAATGAGCAGAAGAAGGTTGTCAGCAGAAGTTTTAAGTATGGTTAAATTTTGTACCTGATCAGCCTTGGGATTGTTCTTAAACAAAAGATGCCCCATGCCGATAATCGCATTTAGCGGAGTCCGGATTTCATGACTCATTACAGAGAGAAAATCTGTTTTTGCTTTATTGGCTTTTTCTGCTTCTTCCTTGGCGCTTCTCAAGGCCAGCTCCGCTTCTTTTCTTCGAGATATCTGTAGGTTAAGGTAGTTTACAATATCGAGAATATTGTCTTCATTACTGTTAACATCAATGGTTGAGTCAGGCTCGATGCTGTTGATTGTCATCTTTAGCTTTTTCAAGGATTGTTTCTTAATCGAAATCTCATCTTTTAGTCGCTGATTCGTTTCAAGGTATTCCTTTTCGGCAAGAGCGAATGCACGTTTTGAAAGTGCTCTGTCATTTTCAAAGGCTTCGTAAGAGTCATTTATTGCCTTTAGCAACGGCAATAATTTTTCACCCGTTGGAACCTCGGATCCAATAAATCTAGTGATTTGTTTCTGTAAGAGTTTATGGTAATTTATCATAAGAAAAAATCAGCTTTCCGATAATTCATGTTGAGAAATTGCCTGAGTAACTTCCTGTATTTTCGGAATAAACAATTGCACCTGTTCGATCATTTCGGCTGTGTAATGAAGTTTAGCCAGTTTTTCGATAGTGTGAATGCGTTGCAATAAACCCGGATTGCAAATTTCGGAAATACTGGGTTTTGCCTGATGCAATATGGAGTAAACCTGGTCGGGGTTATGAAGATGAGTAGTAAGCCGGGAAGTTGTTTCATTCATCTGTTGCACAAAAACGGTAAGCATTCGTTTCACAAATTGCATATTCCCTTTCCCGATGTTAAGTAATCGGTCGGTAGAGTATAAATATTCCGGTTGGTGTTGCGTTGGATTATCCATGATACCTGTTAGGTGGTGGTTGAATGCATGTTGTGAATGATGGAATGGATATTGTCGACTCTTAATGGTTTAACAATAAAATCACGAATTAATCTGCATTGCTTTGCCCGGTCCTTATCCCTTCCGTCCACAGATGAAGAGAGTAAATATATGTCAATCTGTTGATGAATAAACTCGGGTAATGTTTCATATGCTGACAGGAATTCCCATCCGTTAATATCCGGCATATTAATATCAAGGAGCAAAACTGTAGGGCAGGATTTTTCCAAGACATACGTTTTCGAAATATATGCCAACGCATTTTCAGCAGAAATGAAATCTAGAATTTCAGTACCAGAAGGACTAGTCTTTGCAATCAGGTATCTACAAAGTTTGTTGTTGATTGGGTCGTCATCAATAATTATAAATCTTGAAACTGTCATATTGGTAATGTAATTGTGAATTCTATTCCCTTATTGAGTGCACTTGTTGCAGTAACATGGCCACCCAGCGCCTCTGTCTGACTTTTAACCATAAACAGTCCAACTCCTTTACCATCTATTTCGGGATGAAAACGTTTATATAATCCGAATATTTTATCTCCGTTTTTTTCCAAATCAATCCCAATTCCATTATCCTTTACAGAAATTTGAAGGGTGTTTTGAACCTGTTTAACAGATATATCGATAACAGGATCAATTTCTTTTTTGCGGTATTTAATACTATTGGTAATGAGATTTAAAAAAATACTGTATAGGTAGCTTTTTACCGTATGAACCGAATCTATTTCAATGTTCTTATGAATGGTCACATTCTCCTTCGTTATGCTATCGGCAATTAAAACCTCAATACTATTTATGAGCTCACTGAAACTAACAGACTCTTTTTTATCGGTAATTTCTTTTCTCGTTTGCAAAATAAGGTTCAAATCCTGTACAACAGAGTCAAGTTGAACGGCCGAATGCGCAAGGTCGGCTACAAACTCCTTCCGTTCAACCTCACTCAAGTTGGGATCATCCACAATGGAAGAGATACCAATAATGTTAGCTAATGGCATACGCAAGTTATGTGATATGATATAGGCAAATTGTTCCAAATCTTTATTGTGCTGAACAATGTCGGATGTCATTTGTTCGCGTTGAATATCCGCAAACTTACGCTCATTTATATTTCGAAGCGACATAATAATTCCGGTATACCGGTCATTGTTGTCACTTATACCATATATGCTGCACTCATACCAGTTAGTAGGCTCATGGCTAGGGTACCCCACTTGATAGTTCGAACTGATTCCTTGCAGTGCATCAGTAAACATTTTATGGAGGATGGGCTGTCGTTCTTTCGGGAAATAATCCAATCCATAAGCACCTTCTTTTAACAGGGCTCCCAAGTCTTCGTTGGCATAATCTAGAGCCAGTTTGTTAAAACTCATTACAGTGAGATGGCTATCCAGCAAAATATATGCTGTGTGCGCATTTTCCATCAGGGTGCGTAGGTTGGCTTCCGATTGTCGCTGAAGTTCCTGTGCCTTTAAACGCTCTGTTACATCATGAATAATTCCATAACAACGAGTTGCTTTTCCGTTAACAGATTCAAATTTACCCTCCGTATATACATTCCGCACCGAACCATTTTTTCGGATGATCCGGTGGTATAATGAGAAGTCAACCAGCTCTTCCTGGGCTTGCTCAATTGTATTGCCTACAAAGTCATGGTCATCAGGATGCACAAAGGCGAGGAAGCTAGTTTGTGCGGGTAAGACTTCTTCGGGTACCACACCCAACACCCTGCATGCTTCCTCCGACCAAAACATGGTTTGCTCCTCAATATTGTATTCCCAGACTCCCATATGGGCAATATATTGTGCTTTCTTAAGCCTGCTTTCACTGTCAACCAAATTTTCCTGTGCCAATTTTCGCTCGGTAATATCGGAACGGATGGCTAAGTATTGGTAAGGTTTTCCATCAGCATTCACAAAGGGTACAATGGTGGTATCAACCCAATAAAAAGTACCGTCTTTAGCTTTGTTCTTAATCTCATTTCGCCACACTTTGCCATTGGCTATTGTAACCCATAAATTTCGGATAAATGCTGCATCATGGTATCCTGAGTTAACAATCCGGTGATCCTTTCCTATCAGTTCCTCTCTTGAATATTTCGATATTTCACAAAACTTGTCATTCACATATTTGATAATACCCTTTTGGTCGGTAAATGCTACAATAGACGATTCGTTCAATGCATATTTATAATCCTGAATCTCCCGCAATTGCTGCGCTATTTTAAGCGTCATATTCTTTGTTTCATGTGCAGCTTTTTCTCGTTGTTTCTCTTTCTCAAATACCTCCAGCGCAAATGAAATATCTCCTGTTACTTCTTCCAGCATCCGGATTTCTTCCGCATCAAAAAAATTAGTTTCATTTAAGTACAGATTATAGGTACCGATAATGTCTCCATTTTTACGAATGGGCAATGAAATGCAGGATTTAAAATCATATAATACATTTTGTTCTTTCCATGCTCGCAGATTGCTATCTAAACCAATATCATTGCACATAAAATAGGTTCCCGTTTGAACTACATGTGCGGTAGGTCCGGCAGGTGAATAGGTTACAACCTTATGTTCTATTTCACGTTCGGCTCCCTCCTTGACGGTAAGGTTCAAGAGTTGTTTTTCCTTATCGATGATGCCAATAAATGCCAGGTCGAATTTGCCATATGTAAAGGAAATGCGCATGATTTCATCAAACAGTTCCTGCTCTTCCTTGATATGCACAATAGACTGGTTAACCTGACTGATAAGTGCATACAAGCGGTTTATTTTGTGAAGCTTATCATCAGCCCATTTGTGTGCGGTTACATCTTTGAAGTTGGAAACAATAGCACCTATATTAGGATCATCGAGCAAATTGGTCATAACCCCATCGAGCCAGATATAGTGACCTTTTTTATGGAGGGTACGGAATGATACAGAAAAAGGTTTTCCCGGATTGTTGATTACGGCTTTCAGCGTTTCCTGTAAAACGGAGATATCATCAGGATGTGTTTTCGTATGTTCCCCACCATCCTGCGACCAGTCATCATTATCCCATCCCATAATTCTTTCAGTTGACGGACTTCTGTAGAATACATTAAATGACTTATCCATTAAAGAAATGGCGTCAAAGTTATGTTCGATGATTGACCTGAATCGTTTCTCACTGTTGTTTACCTTCTCCAGTGCCAACTGGTGATCTGTAACATCATGAAAATTGGAAACAATCGCTTTAACATCCGGATTGTTAAGGTAGTTGGTCATCACTCCTTCAATCCATATGTAATGACCATGTTTATGTTTTAGCCTTACAAGTATATGTTGTGGTTCGTCCGGATGTGCTCTTACATCATCTATCATCTTTTTGAAAAGCGGAATGTCATCAGGGTGAAGGTTGAACGTATCCCTGTTAGTATTCACCTCTTCTTCAGACCAGCCTGTTATTTTTTCCGATGAGTGGCTACGGTATATGATATTCAGATTTTCATCAGAAAGCGACACCATGTCGAAACTGTTTTCGATGATAAACCGCAACCGCTGTTCGCTGGCTTGCAGTTCTTTTGTCCGTTCCAGAATGATCTGTTCGAGAGATGCTAAGTTGTTCAGTAGACGTTGCTCTGCTTCTGCCCGTTTAATGTCAGTTTTATTAAGCTCTGCTGAGACATATACGGTGAGGAAATAAAAAATAAAAGTAATAGTGGTTACCATTAATGCAATTCCAAACTCGGCACTGGAAATGGACTGATGATATAACCAAAGGCGTATATACCCTATTGCCAGCGGAACAATAATGATGGATGGAAGAACTTGGCGAAAAATGAATCCCCCGGTGTACGGACTCGTAAGCAGCTTCATGAAACCAACATTATAATTGATGGAAACCACACAAAGAGAAATGAACAAAAAACCAATGGCAGCGTAGAGCGACATGGGAATATAATCGGCAATACTATAAAACTCTGTTACACTATACAGATACCCTACAATGTTAAATTGGGCTACAAGCAACACAACTAATATAAAATTGTTGGCGTATACTTTTGCGCGTTTATCAGGAAGCACTGTTAACAGAATTGCAGTACCCGATAAGATGAGATTAACAGAGGTGCTTATGGGAAGGTTAAATACAATTTCGTTGGAGATAATATCTTTTTGTATGGCATCTTTGTATAAAAAGTTATCAGCGCCAAGGTGACTTTGAAAGGTAAGATCCAAGAGTCTTAGGATTCCGATTGCAATAGGTAATGCAGCCAGGACTTTCCCGGTTAATACTGCATATTTTTTTGTGGTGTGACGTAGCAGAAGAGCAGCCCCTAAACAAATGAATGCTAACGCAACCGTAGGATTAATTGCACCAAATTCGATTCCAGGTCTTTTGAGTATTTCAATATTAAGATGCCAACCGGATAGATTGAGTACTCCCTGCAATAGTATTATTATTGGCAATATCCGTGTTAATTGATACAAAAACCGAACATTGAATGAAGGAGGAGTAATGCTGAGCATGTCAGTTTTGTTTGCTTAAAGTTAAACAAAACTTTTGGAAAACCAACAAAGTTGAATTGTGTTCACGCCAGGAATAATGACTTGTTTGGGTTTGAGACGATCTGCTAGTTGCAGCCATAATTGTAGTATGATCAAATTTGGTAGCAATCAGCATATCTTTTTATTCCCCACCAATGCTTACTCAGCTCCCGAATAAAGGTAGGGTGCCAGTTGATTATAGTCCGACAGATTTAGTGTTTTGTGAGCACTTGTAAACTCTTTTCCCATTGTTACCATTTTAAAACTAATCAAACCAGGTAAGGGCCCTTGAGTTAGAGTTGGATATTGTAATTCAATTCGAATTTGTTGCAACATCATTGAAAATCCGGTTTTGTAGGAAGTATAAGCATTTGGGTAAAAAGTTGCCGGTAATGCAACATACCTTCCGTCATTTGTGATCATAAACACCTGCACCATTCCGTTTTCCAATACATCCTGTGTAATATTATTGTTGATGATAAAACCGAGGTATTGTTTGGTGATTTCATCATAAACCCAATCTTTTACGGTAACTGTATTTGATTTAAGGCCTGCTGATCCCGGAGTTCCGGGAGTGCCAGTTGCACCTGTAGCACCATTTGCGCCCGGTGTTCCCTGCGGGCCTGTTGCTCCACCCGATCCATCTGAACCTTTTGCACCGTTAATTCCATCTATTCCGTCCGCACCATCTTTTCCGCATGAACTTAAAGAAAGGATTCCCATACCAAGCATCGCAGTAAATCCAAATAAGAATAGTTTTTTCATATGTTATGAGTTATTTTAACAAGTGCAAGGTTAGTATAGGCTGCTGCTCTCACTAAATAAATGGGTCATAAAAAAATCTGACACTGGTCAGGAAATACTATTTGTGGAATTACTTGTTTGATTTACAGTTCGTTATTCGATGTTTGCAAACACAAATAGGCTAAAATGAAGTGGTTTAATGAACTGAAAGGTAAGACAGAAGAATACTTCTCTCAGAGGGTTTTTAATTCTTCATATCCCGCAATTTTGCTTCATTGAGGATGGTTATTTTACTACCGGATACTGTGATTAACTGTTCTTCTTTAAAATCGGAAAGTGTACGAATAACGGTTTCGGAAGCTGTACCTACTATACTGGCAAGATCTTCTCTGGAGATACTGATAACGGTATCGGATCCTGCACTTGCCGGTTGTTTATCTATAAGCATCAGCAATGCATCAGCAACACGTTTACGAACGGAATTGTAAGCAAGTTTAGCAAGTCTCACTTCATTTGACTTCACATTATTGGAAAGCATTTTGATAAACTTACCCGCAATATCTTTGCTACTGAACAATAAGGAAAAAAAATCAGCTTTTGGAATGATAATAAGTTCCGAATCCTTCAAGGCAATGCAGGAGTCTGTATAAGAAATATCTTCCAGCAGGTCATTATACCCTACAAAATCACCTGCCGAATAAATGCCCGTTACAAACTCTTTACCCTGGTCATTCATGATGGAAGTTTTTACCTGGCCACTTTTAATCAGAAATAGACGATTTGGTAAAGATCCTTCGAGATAAACAGGTTCTTTCTTTTTATAAAGCTTCACACTTTTATTAAGGGAGAGATGTTTGAGATCAATGGATTCCTTGGCTTGGTTAAAAAAGTCGAAAACGCCTTCTGATGACTTGGCAAATTCTGTTTTCAGAATATCATTCTTACGTAAGCGGGTTTCCACCACATCCAGCAATTCCCTGTCATCATAAGGTTTGGTGAGGTAGTCATCAGCGCCCATGCTCATTCCTTTGCGCAAGTCTTCGCGCTCGGCTTTTGCCGTTACAAAAATGAAGGGTATCCACGAGGTCGACTCATCCTTACTCAATAGATGAAGCACACCATACCCATCCAGTTCAGGCATCATGATATCACATATGATTAAGTCGGGGCGTTCTGTTTGCGCAAGCGATACACCTTCTTTTCCATTACATGCTTTAATTACGTCAAAGCGTGCTAAGGTTAAAATTTCAGCGGTGTTTTCCCGCATATAGGTATCATCTTCTATCAGCAATACTTTTTTCATTTATGGTGTCTTAATCTACGTTAAATGTACGGCTTATTTATCCAAACGGCAAAATATACGGTACAAGTAAACGTAAAAAGCTATGAAAAATCTGACGGAAGTCAGTTTTTAGAATGTCATCTATCAGGCAAAATCCTGTGTATTAACAGAGAAGGAAACAATAGTAAGCATAATATTTGTAACCATGGTAATTGCTGAAAGGGGTTCTTCCAATATCGGAGATTGAATGGCAGGCAGTACCATAATGAAACAATTGGTGAAAACAGAGGTATTGGTTTGATAAAAAATTAGATTATGGAATTAATAAAGTTGGTTGAACATCGGGCGGTTAGTGTTAGAATCTGGCCGTCATTCCCGGTGAGTGAAGAAAATGCTCATACGATAATGGAAGTTAACGTTCATTTTCTAAATGGAAATTCACCTGCCATGCAACAATATTATGCGCACAAAAACTACAGGGATGATGTGATTATTCAGATTAACAAATTGTTCTATGAGGTATATTTTTATACGGAAGCCTCGATGGATAAGGAAATAGGAGAAAAGGGTTTTTTTTCCCTGCCGGGTTTGATTATGCTGAATGAAATTAACAATAATGAAATATACAGCGCCATTGATGGGCTCATAGAGCTGGGTTATTTTGATTGCTTTAAGGGAAAGACAGAATTTCCAATTAAGAACCGGTTTGCAGATAAATGGTATGAGGGTGAAGAGCATTCGTTTGACTTTAAAGAATCCGGTCCGCATAGACCGATATAAATTCTGCTGAACGAAAGCGATTATGTATTGTTAATCGTCTTTTTTCTGATTGCCTTTTTCCTCTTTTTTCTTTTCTTGTTTTTTGAAATATCCGCGTAGCAAAACATTGCTTTTAGCAGCATCCATGTTTTGTTTAAAACCCTTGGTTCCCTCTTCCACATTGATAAGTGTACGGTCCAGGTTGTCGGCAAAAGTGGTATCCATGAAAAGCTTGCCGATTGTTCCTCTGCCGTTTTTGATATTACCTGTAATGGCCGATATGTCTGAAGAAATGAGGACTGCATTATCCGTCATGATTCTGAGTTTTTGCAACACCTCATCCATACTCACCGGAGTGGTTGCCCGTAATTGGGCATACTCTTCAATCACCTCGGCACCCTGACTTCCTGATGTAATAGTAAGCACTTTGTTTCCCATTAATCCTTCCGAACCGATAATGGCCATTGCATCACGTTTAATGAATTTCTGCACGTCTTTATTAACAAGCAGCGTCACGCGTATAGCAGTGTCGTTAATAATTTCAATATGATCAATAATTCCAACGGTAATGCCACCGAAACGAACATTGTTTCCAACCTGTAAGCCACTTACATCACGGAATATGGCATTCAAACTAAAGGTCTTTGAAAAAAACTGCTTGTTTTCGCCAACATAATAAATGCCAAAAACAAATAATACAAGACCTGCCGAAACGAATATTCCCAGACGGATTCTATTGCCTATCTCCCTTTTCATGATATTTTTATTTGTAGGTTCTATTCAAAAAAAGCTTTTACCCACTCATCTTTTGAGAGTTGAAGTTCTTTATAAGTACCCTCGGCTTTAAATACCCCATCTTTAAGTACCCTCATCTTGTTGGCAGTAAGTCGTGCACAATCCATATCATGAGTAATAATGATGGAAGCGGTTTTATATTTTTTCTGAATGTCGAGAATAAGATTGCTGATTTCGCTTGAAGTAATTTTGTCGAGTCCTGTTGTGGGTTCATCATACAAGATAATTTCGGGCTTAAGAATAAGCGTCCGGGCCAATCCCAACCGTTTGCGCATTCCTCCTGAAAGTTCAGCGGGCATTTTGTCAATCACATCACTGAGGCCAACATTTTCCAGAGCTTCTTGTACAAGTGTATCCAGTTCGGTTTTGGAAGTCAGTTTTTTATATCTCAATGGAAATTCGAGATTCTCTCTCACCGTCATCGAATCATATAAAGCAGCGCTTTGAAACAGAAAACCGACTCTCCTTCTTATATCGTTTAAATCATGCATATTCAACGTAAGCATATTCTTATCAAACACCTTAATTTCCCCCCCATCCGGCTCAATAAGTCCCATGATACATTTAATCATTACAGACTTGCCACTACCCGATTTTCCCAATACAACAAGATTCTCTCCTTTTTTTAGAATCAAATCAATGCCGTTCAGAACAGGCTTGTCATTAAATGATTTTTTTAATCCTTTGATGTCAATTACTACATCATTCCCGGACTCTTTCTGTATAATGGTTTCTGTATTTTCTTGTTGTCGTATCATGGTTTTACGGCCCTATGATTAAATCCGTAATCTGTACTGCCAGCATATCCAGAATAAAGATCATCAGAGAAGATATAACAACCGCTGCATTTGCGGAGATACCCACTCCTTCTGTTCCTTTGGTCGAATAGTATCCTTTGTAACAAGCAACTGTGCCAATAGTAAAACCGAAGAAAAGGGATTTAATAAGGGCTGGAAAAATGTCGGAGAAATCAACCCTTTCGAAGACCTGAATTAAAAAAAGCCGGATGTTAACGTCACCCTTGATATTTACACCTACATATGAACCGAATATACCAACCGCATCAGAGAAAATGACGAGCAGAGGAATCATCAGTGTAGTGGCAATCACTCGTGTGGCAATAAGGTATTTGAATGGATTGATACCCGAAACCTCCATCGCGTCAATTTGTTCCGTAACTTTCATGGAAGCGAGTTCGGCCCCAATTCCGGATCCAACTTTACCTGCGCTGATGAGTGCCGTAATTACGGGTCCTATTTCCCTGATAATGGATACTCCAACCATAGCAGGCAACCAGGATTCGGCCCCAAATTCAACCAGGGTGGGGCGCGATTGAATGGTAAGTACCAATCCCATAATGAACCCGGTGGTTGCTATAAGTGAAAGAGATTTGTACCCGACAACATAACACTGTTTCATGATTTCAGAAACTTCGTAAGGAGGCAACACGATTTCCTTTAATATTCGTAAAATGAAAAGAGTAATATCCGATACGTGAATAAAAAACAGCTTTAAATAGTCATGATACATCAACCACAACACACCCTGATTTTTTTCGGAAAGAGTTTTATGTTCCCGTAGGTTTGCCATACGTGTTTTGCGCTATGGTTATTCAATTTCATTGCTTTTTCTCTTCAAGGGATTATGCAATCCATCGTCCTTAAAGAATTGCATGAAGGCAAATGAGATAATCAAACCGGCAATGCTACCTTCGAGGGTCACCGTGAGTGCAGCAGAGAATGGAGTGAGGTATTTTCCCATCATAGATGAATGATCCATCAATGATTGCAATAAACCAGGGTTAATTTTGTGAAGGTAAATGTATATAAAGGCGGCAAACAAAACTGCACTGATGAATGACGAGAAGCACCCCAGAATGAATCCTTCGAGATAATTAAAATTACCTTTGGTAGATGCTTTATAAAGTTTAATACTAATGGATACAGCCGCAATCTGAATGATAAAATTAGCTATTCTGTATTCCGGAATTGCAGCAAGGCCCACTGATTCCATAATCAAAAAATAAATAATGTAACAGAAACACATAATGAGTCCTGTAATAATGGCCTGCCTTTCGAGCGTATTACTTTTTAATTTTGTGTCACTTGTTTTTTTACCTATGGTTTCCATGATGGTGGGGTGTTTTATATACAACACTGTGGAAAATTATGCTCACCTATAAAAAGATAATGAGCAATATGATGATTAAAAGCAATGCTCCGCCTGAAATGTAAACACCTCCGGGGCCTGATAGCCTTTCTTTGATACCAAGCAATTCCTTGCGAATCTCATGCTTCTCTGTTTTAGTGAGGGTGCTCGCATCCAACGAGCGGATTTCGTATACTCTTCTCACAAGTGCATTGGCCTCTTGTTGGGTTAATGTATTGGCCATTTTGGAGTGGGTAGTTTTAGTCGGAGATTCGCTTGCGTTGCTGGTTGTTGCACTTACTAACAATAAGCTAAAAAATGCGAGTTTGATGATGGCTTTCATATAATTACTATTTAGTAATACAGAACATGCAAATGCATTGCCATAAATGGAGAAATCCGCAATGTTATTGATAGGGAACCAACTCGGGTTTTCCTATATTGTAATCCCTCGCTTTCACATTGTAACTTCCTACGGGATCAAGTTGAATAAGGTAACTTCCGGTGCCGGGAACATACGGATACAAACCAATCGAAATTTCGAAGGTGCTTGAAATTAGGTATTCATTCCGGATCAATAACCCCAAGGCATAAGCCTGGTACGTATGGCCGTTAAGCAAATCACTTATTGCATCTCCGGTCCGGGCAAATCCGCATAATAATACAGGAGCGAATTTGAATCCGATGAATTGGTAGGGTGCATACATTACAAACTCGAGATTCAGGATGGCTTTACTTTTACCCGAAAGCACATCACTTGAAAAACCATACATCTGGTTTCCATTAATGGTTACAGATTCATATGCCATACGGTCAATTCCCTGGGTATATTGCAAACGGCTAAACTGCCTGAAAAACCATCGGCCTCCGGCAAACAGATCTGAAAAGTAATATACATCGGCATTAACCGTTCCTAACCCTGAAAATGTTTTGTTGTAAAACGTGCCATAGCTCATGCCTGCAGATAAGTATCCAAGATGGTCATAATGTCGGCCCGTTGCAAACTTTAATCCCGAGTAATAC
The DNA here is from genome assembly GCA_040387195.1 of Bacteroidota bacterium. Lineage (GTDB taxonomy): Bacteria > Bacteroidota > Bacteroidia > UKL13-3 > UKL13-3 > UKL13-3. Next base: position 22,891 of record JAZKEF010000009.1, read on the forward strand.
CATAATGATGAAGCTTCTTTATTTACAATCCCGTGAACGTATTCAACCGAATATCCCTCGGGAATATCTTCATTCGCCCCAAAACGAAACAGGTAGCGGTCTTTATAATATTCTCTTTTCGAAAAGCCAAGGTTGTTAAGCAACATTGTTTGATCGCGGTTGAGGCGGTTGATATCAATAGAGAAGGAAGGACGGGCAAAATAGTTCTCCTGATAATAACGTAACCCTAATACATAATTGGAACTTCTCTTATCAATAGAAGCCATTTTTTTTCGGGTAACAGGGAAATTTTTTGCAATCCATATATCTTTTGTGTGAAAGTTCACAGGATAAACAGGGATATCCTCCGTTTCTCCATCTGCGGGAAACTCCTTTAAGGTATAATTGCGGGTATAACTGGCTCCTCCGGCCCATTTGGCAAGAGCCGAATAAAAAGGGCGGTCGAGCGCTACTCCCCATTGTGTATTGGTTTTTGCCGAAGTGTAAAATGTAGAAGCATTCACAAAGGTATTGCTGACATTGAATACCGTATATTTTCCGAAGGAGCTGATTTCTTGATCGGAATTGCGCCAGGTTACTCCTTCTTCGAGATGGTGACCAAGGCCAAAAAGGTTTCGTTCGATAATTTTGATATCGGGATTAACCGGGTCCAATGAACTTCCGATAATGGTCGACCACTTATCCTGAACGACTACAACCACATCAACACTGTCCTTGTTTTTTCTGGACTTGACTCCTGATACATAAATGCGGGCATCATTGATATAGGGAGAAAGGCGCAACAGTCGCTCTGATTCACTTATTTCCAAAGGGTCCAGTTTTTTATTGGACTTAAACAACAGGATGTTTCTGATAATGTATCTGCGGGTATTAACATGGTATCGATTAGCCAGTGCTTCTGTTTTATTGGGCAGTTCTTTTAACGTATCGTTCACTGAAAATCCGAAAGGGTCTAATGATATAACACGGATATTTCGCACTACTTTACCTTGGTAAACTAAATAAGGATTCTTTTTTTTCGAATTGCGGATTACCGGAAAAGTATCATGTTTTACAATCGGGTCTCTGAAAATTCCGTCATAAATCCATTCGGTTACTTTATGTTTCTGAGCCTTTTTATGAATCCTGTAATACAAATTTGTGGTATCGGGTTTCTGGGACAACGCATAGTACGGACACAGCAAACCAGCTGCCAGCAACGTGTACAATAATATATGGATGTTAACCAACTTCATTTAAATAAAAACATCTAGCAGCTGTAATCATTATGCCACAAATGGATAGGTATTTGAGAAAGATACGGTTTGGTGACTTGTTTACACACAAAACTGGGTATTCAAAACATAATAAGCCAGGAGTGGTGAACTTTTGCAAATTATTCCTCACAGTGAGGTTTTTTTTTCGCGTGATGAAAGCCACTTTGTTTATAAGTTGCTGATAATAAGGAAATAATTCGGGTGGCATGATTTTGCAACTTGAGTATATATCCATTCAAACATTAATAAAATACAACAGTTATGAAAACCGAAAGAAACGTTAATCCACAAGACACGCCACGTACTGAGGATACAAAAAAAACCAACCCTTCCGTAACAACAACGGGAACAGGTCATCTGAATCAGGAAACAACTAGGACACCCGGAAAGGAAGAAGATAAAGAACCATGGAAAAATCCGGATCCAACCACACCGGAAAAAAGGCAGGATATCTATGCCGGAAAAAAGGACGAAACCATCCGGAACAAGGAAGGTTATGGAGATGAGGAGGCAACTGATGAAGATGTGGACCGTGGACCTGATGCAAAACATACCAACCGCGGAAGAGAAGACAACGATATCGATAAAAAAGAAAACCACACTACCGAATAACTCAATCCTTAATCAATGAGAGGATTGAGTTGAGCAACAAAAAGGGCAGCTTTAGGGCTGTCTTTTTTGTTTATACACGGTCGAAGGTAAAAAGCTTGAGGTCTTTGTTATGAATCCCTTTAATCTGTTCGCAAATAAGTTTTGCAGCAAGGCAGCTAAACGTAATTCCGTTACCCCCAAATCCTAATGCAAAATAAGTGTGCGGATATTTTTTGTAGGTACCAATAAAAGGTAGCGCATCTTTTGTAATTCCAAAAGTTCCGGTCCAGCTAAATTCCGGAATCATGAGTAGATGGGGAAATAATTTGTGAAAATCTCCAGTTAGCTGTGTTGTTTTTTTCTTCAGCAGTTTGTCTCTTCGCACCGGATTATAAAATGGTTCATCTCTTCCTCCTATAATCACCCGTCTGTCGGTTGTAACCCTCATGTACAAATAAGGATCGGCAGTATTCCATATCATCGAGTCATCTTTCCAAAAAGCACCTGTTCCGGGATTGTTTTCGGAAGCTATAGCGTACGTGGAATGAAGTGTAACTATTTTTTTTTGGATAAAATGTTCAATCTCGTACCCACTCGCATTAATTATTTTTTTTGCCACAATAATACGACCACCTGCAGTGACCAGTTTGACACCGCGGGGCAGATACGATATTTGACAAATCATTGTTCTGTCAAATACGGCACATCCTTTCTGAATATTATATTGATGGATTTTGTGCGCAAGTAAATACGCATTGACGCAGGCTCCTTTTTGCGAAAGAAGGGCAGCGGCTGCAGAAAATCCATAATGATTTTCGATTTCGGAGGTATCCAAAAATTCAAGTTTAAAACCGGCCGCTTTTCGGGATTGGTATTCCCGGGAAAGTAAAGCCGCATCTTTTTTGGTGGCGGCATAATACAAGCTGGTTTTTTGTTCAAACTCTTCATTGCCCACTATCCTGCTTATTTCTTGGAGATTGTCGATAGCATTTCCACACAACACATACGCTCTTTCTGCTTGTTGCCTGCCAATAAGCGCACTGAGTTCATATAAAGGTTTATCCAACTCATATTGCAGGAGAGACGTGCTGGCACAAGTGCTTCCTAATCCGATTGTCCGGCCGTCAATAACCGTACAGTCAATTCCGTTGTTTACCAGTTCGTGTGCACATAAAGCACCTGTAATGCCACCCCCGATGATAGCAATATCGGTTTTTATATGTTGAATGAGCTTTGGATAATCATAGGGTAATCCATTTTTTATAAGCCAATACGGATAGCCACTTTTTAAATCCATGATGTTTGTATTCAAAACAAAAAGTCAGGTATCAAAACAGACACCTGACTACACGTTTCTGATAAGAACCGATTATTGGTTTAATTTCTCCTTCAATGCAATGGCCATGTCAACATGATGCCTGAGGGCGGGAAGTGAGGTGTTGAAAAAATTTCTGATTTCAGGATCACCGGCCTTTTCTGCAGCCTCTTCCGCCATTTTTATAACGTCTTTATGGTCGCTTACTATTTTATCAAGATAAGCTTTATCATATTCTATACCTTTTTTGTCGCTGCAATCCTTAATCTCTTTCAGTTGATCTTCTGTAAGTCCTTTTTGCAATGAAACTTGTTTAGTGACTGCATGTGACTTTATCGACTCATTCATTTTGGAGTGTGCTTCAATCATTTGAGAAGCAAGATCTTTTACATCCTTGCGCACAGCTTTTTGTTTGGCATGTTGTGAGGCTTCTATTTCATATAATCCGATGCTATAAGCGTCAACCAGGTACTGAGCGTCACTTTCTGCCGGATTTTTTGCGAACTTTGCATCATTGCGGTCTTCTGCCGATTCTTTTGGATCTTTCTTTTGCGGACCATCTCCACAGGAAGTGATTGCCAATATGCAAATTAATATCATCCAGATAAGTCCGATAATCCTAAATGTCCGGTTTGTGGTTAAATTGTTATTCATAATTAGGTGTATTTATGTTGTGCTAAGGTGATTATTACCTGAAACGTAAAAAAACTATGCCAGTATCTTATGTAATAACCGATAAAATGAAATGGGTATGAAAGTGAAGGTTTAGGCAAGGGTTCGAAGGGATAAATTTTCTTTAAAGTTATTCATTCAGCGTATTGTGTTCCGGATATGGGAATAAATTTCCTCAGAACATAAATTTCCCATTCCCCATTATCAGCAGAGCAATTACTGGTATGGTTTTTAATTCTATTTAATCAAATCAGTTGGAGTTTCCAATTTGATGAATTGAATAATGAAAACATTAACCACTGAGTAATATGAAACCCGAACAACCATTTGAAAAGAGAGAACATGGGCTTACAGGATATGCTTCATTGGACTTTCACCTAAAAGAAGACTTTAATGTATTTGCAGCAAATATTACTGAGTACAATCCGGACAGGTTTGACCCCGTTGCCTTAAAAATTATGGCCAGTGAGTCGACCCTGATTGTTACATTGTTTGCTCTAGATAAATCTGCAAGAGAAAAGAGCAGTTATCCGGATGATAAATTACCGGTAAAGAAATTTAAAATGGAAATGGAATATCAGCAATTTATGTCGCTGATCAAACATTTTGACTTGATTGTTTCGAATGAAACATATCCGATAGCAGATATTGTTGTTATTAACAAGTAGGTATTAATGCACCAATTTTACTTTGGCCAGTAAATCGTGCATGAGCTTCCCCATGGGAAAAAGAAACATACCTTTGTTTCTCAGGTTTTCTTTCAATATATCAACGTTATTGCTACCGGTATCAAGGATGGCAGAGTATAGCTCTGTTTGGCTTATATCCCATTTTTGGGTCCAATAGTAAATGTCTTTTGAATCAGAAAGATCAATGTAAGGTGAATGTTTCATTATAATGGTTTTTAAAGTAACAATGTGCAAATTTTGTTCCGTAAGTATGCTGGAGGAGACTGGCACACTTTTTAAGTGGATTAAGAAAGACCAATCCAACTTCACATGAAATATTTTGTAGTTATCGGCTCATGCATGCTATGTTTAAGCTTGGCACATCCAACTTTGGCCCAAACAGTTGTTCCTCCTGCACATAAGGCGGATAGTGTTTTAAATAAAAAGGATCACACATATTACAGGGATCCTATACGTGACACAACCGTTAAAACGCATGGAAAGATAAGAACAGATTCATTTGACAGGAGAAAAAGGAATAAAACGCAAGCTCATCCGAAGTATCCTAAATAGTGGATGCAATTTTTAAGATGCTGTTAATTGACCTTAACGGGGGGAGTTTTCGTCTTCAGGTTCCTACTTCGTTTAAAAAAGGTTGCTTTAGCCGGCATCACATCTCCTATTAAATAACCGTAGGGTTTAAGATGTGGAATACGATCAAATATAATTTTAGCAACTGCTACCAATGGAAGGGATAAAAACATGCCTGAAATCCCCCAAATAGAACCGCCAATCAGCACAATGATAATGGATACCAGGGCATTTATTTTTACACGTGATGCTACTATTTTAGGAACGATAATATTGTTGTCGATAAATTGAATGGAGGCATAAACCGCTAATACTAAAAATGCATACGAAGGTTCTTTCGTAATAAGGGCAATAGTAAAAGGAAAAATGGTTGCTATAATGATTCCGATGTATGGAATAATGTTGAGCAGCGCACCAATAATAGCCCATAGTATGGCATAGTCGATTCCGAGTATGAGCAGTCCTGCAAAATTTAGGATGCCAACAATCAAAGCCTCAATGAGTAATCCGGAGAGATAACTTTGCATAACCATTTTGGCTTCGGTGATGATGTCTTTTGTGATTGAATGTTTTTGTTCGGGTACTGCTTTTTGAACAAATACGATAAATAGCGGTTCATAATATAACATCATCATTGTATAGATGGGGAGCAAGATAAGAATGGCAAGTACTCCTGTTAATGTGCTTAACGTGGTGCCGATATATACACTGCTGTTTTCCATGAAGTCAGTCTTTACATCTGAAATCCAATGCTCAATATTCTCCGGTTTTAAATGAAAATTTTGTGCTACCCAGGTTACACCTTCTTCCTGCAGTATTTCCAACTTTTTTTCAAGATCAGGTAGGGAGTTGGAGAATAGGGAAACCTGTATGGATACAAAATAGATCAGTCCGGCCATTACAATCAATGCAAGTATCATAGTAACGGTAATGGCAAGAATGCGTGGCATTTTTCGGTCCTCAAAAAATATGATTACGGGGCTTAATAAGATAGCAAAAAAGGCTGAAAACAGTAAAGGTATAATGATATCCTGACCGACACGCATAATGTATGTCAAAATACAAATGGTAATGAGAATGGCCGTTACCAGTATTGTTTTTGATTGCTGAGTCGCTTGCATAAATGTATGGGTTAAGTTTTTTTGCGAGTTGGAGAGTAACAAAACTAAAAATCCGCACTAAGGCGGATTTTTAGTACATCAAAAGATTAGGTTGTTACCTGTCCTTTGGTGAAGTGGGAGACTTTGATGGTGTTTTAGGTACCGCACTTTTGTTAACGTTTGAATCCGTTTGTACGTCTTTTTTCAAACCTGATTCATTCCTTGAATTCAAGTTCTTAGACTGACCTGAAACATCTTTATTGCCCTGTTTCCGTTGGTCGTCTTTTTGATTTGGCTTTTGGGTTTGCATAATATATTTGATTTAGATGTGGAATAAACTGAGAAGCAAAATCATGCCATTTCTTGTGTGGGTTAAGTGGGGCCCGTCTAAGTGTAGGATATTAGCGGACTTCTGCCATATGGCTGAGTTTTGAGTAGTAGGCGGGCAGTAGATATTTATCCTCATCTCAAAATATACATTGTGCATTTTTTCCCGCACTTATACTTTCATTCGCGGGAATTTTTCCATTTTTCCATATACCGGCATATCATACATTTTGTGAAAATGGCCGGTGTATTGTTTGGAGGCTGGAGCACGAAATGAACTGGTAAAACCAATAACGATCTTATATCCCCCGAACAAACAAAAGAGGAGAAGACTTTCCCGGTTAAAGGAAAGGATCCAGGGGGCGATCATTAATCCTACACCAGATAAGATGTCCAGTTTATAATGCATGTTCAGCCTGATAAGATGAAGCAGGGAGAATTCATAATTAGTGAGCATACTATACAATAAGGTAATGATTCCCGAGATAAGCAAAATGTAATTTTCCATTCCATTTAGTGTAAACAGGAATGAACTGCCCATCAGCACAACAGCTGATAAGTAATCGAGGCACGCATGTGCTTTGGTAGATATTAGGTTCATAGCAATCGGTATGAAAGGTGAATAGTAAACGGGTTAGTTTGGAGTGCTTCCGGTCGGTTTTTTGTTGATTTCCTCCACTTGCAGTATAAACTTACCAATATCAGGATCGGCATAAACGCCATATGCATCAATCAATAGGCCCCTTTTGCCATCTTTGGTTTCAAGCACATATAGTATGGAGCTATCGCTGGGGTCGCTTTCTCCTTCAAACCGGTAGAAGTTTAAAATTTTTACTTGGTCGGCAGTATACCCTTCTCCCGATTCAATCGACCGTATTAGATTAGCTTTCACAACATACTCTTCGGTGAATCCAAATTCCTTAAGTTTTTGGGTGCAGGAAGAAAGTGTTTTCATATCGTTTTTTTGCACGTGTTCCATGATTTTACAATGTAATGCTCACAAAATCATGCCAACACTCTTCTTGTGTTTTCGCTTGGGGAGGAAAAACGAAGAAGTGTGGTAGCGAATACCCAGCTGTGTAAAAAAGCAACAGTTTGTTCACTTATCAAAGGATAGCATAATTCGGTGTGGACATGCAATGGCGTTGATATTTTCCATTGTTACACTACTCGAATAAAAGGAGGCTATGATTTTGCAAGTATTCAAACACAACAAAAAAAACTAACATGAAAACACTGATACGTAAAACAAAACAAGCATTGCGGAATCTGAATGCCATTTCTCTTCTCGTAATTGCACTCGGATTTACCCTTGTCTCAAACGCCCAAACGTGGGGTACACAAAATTCCCTGATCACGGACGACATCAATGGGGTGCATTTTTCTAAATCGGTTAATACGGGCTTTGCCGTTGCATCTGGCGGACGAATTATCAAAACTACAAACAGTGGAATGACCTGGATTTTGCAAAACTCAGGAACGGTGAAGAATCTCTATGGTGTTTGTTTTTCAAATAACAATAGCGACACCGGTTATATTGTAGGTGATAGCGGAATGGTGTTAATGACCAGAAATGGAGGAACAAACTGGGATACTATTTCGAGCGGCACTACCGAACAACTGAATGATGTAAGTATAAAGGATGGTGACGGTTACATCGTTGGTAACAATGGAGTAATTCTGCGGGTTTCAGGAGGAACCATTACTTCTCTTACCTCCAACACTACAAGCAACCTCTATGGAGTAAATATGGTAAATAAAACCACTGCAGTAGTTGCGGGTGGCGGTATTCTGAGTCCAATATTGTTGATTACCTACAATTCAGGAAATGTTTGGACACCTGTTGCTACAGGTGCTGCAAGACAATTTAATGATGTATGTTTCGTGAACGATTCAACAATGTATGTTGTTGGTAATGGTGGAGCTATTCTTAAAACGACAAATTACGGAGCAACTTGGAATACCCAATCTGTGGGATCGGCAATTACCAATCTGAACGCAGTTTGTTTTGTGAATAAAGATACCGGTTTTGTTGCCGGGGTAACCGGAAATATATTCAGAACCGTTAATGCCGGAACAAGTTGGACTGCTGCAGTAAGCGGAACGACAAGCAACTTAATGGATATTTCCTTTACGGATGCATACAGGGGTTATGCCGGTGGAAGTGGAGGGACCATGATCAGAACTTGCCCTACAGTATTGTTCGATCCGATGCCAAATGACAGTGTATGTGTGAATACTGTTGTAAGCTTTACAAACCAAAGTAAAAACAGCACTTCATATATATGGATAAAAGACGGAGACACAGTTAGCACAAACTTGAATTATGCATATCAGTTCGACACTATCGGAAACTTTTCCATCAGACTGACTGCGGATAACGGAACATGCCAAAGCAGTCTGCTAAAAGTTATGAATGTAGTGGATAATCCCGAAGTTGATTTAGGACCGGATACTACTATTTGCAGTACCTGTACCATACAATTGGATGCCGGAAACCCGGGATCAACCTATACATGGTACAGGAATGGAGTTGCCACAGGGGTGGTTTCCAGAACTAATACTGTTGGTGTTGCGGGTACCTATCGGGTGGATGTGAAAAATGCCAATGGATGCATTTCTTCCGATTCAGTTGTGGTAAGTATTTCTTCAGGAGTAAAAGCAATATCCGGAAACATAGCTGACTTTAATGTTTATCCGAATCCGAATAACAAATTATTCGTTCTTGACTTTACCATTCAACGGAAGCAGGAAACTGCCATTAGCATTATGAATATAATGGGTGATGTGGTGTATTCGGAAAATTTGAAAGGTTTCTCAGGAAAATACTCGAATAGCATTTCATTGGAATCGTTTTCATCAGGGGTATATTTTGTAAAGGTTCAAAGTGGTGAAACCACTCAGACAACAAAATTATTGATGCATTAAATAAGTGTTAATTTAACATAAATGGGGGTTGGCAATTAATTGTCAACCCCCATTTATGTTATCATTATACCGACATATCCCCGCTTATACGGAAAAAAATCATTTTTGCATTTTTATTTATAAAAATAAACACTATAATTGAGATTAATAATAATTCCCATCTTAGGATGAGTAATGTACAAAAACAATTTATTGAAAAACTAATCATTGCAGATGATGATAATGACGATCAGATTCTGTTAAAAGAGGCCATTGAGGATTTTCATAATCCACCGCAGACAAGGATTGTTTCAGATGGCTGCCAGCTTATTGCTGCGCTCAATAATGATGAGCTTCCCGATCTTGTTTTGGTGGATTTAAACATGCCGAATAAAAATGGTATTGAGTGTCTGCTTGAAATTCGTTCAAATTCCAAATTTGAGAGGCTTCCTGTAATTGTATTGTCAACATCTAAGGATCCTCACGATATAGAGGCCTGTTTTAATAGTGGCGCAAATCTTTTCTTTTCCAAACCTTATACTTTCAAGGAACTTAAAACATTGGTCCATTCAATTCTGAGTATTAAATGTCAGATGCTTTATGAGCTTAGCCTCAGCAAACAAGAGTTTTTGACCATGGCACTGAAAGGTCAATTTCCGGAACGGGTTCTAGTGTCTTAACTGCAGGCTTTCACCCCCAAACACATTATTTACCAACTTCTTTAGGAGCATTTCTATGCTTCCGCCTGATATTTTTTACAGATGGCTGGTATAGTTATTGAGCCCTTTTATTAAAAAATGCAAGGGTATGAAAACAGGAAATGACGACTCTTCCGCAAACAGAATGAGTATAGATGAAACCACGAGAGAAAACATTCAAAAGTATGTAGATCAGGGAGAAAGTGCTATTGACAGACGGATTAGGGAACTTGACAATAAGTGGGATATGGAAAGGACTCTTCGTTTAAATATTTCCATATTGGCTTTGGCGGGTGTTTTATTTGGCACCTATAAAAAAAATAGATGGTCTGTTTTGTCTATAGCTGTTACTGCCTTTGTTGCGCAACAGCTTATTTCCAAATGGTATCCAACCCGTAGTTTGTTAAAAAAATTGGGACTACAAACACATCGGGAAATAGAACACGAAAAATATGCCTTGAAAGCATTACGTGGCGATTTTAAAAGCATTCAAAATAATGTAGACAAAGCTTGGGAAGCCGTTAACAAAGAGAAGGATCGTAAAACAATAGGTTTTATGAAAGATCGGAAATACAATGAGGAGTAACCCTTGGGGAAGTGTAGAATAAAAGTCTCAGATTATTCAATTGTATAAAGGGTTCATGAGGTGTCGATGCCGCTATTCAGCGGGCCTTGTGGTTTGGCACTGTTTTGTAGTCTTTAATTAAAAACAATTACTGACATGAAAAATATACTGATTTATGTATTCGTCCTTTTGCTGTGTGAACAGGTAAATGCCCAGGAAACAGAAAGGGGATATGTAACCATCGGAATCGGCCCCTCTATTCCGCTTTCCGATTTTGCAAGTACCAACACCTCAAATGATGATGCAGGATATGCAATGAACGGAGGAAATCTCAATATATCTTTTGCATACAGGTTGGGGAGTCATTTAGGTCTAACAGCCATGCTTACAGGCACAAGCAACCCGGTAGACGTAGATGCCATTGACAGGGATTTTGAGGAGGCTTTCAGCAATGCGGACTGGACAATTACAGCAGACAGGTGGAGGATAGGAGGATTGATGATAGGAGGGTTCGCTACATTTCCGGCTTCGGAGAATTTGTCTTTTGATATAAGATTATTAGCAGGCGTATTGCAAACAACAATGCCCGAAATCAGGGCAAATGGTGTATCTGCTTTAGGTGAGGTATCGGCTACGCGCGAAGAAAAAACGGTTGCCACATCCACATATGATTTAGGTTTTTTGCTTCGTTATAAAATAGGCAATTCGATATGCTTATTGGCAGGAGCTGATTTTATAGGAGCGAATCCACAATTTGATAACGTCACCACCACTACGTCTTTCAGCTCACCATCCGAAGCGGATATTGACCAAAGCTACAATACGATGAATGTAAATGTTGGAATTGGATTTTTATTAAGATAAATGCATTATGAAAACGATAATCTTTTTTATCCTGCTTTGTTTTACATTTAGTGGTTATGCTCAGAAGAGCAAATCGAAAAAGGTAGAGCAGGATACCCTGAAAAGTACTACTACAACCGGTGTTCCGGATAAGCTCATGGAGAAGTTCAGAAAGGAGTATCCATCAGCGATTGAAGCAAGATGGTCAAAAGAGCCAAACGATGAGTATAAAGTAATATTTAAGGATCCGCCCAATACCCTGCAGCTGATTATTTATGATAAAAACTGGAAGGTAATCAGGAAGGAAACAGAATTGGATTCGAAGCAAATACCCGATACAATCATTAATTACTACAAACAAAATTATCCGCAGGAAACCGGATACAGAGTATGGTTAAATGAAGATGCAAGTGGCAGGACGTATTATTCGAATGGAACAGAATTTGGAATTTTCTTTGATTTGAATGGGAGGGTTATTAAACGAGTGCCTGTACCGGTAATCAAATGAATAGATAGGAGCAAACAAAGCAGTATAAAATCAATCGACCATGACTGATACTAAATATATGAAACGTTCGGATGCAATCAAGAAGATAAAAGATGTTGCGGAGGATATCAGCATATGCATGTTCTGCATACAAACAGAAGAAATACCTTTTGATACTCGACCGATGGGAACTCGGAAAGTGGATGATGATGGTAACATCTGGTTTCTGAGTTCGGATAATTTTTCCGAAAAAATAGCACACATGCACGATGACAAAGTGCAACTCATCTACGCCAAGCCATCTCAAACACATTTCTTAAGTATATCCGGACATGCGGAGGTAATTAAGAACAGCTTCAGGGCAGATGAATCAGGTGAAGGGCTAGCAAAGGCTTTGTTGCCTGAAGAAAGAAAAAACCCCAATCTCACGTTTATCAGATTTACACCTGAACATGCGAACTTCTGGGACACTAAAAGCGGAAAGATGCTCTCTCTTTTATAAGCGGAAATGAATTACCTGTTTTTAAAAACAACGAAGTGGCCTCCACGCACCCAACTTATTTGAAGGAAAAAATCACTAAAAAATAAAGGGGAGGAATGATTACTTGAAAGTGAATGTTCTATAAAATAAACACAATCAATTGAGAAAATCCTCTGTAAGCATTCCTCCTCTTTTATATATATATACTTTTTAAAAGAGTGATACCTCCAACTATGAAAAAAACATGCCAACTGATTTTTTGGATGGCTTCTGCTTGTTATCAATTCATAAATAGGAATTATTTTCCTTTTGTGTGGGATAAAGTCAACATATTTATGAGGGAGACTACCTTAAAATGACCGTACAATCCGATGGCATGTTAGTTGCATTTTCTGAGGACACAAACTTTTAAAAGCAAGAAAATTATGATAACTACAACAGACAAAACAGTAAGCGTTATTAAAGATCTTATGATTATCAACAATGATAGACATGAAGGATACAAGACGGCATCGAACGAAACGAAGGAGTCGGATTTAAAATCAATGTTCGACCGCTTCAGTAACCAAAGCAGCCAATTCAACGCTGAGCTAAGAAGGTTTATTCCGACAGAAGATTCACCTGAAGGAGAAACCTTGACATCGGGAAAGATCTATCGCGCATGGATGGATATCAGGGCCGCTTTGAGCACAAACGATAGGAAGACGATTCTTTCATCATGCGAGTATGGAGAAGATGTGGCATTATCTGCGTATAAATCCGCACTCGATGAGGGTCAGGTTTCAGAAGAAATTAGAATTGCCATCAGAAAACAAAAGGATGATATCCAAGAGGCCCACAATACCGTTAAAGCGATGAGAGATCGTGCATAAAATAAATCTTTATGCAATATAAAAAAGTGACAGAATCCTCTGTCACTTTTTTTATACTGAAAATGAAATGATAAACTCAGCGCCTTCTGTGAGTTCATTGTTTAGTTCTATTTTACCCTTATGTCCCAATATAATATTTTGAGCAGAGGCAAGTCCCAATCCCGATCCGGTTTCTTTTGAGGTAAAAAAAGGCTCAAACAGCTTGTCTTTAATTTCAGGTGGAATGCCCCGGCCATTATCCCGGATACGGATTCTAACATGGTGTGTAAGTTTTTCAATTTTAATGGTTATGGTTGCATCCGGATTTTCTTCCAGCACCTCAATCGCATTGATAATAATGTTAACCAGTGCAATCTTTAACTTTTCAGCATCAACTGCAAGCTGAATAACCGGATGCGAATAGTCCTCGACAATTTTAACCGATTTTAATTTCAACCGATCTTCAACAAGTACCAATGTATCTCCCAACAGTTCAATCAGGTTGCACTCTTCCAGTTTGATATCTCCAAACCGGGTTGAATCCATCAGATTTGTAACAAGCTGGTTGATACGTTGACTGTTTCTGGTAATGATTTGCAGATACGAAATGAACTCTTCATTGTGAGGGAGAAATTCTTTCATCTGTTCGGCACATAGTAAAATATTGGTAAGAGGGTTTTTTACTTCATGAGCAATCATCCTCGAAATTCGATCCGTACTGATAATTTTGTTAAGTGTGTTTTGGTAAGTTTCATTCTCTTTTACAATCCTTACATTATTGGCCTGTTCAATAGAATACCTAACTGCCCTTTCAATAGTGGAAGCATCAAAATAACCTTTAACAAGGTAATCGGAAGCACCTAGTTTCATGGCCTCCATGTCAATACTTGTATTTCCTTTTCCGGTAAGCAACATCACCGGAATAAACGCATCCTTTTCTTTTACTTTTTTAAGCACTTCTATGCCACTGGTATTCCCAAGTAAATAATCGGTTATCACAAGATCAAAGGTTCCATGATTGATATGTGTTAAAAAACTGGCGTAGTTAACTGCCCAGGTAATTTCATATGGCAAATAAGTATTCGACAGATAATCCTTGATAATGAAGTAATCGTCCTCATCATCTTCTACCAACAGTATTTTAATGGGTGATTTTGTATCCATTGCTGTATTATATTATATCAATTTTGGGAAGAAATACATGAAACTCAGAGCCGTTTCCTTCCTCACTGTTTACGGTAATGTATCCCTCATGGTTTTCTACGATTTTTTTGCAGATACTCAACCCAATTCCGGTTCCCTCATATTCACTCCGGCCGTGAAGCCGTTGAAAGATGATGAATATTTTCTCCGTGTACTCACTTTTGAAACCAATCCCGTTATCCCGAACTGTAATTTTATAGTAAGCGGGATAGATTCCCCCGGAGAACTCTTTGGTATCTTGCTCATCTGCAACTTTGCAAAATACTTCGACTAATGGAGCTTTGTTGGGTTGGCTGAATTTGATGGCATTGCTGATGAGATTTTGAAACAGCCGTATCAACTGTGTTTTGTCTCCAAATATATTGGGAAGAGGGTCATGCTGTATAAATTTAGCATGGCTTTTTTTGATCTGGATCTCCAGGTTGTCCTTAATAATATCAATTACCTTTTTAATACTCACCGGAGTTCTTTCAATATCTCCTTTGGTTACCCTTGAAAAATCCAATAAGTCATCAATCAAGATTCTCATTCGTTGGGCCGCATGGATGGTGCGCCCAAGATAATCCTTAACAGAGGGGTCTAAAATGGAAGAAAATTTATGGGTGATCCGTTCATTAAAGGTAATGATTTTTCGCAAGGGCTCCTGAAGATCATGAGAGGCAATGTATGCAAATTGCTCCAGCTCCTTGTTGCTGGCATCAAGCTTATTTACTTTGTCTCTCAACATTTGTTGTGATAATAAGAGCTCCTGTTCAATTTCAGTTTTCCGTTTGTATTCCTGCATTAAAATGAGAGCAGCCGAAAAGATGAAAATACTGGAAAATATTACCGAAATAATAATAGCCAAAGTAGTTCTATCGGCCAATAACCTCGAATTTGCAAGATGTTTTTGCATGAGCCTTTCCTCAACTTCTTTCATTATTACTACTTTTAATAGTATTTCCGTCATCATCATCCTCCCCACAAGAAGTTTATCGGTACGGGCATTTATCAGGTTCTGTTGTAATTTGTGTAGTCGCTTATCAATAAGTATCCGGAGCTCCTTGGCATTCGTTAACTGAACATGGTTATCAGAAACCAATATTTCCAATTCAGATACGAAATGATGCAATTCATCATCGATTCGGTTGTAAGGTTCTAAAAATACTTTGTCATTGGTAATAATATATCCCCGTTGTGCACTTTCAAGTTCATTCGTTCGCGAGTATATCTGCTCGAGCATCACAATAACCTCTGATGAGTGGGTTACACTCTTAAAAGCTCGTTTGTTTTTGGTATTGATATAAAAAACAAAATATAGAATAATGAATAAAATGGTAACTGATACACCTAAGCTGAATTTGACTTGCTGAAGTTTTTTGAATTTGAACATCTTTTCCTGGTTAATAGTATAAATATACTAATTCTCTTTTTTACGGAAGATACCTAAAATTGGTTTTTTCTTTGTTTCCTGAATCGTATAAATATTAACAGAATGGTCAATAGAGGGTTTCAATGCTTCTATGAATGCATTTTTCAGGATCGAAAGAATGGCATCCAGTGTTTGCACTTCCGGCTGTTTAAATTTTCCTTCTATCGGAATTTTTGTAGCAAGATTACCCTTACGTTGGTTTTGTAATATCTCCGCTGTGGTTCCGATAAATGCTTCCCATGTTATTTGCAACGGATTACCTTCTGCCCTCTCAAACTGAACAATATCCAGGTCTTTGATAATGGGTTTTACATATCCTTTAAAGTGATTTTCCTTAGCTGCAAATTCTGTGTATAATGACATATTCCCCCGTTTAAGGTCAAAATTACCATAAGCCGTAAAGAATGAATTGAGGTGGATCAGGTCAGTACGGCTGAGGGTACCATCCATATCAAAAGTCGGGATTTTGTTTAAAGGGTCGAGGTGTATGTTAATGTTTGTAGTGCCATTGTATAATGCTCCATGCATCACAATTGAAGCGGGCAATGGATTTTTTTCCTCCGGTTCGTTGCTTAGTCCTTTTCCGAGGATATGAACTTCGGTAAGGGGGATTTTTACCTTTGGTTCACTGCCAACATCTGCATAGTTTATCTGTCCTCCATCAACCAGGAACCGGTTAATGCGCAACGGGACAAAATCTTTAACCAATTCAATAAAATCAGTAGAGTCTTTACCCGTATTTTTTCCGATATTTTTGTGAAGGGTGTAGGTAAGGATTGGCTTTTCGAACTCAACCTCTCCCACAATTTTTTTCACAAGCAGCGCTTCCCATTCAATTGATAGGTCAATTCGCGGACAGCTGAAAAAATTGGTACGTTCATTATCCGGGGTCACTTTATCGATGTAGATATTTTTCATAACATAAGCCCCCCTGTACAGGGCAATGTCAATGTCTTCAATATGACCGTAATGGCCATCGAGTTTGGCTAATTTTTGGTTGGCATAATGCAATACGATATAAGGCAATGCAATTCTGGCGAGAATGATTACAATGAGTATTCCTAAAAGAAGTTTGAGCAGTATACCTTTTCCGGATTTTTTAACTTCAGTTGTCATGACCTTGATTTTAATTTTATCTAGGGGTAACAATCATGCCACACAAAATGGGAATGTTTCTTGTAAACGCTAAGCCATGAAATTGAAAGCGCATACGGTTACATTTTTCAAGTTGATGAAAACTGTTGCAGCTGAATCATTGGAGGATAATATTTTAAAATTAGCGGCAGCGCTTGCTTATTACACAATATTTTCTTTGGTGCCCATGTTAATCATCATCCTATGGGTTTCCGGGATGTTCTATGATCCCTCAATGGTACAGGGAGAGTTGCTGATACGGATGACTCAGCTATTGGGCCCTGAAGCGGTTAAGCAAATTCAGGAAGTAATGATCAATACAAAATTTGACCAGGGTTCAGGCTGGGCAAAGGGACTGGGCATTGTAACACTCATACTTACCGCTACGGGTGTTTTTACTGAAATTCAGGATTCTATTAATACGATCTGGGGATTGAAAGCAAAACCAAAGAAAGGTTTTCTTAAGTTGGTTTTTAACAGGCTCACTTCTTTTTCCTTGCTGATCTCGGTAGGTTTTGTGCTTGTTGTATCTTTACTAATCAATGCATTGATCTCCGAACTTACCTTCAGGATACAGTATTATTTTCCGGCTATTCCGGTAATCTTGTTTTACATACTCAATCAGACAATTATTTTTATGGTGCTCACTTTTTTGTTTGCAAGCATCTTCAAGGTGTTGCCCGATGCAAAGATTAAATGGAAAGAGGTGTTGGCAGGAGCTATTATTACAGCAGTGTTTTTTATGGGTGGTAAATACCTGATCGGATTCTATTTGGAGAAAAATGCAACCATAACAGCGTATGGTTCAGCCGGCTCAGTTATTGTTATTCTATTATGGGTGTATTTTTCAGCCATCATTTTATTTTTTGGTGCAGAGTTTACCCAGGCGTATCTGAAGCTTAAGGGAAAAAGTATTGAGCCCGATGATTATGCCATGTGGGTGAATGAAAAGGCCATTCCGGTCAAGTCCAATACCGAGGTGGCTAAGGAAAAAATTCCCCAATAGTTGTGTATTATTTTCCCCGTTTCCGGTACCTAGCTTCCTGTAAAGCGCAGATACTGGCAGCTATCAGCCAAATGGCACAGTAATTTCAACAATGATGAATAAAATACAACCACTATGAGTAACTTACTATACACAATTGCCGTAATCTTAGTAATAGCATGGGCAATCGGTTTCTTCGCCTACAGTGCGGGAAGCATCATTCATATTCTGCTGGTAATTGCAATCATAGCTATCCTGTTACGCCTGATAAGAGGTAAGGATATTGTGTAACAATAAGGCGGAATGCATAAAAATTATCAACCCATAATTTAATCATAAACACCATGAACGATTCATTTAAAACAACATTAGCATTTATTGGCGGTGCAGCCATAGGTGCTACACTGGGAATTTTGCTGGCTCCCGACAAAGGATCCGATACCCGAAAAAAAATCCTTTCGAAAGCACAGGATTTTGCAGATGATGTAACCGATGCAGCCAAACAAAAATACAATGATCTGCTCCACAGAAAAGATGAGCTTATGGCTCAGGCAGAAGAAGAGTTAGCCTCCGCAACAAAACGGAAGGTTTAATACATCGCATGAAACCGCAAAATGAAGAATTCGAAGAAGCTCCCGCATTACTGGAGGAGTTTGAATACAGATTTAAGGCGTATGTAAAAACGCTGTATGAGTTGTATTTGCTCAAAGCGGTAAAGAAAGTTTCATCAGGGGCAACCACTGTTCTGGTTATAGCCATCGTAATTTTATTTGCATCACTGCTGATTGTATTTGCGAGTGTGGGTGCTGCATTATGGCTAAACCACCTATTGGATAATTCATTTTACGGTTTCTTCATTGTTTCAGGATTTTATGCATTGCTGGTTGCAATCATATACGCATTGAGAAAAAACAGAATCCGGAAAACCATTCAAGACATCATTATTTGCGAAATGTTAGGCGATTAATTCCACAACTACCATGCGTTCAAATTATGCAGATTTAAATCAGGTGACTTCCCTTTCAGATTTAACCAATCAGATTGAGAGGTTGAGTTTGCGTAAAGAAATGCAGGAGGAGATGCTCAAAGAAACCATGAAGGCATTGTCGCATTCCGTTCAGCCAAATGTGATGCTTAAAAAAGCATTATCAACATTGAGCCGGGATGACGAGTTAAAACAAAACACCTTACAAGCGGGCCTGAATTTTGGAAGCCGTTTTTTATTAGATAAAATACTGTTGGGAAGTGGCGTTGGATTGAAAAAATATTTATTGAATATTGCTTTAAAAAAAGTTGCTTCGTTTTTAATTTCAAGAAACACAGCACCTTCTTCCGGGAAATAGTATTGAGTTGTTTTCATTAACTTAGTGAGGTTAAATGTGGTGATTCCGATGATCGAAACAAAAAAAGTGCTCGTAATTAATGATGAAAGCGATACGAACCTGTTGGTATCAATCGCTCTGAAGAATAACGGGTACCAAATAGAGAGTGCTAAAGGATTGCGTGAAGGAAAGGTTATATTTGAAGAATTAAGACCGGATCTCCTTTTTTTAGACATTAATCTCCCGGATGGAAATGGTTTGAACCACATCGGTTTTTTTAAAGAGAAATTGTCGTTTGTAAAAATTTGCATCATGAGCGCCAATGATGATATTTACAAGGCTTACGATTATCATGCCGATGGGATTTTAGCAAAACCATTTTCGTTGATACAAATTATTGGAAAAACAAAAGAGCTAATAGGATGAATATGCATAACATACTGGTGATTGACGATGATATTGACATGTGTCATTTGCTTGACAGGTTCCTGACCAAGAATGGATTTTCTGTGCAGGCAGCTTATTCACGCGACAACGCTTTTTCATTAATTGAAAAGAACAACTATGATGTTGTGTTATCAGATTTTCGCTTAGGAAATACAGATGGACGGGAGATTCTTCAGAAAGTAAAGGAAAAGGACCCATCTACCCAGGTAATTATTATTACGGGGTATTCGGATGTAAAGGTTGCCGTGGACGTAATCAAACAAGGAGCGTTTGATTATATCACCAAACCGCTTCTTCCTGATGAAATTTTGCTCCTAATCAACAAAGCAATTGCCAAAAAGGAAAATTGGGAGGATAATCCTGATTTGACAGAAAGCAGAAAGAAGAAAAAGAAGGAACTGATTGACGGCAATTTTATAAAGGGAGTAAGTCCCGAAGCGAAAGAAATTGAAAAACAAATTGCCCTGGTGGCTCCCACCAATTATAGTGTAATCATTTATGGAGAAAGTGGTACAGGAAAAGAATCGGTAGCTCAGGCAATCCATAATAACAGCCAGAGAAGAAGCATGCCTTTTGTGAGTGTTGATTGCGGAGCATTAACAAAAGAACTGGCAGGAAGCGAATTGTTTGGTCATGAAAAGGGTGCATTTACCGGAGCGTTAAATCAAAAGATCGGTCACTTTGAAATGGCCAATGGAGGAACCGTATTTCTGGATGAAATCTCCAATCTACCATACGATACCCAAATTGCATTGTTGCGTGTAGTGCAGGAAAGAAAATTACGCCATGTAGGCGGTACTAGGGAAATAGATATTGATATCCGCATCATCGTGGCTTCAAATGAAAAGCTCACAGAGATGAGTTCCCGTGGAAAATTCAGGGAAGACTTATACCACAGGTTTAACGAATTCAGTATTCACCTATATCCTTTAAGAGAACGAGGCAAAGACATCGAGTTATTTGCCAATCACTTCCTGAAGTTGGCTGCAAATGATTTGGGAAAAGAGATACATGGTTTTTCTCCGGAAGTGGTTGATGTTTTTAGAAATTACAGATGGCCGGGTAATCTTAGAGAGATGTATAACGTGATAAAACGTGTGGCTCTTTTAACGGACGGAGGAGAGGTTCAGTTAAACTCATTGCCTCATGAAATTTCGTTTCATGAAAAATTCTCCTTTAACCTAGATGCTGCAGGTGAAGACCAACAGAACACTGTGGATCGTCCACCCAAAAATGATTTAAAATCAATTGCGTTAAGTGCCGAATACAAAACCATTGTGGAAGTATTGAAACAGGTAAATTACAACAAATCAAAAGCAGCCAAGGCACTTGATATTGACCGAAAAACACTCTACAATAAATTGAAGCAATACCAATTATTATAAGATACAGAAAAGCACGGGGCAGGCAAACTGGTTCGTGCTTTTTTAGTATAAACGCGTTTCTATGAATTGCGTCTTTGTCCATTCACACCTCATTTCAGAATTCTTTTTTTTATGGTCGGAAGGCCCACAGATTTAAGCTAATAAAAAGCCCTGAAAATGTGCGAACTATTCAGGTTGAATTTACTGTAAATACTTTATGATGGTAGTGTCAATAAGGCTTGAGAGTCCCTTTTCAAAAACCATTCCATTTCAAAATAAGACATTTTTGGGGAATTCCTTCTACAATTTCTTGAAAAAAAAGAGCAGAGTTTGTATTATATAAAATCTTGGTATTGCTTTGTATAGGGACTGCTTAAAACAAGCTTATATGCAGTCAGAATTTTAACTCTGTTTTACTTCAATCATTGAAACAAATGGCCAGCAAAAAAGAAGAAGCAAATGGTTCGGCAAACGGATTTGCAGAATTAGAAACCCAGGCAAAGTTGAAACGGAACCGGGTGTTGGTAAAAAAGAATCTCATGGAGAATGAATTGGCAACATTGCCGGATACCATGGTAAACGATAAAGAACTGCTCCGCATTCTTACCGAAGTTAAAAATGGAAATTTTAGTGTTAGGTTACCTATCGACCAAACCGGATTAAGCGGAAAAATTTGTGATACACTCAACGATATTATTTCGCTAAACGAAAAGATGATGGATGAGTTTACCTATGCAGGTAACACTATCGGAAAGCAGGGGAAATTAACGCAACGTATAGAACTCCCTGCCGCAAAAGGCTCTTGGACAAAGGGAATTGAGTCGCTCAATACGTTGATTTCCGATTTGGTGCATCCTACAATTGAGATTGCGCATGTAATCAGTTCGGTGGCAAAAGGAAACCTCTCACAGGAAATGCCTCAGGAGATAGGTGGCCATACCCTCCAGGGAGAATTTGCCAGGATTGCCAAAGAGGTAAATGATATGGTGAAACAGTTAAACCTGTTTTCAATGGAGGTAACACGCGTAGCAAGAGAAGTGGGTTCTGAAGGGAAATTAGGAGGACAGGCAAAAGTGAAAGGTGTTGCGGGGGTATGGAAAGATTTAACCGATTCCGTAAACCAAATGGGAAGTAACCTTACAGCCCAGGTAAGGAATATTGCAGAAGTAACCACAGCCGTTGCCAAAGGCGACTTATCTAAAAAAATCACAGTAGACGTAAAAGGCGAAATCCTTGAGTTGAAGAATACAATCAACACAATGGTGGATCAGCTCAACTCATTTTCTTCGGAGGTAACACGTGTGGCATTGGAGGTGGGAACGGAAGGAAAACTGGGTGGACAAGCACAAGTGAAAGGTGTTGCGGGAACATGGAAAGATTTAACGGATTCGGTAAACCAAATGGCCTCCAACTTAACGGGCCAGGTACGGAATATTGCGGAGGTAACAACCGCGGTTGCCAAAGGAGATTTATCAAGGCAGATTACGGTAGATGTGAAAGGAGAAATCCTGGAACTCAAAAATACGATCAATACAATGGTGGATCAGCTGAACTCCTTTTCATCTGAAGTAACGCGTGTGGCAAGGGAAGTAGGTTCGGAGGGGAAACTCGGAGGACAGGCAAAAGTGAAAGGAGTAGGTGGTGTATGGAAAGATTTAACAGATTCGGTAAACCAGATGGGAAGTAATCTTACCGCTCAGGTAAGGAATATTGCCGAGGTAACAACGGCCGTGGCAAAGGGCGACTTATCCCGTAAAATTACAGTGGATGTAAAAGGCGAAATTCTGGAATTAAAAAACACCATCAATACGATGGTAGATCAGCTTAATTCGTTTTCATCAGAGGTAACGCGTGTGGCATTGGAGGTGGGAACGGAAGGGAAACTCGGTGGACAAGCACATGTGAAAGGGGTTGCGGGAACATGGAAAGATTTAACGGATAGTGTGAATGGTATGGCCTCGAACTTAACAGGCCAGGTGCGGAATATTGCGGAGGTAACAACAGCCGTGGCGAAAGGTGACTTATCGCGTAAAATTACGGTGGATGTAAAAGGAGAGATCCTGGAATTGAAAAATACCATCAACACGATGGTGGATCAGCTTAACTCATTTGGTTCGGAGGTAACGCGTGTGGCACGTGAGGTGGGTTCGGAAGGAAAACTCGGTGGACAGGCCGATGTGCCTGGAGTTGCGGGAACTTGGAAAGATTTAACGGACTCTGTAAATAAAATGGCTTCGAACTTAACAGGCCAGGTGCGGAATATTGCTGAGGTGACAACCGCGGTGGCAAGAGGTGACTTATCACGTAAAATTACGGTGGACGTTCAGGGAGAAATCCTGGAGTTGAAAAACACGATCAACACGATGGTGGATCAGCTCAACTCATTCGGTTCGGAAGTAACGCGTGTGGCACGTGAGGTAGGTTCGGAAGGAAAACTCGGAGGGCAGGCAACGGTGGAAGGTGTTGGTGGTGTTTGGAAAGATTTAACAGATTCCGTAAACCAAATGGGTAGTAATCTTACCTCGCAGGTGCGGAATATTGCGGAAGTAACAACGGCCGTGGCAAAAGGTGACTTATCACGTAAAATTACGGTGGATGTGCGCGGAGAGATCCTGGAGTTGAAAAATACCATCAACACGATGGTAGATCAGTTGAATGCATTTGGTTCTGAAGTAACGCGTGTGGCACGTGAGGTGGGTTCGGAAGGAAAACTCGGAGGACAAGCGGATGTGCCGGGAGTTGCCGGAACATGGAAAGATTTAACGGACTCTGTAAATAAAATGGCATCCAATCTTACATCACAGGTAAGGAATATTGCAGAGGTAACAACAGCCGTGGCGAACGGGGATTTATCACGTAAAATTACGGTGGATGTTCAGGGAGAAATTCTGGAGTTAAAAAATACGATCAACACGATGGTGGATCAGCTTCGTGGTTTTGCATCCGAGGTAACGCGTGTGGCACGTGAGGTGGGAACGGATGGTAAACTCGGAGGACAGGCAAACGTACCTGGAGTGGCGGGAACATGGAAAGATTTAACGGACTCGGTAAATCAGATGGCCGGTAACCTTACCGACCAAGTGCGGAATATTGCCGAGGTGGCTATTGCGGTAGCAAAAGGTGATATGTCGAAAAAAATTACGGTGGATGTGCGCGGAGAAATTCTCCAGTTAAAAGAAACACTGAATACCATGGTGGATCAGTTGCGTGCATTTGCATCCGAGGTAACCAAGGTAGCACGTGAGGTAGGAACGGATGGTAAACTAGGAGGATATGCATTTGTCCCGGGCGTTGCGGGAACCTGGAAAGATTTAACAGATGGTGTAAACCAGATGACCAGTAACCTTACGGCTCAGGTAAGGAATATTGCCGAGGTAACAAAAGCAGTTGCAGGAGGTGACCTTTCCAAAACAGTAACGATTGACGTAAAAGGAGAGATCCTCGATTTGAAAAATACCATCAATACGATGGTGGAACAATTAAACTCTTTTGCCTATGAGGTAACGCGTGTGGCACGTGAGGTGGGAACGGAAGGAAAACTGGGAGGTCAGGCCGAGGTAAAAGGGGTTGCGGGTACCTGGAAGGATTTAACGGATTCAGTGAACATGATGGCTTCCAATTTAACTTCACAGGTGCGCGGTATTGCCAAGGTGGTAACATCAGTAGCAACCGGAAACCTACGCCAGAAATTATCCATCAATGCAAAAGGTGAGGTTGCACAATTAACGGATACCATCAATGAAATGATTGAAACGCTGGCGGTGTTTGCCGATCAGGTAACGAATGTTGCGCGTGAGGTAGGTGTGGAAGGAAAACTTGGAGGACAGGCAAGTGTACCGGGAGCATCGGGTATCTGGAAAAACTTAACGGAGAACGTAAATCAGCTCGCACAAAATTTAACAACACAGGTACGCGCCATTTCGGATGTTGCTTCGGCTGTAACCAAAGGTGATTTAACACGGAATATCAGGGTGGATGCAAAAGGTGAGGTTGAGGCATTAAAGGATACCATCAACCAGATGATTACCAATTTGCGTGAAACAACATTGATCAATCAGGATCAGGATTGGTTGAAATCCAATCTTGCAAAATTTGGTCAGATGTTGCAGGGACAGCGTGAGTTGGAAACCGTAACCCAAAGGATCCTTTCAGAGCTGGCTCAGGTTGTGCATGCGCATTACGGAGCGTTCTATATTTTAAAACAGGATGAAGATATACAAAGTGTAAGATTGAAATTGTTTGCAGCTTATGCTTATAAGGCTGAAAAGAATATTGCCAAAGAGTTTGCCATTGGCGAAGGACTTGTTGGCCAGTGCGCGTTGGAAAAGGAAAGAATTATCCTCTCAAAGGTTCCCGGTGATTACATCAAGATAAATTCAGCATTGGGTAAGGCCAAACCGGCTAATCTTATTGTACTTCCGGTATTGTTTGAGAATAACGTGAAAGCCGTAATTGAGCTTGCTTCACTCGATGCATTCAGTGAAACACATCTCGACTTTTTGAGCCAAATGACCGAAAGTATCGGTATTGTATTGAATACGATTGAAACAAATTCGCGTACGGAAGAGCTGTTAACACAGTCACAATCACTTGCCGGTGAGTTGAAAATCCAACAGGAAGAATTACGCAGAACAAACGATGAATTGCAGGACAAGGCATTGCTTCTGGTAAAACAAAAAAATGAGGTGGAGGCCAAAAATAAAGAGGTGGAAGAAGCTAGGCTTTCGCTCGAAGAAAAAGCCGAACAGCTTACGCTTACTTCCAAATATAAATCGGAGTTCCTGGCAAACATGTCACACGAGCTGCGTACTCCACTTAACAGTTTGCTCATCCTCGCACAACAGTTATATGAAAATGCAGAGGGGAATCTGAACGACAAGCAAGTGCGGTATGCCAAAACCATTCACTCCTGCGGTGATGACTTGATTCAATTGATCAACGATATTCTCGATCTTTCGAAAATTGAATCCGGATTTATTACCACCAACTTCTCTCCGGTCCGTTTTAATGATATCGCTTCATTTGTGGAAACAACCTTTAAACCAATCTCGGAAGCCAAACATTTAGGATTTAACATTGATATCGATGCAAACCTTCCGGAGATTATGGAAACGGATTTACAACGTCTCAACCAAATCTTGAAGAACCTGTTGTCAAACTCCTTTAAGTTCACCGAAAAGGGTGGAGTGAAACTCAAAATATATGAAGCCAAAAAATCATGGAAACCCGGAATACAGGCGTTGGATACTGCAAAACAAGTAGTAGCATTTGCCATCAGCGATACCGGGATCGGGATTCCTCAGGAAAAACAAAACATCATCTTTGAAGCATTCCAGCAAGCCGAAGGATCCACCAGTCGTAAGTATGGAGGAACAGGTTTGGGACTTTCCATCAGCCGTGGTCTTACCGAGTTATTGGGAGGAACCATTGAACTGGAAAGTACCTCCGGACAAGGAAGTACCTTCACGTTATACCTGCCGGTTGAAAATACCACCGGTGCTGCCGTACATGAAAGTACATTGAATACCTTCCAGCAATTGCAGCAGCTTTCAACCGAAAACGGAGACATCGATAATTTATTAAACTCCATTCGGATTACCAATGAAGGCATAGAATCGAAAGGACTGGTGAGTGAGATGATAAACGATGCTGGTGATGACCGAAATAACATACAGGCCAATGATAAGGTTGTATTGATTGTGGAGGACGATTTACGTTTCGGGAAAATTCTGGTAGAGAAAGCACGTAAGGAAAAGTTGAAAGCAATTGTAGCGGTGAGCTATATTGAAGTATTTGATTTTGTAAACAGGTTTGCACCCATCGCCATTACGTTGGATGTGAAACTTCCGGATACAAGCGGTTGGCGTGTTCTCGACTTATTGAGAAACGATTTAAGTTACAGGCATATTCCGATACACCTTATTTCCGGTGAAGAGAACAGGGTGCTTGCATTAAAACGTGGTGCGCGTAGTTTTCAGTTAAAACCACTGGAAAACGAATCATTGAATGAGCTGTTTGATGATATTATTACCTTTAACCAAAAAGAAGTGAAGCAGCTGCTGGTGGTTGAAGATAATCAGTTGGAATCATCCCAGATTGCCAAGATCCTCAAAGGAGATAATATTCAGGTAACCATTGCTCCTTCAGCCAAAAAAGCGCTTGCAGCAATAAGCAAAAAAGCATTTGATTGTATTATTCTGGATTATACCCTGCCTGATATGTCGGGTGCCGATCTGGTGAAACAGGTTTATGACATCAAAGAAAAAAACACTCCGATTATCGTTTATTCTGCAAAAGATTTTAACAAAGCGGAAGTCAATATGCTCAATCAGAATTCAAATACGGTCTTATTGAAAGGGGTAAATTCACTGGAACATTTGCTGGAAGAAACCATTCTTCATTTGCACATCAATCACAAGAAACTTGCAGCTGAAAAACGCAAAGTGATTGAAAATATCCGCATGAAGGAAGATATTCTGACCGGGAAAAATATTTTGGTTGTGGATGATGATGTCAGAAATCTGTTTGCACTAACAACCGTCTTTGAACGTTTTAATATCAATGTGATCACTGCAGAAAGTGGGAAGGAAGCCATTCAGATTCTGAATGAAAACCCTTCCATTAATATGGTATTGATGGATATTATGATGCCGGAGATGGATGGATATGAAACCACACAAAAAATAAGGCGAGAACATAAGAATACTTCATTGCCGATAATTGCAGTTACCGCAAAAGCGATGAAGGGCGACCGTCAGAAATGTATTGAAGCCGGAGCCTCTGATTATATTACCAAACCTTTGAAAATCGACCAACTGCTATCCCTGATGCGCGTATGGTTTTATAAATAACGAGCATGCAACCCAAGATCCTTTTAGTTGATGACCGCGAAGACAACCTGATGTCGATTGAAACCCTTTTGGAGACAGAAGGATATGCATTTACGAAAGCAAATTCGGGAAGACAGGCGTTGAAAATTTTGCTCAGCGAGTTTGATTTTGCATTGATATTGATGGATGTGAAAATGCCCAGTTTAAGTGGGTTTGAAACAGCCTCTCTAATATATGAACGGGAGAAACTCAAGCATATTCCCATCATATTTATTACAGCCAACAGCTATGGTGATGAAAATATTTTTAAAGGTTACCGTGCCGGAGCCGTTGATTATATTTACAAACCGATAAAACCCGAATTGCTCAAAGCCAAGGTAAGTGTGTTTATTGATTTGTACCGTAAGAACCATATCCTGCTGGCTCAAGAACAAAAACTCATCACCATCAATAAGAACCTGGAAGAGGAAATCAGCGAACGTAAGATCTCGGAGGAACGGGTGAAGGCATTAAACCAGCAGTTATTGGAAAGCATAGAGCGTTTGGAAGCAGCAAACAAGGAACTCGATCGTTTTGCTTTCATGGCATCACACGATTTACAGGAACCGCTGCGAAAAATCCGAATGTTCAGTGACAGGCTTTTTTCAAAGTATGAGCATGTGCTGGACGAAGAAGCCATGATGTTTATTGACCGGATTCAGAAAGCCGGAACAAGGATGCAAACGTTAATCAAGGACATTCTTACATTTTCTAAGATTTCCCTCGAAAAAGATACGTTCGAAAACAGTGACTTGAATGGTATCATGGAGGAAGTCATTTCCGATTTGCAATCCACTGTTGAAGAGAAAGGAGCGACCATTATTGTAGATAAACTGCCCTCACTGTTTGTGAGTCCCGGGTTAATGCGGCCACTCTTTAATAACTTAATAGGGAATGCACTTAAGTATTGCAAAAAGGATGTGAACCCCGTGATTAAGATTTATGCGGACACCATTAGTTTTGAAAGCAAAAAGAGAAGTGGAACACCTGATAAATATTGGCGGATCTATGTAGAGGATAATGGAATAGGGTTTGAGCAAAAATATGCCGAACAAATATTCGGGATGTTTAAAAGACTT
This sequence comes from Bacteroidota bacterium, assembly GCA_040387195.1. Lineage (GTDB taxonomy): Bacteria > Bacteroidota > Bacteroidia > UKL13-3 > UKL13-3 > UKL13-3. Next base: position 52,057 of record JAZKEF010000009.1, read on the forward strand.
CATTCCAGTACAGAGATTGAAGGAACCGGAATAGGGTTAACACTGTGCAAAAAAATTGTGGAAGAGCATAATGGTTTTATCTCAGCTAAAAGCAGTGTCAACGAAGGAGCAACGTTTATTGTTTCTATGCCATTTTCGGTGCCGCAATCCACAACAAAACGAAGCTCTTCGGCCAATTAAAGTGAGTTGGTTGTCGGGAGTTTAATCACCATAACGTGGATTTTTATCAGCACAATAACCGGGTTTACTCTCAAGAAGGTACTTTAACAGTACTGTTTGAGTAAGGAATATTATTTGCGGATGATATGGTTTAAAACGATATCATTATGAAAGCAATTGCCAAAAAATATGCAATGATCGCAGTATTCCTATGCGGAATTTATGCATTACATGCACAAACCGGAGTGAGCGGTGGTTTAATGGGTGGATTAACCATGGGAGCAGTGGAAATTAAAGACCTTGATGAGGCTTTTACAAACAATATTGAAGGAGACATGTATGGTTTTGAGGCGGGTTTATACATGAAGTTTATGCTCAGTCCTCTTTATATTAAACCAATGGCGCTCTATAATTTCAGGAGCGGAAGTGTGGAATATAACGATGCTTCCAATAATACCAGGACCGATGATATCAGCTTACATAAGATTGAGGTTCCTGTTTTGCTGGGACTCAACCTTGTAGGCCCGCTCAATATTGAAGCAGGTCCGGTTTACAACTACCTCCTGTCTGTAACCGATGAGTATAATTCACAAACGGTTGATGTAGGACGAAATGGTTTAGGGTATCGTGCCGGTGCCAACCTCGAATTGGGAGGACTTACCCTTGGCTTAAGTTACCAGGGAGCTTTTTATTCATCCGGCTCTTCCAATGCTACCTTTTATGAACCATATAAGGTTATTTTAGGCTTGGGAATCCGCTTGGGTGGACCATCGGAAGAAGAGAAGTAACAAGTTAAACGCTTTGCAAAAAAAATCCGGCTCAATCAGATGAGGCGGATTTTTTTGTTCAAATACCCGGAGGTTTATTATTTCTTTTTGAAAAGCATTCCTCCAAAGATCACGACCAGTAGCATGAGCACAAGAAAAATGAAGAAGAGGATCTTTGCAATTCCTGCTGCACCAGCTGCTATATCAGTGAATCCAAATATTGCTGCCACTATGGCAATCAATAAAAATGTTGCTGCCCATTTTAACATAGTTAGAAGTGTTTAGTTACATAAGTATGTACAAAACTGTGCCACAATCAGTGTTCCGTAATGGGCAGGTAGATGTCGAATGATGCACCCTTCCCGGCTTCGCTTGAAGCGCTGATATGGCCACCATGATTCTCAGTTATTTTTTTGCAAATGGCTAAACCTAAACCTGTACCGCTATATTTTTGAGTGTCGTGCAAGCGCTGAAAGATGGTGAATATCCGGGATGCATTGGTTTGATCAAAACCTATCCCATTGTCTGTAAAATTAAGATGCAGGTAGGGTTTTTCCGGTTTAAGTATGGGTAGTGCAGGTACCGCTTCAGCCGGGAGTTCTCGGGCTGTAATATCAATCAGGGGTGTATCGCTGCAAAACTTCAGGGAATTGCTGATCATATTATAAAACAACTGGTTCATCTGGATGGGAATTGCTTCAATGATGGGGAGTGGCGACCGCCTGATTACCGCATTTTTTTGTTTGATGAGCAGTTCAAAATCATTAAGTACCAGGTCCAGGATCCAATTAAGGTCTGTTTTTTCGCGTAATATATCGGTGTTACTGAAGCGCGAAAAATTCAATAGCTCATTTATCAGCAATGACATTCGGTTTGCAGAAGCATTTATTTTGGTTAGGTATTCGTGTGCATCAAACCCCGGTTCATGCATCCGCGTTAATACAATATTCGAAAAGGTCTGAATCTTTCGGAGGGGTTCCTGCAAGTCATGGCTTGATACATAAGCAAATTGTTCGAGACTGCTGTTGCTATGTTCAAGTTTCTTGTTCTTTTTCGCAAGCTCTGCCGCCTGTAAACTCAGGTCTTCTTCATATTGTTTGCGGTCCGTTAGGTCACGGGTTACCTTGGTGTAACCAATAACTTCGTTTTCGCTATCATGTAAGGCCGTAATGGCAATACTTCCCCAAAAATGAGTGCCATCTTTTCGCACGCGCCAGCCTTCATGCAAAGCATGTCCCTGTTCTTTTGCTTCATTTAACAATCGTTCAGGAAGGCCATCCAGCTTGTCCTCTTCACGGTAAAACATGGAGAATTTTTTCCCGACAATTTCGTGTGCACTGTATCCCTTTATTTTTTGAACACCCTTATTCCAGTTAACAATGATTCCATTTTTGTCTAACATCAATATAGCATAATCCTGAACTTCATCAATCATTTTGAGGTATCGCTCTTCTCTTGCCAGTAGGTCAGTTGTTTTTCTGTTCAATGTTTCAATACGCTCTCTAACCTTCATTTCAATGGTAGCTGATAATACACTGTCCATTCGTTTTTGGACGGTAATATCAATTAAAGTAGTTACCACGCCACTTATATTTCCTGCGTCATCAAAAATAGGTTCCGGATGAGATAATACATTTCGCTGTTCACCATCCGGTCGCTCGAGGATAATTTCTGTGCCTGTAATTTTTTCCCTTTCTGTTAATGCTATCGCCACCGGATATTCATCAATGGGTAAGACGGAGCCATCCGGACGAAACAGACTACAGGAACCGCACCAATGGTCCTTTCCAATTTCAGGTGTGCGTCCCCATAATGTCACTGCAGCATCATTGTAGCTTTCAATCAAACCTTCGTTATTGCAGGTGTAAATGGCAACCGGTAAACTTAACAACAGGTGTTTATCTTTCAGATCATTTTCAAATAGACGGTAGTTACCGGATGTGGCCGATTGCAGTTCGGCAGCAGGCTCCGGCATATTCTGGTCATCATTCATGTTTTTCAGGTGATGTAGTTGCGGTTTATTTCAATAGATGTTGTTAAAATGATTAACGAGAGTCAATAGGCAAAATGATAAGCTATTGGATTAGTTAAAAGAGTAAATAAATAAAAAATCAAAACAATCCTTATAAGCTACAAAGAAAGTTTTGATTGAGAAACGGAATGGAATCTTTCGTTATTTGTTGTGTTCCGATTCCGCAAAAGGTTTATTTAATGCCTTTATCGCCATGTACTTTATACGGAGGCCATCCATTTTTCTGCTGTCTTCTCTTGTAACCTGATGGTTTTCATCCAACCGTCCGGCCAAGTCATTCAGACTTTTCCAGTAATTATTGATATTAATCCATTCCTCTTTGCTATAGGTTTCTTTTTTATTGTCAACGGTATTCACAAAATGTTCGAGCACCGGTGCTATATTTTTACCATTGATGTTCGAAAAGTCGGTACTGATTTCCGGTGGAAGGATGGTAGCTTTGAATTGTTCTGCTTTTGCCTGTTCTTCTTTTTCTTTTTGTTTTAGCAGGTATTCGGTTTTAAAGGCTTCCCAATCTGCCTCTGCAGCCCGGTAACTATCTTTCATTTCCTGGTCCATTTTATCCAGGTCCTTGTCCAGCTCGGCTTTCTTTTGGTTGTACTCCTTTTCCAAATCCTCCCATTTTTGGTCAACGTAGTTAGCAGTTGCATCTTTATGCTCCTTCACATACGCTTTAAATTCGGTCAGGGATTCACGTGTTTTTTCTTTTCCCTGATTGGTACAATAGGTGAGTAAAACAAAAGTTGACAGCAAAGTAAATACGAATAGGACATTCGATATTTTTTGTTGAAATGTAGTTTTCATAACATTTAGTTTAATTTCCATGAAAGATGCAATCCATATGCCTAAGAAAGCAGATGTTCATGCAGCCACACTGTGTGCAGTACGTATCCTATGTAAACAAAGCGTAAGATTCCGGTTCAGGCATGGGTTTAAAATAGTAACCCGGTATTCCTGTGGGAATTTTATTGCATACATGGGGAATTTGTTCTACAACATCCGGCATAATAAGGGATAGATTAGTCAAACGAACATTGCATGTAACAGTTGTCATTTCATGCCTTAAAAGACAAACTTTATCCCAAGTCCGGGATCAAGTGAGAAAAATGCTCCCCCATGAGTGTTAACATCTATAAAGGGTTTTACATCCAAACTGATTGCAAACGGAATCGGGATAATTTTGTATTCAATTCCCAAAATCCCATCGATACCAATTCCTACTCCACCATCTGAATAGTAATCCCTGTAGTAATAACGGTTGCGGTAGTAACGATTATTCTCTGCAGCTACGTGAAACCCGCCACCGTAATACCAGTTTAAACCCGCAGTTCCGGTGCCTGAATGTTTTTCATACAAGCCTGTAATGCTAAAAGCATTATTCCATATTCCGATGATTCCTTCCAATGCGGCACCGCTGCTAATGAAATGTTTAACGGTTAATCCCGATGTACCGCCTGCCCGCAAACCAATTGCAGTATGATAGGAACCCGAATTTATCGATTGTGACTGGGTTGTAAAAGGGAAGATGAAGGCAATCCATACCAACGATCTCAATACATATTTGATTTTCATAATCTGTTTGTTCTATTGGGGAATTTGTCCAAAGCACATGCCATACCATATTGGGAATGTTGTGAAAACATATAAGGGCTGTTTATGCGATAAGATAAAGCCGCAGATTGCGTTCATTCATTTTAGTATAAAACATCCTCGGCTTTGTATTGCCGTGCAGCATTAACAATTGGTTCGGATGCTTAAATGGTCTTAGTCTGAGTATCTGCGGCCATAAGCACGTCTTCGCACTATCACCGATAATATACGCTTTTCAAAAAAAAATGCCCCTTCCGTAGAAGAGGCATTTTTTGAATATCCAGAATTGTTCTCAGCTCATCACGCATTTCCGATTCCGGAGGTTGAAGTGAAAAATGTCCTGTGATATTATTGTTCTTTTCGCAGAGAAAAGATCTTTATTTGATAGTGTATTTAAATCTAAATACAACTCCGTTGGCAATTACTTCCACAACATTATTTGATCCGGAAGCTAAAGGCCTGAATGTTCCGGAAGCGATTACTTCACTGCCTATCAGGTCTACATCTACCAACTGGAATTTCCATTCTTCATTGCTGAAGGTAACATCTGAAGTGGGAATGAGTGTGCCTGATGTGGTAGCATTCTCTGCAGTATTAGTGGTATAATCATATCCGCTGTTACTGCTTTTGCCAAAGTTTATTTTTAAATCCGGACCATCCGAATCGTCCCAACTATCACCACCTGTTTTGGTATTAGGTACAGCAGCTACATCAATATTGGAGGCGTGTCTGTACCTGCAGGTAGAATTCACATCCGCTTTTGAGTCGTAGTTATCTGCATTAGGGTCAGTACAACCTTCTCTGTCTTCCTTGCATCCTGGGGTGGAAATGAAGAGCGCTGCGCTTATCAGTCCCATTATGATTAATGATGTTTTCATACGTTTACTTTTTTAGTTAGTATGTTGTTAATTACAAAAAGCGAACCACCGCTATTTTACTGTAGTTAACAGTTTGTGATGATGTTTTTATGGGGAAGGATTTCAGCATGTGAGTAAAATGCGCTCCACTTTGGGTTGAAAGCGTCAGGATATTTTGTTCACGATATACCAATAGATTCCGCGCACATCAGCTTCCCACTGTGGAATTAAGTAGATAAGGATGATTTCCTCAATCAGCTCGATGGTAGTAACGGCAGAAGCAAGGTAGAATAACGGATACAGGATATCGTTGAAAAAGAATAAGGATAACAGGAATGTTCCCTGCATCACCGCTGAAATCTTTGCAAGATACGTATGAAAGCTGCTGAGCCTTTTATACCGGATAAGCGCGAAAATAATTTGCAGGATAAAAAGAGAGCATACGCATATAATCACAATATACTGTTCTGCAACAAACTCGGATCGTGTATAAATAACGCCCGCTACCGCTACAATAATGGTGAGTACATCCCCAAGAGAGTCGAGCATCGATCCCAAGGTGGTTGCTGCATTCAGTCTTCGCGCAAGGTAACCGTCAATTGCATCTGTAAGAAAACTCACCAGCAGCAGCCATTTAAAAATGATGGGTTCATTGTTCAATAGATAGTATAATAGGATAGGAGCAGCCAACACACGGTACAGTGTAATGAAGTTAACCAACGCTATCTTATAACCTGATAAAAATAGCAGCTCGTATAGACTATTCTGTTTGAAGTATTTATGTTGCATAGTTTATCTACTACACAAACTATACCTTAAAAGGGGCCTCTCTATTATGTATACAATCTTGGTTGCTGTGCACCCTATTCATGTGAACGATTGATAAAACTGACACTTTCATGATACAAATGTGAGACCCAATGGAACGGAGTTTGTCATTAATTGGGCATATCAATAATCACAGACATGAAAAATTTTAAATTAGCATGGCTACTTGTAGCATTCATTCTGGCAGGGTCGGGATGTAAAAAAGAATCGAAAGAATCATCCGGAGGTGGAAATGGTACTATGGATGTTCGGATGACGGATGATGTAGGCTTGTATGATAAGGTTTATATCGATGTTCAGGGTATAAGTGTCAACATAGAAGGTAAAGGATGGGTAGATCTTGCCCCAACTCGTAAAGGGATTTATAACCTTCTTGATTTTAACAATGGAATTGATACCTTAATTGCAACCGCTTCGGTACCTGAAGGAAATGCAATCGAAATCAGGTTGCTGTTAGGTCCCAACAACTCAGTAGTGATTGCTGGCATTTCCTATCCGCTTGAAACACCTTCGGCTGAACAGTCGGGATATAAAATTAAGTTGAACCAAAGAGTTATTGCCGGGGAAAGATGTATTGTATGGGTTGATTTTAATGCACATAAATCAATTGTGGTAAAAGGAAACGGAGGGTACTCTTTAAAACCGGTATTACGTTGTTTTGTTCACCATTTTACAGGCTCTATTGTAGGAGATGTGAATCCTGATAATGCTGCTTATTTTGCATATGCAGTTGCGGCCGATAATGTGAATGATACCTTCATGACCTTTTTAAGATCGGATGGAACATTTAAACTATGGGGATTATGGCCAAAAAGCTATACTGTAGGATTGATGACCAGAGAAAAGGTTACCGTAAAAACCATAAGTGATGTTTCAGTTGCGGCTTCAAAAGAAACCAACCTGGGCGCAATCACGATCGAATAACCTACAGGAGGTTATAGGTTACAAAAGAGGAAGCACAATGCTTCCTCTTTTTTTGCAATGTGTTGTACAGGATGAGGAAATGATTACCCAATTCAGCCAAGGTAAGATGGGAAATATTTTTCACGCAAGGAATAGGGTATATAAAAAGATACCGTGAAAAGCTTGTTGGATGGGGATTGACAGATAGAAACAAATTTGGCATCTATTTTTCTTTATGTATCAATGTTAAGATGCATAAAAAGGAATACCAAAGAAGACTCAATCTTCGGATTCGGGAACACTTATCGTAAACCTGCTTTTTCTGATAAACGCAGAAAAGGTTATAAGCATCAAAACCAAGTCCCTCCTTTAACCGGGAGGGATTTGTTTTAACACATCTAACTAAGATCAATTATGGAAATGACATCATACATGCTTCCTTTTGATATTTTTCAACAGGAGGTACCCGAAAAAAAACCGGAAGAAACTCCGGATAAAAAAATTCCGAACAAACAACCGGAAAGGTATGTACCGGATATTCCCCATAAAAACCCGGACCCAACCCAGCCTCAACCCGATCCCGGCAAAATAGAACCACCACCCATCCAGGAACCGGATAGAAAAAATCCGGCAAAACTTATTTGGTTTTTAGAGAAGGCGTTTTGAAGGGAAGGCAATTGATTTTCATCTTATGCTTTCATTAAAATAGCACCTCGCTCTGTGAAGTTTACAACTTCACAGAAAGCACACAAGCAAGTTTGCAACTTGCCATACGGAAGCTATTGGGATAAGAAGCAAGTTTGCAAACTTGCCATCTCAATAATTAGAATGCAGCACTCAGTCCAACAAAATAATTGCGCAACAAAGCTGCATTATAATATCTGCCTCCGGCAGTATTCAGATCATTTCCCAAACTATAAAGCCGGTTCAGTAAATTGTCGCAACCTGCAAACAACTCAATTGCTGAGTGAAAGAGGATGAGTTTACGGCCACCCTTGAGTTGAATTAAATGATAGGAATCCGCATATGTACTATTCGTGTCATTCAACGGAATAGGACTTGAAAAGTTAATACTGGGTAAAGAGATAATAGTCTGCCGGAAAATTAGTATGTAACCCTGTAACCGATACATGATCGGGCACACCGGTAACCTTATTGCCCGAATAATCATTGCCTGCATTGCTATAGGCATCGAATGTAAAGTTGCTATACGTGGGGATTTTTTTCGCCAGTTTACGCTTGTTGGGCGTTTTGTTACACAGTGAAAAAATGCGAATGGAAACGGACACGTAAGTACAAAAACTTAATTATGGCTGAGTAATTTGTAAAGATCCGAAAGTTTAGGAGAGAGGATAATTTCCGTGCGCCTGTTGGTTGCACGTCCTTCGCTGGTGGTATTATCAGCTACCGGAAAATATTCGCCACGCCCTGAAGCAACAACCTGTTTGGGGTTCACTCCATATTCCTTGGTAAGCAGGTGTACAATGGTTGTAGCACGCATCACGCTCAGGTCGGTATTGTCTCTTAACTCACCCCGTTTAAAAGGCACCGTATCCGTGTGTCCTTCAACCAGTATATCAATATCCGGTTGATTCGAAAGTACCGCTCCAAGTTTTTGCAAGGCAACCTTTCCTTTGGGATCCACATCATATTTGCCTGATTTAAACAACAGCTTTTCCGAGAGTGAAACGTATACTTTTCCATCCCCGCGGATCTCAGCCGAAAGTTCGGAGGTATTAAAATCCACCAGGGCCTTGCGGATCTTATCAAGCAGATCCTGCTGTGCCTGCCTTTGGCGCTGCAAGGTGGATTGCAGTTCAGCTATGCTTTTGCTGCTGTTCTCGAGCGCAGCCAGCTCTTTCCGGAGTTGTTCATTCAACTTGCGCAATTCAGCTTCACTCATCTGTTCTATCTCTCGTTTCTTCAAGTCGAGCTGCTCATACTCCGAGTTCAGACTTTTCATGGATGAGTCAAGATTATCATAAGCGCTGCTCAAAGCATCATAACGGGCATTCAGTGCTTTGTATTTTTTAGAAGAAACACAGGAACTCATCAACACAATCAGGGTTCCGAAACTGAAGGACAATAATCTGAAGTTTTTCATAAGATGAATATTTGAATCAACCCCTCAAAAAATAATGCCAAAGCGCACCGACCTGTGAAGTTATAAACTTCACTCTCTGCTCTGTGAGGTTTACAGCTTCACGGAAGTATACGCTCGGCTCTGTGAAGTTTACAACTTCACGGAAGTATAAGCTCGGCTTTGTGAAGTTTACAACTTCACGGAAGTATACGCTCGGCTCTGTGAAGTTTACAACTTCACAGAAAGTACACAAGCAAGTTTGCAACTTGCCTGACGTAAAGTTTAATACTGGCATATTTTTTACAGCAAAAAAAAAGACACAAAGTATTTACCTCAATACAACAACAGATGAAATACAAGGAACTTATCTCGGAATTATATGCTTGCGCAAACGAGTGCAATGCATGTTTTGAAGCCTGTCTTAAAGAAAAGGATGTCGAAAAGCTTGAACGGTGTATGCAGTTGGATGAAGAGTGTTACGACATATGCGAACTCACTGCACGGATGTTGGAAAGGGGATCGGAGCATAAGGATTTATTCCTGAGCTTATGTGCACAAATCTGTATTGCCTGTGCCGATGAATGCGAAACGCACCACCACGATCATTGCATGAAATGTGCTGCAGCCTGCCGTACCTGTGCCGAAAAATGCATTGCCAATGAATCGGAGGTTAAGTCGTGGGAATGAGAGAATGGCAAGTTGCAAACCTGCACCCGTACAATGATTGAAGTTGCAAACTTCAATCAGCGCTGCTTAACCTTCAACCAATGGAATTATAAATAAAAAAGAGGCGAACCCGAAGGTCGCCTCTTTTTTACAATCAATTAAAACGAAGTTAGTTCGTAGGTCCGTTGTCAACCGTAGCTTCTATCGTTGCCTGAATGGATGTTGGAACATTGCTTAAAATATTATAGCCCGTTGCTGCTTCAATGGCATCAACGCTGGTACGGTAGCTACCCCAGCTGCTGCTTATTGAATTGATGTTTGGTGTATTCACGGCAATCACACGCGTGCTGGTGCTCACACGGCTTACATCGTTTGTACCTTGTGGCAATACCACGAGCACTTTCCATACATTGCTCGGAACGGTGATGTTACCTGAGTTAATGGTACTGGCAGATCCGTTTGAACCTGTTCCACCTGTTCCATAACAACCCATGATGATATACACTTCATAGCCCTGGTTCACCAACGTACGGCCATGCTCGAAGTTCTGTCGGCCGAAGGACAATTGTGTCCACGGTCAAATCCGCTGCCGGAGTAACTTGATGCACCAACCTTATACCAGCCCGAAGGCAATGTAGCATCTGATCTGAAATCATCCTGACGGGCGGCACTACCTAACCAGTTTGGTCCGAGGTACCAGCTTACCCAGTTCGGAGTAGCTTTTGAGCGGTTGTAGGATAGGGTGTATTGTACTTTTTGCATCAGGTAATTGTTCTCATTGGAGATGCTGTTGGTTGCACCACTTGGGTTACCCATGGCCATGTGATCGCCATCGGCACCATTGCCACCGCCACCACCGGCATTGTCGTTGATGGTAAAGTCGTCAATATTGATGCGGTATGATGTTCCGGTCAGTTTCCTGATCTCGAAACGAACATTCCCGGTTACATTCATGGAGAATGTAGCGGTTTGCAGAGAGGTGCCTGATGTGGTTACCGTAGATCCCACTTTAGTATAAGAGCTACCGCTGTTGGTCGACATCCATAATTCCCAGGTACTGCTACCATCCGAACCAAAAGCTGCGTGCTTCACACTTACGCTGGATGCGCCATTGGTAATGTTAAATTGCATACTCACCGTTCCGGTACTTGTGATGCGAACAGATTTGCTTCCGTTTTTGGCATCACTTGCCGAAGTTCCGATCAATGCATTGTTAAGGTACCAGCTCCCCGAAGTAAGGGATACAGCGGCACCGGCATATGCGGTTTTTGTGCCTGATTCAAAAGTTTCGGGAAATCCGGAAACAATTGCATTCACGGACTGCGCAGGATCTGCTTGCGAAGGTTGAGAATAGGATGAAGGCATCGGCTCATCGATTTTTTTCGAACAGGAAACAACAATGGTTCCCATGAGCAGGATAGCGACTAAGTGTTTAATTTTTTTCATATATGGATTGTTTTTTTAACACTGCAATAGTCACCATGCAGGGTATCCTAAATATGAATGAATGTGTAAGCTCCCCGAAATTAGAACTGGGGTTAAATTGGTAGTTCAAATGTGCTGAT
>JAZKEF010000010.1:0-3100 GCA_040387195.1 Bacteroidota bacterium
CAGCTACTGGTAAGAACTGAATGTTTTTACAGAAAGTATCCGAGCCCACACAGTTGAATGCTTTTAAACAAATATTGGCGGTGTAAGGTGCAAATACCGCAAATGTTCTTGTTGGGTTTTTGGCGATAGAATCAACGCCTGAGGTTGGATTATCAACGCCAAACACATTATCGCCATTGGTATCCCATGCAAACCCGATATTTTTTCCTGCAGTTGTATTTACAAACTGAACAGTGTATCCATCATACACCGTATCAGGCATACTGAATGATGCATTCGGTTTACCATAGCTTGCCGGTGGTGCGTCCCATCTTACCACATAACCGCTATCACCCGGAGGCGTTCCGCTGCTTGGATTGGCAATGATGGTTTGAAGGTAAGCAACACCTCCCGGTACTTTAATGGTGTTGAACGCAGCCGGTAATATTGTTCCACCCATACGGGCCAGAATTGGTCCGGTGGAACTCCCCGAACGAATCAGCAAACTATCCGATACTCCGGCAGTAACATTCGAACGCATTCTGAAACGATCCATATATAAGGTTGCGGTATCGGAACAAGTTGCAATGGTGAATCCTTTTGAACAGGTTCCAATCAGGTTCGGTACATATTTTCCTCCCACCGTATACAGTTTTGCTGAACCTTCATTCTCTCTGGCTATCGTATCTTTTCCTGTGGAGGAACCTTTACACACTTCATAACCCGAAATGATTTTGATATACCCCGGTTTACACATGGTATCTGTTCCGCGGTAGTTGGTAGCTACTAAACATACATCAAACAAACCACCTTCATTTGCATTGAGAATGGGATGCTGGGCACCTGCACTTGGTGAGAAGCTATTAAAGAATGGAGCCAATGGATTGTAGTAACCCGGTTTTAAATACCAGAACCAGCTTACGGGGCCGTTACTAGTCAGATCAAACATACTTGCAAAATCATACACCCCTACTGTACGTTTGTCTGCAAAAAAATCTGCACGAGGTTTGGTTGCAGGAGTATCCACATAAATTGTATCGATATAGGTATCATTCCCAAACTTATTCAGGGCTGTTACCTTCACACGATAGAAACCTCTGTCGGGGAACGTGTACCGGAAGTTTACCGCATTGTTAATCGTATCAATAAAATTGTCGCTGATACCTTCACTTGTTTTAGGTGTACGGCTTTCAGGCCATGCTGTGTAAGGTCCATTTTTGGTAATACCATTAAACCCTAAAATATCCCAATAGCTTTTATCTGCTCCTGAACTCGTATTTACCATAGTCCGTGGACTTCCAACCCACACGGTATCCATTGGATTTTTGGTATAGGCGAAACTGGCTATAGGTGGAATATTGGTAGGAACACCGGTAACATAATCAACTTCCAGGTAAGGAATATTTGTTGCACTCGCAGCATTATAGCCATACTGATACATAAATGTGGCATTCCCCGAGAGGAAATCAAAACCGATAGCAAACCATCCCTGAGTGATGGATGCATTAATATCTGCAAATGCCGGAGGACTTAAAGCTCCTTGTCGCCAACCCAATGCACCACTTCCAAAAATGTAAGAATTACTGTATAAAGGACCTGTTGTGATCTTTGCAAAAACAGCTGTTCCTGCTGCTGTAATCGGGTCTACATTATCAAATCCCCTAATGGTTGTTATTTTATCGGCACCGGTTGTAGTGTAGTGGTTTCCCCAGTACTTGGCTGCGGTAACAGATACAGATCCAACCGAAGCCAATGAGGTGAGTTCAAAACGTGCATACGCAACATTGTTCACCCCCGCAACCCTAAGCATTCCACTGGTTGGTGTACCTGTTGCGGTAGTCATGTACCCTGTTGCACGTGCTACATTTTGAGGAAAAAAGTTGAGTGTAGGATCAAGAGAAACCGGGTAATTTCTTTCTTGAGCCTTAAGCCATTCCAAATCGAAAAAAGATGTTAAAACTATTTTGTTTCCTTCTTTGTGCCATGAATAGGAAGCTGTTTGAATCAAATCAGCATCTGTAGTATAAACCTTATCTGCCGGAGATGTTTCAATTGAATAAGGTTTAGGAATGTTCACCATCCATTCGTTGCCCTCAAATATATCCAGCCCACCTGCCGACTCTCTGATACTCCATGAATCGGGAATAATAATCTCTTCGGTTAATGCTATAAACTTAGCCGTAACCGGTGCTGCATCAATTACCGAACGATTTTGCAGAACAACATCCAACTTGCGGGAATCCGGTTGTTGAGAATATTTAACTTTCAGATCTTTTACTCCCGTTTCATATTGAATGGAGTTTCCTTTCACAACGGGATTGGATATTGTGCTGGCAAGTGTACCAATGTTTTCACGCTGTTCGTTTGCAAAAGCAAGGCTCACCATTCTCTCCTTCATGGCACCTTTTCCAACAATCGTCATTATCTGCGATTGCTCCGAAAACTGCTGAGGATAATACGTTTGGAAGGTATTGGTTTTGTTACTATATGCATAACCTGCACCCTGTTCCTTATTAATCGTTAAATCAATATCAAGCCAACTTCCGTTCTCCAGATAATGCAATGAGCCTATTGAGATAAATGCCTTTTGTTGACCATTGCCTGAAGCAAAATGTTTGGCATTTCGATAGCGCAAGTCTTTAATTTCAATTGCAGATTGGTTACTCCAAGGTGCAGATTTACTGTCAACTTCCGACACGAAATGTTGTGCATATGTTTCAGAAAGAGCGAAAAACAGTAAAAAGAAGAGAAATTTGGTAATGAATAATTGTCGTCTCATAATAATCTATCTTTAATTTGAATTAGTTTTAAATGAATTTTTTTAATCTGAATGATTAAAAAATGGCGTCACATTAAAACGAAATTAAAGATTATCTCCATATTTACCAATAAAACACATATTAAGATTAAAATTTTTAACTATTCAGATTCACTATTTTACGATAAACACACAATTGAACAATGAAGGTGGGTTAAGACAGCTTCGTAGGAAAACACCTCCCCTTAAAACAAAAGAGGTTACACCAACTGGTGTAACCTCTTTTAAACTGTTATGAAAGGGTTTGGTTATTCCACTACAACCTTACTTGAATATTCGTTTCCGTTCTCATCCTTCACAACA
>JAZKEF010000011.1:0-47705 GCA_040387195.1 Bacteroidota bacterium
TTCCGGATGCTGTTATCCGGAATCCAATTTGAGATTTTGGAATGGATGGTTATATTTACAAGAATAAACCCCCACCCTATGCAAATGCCCCCCGAATGGAAAGCTGAATCCATATTACACAGAGGATTGAAGCGAATAACCTTACACTTTGTTTACAAGACTGAGTGGATTACCCTTGTTCGAACATTATCCGGAGCTACCTGGAGTTATACACTCAAATGCTGGCTTGTTGATGATACCGAAACCAATAGGGAGTGGTGTGGAATGCCCTCAATTATTCCGTACATAACTCCCAAAAGCAGTCATGATTTTGCACCCGGAGCTATTGATTATATTGAACAGTTTACGCGATGGATGCGATCGAAGCGGTATAGTGAAAATACCATTAAAACGTATACGGACGCTATCAAAACCTTCTTGAAATACTTTAATCAGAAACCGGTTGAGCAAATAAACAATAAGGATGTGATTGATTACAATAATGACTATGTCCTCAAACACCATTATTCCGCTTCGTTTCAAAACCAGACGGTGAACGCCATTAAGTTGTTTTTCGGGATTGTATTAAATACACAAATGGAGACAGAAAAGGTTCACCGGCCCAAAAATGGAAGGGCATTACCTAATGTTTTAAGCAAAGAAGAGGTTAAACAGGTTTTATCGGCTTTAACAAATATTAAACACAAAACCATGTTATCCCTCATTTACAGTTGCGGGTTGCGAAGTGGAGAATTGCTTTCATTGAAACCAATGCATGTAGATGCGAAACGAAACCTGCTTATTATTAAACATGCCAAAGGGAACAAAGACCGTATTTCACCTTTAAGTAATAAAACAATTGAACTGTTGCGGGAGTATTATGCATCGGCAAAGCCAAAAACGTATTTATTTGAGGGCCAGCAAGCGGGAATGCCTTATGACAGTAGAAGTTTGCAGCTGGTATTTAAACAAGCCTTGCGCAAGGCGGGAATACAAAAGCCTGCAACATTGCATTGGTTGCGTCACAGTTATGCAACACACCTGCTTGAAGCCGGTACAGATTTGCGGTATATTCAGGAAATACTAGGTCACAGCAGCAGCAGGACAACAGAAATATATACACATGTAAGTCAAAAAAGTATCCGGCATATTATTTCACCATTTGACAATTTATGAGTAATATGCATAGTACATCAAAAAAAATAAAACGATATAAAGTATCGTATACTTTACCATATTTGGTAGTTATGCGATACTTTGTATCGCCTATAAGTAAGTTATATGCAACTTTATGAAACTACTGCAATACATTAAAAATCTGCTGACAGACCGAAAGACTGTTGGTAAAAAAGGTTGTCCAGCTTGTGACAGCCCTAATGTCATTTGCACAAGTTTTAGTAGTTTTAATAATGACTATTCTGGGCCTTTTATTGATTTAAAGACCTTGAAAATAGGAAGACTTGTTCAATGCGAATCCTGTAAAACTATTTGGTTTATGGACAATTCAAAAAGCCAAGTAGACACTGTATCTCAAAATCGTTTGCAGACTGTGGAAGACTGGAATAACAAGAAGTTAGAAATACAGCCCGAACATTTAAAAGCGCTTTCTGCAATTGGTAGTACGCCTCCAGACCATTATGGAAACTTAAGTGAATTTATTTCTATTCCTTGCAAGTGCATTTTGGAAAACGGACAAATAATTGAAAATGCAATCGTGAGCATTCAAAGAAAACCGCCAATTGGATTAATGTATTACAACAAAGACAATTTTTATTTCATAGACCAGGTTAAGTCCATTGAACATTCTGACATGGCACTTCCATTGGACGTTAGAATAGCGACAACGAAGGGTGACGAGATGAGAATGGGTTATGCCCCAACTGTTGTTATAGCCCCAAACAATCAAATGTACATTACAAACTGGACAACTAATTTCTTTTATGAAGACGGTATAAAAGGAAAAGAAATAAAAATACCATCAGAACAACAAAGACAATTACAAAACGGTATCGACACAAAAAATGAATTGAAAGAAACAAGAATAATCGCAGACTGGACAGAAGAACTTGAAAAAAAATTTAGACCAAATGGAAACTAGTGGAGAAAAAGCTGCATATAACAGCACCTACCCAAAAGGCGGTTTTTCGTGTTCCAAAGACAGTTTTGTGGTTAATCAAACAATAGATTTTCAAATCAAGTTTTGTGGCAAAAATCCCGCCCTTCGGCTAGCTGCAAACCGTTACCGGAAACCCTAAGACGACAGTGCTAACATTAAACGAACAGACATGAAACGAACAATTTTGGACACAATTACAGACAGACTCACCACCAACCTGACCAGCCAACGCTTCGTTTTTAATTTTTTTTGCCAACACACATTGCACACATTTGCCTTTGCTTGCTTACCCAAGAACCCACCCAAAAGCAAAGTCAAAAGAGTGCAATTTCCTACGCACAAACATTTCATAACTGTATATTAGTGGAGAAATTTTAAGTATGCCATATCAAATAAATTTTGACTCAAAGCTGACACCCATAAGTTTAAATTCAATTATTAAAAATGATTGGGAGAAGAGTTTTATTGAGTCGGACGTAATATTCAATCTCAAAAAAATTGAGTGGCTTTCTTTAGAAGAGATTACATTTTTATTTGGATGGTTTAGGCAAGTTAAACTCAACAACAAAAATTTAAGAAATTTGAGAGTTGAACTTCCTACAACAACTCAAAGCGAACCCGAAATATTTCCAGATGAAGAAATAAAAAAGGAAACAATAAAGAGAAGAAGAACAAGGTTAATTTCATTGTGGGACAATTGGAAAATATATGAAAAATGTGGGCTTTTAGAAAGTCAGATGAATGTAACTAACGACATAAATAAATATGTTGGGAAGAATGATTTAGAAGATAATAATTGGCATAAAATAATACCATTTTTTGCAATCCCAATCAATGACTATGAAAACATTGATGAACTTAGAGAGTTGATTAAAATTGATGTAGAGAATAAATTTAATTTACAAGAGCATGTTCTCTCTATTTTAACTCTACATACTTCGAATTCAGCATTTGAAAACAAATCCTTAAGTAACATTATCACTACTGAGTTATTTTTAAATGTAATTCATCATTCCTTTCCGAAAGATTTTGAAGGAAAAAAGGAATGCTATTTTGCAATAGCATTAAGAAATAAAATAAGTATCAGCAAGTATATCAGTGATAAACTTCGTTCAGGTATTTCACTTTCAGAAAAGGAGGCTATAAAAAGAATAGAATTTATTCAAGAGCAAAATGCAATAAAGGAAAGACCTACGGATGAAAGACCATTTTTCCAAACAAAAGAAAACGGAAAAACCACATACAAAAATGATTCTTTCATTGAATTTACTTTTACAGATTTTGGACAAGGAATACCGATAACTTTAAAAGAAAAATATTTTGAAGAAATAAATAATCCTGTCCAAAAAGAATATCTTCAAAAGCAATTAAGACCAGTTCATTTTCTCTCGAAGGAAGAACAGGAGAAGCAAGGAATAAATGAAGATTCACTTATTCTTGAATATGCCTTCCTATTACATGCTTCAAGATTTCCATTTGAAGAGCAGTTGAAAATAAATCAATATGTTCCAAGAGGACTTTATTTCTTAGTTGACATTGTTAAGTCATACAAAGGAATGGTTGTAGTGAGAAGTAATAAAGGAAAGTTGGTTTATGATTTCAGTAAAAATCAAGATAGCCCTAAAGATTCCTTAATTTCTAAAGACCTTGAAAAAGATACAAATTATCATGGAACATTAATTTCGATCTATTTACCTGCCGAAAAAAAAGCAGGGGATACAAAACTGAATGCAATACAAAGAGTTTTGTATCACAAGGACACAAAAAGAAAACGAGAAAATAAGTATGTAAGTGTAATAGAATTGCAAAGAGAAGCAGTTCATAAATTCAAATACGACAACGGTTTTAAAGAGCCTGACTTATTTGAAACTTACAATGCTGTATTCAAAGCGATAGATAAAACGATTGACAAATTAAGCGAAAGCCCTTGCACACTTTATTTTGATTTTGCAGGAACAGATTCAAGTGTTGTTGACCATAAACTATTTTATCATTTAACCAATTCACCTAAGATAAATTCAAACACATCAGTTGTCATTTTAAACCCTCCTGATAAAGGAGTTTTATTGTCGGTGCAGCAAAGTATAATCGCATCTAAAGATTTTATATGCAGACCCATCCCTTGTATTTTCTCAAACACTGAAACTATTTGGATAGGTATCAAAAATTGGGAAGACGAAAAATCTTTAAATGAATTATTGCAGTATTTAGAAAGTCAAAACACAAAAGCAATAAGCGATTTCAACGACCCAATTTCACTCTTAGGAAATGTTATTAAAATTGATTGGGTTGACAAAGCAAGAACTTATGGGAATGTCGGACTTAGCATGCTCTCACATGAGGAACTTGAAGATTCTGAATTAAAACTTTCAATAACACTTCCAAATAAATATTTTACAAATGTTGAAGTGCCTGCTCAATTTATTAAGGAGATTCTTGAAAAAAACGAAACCAATAAGGTTCTTTTAAAAGATGATAATAAAGTCTATTGGACATCGGGAGGTTATTATCAAAATGAGTTTATTCGTTTCATTGAAAAACTTTACGAAATAAATATTTCTTCTAATGAAATTGAATCTGAAAATGATTTTTGGTTTGGAAGAGAAGTTGCGGCATACTTAATCAATAAATTTGAATACATCACAGACAAATCATTAGAATTTGATTACATAGTAAGCGTTACTTTAAGTAGTCAACTTTTGGCAAATTCTGTTAGGGACACATATTGCAAACTAAAGGGCATTCAGAACGAGAAAGAAAAACCTACAATAGTTAGGTTAGCTAATTACTACGAATTCACAACCGAAAAAGCGTTCAAAAAAATCAAAACCAATAAGAGAGTGCTTATTGTAAACGATGTTATTTCCACAGGGAAATTGAACATGGACATTTATAAGAATTTAGTAGATTCAAAAAGTGCGAATGTTATTGGAGTATTTTCAATTGTTGATTCAAGGCAACCTCAATTTGACGAAGCAAAGGATTTAATCAAATATGAAGTAGAACCCCATTATAAAACAGAAATTGATAAAAAAACAATTTGGTTACTTCGCTATCCAATTGACAAGTTTATTGCCAACCCAAGAAAGAAAGCAGTAGATATAGTTTCAATTGACCCAGTAATAAACACTCCCAATACTATGAAATATGAGAGGAGTGATATTTCAAGAATAACATTTACGGACAGTCCAAATTCAAGATTTAAAACAAAAGAATTTTTGGATAAAATACAGAATGAAGAAAATTTATGGGTTGGGCATCTTCACCATAATGTAGCCCATCATAGTTATTTTTTCAAACTCCACGAATGGTTCCGTTCAGATGATGGGAAAAAAATTATAAAGTTTCTTGTTGATGAAATACGAAAAAATTCAAATGACCTACATCACACAAATAAAAATTCAAGTAAGAACAGAACTGTTATTACCACTATTCAAGATATTCTAAAATCAAATGAATTCCATTTCACTGAAAGTGACAGCCCTGTTAAAGCCCAATATGAAAAGGTGCTTAAAGAGTTAAAATCATTGTCAGGGAAAGTTGAACAATTGGGCTTACCAGTGTATAATGAGAAGATTGATATTATTTTCTATCCTATGTTCAGTGGAGCAGAAGTTTTGACTAAAGCTGATTGCCGACAAATTTTTGGTTTTGAAAAACCTACAGACTTTATTCTATTTCCATTGGGTAGAGTTGATACGCCTAAAGGTTGGCGGTTTACATTTCCGCCAAAAATATTAAATGAGATTACAAAAAAGTTTAAGAATGTTTTCATAATTGATGATGGAACTTGCACAGGGGATACACTTGTGCAAATGATAGATTCAATTGCATTTTTAAATGTAGATAGAATAAATGTTCTTTCAGTGGTTGGAAGGCTTGATGATTTTCAAAGAGAATTTTTTACAAGACTTGATTCAATCAAAATTATTCATGAAAGAGAAGATGATAAGAGTTCAAAATTTCCTCCTAATAGAATTATTCCTCTAAGCATATATTTCGGTGCACATTTTCATATTCAGGTTTATCCAATTTCATCTGACAATTGTCCATTTTGTGAGGAGATTAAATCTTTGGAGGCAGATGCAGAAAAATTGCTTAAATATCCATTACAGCCAGTAACAGAGTTTATTGAAAAGCGAAAGTCCGAGATTCAAATTTTTGAAACTGATGGTTTAAGGTTTGAAGATTATCAGGAGGAAACGGATAAAAAGTATGAAGGGCTTCCAGATTATTTACCAATGGACATTGATAAAAAACTCTTATTTCTATACAGAGATAAAATTGGAAAACTGGCTACCTATAGAACATTCAAAGAATACTTAGTTGATTTTGAAAATGACAATCTTGAAATATGGATTGCAGTTATACTTCATGAGCCAAAACTATTAAAGACAATTGAACAGCTACTTCCATCGCTAAAAGGAAACCTATTAGAATTTATAAAAGAACAATTTAATCTACTTAAAAAAAACAAAATCAAACCACTTAATTATCGTTGGAAAAAATCTGAACTAATCAGGTTCTTAATTCTTATGGAAAAAAATGTTTTGTTTAATTGTGAGTGTTTAAAAAAAGTAATTTCAAGAGAATTTCAAGACCCCGTTACAAATGATGAGCATGACTACTTAGTTTTAATAGCTCATACTTTTTGGAAAGCAATTATTATTCTCAAGAAAAATAAACAAGAGGATGTTCAATTATTAGCGATTGAAAGTCTTGAAGAATTTTGGAGAAAGTATGTTGCACCGCTAAAAAATTTTACAGACAATGAAATTCCTTCAAATTTTGAAATTGTTTTTGACAAACTCATAAAATGGGTAAATAATAAAAAAGACGGCAACGAACATCCATTTCTTAAATTAAAGAATGTTTACACAAAACTTTATACAGGATTTCCAAAACATCTCAATGATTACAAACCTTTTATAAAGCTCTACAATTATATTGATGATATTAACAATGCTTTCAATCAACCAAACACTGTTAAAAGTTCAGATAGTTTAGAAAAAATAATTGAACTATCAAAAACAGCATTTGATACATTTATTGACGATATTGAAAATAGCTATTTAACTTCATTTGAAATACTTAAAGACTCCCAAAAGCTGAAGAACTTTATGTCTAAAAATAGTCCGTCTAATGTTAGAATAGATATAATTCAAAAAATAAATTCTCTGACACTTGACAATATTGAAATAACAAAAAATGCTATTGCAGAAATTCTAAATTGCTTAGAGTTATTTAAAACAACTTTCATTTTTGGAAAGTCTGACTTTACTGAATATTTTATAAACCATGGCTGTTGCTTTATAAGTGAACTTGAATATTATTTAGCAGAGAAGAAGGAAGAACCTTCTTTTAAAAATATTACCATTAAAACGAATTTTAAAGATGATGCTAGAAATAGAAATATTAATTTTCATCCCGAAATTCTAAAAGAAAAAGTAATTGACGAAATCTTTGAAAATATCATTAAACACTCTGACCGTTACAAGTTAAAAATCAAGAATAATGATTTTAAAACCGATGTTGAATTAAGCGTTGAATTAATAGATAATGGAATTCGTTTTAAACTACTTCAAAATGTTCCAGATACTGACCATAAAGGTGGGGGAACTGATTGCTTTGAAGAAACAATAAAATTCTTTGATGGTTCTTTCCAACGCAACAGCAAAATAAATGAGAATTATAGTATTGAATTTACACTTAAACTTATTTCAAATAAATTAAACTTAAATTAGCCATGAGTAATATAAAAAAAGTCATACATTTTGTCTTTAACAAAGATAGAGACATTGATAGTGAAGAATGTTTCTCTACAGATTTGACATCAAAAATGCTACCCTGTTGGCTTGTAGCGGCAGATGAACATTGCAATTCTTTTATCTCTTGTTTAAATAGTTTGCCTCAAGATGCTTTAATAACCCTTTGGATTCATTTAGATGGGTTTGAAGACATAAACAATAAGTCAATTTATAAGGGTTTAAAATTTTATAATGAACGCTTTGTTCAAAAATTTGGTACGGAGATCAAGTTGCGTTTTTTAACAAGAGCACAAGGATTGAAATCTATAAACACTTATGGCAAAGAGCTAGTAGAATTTAGTAATTTTAGTAAGTCTGTTCAGGACGATAGTTATTATTATAAAGTTTCAGATTTCATTAAAGAGGATGAAAATGAATTACCTGATGATGAAATACTTCTATCTATTGACATTAGCGGCAAAAATGAGCAAGTAGTTAATAAAAAATACCATGACTTTCTTAAACATGGAGGACTTAATAATATTAATTCAACTATAAGAAGCCTCAAACTTTTTTTGAAGGAAATAGAAAAGTCAAATAAGTCATGGAATCATTCCCTATTTGACGTTCAAGATATTGATTCATCTTGTTTGGATTTTTACTATTGGGATTTCCCTGCAACGCTATTTGAAAAATACTTAAATCTGCACGTTGCCGAAGAAGGAAAGGACAACACAATATTTGAATATTTTTTAAAGGCTGACCCTGATGTGAAGTTTGAGAAATCAAATAAGACTTGGGGCATAAAAGTAAATTTCTTTTATGCGATTAGTCAGCGTATCCTTGGTGAAGATAAAGAAGGTAAAATAATTTATTCAGATGTTGAAGAAGCCAGTCGACTTTATGTTTTACATGAGGCTCTTCATCAAATCCATAAACTGAAACAAGAAACAGTTGATAACATTGGAAGCTTTCCAAGAATCGTTGAAGAAGTGGATTATCAAGCTGATGCTTTTGCAATGATAACAGAACTTGCTTTTTTCCTTTTCTCAAATAAAGGTGAACTTGATCTGAAAAAACTCAAGGGGAAAATCACGAACACAATCAAAGTAGCTTTACAAACCACTTTTGCTTTTAATCCAATTGATGGAAGTTTAAAGGCTATTCAAGTAAGAAGGGTTAATCGCTACATGATTTGGTTTTTTCAATTGCGAGCAATTGAAAAAATATTTGATGATGATGAAACGCAAACAGTAAAAATGGCTACTGAAAAAATTTTAAAATTATTCTCTCAAAAACCTGTATTGGAAATAACAGGACCTGAAATATTCGTCAATAAAGCTAAGGATAGAATTCTATACAATCTTGAAAAAATGATTCATCCTCAATCAATCGGTTTAATCAATGGACAAGCTATTGAACGACACGGGAATGATGGAACAGAAGCTTTCAATCTTGCAAAGTTAATTGAAGGGTTTAAAAAATCGGATTTTGATATTATTTATAAATATATTGACTCATTGTTTTATTCCAAAAATGTCTAGCACTGCAAAAAAACACACTCTTAAAAACCGCACGAGCCAAAGCTAAAGGCAATTTTTTTAAGAGAGTGTTTTTTTCTCCACCCAAGAAAAAATTGAATTAAAAAAATTATCCAACCCAAAAAAAATTAAAAACCCCAACTCATAGTGCTAACACAGACAGACACCGCCTTGAATGTAAATCGCTTCGGAAAAAGTGTGTGCGGACTTGACACTTCTGCACTTCGGACAGACAGAAGGGCATCCGGTAACAGCGGGTTTAAGAAATTGGCGGTTCAGTGGTTAAATGAAGCTTTGTTCTTCGTAGCAAATTCAGTGGTGGCAGACAGTTTTCGTCTCCGAAATCGCCAACTTCTTAAACCCGCAAAACGTTATGCGACAGCTTAAAAGACGACACAACAAACAATGAAGATTTATATCACAGACCAGAAAAGCAAATTCAGACAACATCTTGATTTTTTTAAGACCATGAACGTTATGGAGTATGACAGATCTCGTTTGACAGAGAAAATTACGACCATTGAGATCGAAACAAGTAAGAAAATTCATGAACTAAATACTGACTTTCTGTTCGACTATCAAATTTTCCCAGACAACATAATGACATTCATAAGTCAATGGGCAGAGGAGAACAGAAAGATGAAAATTGGTGACACAATTGCACAACAAGCATACATTCCACCGATAAAGAACCTTTCACAGAAAATACTTTTTGGAGTTAGAGTAAATGAAATAATTGAACAAGCAGAAAGGAAAGGATTTAGCTACGAAACACTTGAAGGACACGTTGAAAAAGGTATATCAACATTTACAGTTGAGCAGCTTGACAACAAAGTAATTTTCAAAATTCAAACATACTCAACACCAGGTAACTTGTTGACGAGATTACTCGGCCCAATTTTTTCAATTCCTTATCAGACGTTTTGTACCAAGACCGCTTTGAATAACGTGAAGCGACAATTAGAAAAGCAGTGAAACAGTCGACAGAAGAAAGCCGTCGCATAACAGCGGCCTCGCGCTAGTGCCGTTGATGAAGTAAGCTCAAGATTTCAGTTTCAAATTAATTCTTATATTCGGGTGACAAATACGTCTCCGTGGCTCGGCAACTGCGCAAGGTTGCGAAACGTTATGGGTAAGTTTATGACGACAGAAGATGAAATAGAACTATTAGGAATTAAGTTGACCCATACAATTAAAATGGTCGACTTAGATGAACATGGTAATGCAATAGAACGCAGACATCTAATACAAGTTATAGACAATATAAAAATCGAGATTTACTCTTTGGAACATCCTCCTCCCCATTTTCATATAAAATCATCAACACTCAATGCGACCTTCAGCATCAACAGCTGTGAGTTGTTGAAAGGAAATGTAGACTCTAAGACCTTCAAAAAAATCAAATATTTCCATTCTCTGAATAAACCAAAACTAGTTGAAGTATGGAATAATCTTAGACCAACAGATTGTCCTGTTGGCCCAATCAAAATCTAATCATGTTTAAAAAATTACTATTTACACCACTCATTCTCATGACCACCCTTGCTTTGGGGCAGACACATGAGATCGATACCGTTATAGATCGGAAGCATTATACTTATATCAGCTACTATGACAACGGAAAAATAATGTCATTAGGGAATTACAAGGACACATTAAAGACGGGCGACTGGATTTACTTCACTCGTAAAACAGAAAAGCTGGCATTCGGAAAATACCAAAACGATTCCAAGTACGGAGACTGGACATATTTTAATAATAACAAGATTTACAAGATTAAATGGTCAGAAAAACAGAAACCAGGGGAAAAGTTTGAATTTGATAAAAAAGGAAACCTCATAATTATTGACATAGTTTACGCAGCACCTTGCTTTCATTATTATAGAAATGGAATGGCGACCATGACAGCTCGAGCCCTTTAGTCATCAGAGAAAACCTGCCCATAACACGCGTCTGCCGCTAGTGGCTACTTGATAGTTAACGTTTCCGCAATTTTCTTATCTTAGCCAGACAATTAAACGCTCCGCAATCGGCAACAGCTGCTGGCCGCGGAACGTTATAGGTAACCAAAAGACAGTCCATGAGAGCATTTATCTATATTATATTAGCAACGACCCTTTTTAGTTGTGGACAAAACAACCAAAATGAAAAGCGAGAGTACTTTTATGATTTTTCGCGACCAATATCTTTAGACACTATTAGACTAAATATTCCCGCAGACTCGTTCGCACAAACAATAGCTGACATAGAGAAAAGAATCGTTGACCTTACGGATATTGAGGCCGTATTCCATTCCGACAAATACATTTTCATATACGAACATGCTTCAAAATACTTGAACAATGTTGTGAACTTCTTATCAGACACGACTCTTTCTCGTCAGAAACGAATGATTGCATTATTGACAATGAACAAACAAGACTTTGACAATAACTTAAATTTCCTTTTAGCATGTGAAAAATTATATAAAAGGTCTCTCATTGAAGAGGAATTCTTACAAATCGCAATCTTCCCTCCAGTCCTACAAAATCGGGACATTATAAAGTTCTATAACAATAAGAAAGTCCAGGAAGTACTTTATGAAATCCGTGACAATCCAAATACTTCAGAAAATTTTAAAGAAACCATTAATGAGATTCTAAGCGGTAAAAGATATAAAGAGGAAAAGGCATTCCTAAAAGATGCCGAAGGGGTTGACATCTAGGCTGCCTATAACACACGGCTTGCGCTATTGCCGTTAAAGTGCTAAAATGAAGTTTATTTTTACGCATAAAATTTTATCTTGGTTGACAACTTATCCTACGCAATCGGCAACAGCGCAAGCCGTGGAAACGTTATAAGTAATGCCATTTAAAAGTTGCTAAAGTACCAAAACAGTGACATTTGACTGGCTTCAACCCTAATTTGAGATTTCTCCAAAATAATGTAAATTTGATATGTTCATATAAAGACGACCAATGACTACAACAGCAATAAAGAAACAAGTCGACAATTATTTACCGCTTTTAACATCAAAACAGCAAACTTTGGTGTTGGAAATGATTAAGAGTTTTTTAAATGTTGATACCGATACCAAACGAATCAATCGTAAACAATACAACAAGGAAATAGACGAAGCTGTCGCAAGGATTGAAAAAGGAAATGCTGTTTCTCATAAAGACGCAGTAAAAGAATTGTCTAAGTGGTAAAATCATTGGTATTCAAATTAGTTTGGGACAGGAAGGCTCTTGATCATCTCAAAGACATTTTAGCCTATCTTAAAAAGCGAAGCGACCAAGCTCCCAAAATCGTTAAGACCGCTATTTTAGATCGACTCGATCAAATTAAGAAAGCCCCACTTACCTGTGAACTTGATAAGTTGAAAGATGCATCCAATAAAGACTTTCGTGCTTTTGTTGTATTTAGTTATAGGGTTACATATCAAATCAATATAGAACAAAAGGAAATAAGGATTTTAAGAGTTAGACATACCAGCAGGGAGCCTTTGGGTTACTAAGTAGGCTCTTCAAGACAAGTCTTCCGGAAAACGCACTACTTATGACAGCACCCTTGCGCTAGTGCCGTTAATATGCTAAATTCAATATATCACTTTCAAATTAATTCTTATATTCGAGAGACAGATACGTCTCCGTGGCTCGGCACCATCGGAAGGCGGCCAAACGTTAGGCAATGCTTTGGTGACCTGCAAACTTGAAACTGACCGTGAAGAACAAATAGAGAAACACCTTCAAATAATTCTTGGCGGAAAAGGATTTAACGATTAAAAAAGAAAGCAATTACTCTATAACAACGAAAACGACACAACCATTAAACAAAGAAAGTATGACAACCGAATTTAAAAATTGTCAATCTTGTGGAATGCCTTTAAAACGAGATGAAAAAGGTGGAGGAACAAATGCTGACGGAAGCATTAGCAAAATGTATTGTTCCTACTGCTACGACAAAGGTGAATTCATTTACAAAGGAAATAATTTGAAAGAGTTTCAAGAATCGTGCAAACAAAAAATGATGGAAGGTGGACACTCCAGATTCTTCTCATGGCTATTTACAAGAGGAATGAAGCGATTAGGTAGGTGGAAAAGTAATTAGCTTTTTACTTTGCAACTGACAACTAAAACAATGAAAGCAGTTCCTCGTTCTAACAACCTGACTGCGAACTTCGGGCTGACAAGCTTCGGACGAACAGTAGCACATGCCGATAACAAAGGGTTTGCGATAGCGGGGCTTCCGTGCTTCGCAGACACTTTTGTGCAAGGTGAAAGTTCAGTTCTCCGAATAAAATTTAGTGCTAAAACACCCCGCCATCGCAAACCCACAAATCATTCTGTGTTTCAGTATTTCGTTTCCGTAAATTCTTTATCTTAGCAAGACAATTAACACTTGGCAAGTGCCAACTGTGGCTTAGCGGTAATGCAATATGACGACAGACTATTTAATTAAAGGATTGATAATTGGCTTTTCAATAGCAGCTCCGGTTGGACCAATTGGTGTATTGACTATCAAGCGAACATTGACAGAAGGACGAATTTCAGGTTTTGTGACTGGAATGGGTGCCGCATTCGCAGACGCGGCTTATGGCGCAGTGGCAGGGTTTGGCTTAGTTGCAATTTCGTCTTTTTTGATTTCACAGGAATTTGTAATAAAACTGATTGGTGGTCTGTTTTTATGCTACCTGGGCGTTAAGTCATTTTTAAGCAAACCCGCTACAAAGGAAGCTACCGTTGCCAGTAAAGGGCTTTTGAATAATTTTATCTCAACGTTTTTCTTAACCCTTACCAATCCTTCTACGATATTATCTTTCATAGCTATTTTCGCTGGACTTGGATTAGCTTCTACAACCGCAGACTACTTCTCCTCCTTAGCTATTGTCTTTGGAGTGTTTATGGGTTCTGCTCTTTGGTGGTTCATATTGAGTTCCATCGTAAGTTTTTTTCAAGACAAAATCACATCCGACCGGTTGGTGTGGGTGAACAGACTTTCGGGATTGGTTTTAGTTTCATTTGGACTCTTTGCTTTATATTCATCCATGACCTAACAAATTAAAATTTACAACCGCAAATATTACTAGCCATTTAAAATGATGAAACGACTACTCACCATATTATTTACCGCATCGACACTTTTCTCGTGCAATGACAACAAGCCAACACCGGCCACCATTGTTAACCAACCCGACACTGCTGCACTTCAATTTCTGACAGACAAAAGAGTGGAAACGCTTTACATTGTATTTCTATTTTCCGACTATCCTCTTTTGACACCATTTCCCAATTCATACAAATCAGACGCTTTAAGATACTTTAATAAATACAAAAATCATAAAGCAGTATTGCTTGCTAAAGACCTTGTGCAGAAGGGACTGGTTGCGGACTACGCAGTTAATTGGCTTTTCCAACATTCCGACTTTCCGGAATTCACTAGGACACGAACAGTAAATTTCCCCTTTGATATAAGACCTATAAGTTCTGATTCATTAGAGCTTTTCAGAAAAGAGTTGATTGATTTTTATACTGAAGCTCATTGCGACAGCTTTTTTAGGAGTCAAGACCTTTTTCTAAATAAAATGGTAGATGATGTACAAGATTCATTTAGCAGAAAGGACATTGTTCAGGTAATTGAAAATTATTTCGGCATAAAGAAGACGGCAACGTATTATGTGGTTCTTGCCCCATTGCTCCATTCGGGTGGTTTTGCTACTGAAAGGACTGACAAGGATGAATTATCTGTTTTAATCGGTCCCGGAGGAGTAATAGATTCTTTTCCCAAATTTGACAAGGCATTTCTTGAACAAGATTTGGTAATACACGAATTCAGCCACAATTATTCTAATCCTGTTGTTGAACAATTTATGAATGAAACTAAAAAGTTTGAGAATAAACTTTTTCCGGCTATCAAGGAAAAAGTGAAACAAGAAGGATATGCAACTTGGGAAAGTTTTATGCTTGAACTTATTGTTAGAGCAACAACAATAAGGATTGTGGAAAACATCTACGGAGCAGAGGCCGCGAAAGAATTAACGGACTATGAAAAATCTGTTGGCTTTGGATACGTAGTGGACATTGCTGACGAATTGAAAATTTACGAATCGCAGCGAGACAAGTACACAACGCTGTCGGAATTTTACCCTAATATCATCAGACGCTTGGGGCAAATTAAAAAATAAAGAATTATAAACAGCACTTACGTTATGACGGGGGAAGTACAATTATTGTGCTGTAAGCATTCCAGTTCTCGCGAACTTCCGAGTTCGTGAATATTAGAACGGAAACGTTTATGTAGCCCGAATATTTCTTAGGAATACAATTGATAAGCCAATAACACTTCCGTCTGTGTTCTCACGAACCCGGAAGTTCTGGGCATCAACAAGGTTTCCCCGATTGAACAAAAAAATAATATTGATTATTGTGCCGGGGTGGATTAACATGATTTAACCGCAGCGTACACGCCTTCGTTGCAGTTGGTAGCATGACACTTCTCCTCTCTTTTATTTCTGCTGTGTTTCCCTATCTTCGAAAATGCTGAAACTTCCAGTCAAAAAAAAAGTGTACAAAATGGTAAATAATAATTGCCTTAACTGCAACGAGGAATTAACCGGCAACTTTTGTGCGGGGTGTGGGCAAAAAGCCGACACACACCGGATCTCTTTCAAAAATTTCATCTTTCATGATCTGCTTCATGGCACCTTTCATATTGAAAAGGGAATGTTATTTACTGCTAAGCAGGCATTATTGCGCCCGGGACAGGCGGCCCTCGATTATATTTCAGGAAAAAGAAAACGGTACTACAATGTATTTTTGTTGGTCCTCCTGATCTATGGAGTGATGTTATTTACACGCCATGTTGATGAGATGTTCACTCAAACAAGCGGAGAAATTATTCCCGAAAAAGTGTACCAGAATGAAGCCAGCAAAAAAATGGATGAACTCATATCCCAAAAAAGCAAGATCATACTGCTGCTTTTTGTACCTTTTGCGGCATTCAACAGTTTTGTATTGTTCCGCAGAAAAAAGCTGAACATCAGCGAACATTTTATCATAGCCGGAATGGTCCTATTGGGAATTTTATTACTCGCTACATTTGCCAATATTTTTTTTCAGTTTAACCTGATCATGCAGCTCAACACGATGGTTCTAAGCATGATCGTAACCGCTATCATTGTTTTTTATATTGGCAATGGTTATGTGAAAACATTTGGTTCCGACTATCCTAAATTGGGAATAACCTACAGGATCGTATTGTTTTTTGCTTTTTTCTGTATCGAAATCGTTCTTTTAGGTCTTGTGTTAACCGGGATCGTAACGGACTGGAAGTTTGGTGCGATTACGATCGCTCCCTTTGAATAACAGTTTCTGTAAAACGGGTAACGCGGTTATTTCCGGTTAGAAACGGGTATAAACGTTTAATGACAGCGTATATAAGGGAGTTAGGCGTAAGTTTATTTGGATTAAAATACCAAGTTCTCGCAAACTTTCGAGTTAGTATGTATTAGAACGGAAACGTTTACGTAACCCGAATGTTTCTTAGGAACACAATTGCCAAAGTCGATTATACCTCTGTCTGCTTCCTCACAAACCCGAAGCCTCCGCAAGAACACTAATCATGCAAAATGATTTTATGCGTGTGCCGGGTGTTTTTAAGATTCTTCCCATGATGTATATGAATGGCCCAGATACCGGCAAACACACCTGCCGATACAAGCAGCACAACCACCATACGCTGAACCAGGTCCTTTTTCATATACGGATATACGAAATGAAACTATTTATGGATTGGGCATAAAAAAAGCACCATAGGGAATTACCCAGATGGTGCTTTGTACTTATCAAATTTTTATCGAACATGTTGGGCAGCTATGTTGATAGCCACGGAATACACTAATTTAAATCTACTCCATCATCTATTAACAACACATCTGTCTTTATTGACCAACCTTAAATACATCTTCGCTAAATCCGGTGAAGCTGAAGCCTCCATCATGGAAGAGGTTTTGCATGGTTACTTTTTTGGTGTAATCGCTGAACATGCTGATTACATAGTTGGCACATTCCTCGGCATTGGCATTTCCGAGTGGCGACAATGCCTCCGCATAATCCACAAATGTTCCGAAACCTTTTACCCCGCTGCCCGCAGTAGTTACGGTAGGGCTTTGTGATATAGTGTTTACCCGAACTTTATTGCGTTTTCCGAAATGGTATCCGAAACTGCGGGTAATGCTTTCCAGCAATGATTTGGCATCGGCCATTTCACTGTAATCGGGGAACACACGCTGAGCGGCAATATAGGTAAGCGCAAGGATGGATCCTTCGTTTTTCATCGCATCATCGTTGTACAATGTTTTCATCAAACGGTGGTAGGAGATGGCCGAAATGTCAAGTGTTTCATGCATGAATTTGTAATCAAGTTCGGTATAACTTTTCCCTTTGCGGATATTCATACTCATACCTACCGAGTGCAGCACAAAATCAAGTTTGCCCCCGAGTATTTCCATCGATTTGGTTACCAGGTTTTGCATGTCTTCATCTTTGCTCACATCGCACGAAATAATCTGTGCATTACCGCAAGCAGCAGCAAGGTTGTTGATTTCACCCATGCGCATGGCAATTGGGGCATTTGTTAATACAAATTCAGCACCCTCAGCATATGCCTTCAGTGCTACCTGCCAGGCAATTGATTTATCGTTTAATGCCCCGAAAATGATTCCCTTTTTTCCTTTTAAAATTCCGTTTGCCATAAATGTTTCGTTAAGGTTTACTGTTTAAAGTTAGCGTTCAGCGTGCAAGTTTATGATTTTTCCTTTTACATTTGGCAAAATCTTATGAAAACCATCCTTCATCTGTCCCTTTGTATTCGGTATAACTTTGGCAAACAATGTTTGTACATTCTGTTTCTGGTGCTGCTGGCAGCAAATGTGCAGGCGCAGCAAAAATTTACCAGGTATGATTACCTGCATGGCAAACTCACACCACTACGTACCTGTTTTAATGTAAAACATTATGATATTACCTTAAAGGTGGAGCCTGCTACAAAGTTTATTTCTGGCAGCAATACCATCACCTTTGCAGTTGAGAAGGATTTTAAGAAGTTGCAGCTCGACCTGTTTGCAGCATTACACATTGACAGCATTGTTTTTTATGGTAAACAGTTATCCTATACCCGTGATAGCAATGCCGTATGTATTGATCTGGGGTTAAAAATTAAAAAAGGAGCTATCGGTAAACTGCGAGTATATTATTCAGGTAATCCGCCTGCAGCCAAAAAAGCTCCGTGGGACGGGGGATTTGTATGGACAAAAGACAGTTCGGGAAAAGATTGGGTGGGATTGGCCTGCGAAGGAATCGGTGCGAGTTGCTGGTTGCCGTGTAAGGATCATTGGAGTGATGAGCCGGATAGTATGGATATGCACCTGCAGGTACCCAGTGCACTTGTTGGTGTATCCAATGGAAGATTGATGGGCGAAAAAGAACTCTCCAATGGTTTTACCCAATACGACTGGAAAGTGGTGAATCCTATTAACAGCTACAATATTTCGGTGAATGTTGGCGATTACAAACGCATCCACGATACCTATACGGCAAAATTCAACACCATGTCGGAGCCATTGTCGCTCGATTATTATGTGTTGTTTGATAATGTTCAAAAAGCCAAGTCTCATTTTAAACAAGTGCATAAAATGCTCGAAGCGTTTGAGAAGTTTTTTGGTACTTATCCTTTTTGGGAAGATGGATACAAACTGGTAGAAACACCTTATTGGGGAATGGAACACCAGAGTTGTATCGCATACGGCAATACCTATAATAACAACCGATACGACTTTGATTTTATCATTGTGCACGAAAGCGGGCATGAATGGTTTGGGAACAGCCTTACGGCAAACGATCCTGCCGAAATGTGGATCCATGAATCATTCACTACCTATTCGGAGGCGTTATATGTCGAACACTTTTTAGGTTACACAACCTCCTTACAATATTTACACGAACAAAGGCGCAATATTGTAAACAAGGAACCGATGATAGGTGCATATGATGTGTATTACCATGGCCGCAAGGACAATGATATTTATTATAAAGGCAGCTGGATGTTGCATACCCTGCGCAATGTGATTGATAATGATACATTGTGGTTTTCAATGATTAAAGAGTTGAGTCTTACCTTTAAGAAGAAAAATGTAACCACGGCACAACTCATCGAGTTTTTCAATAAACGTTCGGGACGAAACCTCAACCGCTTTTTTGATCAGTATTTGCACAAGGCCAGTTTACCGGTGCTTGAGTATAAGATTGAGGAGAGTGGTGATCACAACCTGACAATGAGTTACCGCTGGACAAAAATGGTAAGAGGATTTGAAATGCCTATTAAACTTACTGCAACCAAAGGCGTGTTTGAAACGGTTACCCCACGTAAATCCTGGCAACTCATCGATTTGAATTACTTTGATGAAAAGGAATTTAAAATCCAACCCGACCGTTACCTCATTGATTTGAAAAAGCTAACAACCAAAGAACTTAAACAGCAACAATTTTAACGAAAGATAAACATGTCGACTTTACTGATACGCAATGCAAAACTGGTGAACGAAGGAAAGGTATTTCATGCTGATGTACTCATCAAAAACGGCATTATTGAAAAAATAGACACCAATGGAATTGCCATGCCTGCTAACCGCACCATTGATGCAACAGGCCTGCATTTATTACCGGGTGCTATCGATGATCAGGTGCATTTCAGGGAACCCGGTTTAACACATAAAGGCGAAATTTATACAGAAGCCAAGGCTGCAGTCGCGGGTGGTGTTACCAGTTATATGGAAATGCCAAACACTTCTCCCGCTGCAACCACCATTGAATTGCTGGAACAAAAATATACAAGGGCATCGGAGTGTTCGCTGGCCAACTATTCCTTTTTTATGGGAACCACCAATAATAACCTGGATGAGTTATTAAAGGTGGATGAACGCAAGGTGTGTGGGGTGAAAGTATTTATGGGTTCATCAACAGGTGATATGCTGGTGGATAATCAGGAAGTATTGGAGAAGATCTTCAGTCAGGTAAAAACGCTAATTGCCGCGCACTGCGAGGACGATCCGATGATTAAAGCGAATACTGAAAAATTCAAACAGGAGTTCGGAGAGAACATGGATGCTACGATGCATCATCTTATCCGCAGCAGGGAGGCCTGTTACAAATCTTCTTCCTATGCAGTGAAATTGGCTCAAAAACACAATACCCGTTTGCATATTCTGCATATCAGTTCAGCCGAAGAGTTAAGTCTGTTCCGCAATGATATTCCGCTTTCGCAAAAACGCATCACTGCCGAAGCCTGTGTACATCACTTATGGTTTAGCAACGAAGATTATGCAAGCAAAGGCAATTATATCAAATGGAACCCTGCCGTAAAATTACCGGGCGACAGGGAAGCCATCATGCGCGCAGTACTTGATGGACGGATTGATGTGGTGGCCACAGATCATGCTCCGCATACCATCGAAGAAAAAGAACAAACATATTTAAAAGCACCATCGGGAGGCCCCTTGGTTCAGCATTCACTCAATGCCATGCTTGAGTTTTACAAACAAGGAAAAATAACGCTGGAACAGATTGTTCAAAAGATGTGTCACAATGTGGCCGAAATGTTTGAAATTGACCGAAGAGGATTTATACGAGAAGGGTTTTATGCAGATTTAGTATTGGTTGACCTCAACAAAAGTTACACTGTAACCAAAGAGAATATATTGTATAAGTGCAAATGGAGTCCCTTTGAGGGACAAACTTTTCACTCTGTAATCACCCATACCATGGTAAATGGAAGGGTAGTATATGATAACGGCATCTTTGATGAACAGGAATTCGGAATGAGACTGTTATTTAACCGATAGGTTATTGGGCTGTTAGCCCATCATTCCTTCATACATATCACCAAAACTACATGTTCATGTAGAAATAGGATTTTCAGGATAAGTATTTGGCAGTCAATCTTCATGCCCCGATTTTAGCGGGTAAGGTTTTTTTTACAAAGGAGGAATACCTTATGAATGCAACTGTATGCAACGCTAACGGTACTAGATAAATAGGCATTACTTTGAGAATTGCCGTATAAAGTTAACTTTGATATTTACTAATTATTAAGAAATGAAGAAAATAACATTATTTACAATAGTGTTCCTAACGGTGAGTGCTGTTTTTGCACAGTATTCAGAAACGGCAATAAGGGAATTGTACGCGTCAAAAATGCAACAATTCCAATTGACCCAATCGGATCTACAACATTTTGTAATTACCGACCAATATACCGACAAACATAACGGGGTAACACATATTTACCTTCGTCAGGTAGTGAATGGGTTTGAGGTATTTAATGCGAATTCATCGATGCATCTTGCAAAAAATGGACAATTGATCAGCTTGGAAAATGCATTTGTATCGAATGCCATAACCAAAACCAACTCAACTACTCCGGGTATCGGGGTTTCATCCGCTATATTACAGGCAGGGAATGAAGTGAGCATGAATTTGCAAGCAGCTATGAGCAAGACAGATATTCAGATGCAGGCTAATCAGGTAATTATTCAGGATGCTGAAGTTTCTTCAGAACCAATCAAAGTAAAAATGTATTACCTTAACACGGCAGCAGGCCTTAAGTTAAGCTATAATGTGGAGGTATTGAACGATGAAACCAATGATTGGTGGAACGTTAGAGTAGATGCAATGGACGGATCTATCCAGGAAAAAAACAATTGGACCACACATTGTATGATTTCAGGGCATACGTTTAACCACGATGCTGCTGTAACTTTCCAGGAATCATTACTTTCAAGACATTCACATACCTTAGGTAAAGCAGGAGCTCCTGTTTACAATGTATTTCCTTTCCCGTTAGAAAGTCCGAATCACGGGGCCAGAAAACTGGTAAGCGGACAGGAGGATGCCAATGCTTCTCCATTCGGATGGCATGATACCGATGGTGTTGTGGGTGTAGAATATAAAACCACACGCGGAAACAATGTTTTTGCCAAGGAAGATACCATTGCCGGAAACTCAACCAATGGATACAGTCCGAATGGTGGCGACAGCATGGTGTTCGATTTTCCGATGGACAGCAGCTGGATGACACCAAACAGTTATTTAAATGCATCCATCACCAACTTGTTTTACTGGAACAATACCATACATGATATTTTTTACAATTACGGATTTACCGAAACTGCAGGTAATTACCAACGAAATAACTACGACAAAGGTGGTGCACAAAATGACCATGTAATGGCCGAAGCACAGGATGGAAGCGGTACAGGTAATGCAAACTTTAGCTCACCTTCAGATGGCCAGAGCGGACGTATGCAAATGTATCTGTGGCCAACATCTCCGGTTGTGGCACCTAAATTGGCTATTTCCAACACGGCCTCAGCTACAGGTAGCTACACGGCTACTTTATCAAATTTCGGCCCTAAACGTTTTGGGGATATCAATGCAAGAGTTTTATGGGCACGTGATGCAAGTGCAGCTGATACACAGGCTTGCAATACTTTGATTAATGGTGCAGAGCTTGCCGGCAACATTGCACTCATCCAAAGAGGAGGGTCGACTTGCGCCAATACCCAAAGGGTTTTGAATGCACAAAATGCAGGTGCTGTTGCAGTAATTATGGTTAATAATTCAACCAGCACCAATGCAATGGGTGGTACCAATACAAGCATCGTTATCCCTTCAGTGATTATAAGTTCAACAGATGGAATAGCATTAAGAGCAGCTGTAAATGGTGGAGATACGGTAATGGCAACCATTAAAGGATTACCAACGGTAAAAGCATATGACAGCGATTTTGACAATGGTGTAATCATACATGAGTATGGCCATGGAATTTCCAACCGTTTAACGGGAGGACCTGCCAACTCAAACTGTTTGAGTAATGCCGAACAGGGTGGAGAAGGATGGAGCGACTTTTTTGCATTGGCCCTTACTGCCAAAACAACGGATAGCGCCAATACGCCAAGAGGAATGGGAACATTTGTGATAAACCAACCGGTAACAGGTTTGGGTATCCGCGATTTTAAATACAGTCGTAACATGTCGGTGAATCCAATGACGTATGCGTATGTTAAAAACACTACAGCCGTTCATTATATCGGAACTATCTGGTGCAGCATGTTATGGGATTTACACTGGAATATGGTTGATAAATATGGTTTTGATGCAGATATTTTCCATGGTACAGGAGGAAACAACAAAGCGATTCAATTGGTGATTGACGGTTTGAAATTACAACCTTGCAGTCCCGGATTTGTGGATGCCCGCAATGCAATCCTGAAAGCAGATAGTATTACCAATGGCGGAGCAAATAAGGATGTTATATGGAAAACATTTGCACGCAGAGGATTGGGTTATACAGCCAGTCAGGGGGCATCAAACTCGGTAACGGATGGAGTAGCCAAGTTTGACTTACCTCCGGGAATAACAGGTGTGAACGAAGCGGCTAACCTGGCTTCTTATATTCAACTATCACCTAACCCAACTACCGGAACAGCAGTATTGGTATTGCCTGATCAGTTAACCGAAGCACAGGTGACCATTTGTGATATTACCGGAAAAATTGTGGTGGATCAGATGATGAGCACAGACATGAATCAACATATCACACTTGACATGAGTGCCTATCAAAACGGATTGTATTTTGTGAAACTTACCAATGGCGGAACAACCTTCCAGTCTAAATTGTTATTGAACAAATAAACAACTCAACATATTGAAAGAGAGACGGCCATCGTGCCGTCTTTTTTTATGCTCCATATACGATATTGGATACTCGATAAAAGAAAACGAAATGCAAGGTGCCTGAACCCGCGCAGCGGATCAGTAGAAGGCACCGGAACAATGGACGCGGGATTTTTTTATGAGACAGGGGGAGGGTTTGAAAAATCAATCAACCAGTGAAATCCATTGCTGAATGACCTGTTGTAGCGTTTTTGCTTTCGCTTTTACGTCTTCGAGATCTTTAAATGTTACCATTCTTCTTCCATCAGTGTAGGTGCCTTCCAGCAGTCCGGAGCTATCATCAATGGTGGCACCGGTGGGGAATACGAGGAGTATTTTTCCCCTGTGCAGGTTTACCACAACTATATCTCTTTTGTATTCTTTGGGATCAAAGGGTTTCATTTCTCCGTCATAAAAAAATGCAGGTGAATTCCATTTGATGTGTTCACCAATCTGAGGATGTGCATCCAGAATGGTTTGGCGAATGGTTTGAACAACCTTGGCAAC
Organism: Bacteroidota bacterium; assembly: GCA_040387195.1. GTDB lineage: Bacteria > Bacteroidota > Bacteroidia > UKL13-3 > UKL13-3 > UKL13-3. The sequence continues at coordinate 24,638 of JAZKEF010000011.1, forward strand.
AGCCGGTTCCAATTGCTTGATATGGGCAGTTACTTTATCGGGAGCGGAAATAAATTTTGGTTCTGCCATGGTGGGTTGAATTAACGCAATCCGGTTTTGTGTTTCACTACACTATCCAGCAGCAATTGTTTGAAGTCTTTTAACGCAATCATATTCGGTCCATCACTTAATGCATGATCCGGATCTTCATGTACTTCAAAAAAGAATCCATCCACACCTACCGCGGCTGCAGCGCTAGCCAAATAAATGGCATATTCCCTGTTGCCACCACTTTTCCCATCCATGCCCCCCGGCTTTTGGGTGCTGTGGGTTACATCCATGCATACGGGATACCCCAGTGTTTTCATGTCGACAATATTTCTGAAATCAACAACCAGGTTGTTGTAGCCAAACATGGTTCCGCGTTCGGTTAACATAATTTGTTTGTTGCCTGTACTTTCTACCTTTTTTACAGCATGTTTCATTTCAATACCCGAAAGGAACTGCGCTTTTTTAATGTTTACAATTCTGCCGGTATCTCCGCAAGCTACCAGTAAATCTGTTTGGCGGCATAAGAATGCAGGTATTTGCAAAACATCAATCACTTGGGCCAATTCTTCAGCCTGGTGACTTTCGTGAATATCGGTTGTAACAGGTAAACCAAAAGTATCTTTCACTTTTTGTAAAATACGCAAACCCTCTTTGATTCCATGTCCACGGTAACTGTCAACAGATGTTCTGTTGGCCTTATCGAATGATGCTTTGAAAACATAAGTGAGGTTCAGTTCTTCCGCTATTTTAGAGATCTTTTCCGCAAGGTTCATCACCATACTTTCATTTTCAATGATGCACGGACCTGAAATCAAAAATGGGGTAGACTGTATTTTATTGTAAAGTGTCATATTGCAAAAGTAATTTTTTATGATTAATTATTAGGGAACAGGAGTGCCCATATTTCAAGGCTATTGTACTTGCCATTTCTGAATTCATAGTCCCTCAGGAAAGCTTCGCGTTCAAATCCCAAAGTGGCAAGAAGCCTAGTGCTATCAGCGTTTTCAGGTTCTATTTCGGCTGCAATACGGTGGAGTTTCAGTTCGCCATCCACAAACTGTAAAATAGCATTAATACTTTCGGAGGCGTATCCTTTACCCCAGTATTCGGGAAACAACCAATAGCCGAGTTCACAACGTTTGTTGGTTTGGTCAATCCTGTAAATGCTGAATACTCCCATAAAGTCATGGGTTTCGTTTGATATTACCCAGGCATATCCTAATCCTTTTTCGCGGTTGTTTTTGTACCACTCCATTTGCACATCCGTTGCTTCGAGCGTTGCATATGAGATGTCGAAATACTTAGTGACCTCGGGATGGGAGAAACCTTCAAACACTTTTTGCTGGTCGCGTTTTTCGACCGGACGCAAAACCAATCTCGGGGTGGAGAGTGCCGGTTGTTCCATTAGTTGTTGAGGCTGTAAATTTGAACAATACCTTCGAGTTTACCTGCTTTATCGGCCACCAGCAATGAAGTTATTTTATGGGTATTCATCAATTCTTCGGCTTCGGCCATCATCATTTTTTTATCAATGGTGCGTGGTTTGGGAGTCATTATTTGTTTGGCATTTAGGGTAAACAGTTTGGCAGTATGTTTATCCATCGCCCTGCGCAAATCACCATCTGTTATGATTCCCGAAACCTTGTTTTTATCAATAACAACAGCCAGTCCGAGACGTCCGCTACTCATGGAATTAATTACCTTTTGAATACTATCAGTTGGGTTTACTACCGGAAGTTTATGTTTAAACATGCAACTTTCAACCGTTGTAAGCAATTTACGACCAAGGCTTCCTCCAGGATGGAACCGGGCAAAATCTTCGGGTTTAAAATCTCGTGCTTTCATTAATGCAACCGCCAATGCATCTCCCATCGCAAGTGTTGCTGTTGTAGATGAAGTAGGTGCCAGTTCCAATGGACACGCTTCTTTATATACTTTTACATTTAAGTGGAAGTCTGCATTTTTGGCTAAAGTCGATTTGGGATTACCACTGATGCCAATCACTTTAATGGATGCTGCTTTGATATACGGAATCAGTTTTAACAGTTCTTCCGTTTCGCCACTATAGGAAATGGCTACTAACACATCTTCCTTTTTGAGCATGCCCAAATCACCATGAAAAGCCTCAACCGGGTGCATAAACATGCTGGGTGTGCCTGTGCTGGCAAGGGTTGCCGAAATTTTGGTTCCTACCAATCCCGATTTTCCAACCCCGCAAATCACCAACCGTCCTTTGCTTTTTAATACCGTATCAACGGCTTTGTTAAAGTTATCGTCAAGCTGTTTGCTCAGGTCGGCCAATGCTTTGGCTTCGATCTGAAATACTTCTTTGGCGTATTTTTTATAATCAGTCATGTTCGGTTTGCAGGTTAGTGTTTACGGTTTGCTGTTTACCGTTTCAGTATTAAGCAAGTTGGTTGTTCGAATTTCGAAATTGGATATTCGAAGTTGCCCTTACTGCTCTTTCCTATTTAATTGAATATTTGTGCCTTTGTTTACAAAAACGAAATAAGTCCCAATGTTAATGTTTATGGTCCGGACCAAACACTTCGGCTTTATGTCCGAAATGGTGTGCAAATGCTCTGATTTCTTCGGCCAGTTCCGGATTGTTTGTGGCGCGTTCATATGTATCTCCTAGGGTTGACAACGTTTGAAACATAAAAAGGTTCATTTCTTCTACGTTCATGTCCTTGGTCCATAAGTCAATGCGCATGGCATTTTGTTGGATGCCGTCCCACAAGGCAAGGAGAATAGATTTAGCTTCCTGCATACCATCTACATCCGCATCATCTGCATCCCATTGGATTTGTACAGGTAAGTTTTCCTTATCAAGCATCACATTGAAGCGGATTTGTGATGATTTTACAATTTCGTTATTCGTTTCGTTACTCATGTATCTTTAATTGTGTATTTTAAAGATGCAATAATAAGCTGTTTTAACCGATTGGTGAAATGTGGGATCAGCTATCGAGTTTATTTTTGATCTGAACAAGGAAACTCCGCAGCCGGGTAAGTGAATCCACCACTTTGGCTGTATCTTCAATATTGGACTGTTGTCTGATATAATCGGCTGCACCTTGCAGGGTATAACCCTTTTCTTTCACAAGGTGGTGAATGAGGCGTAAGAGTTGAATGTCTTTTTCGGAATATTTACGGGTTCCTTTTTCTGTTTTTTCAGGTCTCAACACCGAAAATTCCTTTTCCCAAAACCGGATCAGCGAAGGGGCCTCGCCAATCATGGCCGAAACGTCTCCTATGGTATAGTATTTTTTGGTGATAATTTCCTGTGTCATGGTGTATTGGATGCGAAAATAGGATTATTCTCTAAGTATCCGTTGACTTCGGCTCCGCTCAGTCAGCGGATAAGACCTGCGTTGGCTGAGCGCTCCGATAGCTATCGGACGAAGCCCGCAGTCTATTTAGTTTCCATAATGATAAAAGGTACAATCATTTCTTCCAAACTGATTCCTCCATGCTGAAAGGAGTTGTTGTACATCTTCACATGGTAATTATAGTTATTGGGATACGCCATAAAGTGATCTTCGGTGGCAAAAACATACCGTGAACTGATGTTTTGTTTAGGTAAATATGCTTCTGCCGGATCCTTAATGGTAAACAAATCACTTTCATTGTAATTGAGGTTACGTCCCTGTTTATAACGAAGGTTGGTACTGGTAGCCCTGTCGCCAACAATTTTTACGGGGTCGCTCACCCTGATGGAACCATGATCGGTTGTGATAATCAGTTTAACCTTATGTTGCGCCAACCGCTTGAGCGCATCAAACAGGGGAGAGTGTTCGAACCAGCTCTGGGTAATACTACGGTATGCTGCTTCATCTTCTGCAAGCTCTTTCATCACGTTCATTTCGGTACGTGCATGACTTAGCATATCCACAAAATTATATACGATTACGTTAAATTTATTGTTGAGCATATTCGGGATGTCGTCCACCAGCCGTTTGCCTGCATCCAGGTTGGTAATTTTGGTGTAGCTGAATTTGTCTTTAATGCCGGCACGCTGCAACTGTGTTTGCAATAATTCTTCTTCATGTAAATTTTTACCTTCATCTTCTTCCTCATCCACCCATAGATTTGGATAGAGCTTATCAATTTCGGAAGGCATCATACCTGCAAAAAATGAGTTGCGTGCATAATGGGTTGTGGTGGGTAAAATCGTTAAATACACATCCTCTTGGAGTGTTCGAAAATACTCATTCAGCATACTCTGGATTACTTTCCACTGGTCGAAGCGAAAATTATCCAGCAATACCAAAAAAGCGGGTTCTGTTCCTTTGAGTTCGGGTATTAGTTTGCGCTTAACAACCGTATGACTCATAGGTGGCGTTTTTTCGGTAGGCTTGCGTAAAAAATTGATGTAATTCTGCTTCACAAATTTTGTCCACGAACGATTGGCCTCACTTTTTTGCATGAGTAAAATTTCATCCATACCTGTATCCGGACTGCTGCTCAGTTCCAGTTCCCAGTACACCAGTTTACGGTAAAGGGCTACCCAAGCATCAAAGTCGAGGTTGTCGCTCAGTTCCATTCCTATCTGGCGAAATTCCTGCTGGTAGCTTTGTGCTGTTTTTTCAGAAACCAGTCGTTTATTATCCAGTTGTTTTTTGATGGATAATAAAATCTGGTTAGAGTTAACGGGTTTGATGAGGTAATCGGCAATCTTACTTCCGATAGCCTCTTCCATAATATGTTCTTCCTCACTTTTGGTAATCATTACCACAGGCACATCGGGCTTAATCGTTTTGATTTGTGCCAACGCTTCCAGTCCCGAGATACCGGGCATGTTCTCATCCAAAAATATGATATCAAAATCGGTGTTGCGGCATGCATCGATGGCATCCAGTCCGTTGGTTACCTTGTGCACTTCGTAACCTTTGTTTTTTAAAAATAGAATATGTGGCTTCAGCATTTCAATTTCATCATCAGCCCACAGTATGTTTACGTTTTGCATAGTGTTATTACTTCAATCACCCGGTAATGTTCTGAGTCGTTCAAAACAATGAGTTCTCGAAGGTAAACGTATAATCTAAATTTTATTGTGTTTCGAAAATTTTAGTGCTGATTGTTAATGGAGTAATGTTACCATGCCGGTTTTGGTCTGTTGATGTCCGCTGCCCAAGGGAGGGGCCATGCTATAGGATACTATCCAGAAAAAGTTCTCGGGACCTGTAATCTGACGTTCCAGTTTTCCATCCCAACCTTGTGCCGGATCATTGCTTTTAAAGATTAATTGCCCCCACCGATCGTAAATTTGAAAGATGTAGTCAAGTGTAGGGCAATTTAACCTGGGTGCAAAAATATCATTCACCCAATCCGTATTCGGAGTAAAGGCATTCGGTACAAAAATGGAACAAACACATTCAATGGTTAAAACATTAATGGTATCGGAAGCGGAGCCACATGTGTTGGTAACCTCAACCCAATACATTCCGTCACGGTTAGCATTTAATGTGGGTTCGGTAGATAAATCGGACCATTGATAGCTTGAATGGGGGAATCTCACATCCAGCATAAAGGGAGCATTTGCACACACAAGGGTGTCTATTCCTAAATATACTCGGGGAAACTCGGTTTGGTTAACCAGCACCGAAAAGGTTTTACTGCACTGGTTCCTGCTAAGTTTTACCGTATATATTCCCGGCTTGTCTACCATAATTGTATGTGTTGTGTCGCTTGTAGACCAAAGACAGGATACGTCAGGTTCGGTTACCGATAATGATGCTGAACTTTTTTCACAAAAGGTAATCTCGGAAGGCAGTCCGGATGACAATGGACTTTCAATGTTTACAATAGCAGTGTCGTGAATGGAACACCCTTGTTTTGTTATGGTAACAACATATGTTCCGGCATGAAACACATTGATAATGGAATCAGGACTTCCCGTATTCCATTGATAGGTAAGTCCGTTTTCCTTATAGGCGTTCAACACGGCAGAGTCTCCGTAACAAAGACGTATGTCAGGCAAGCCAGGATTGATAATAGTGGATGGTTTAATGAATACTTCGCGCTCAAATGTATCGGTAAAAGAGTTACGGAACATGACCAGTTTGATGTTGAAATAACCGGGGGAAAGAAACCGGTGATCGAAGGAAAAATAGAGATCAGGAATTCGAGTATTACTGACAAACCAGTGTGCCGAATCATAAGTAGTAGTATCCTTGGTTGCATAAATACGGGTTAATTCGCCCAAGCAGCTTTTGTCTACCTGAATGCGGTTTTTGTTTACATAGCTGTTATAAAAAGTGGGAAGTCCATACCAGGATTTTCCCGTTTGCAAATAGATTGTCTTCATAGCAAGAGCACAACCCAATCCGGCTGAGTCGGGATAATTGATAACAGAAAGAAAGCTATCACTCGGAAAATAGATTTTCCCATTTGGAGCAAGTTGCAACTGGCCATAACCATTGCCTGTGATTTTAATACAGGTGGAGAGAAATCCATTGTTGACAGAGGAGATATCGTATTGGTATATGCCATTTTTAGCCCCGGCAGTCCCAAGCCAGGTCGAAAAATAGATAAACCTGGAAGAAGGAGAGAATTCGAGACCATATACGTTTTGAGATCCAATTAAATATTTTGCATTGCTGATGGTGCCGGTCCTGTTGTCAAAATCAGCGATGGCAATGCGTGTGTCACTGGAGGTGGCTGCACCAACAGGATTGGTAAGTGAGAGTAACTTACTGTTAGGTGAAAATTTTATTTGCCCCCAGTTCCAGTAACCGGTTGCAAAAAAACCACTAATTACATGATGTTTCTGTATTCCGTTTTCAGTTAATAAGAACATGACAATATCATTGGTACCTGCTTCCGGAATGGCTATCCATACATCACTTCCGTTACCATGAATGGTTGCAGCAATTTTCTCGGCCGATTTAGCTACCATCAATATGTTTTTCTCCATGATATCACCCCTTGCACTATCCAAACGCATATCAACAACCGAATACGCAACACCTTTGTTTTCATTGCTTCCGTCAGGCCAGTCGTCTGCAGTAATAATATAAAACAAGGAATCGCTGTATGGTCTTTTTACAATAACAGAAGAGTGTGTGCTGCTGGCGTCACCATTCAGTGCAATGCCATTCGACATTTTTTTATGATACCTGTTCCAAACACTTTGTCCATCGGTGTAAAACAATAGGTTGCCATACTCATCCGAAATGGAAGAACAGCCTTCCATGGTCGACATTTTGGAATCGGTAAGAACAGTGGGAGGTTCGGTATTAAAATTCAGTCCGGCATTGCGGCCAAAATACCAGATATTGGCTTCTTTTTGGGCATACAGCAGCGAGTGGTTGAATAACCACAATAGGGGAATGAGCAGACAAGTTTTGGATAACCTGTTCATTTTGGGGTTTCATTAAGTTGGATAAGATGTGTTAAAGACATCAGTATGCCTGTAAAGGTTGCGTTGTGATTCCGGTGAATGGAATTGGGGGAGGGCTATTTACCGAAAAATAGTAGTTTTGCCGGTAATATGACCAATGCTCACAGGCAATTTAACAAGAAAAAAATTATCAATGATCCGGTATACGGATTTGTAACCATCCCCAGTGATCTTATTTATGACCTGATTGAGCATCCCTATTTTCAGCGATTGCGCAGAATCAAACAACTCGGACTTTCCAATTGGGTATATCCGGGTGCATTGCACACAAGGTTTCAGCATGTTATTGGAGCCATGAGCCTTACTGCGCAAGCAGTTGATTTGTTGCGCTGGAAAGGTGTTGCCATTTCGGAGGATGAAAAAGATGCCGTTTGCGCTGCAGTATTATTGCACGATATGGGGCATGGTCCATACTCACATACCCTCGAGGAGGTTCTGATCAGGGATGTGCACCACGAAACGTTATCTCTGGCTTTTATGCAGGAGCTTAATAAAGAAATGGGAGGCCGGTTGGATATGGCAGTTGCCATTTTTACCAATAGTTACCCGCGTAAATTTTTACATCAACTGGTTTCGAGCCAGCTGGATATGGACCGTTTGGATTATTTGCGTAGGGATAGTTTTTACACGGGTGTGCAGGAAGGGGTTATTGGGCACGACCGCATCATCAATATGCTGAATGTGTTTAACGATGAAATGGTGATTGATGAAAAGGGGATTTATTCGATAGAGAAGTTTTTGATTGCCCGCAGATTGATGTATTGGCAGGTATATTTGCATAAAACCGTAATTGCTGCCGAAAGCCTGCTGGTGAAAATTATGCAACGCGCGGTATTTTTAGCTTCAACCGGAGCGGAGCTGTTTGCCACACCGGCCTTTCATACGTTTTTGTATGAACGTCCGGGTAAAAAAGAATTTTTTGCCGACAACAGGTTTTTAACATTGTATAGTCAGTTGGACGATTACGATGTTTTTACGTCCGTAAAGGTATGGTGTAGTCATTCAGATAAGATACTGGCAATGTTGTGTAAGCAACTTGTAAACAGAGATTTGCCAAAGATTACCATCCAGTCGGAACCCTTTACTGTTGCGGAAATTGAAGCACGGCTTACCGAGGCTTCTGAAGTATTGGGCATAACCAAGGATGAAGCATCTTATTTTGTGTATTCGGAGAGTGTAATGAATAAAGCATATAGCCCTGAGGGCTTTAATATCAAGGTGTTATTTCGCAATGGAGAGGTAAAGGATATAGCAGATGCATCCGACCAATACAATATCTCAGCCCTTGCCAAGCCTGTTACTAAATACTTTTTATGTTATCCGAAAAAAGCATAAATTGCTCAGCTAAATCAGGCCTATAATTTTACATGCAGATATCAGTAGCTGAGCTCAGTGCGTTGCTTCAGGGAGAAGTGGTTGGAGATGAAAAAGCCCTTTTACACAAGGTTGCCAAAATTGAAGAGGGCGAACCCGGAGCTTTGTCGTTTTTGGCCAATCCCAAATATGAGTCACATTTATACGAAACAAAATCAACCGCTGTGTTGGTTAACCGTAGTTTTATACCTTCTGCACCTGTAACTACCACCCTGATTAAAGTGGATGATGCCTATGCAAGTTTTACTGCATTACTCGAACAGTACGCCAATGTGGCCTTGCAAAAACAGGGCATAGCCGAAAGCGCTTTCATAGATGCACACGCCAAAGTTGAAAAAAATGTATATGTGGGAGCGTTTGCTGTTATTGAAGGTGGAGCTATCGTAGGTGAAGGATCGAAGATATTTCCCCAGGTATTTGTGGGTGACCGGGTAACGATTGGTAAAAACGTGATCCTGTATCCCGGGGTGAAAATATACCATGATTGTGTGATTGGCGACAATTGCATCATTCATGCGGGAACGGTTATCGGGTCGGATGGATTTGGATTTGCCCCACTTCCCAATCGTTCATATAAAAAGATTCCGCAAACCGGAAATGTGGTAGTGGAAAGCAATGTGGAGATGGGAAGCAATTGTTCTATCGACAGGGCTACCATGGGAAGTACCATTATCCGCGAGGGGGTGAAACTTGATAACCTGGTGCAGGTTGCACATAATGTTGAAATTGGTGAGCACACCGTAATTGCAGCACAATCGGGGATTGCGGGCAGTACCAAAATCGGCAAGTATTGTGTGGTAGGTGGCCAGGTTGGTTTTGCCGGACATATCACCGTAGCCGATGGGTCGATGTTTGGAGCACAAACAGGTGTTGCTTCGAGCATTAAACAAGAAAATGGAAAATGGTTCGGGTCTCCTGCTTTCGAATACAAAGAAGTTCTCAAATCATCAGTTATATACAAGCGTTTACCGGAGTTGGAAAAACGTATTCTCGAATTGGAAAAATTACTTAAAGATAAACAAAAGTGAGCTTAAACGTAAAACAAACGACCATAAAAAAAACAACCACACTTTCGGGTGTAGGGTTGCATACAGGAGTAGAAGTAACGTTAACTTTTATGCCCGCACCGGAAAATCACGGGATTAAATTCCAACGGATTGATTTACCTGGTCAGCCTATAATTAATGCCGATGTGGATAATGTTACCGACCTATCACGTGGTACCACACTCGAACAAAACGGAGGTAAGGTAGCAACAGTTGAGCATGTGATGGCTTCGCTTGCAGGATTGGAGATTGACAATTGCATGGTTCAGATTAATGCAGAGGAAACTCCGATTATGGATGGCAGTGCCCGCTTTTTTATCAAAGCGTTAAAAGAAGCCGGCATTGAACAACAAGAGGCCGACCGCGAATACTTTACATTGCCGCAAAATATTTATTACCACGAAAACGACCGCTCGGTAGAGATGATTGCCATGCCGTTGGATGATTACCGCCTCACGGTAATGGTGGATTATAACTCTCCGGTATTGGGCAGCCAGCATGCCTCCATTACCAGCCTTAAAGAGTTTGAAACAGATATCGCTTCATGCCGTACATTCTGTTTTTTGCATGAACTGGAAATGTTATACAACAACAACCTTATTCGTGGAGGTGATTTGAACAATGCCATTGTGATCGTTGACCGTGTGATTGAGGATGATGAACTGGATCATCTTGCTAAAATGTTTAACAAGCCGAAAGTAGAGATCAAAAAGGAAGGAATCTTGAACAGTGATTTACGTTTTCATAATGAGCCGGCACGACACAAGTTGCTTGATTTGATAGGTGACCTTGCTTTAATCGGAACGCCTATTAAAGCACAGATTATGGCCGCTCGTCCGGGACATGCAGCGAATGTTGCTTTTGGGAAAAAGATTAAAGCACTCATCAAAAAGACAAAAGCGAATGTAAACATACCACGATATGACCCTAACAAGGAACCGGTGTTCAATATCCAGCAAATAAGTACCATGCTGCCTCATAAATATCCGTTTTTATTGGTGGACAAGGTAACCGAAATGGGTAAAAATCACGTAGTGGCTGTGAAAAATGTAACCATGAATGAGCCATTTTTTCAAGGCCATTTTCCCGGTAATCCGGTGATGCCCGGAGTATTGATTATTGAAGCGATGGCTCAGGCAGGTGGAGTGTTGATCTTATCTCAGGTTGAGGATCCGGAGAACTACAATACCTACTTTATGAAAATTGACAATGCCAAGTTTAAGGAAAAAGTATTACCAGGCGATACGCTGGTATTCCGCTTAGACCTGATTGGTCCGATAAGAAGGGGAGTGTGTGTAATGAAAGGTGCCGCATTTGTGGGTGATAAGATGGTATGTGAAGCGGAGCTGATGGCACAGGTAGCGAAGAAATAATGAATGGAAAAATTCGAAATCCGAAAGGATGAAGATTTCCATGTTCCCAAACAGGTAAAAGATAATAAGTAGTAAAACATAATAGCTAAAGGCCAACAGCCAATAGCCAAAAACAAACACATGATTCAAAGTTTATCCTATATAGACCCGCAAGCCAAATTATCCGCAAATGTAGTTGTGGAGCCATTTACCGTAATTCATAAAAATGTTGAAATCGGAGAGGGTACCTGGATTGGGCCTAACGTCACCATTTTTGAGGGAACCCGCATTGGCAAAAACTGCAAAATATTTCCGGGTGCCGTATTGGGTGCAGTGCCACAGGATTTAAAATTTGATGGTGAGCAAACTACCGTTACCATTGGTGATAATACCACCATCCGCGAATGTGTTACCATCAACCGTGGTACCAAGGATAAATTTACAACGGCCATTGGACATAGTTGTTTGCTGATGGCATACACACATATTGCTCACGATTGTATGGTGGGTAACAATGTAATTATTGCCAATGGGGTACAAATGGCCGGACATGTTACGGTAGAAGATAATGCACGCATTGGAGGATTATCAGCTCTTCATCAGTTTGTAAAAGTAGGACGCCACGTGATGATTGAGGGAGGAAGTATGGTAAGCAAGGATGTGCCCCCGTTTGTAAAAGCTGGACGTTATCCTTTGGCTTATGAGGGAGTAAACTCAGTGGGCTTGCGCAGATCTGGTTTCAGCTCCGAAAAGATAAATGAGATTCAGGATATCTACCGTGTATTGTTTGTACACAACAGAAACCTCACCAGGGCTATCGAAAAAGTAGAAGCAGAAATGCATGCTACCCAGGAACGCGATGAAATTTTAAGTTTCATACAGGATTCGGAAAGAGGAGTGCTTAAAGGATTCAGCACCCGCTAATCAATAGCTTTGTGGTCGCAATTGAACTTAAAAGCATCGGTAAAAAGTTTAACCGCAACTGGTTGTTTAAAGAAGTAAATCTTCATTTTGCAGCAAATAAATCATATGCACTTACTGGTTTTAACGGCAGCGGAAAATCTACATTGCTACAATTAATTTATGGATATCAGGTTCCTTCAGCCGGAAGTGTAGAATATACTGAGGTAGGAGAAACAATTGCTCCGGAGGCTGTATATAAGCACATCAGCTTTGTAGCACCGTATGTTGAATTGCCCGAGGAACTTTCCTTATTGGAAGTGTTGCAGTTTCATTTTTCATTCAAGGTTAAATCTTCCGCAGTTTCCAATGGAGAGATGATTGCCGCAGCAGGATTGCAGGGCAGCGAACACAAACAGATTAGGTATTTTTCATCAGGAATGAAACAACGCCTTAAGCTGATGCTAGCTTTTTACACACAATGTGATGTGTTGTTGCTGGATGAACCTTGCAGCAACCTGGATGAGGGTGGTATTGACTGGTATCGTAAGATGATGTTGGAACAAAAAGGCAAACGCACCATCCTCATTGCATCCAACCAACAATCAGAATATGATTTCTGTGATACAGTGTATGCGGTTACCGATTTTAAACCATCAAAATAATTTCCCGGGCGGCACGTTTGCTTGCACCGGCTCCTCCTAATATATTTCTCAATTCAACATAATCGCCCAACATACGCTCGCGTTCGGTACCGTTGGGTAAAATTGCATCCAGTTCACGGGTAAGTTTGGCAACTGTAAAGTCATGCTGAATCAACTCGGTAATACAGGTACGGTTCAGGTTGAGGTTAACCAATGAAATGTATTTGATCTTAACGAGCCATTTGGCAATGGTATACGAAATATTGTTGGCAATATAACCGCATACCTGGGGTACATTGAACAGTGCGGTTTCGAGTGTTGCTGTGCCGCTGCAAACCACAGCGGCAGTGCTCAGGTTTAATAAATCATAGGTCTCATTAAATACAATGGAAACACGTTCGTTCAGGTATGGTGTGTAAAATGCGGGGTCCATTCCCGGAGCACCTGCAATTACCAATTGGTAATTGTTATAATGGGCAGTAGCTTCTATCATTACCGGTAATATTTTACTGATTTCCTGCTTTCGGCTTCCCGGCATCAGGGCAATGATATGGCGCTGGTCTAGTCCATGTTTGGTTGTAAACTGCATGTTGGGTGTAAACTCCTCAACAGCATCCAGCAAAGGGTTTCCTACGAAAGTCGCATTCACTTTCCATTTCTTGAAATAATCTACCTCAAATGGGAAAATAAGCAAGAGCTTATCCACGAACTGCTCCAGCTTTTTGGCCCTGTTTTCTTTCCATGCCCATACCTTGGGTGCGATATAATAAACCGTTTTGATGTTCCTTGATTTACAATACTCTGCAATGCGGAGGTTAAATCCTGGGTAATCAATCATGATCACTACATCGGGGTTGAAGGTATCAATCTGTTGTTTGCAGGAGGTTAAATTGGAAAATATGGTACGCAGGTTGAGCAACACCTCCACAAAGCCCATAATTGTAACTTCTTTGTAATGTTTGAGCAAACCCGGAGCTTGTGCTGCCATGGCATCTCCTCCCCAAAACTGAAAGACTGCTGCTGCATCCTGCTGTTTAAGGGCTTTGATAAGGTTGCTTCCATGCAAATCGCCTGAGGCTTCGCCTGCAATAATAAAATATTTCACAATTCCGTTTCGTTAAGGATATCAGTAGCTTCGGGTTGATTCTGTTTGGTTTTTAGTACAATCCACACAGTATCCCTTAAAAAGGATAGCCCGATTGTTTAGGCGAATATCTACATTTGATTAAAATAAAACAGAGATGGAACAAAATAAATCAAACAACAAATCAGCAACTCTTCTTATTGCGTTGTTATTACTTGTTTCTGTTGGCGGTAACGTATATCAATGGAAAAATCAAAATAATACAGTAATAACATACGACAACCAGATTGATAGCATGGTTACCGTGAGAATCGATTTGGAAAAGGAATTGGCAACCTCCGGCCTTGAGTTGGAAAAATACAGGGGGATGTCGTCTACATTAGATAGTCTGTTAAATGACGCCACAGATGAAATTGCCGAGAAGGAGAAAAAAATCAGAAGCCTGATCAGCAAAGAGAAAAATTCGTCATCATTAAATGCAAAACTGAAGAAAGAATTGGATCAGTTGCGTGCATTGAAGGATGAGTATTTTGAAAAAATTGACCAGCTGGTTGCCGAGAACAAAGAACTGAAGGCTCAGAATGAAATCCTGCAGGAGAGCGTTGGCGGCTTAAAGAAAGAAAAGTCGGCACTTGAGGGCAAAGTAAATGTTGCTGCACAGTTAAAAGCTGAATATATTAAGGTAGCATCATACAAAAAGAAAAGCAATGGCAAATATGTAGAGTCGGCAACAGCTAAACGTACCAATAAATTGGATGTCTGTTTTACGCTAATGGATAATGCAATTGCCGAAAAAGGGGAGCGTATGGCATATGCAGTAATTAAAGAGCCTTCTGGAAAAGTACTGGCAGGTTATTCAAAAGCAACGTTTAACGAAGCCGGAACAGGTGAAGAGATTATGGCCACAGCTTCTCAGAAAGTTGATTACACAGGTGTAAAACAAAACCTGTGCATTGGTTACGAAAACGATGAACGTATCCTCAACTCCGGAACATACAGGTGCTACCTTTATATCGATGGGATGCTGGTAGGTGAAACTGCTTATATCTTAAAGTAAATTCGGTTGAATACACAAACAAGTAGGCTGTCTCCACAAGAGACGGCCTATTTTTTTTATGCTGGTAGCCCGGCTGCCTTCGACTATTCCGCTACGCTCAGCTCAGGCACCCTGTCTTCCGTTTTTTAAGCATAGGTCTATTGAGCATCGGGTATATGGGACCTCATCAGCATGCAAACAACCTATATCCAGCAAGGTAAAAATACAATCAGTATCGACAAAGCAGAACAACTTGAAAAAGGAATCTACTTTGTTAAAACCACTGTTAACAATCACACGAAAGTAAATACCGTTATCAAACACTAAGGGTTATCACAATATCTCGCAAAGGGGCTGTTTCTGAATAGAGACAGCCCCTTTCTTTTTTACCCGTGTGCATGATACTCGATATGCGATAGACCCACGCTTAAAAAACGGAAGACAGGGTGCCTGAGCTCCATGCAGCAGTCCAGCCTGATACACGATACTCAATAAACCAATGCCGCTAATAATCGAAAGGTAGGGTGCCCGAGCTCCGCGCAGCGGAAAGGTCGAAGGCAACAATAGGAGAGGTTCAAAGACTGGTGATTATCTTATCTCATGAGGGTTACGTTTCCGGTGATGCTTTTACTTTCACCATGTTTCCCTTTTCCCTCGGCTACATATACATATACATCCGATTCGCAAACCTTACCATTATGTGTACCGTCCCAGCCTTCATGCATATTGGTAGTTTCAAACACCTGTTGTCCCCAGCGGTTGTATATTTGTAGTTTAAATTCAGCCACAAAAACACCTCTTACAAAAAATAAATCATTGATACCATCCTGGTTAATGGTAAACACATTCGGTGCATACATTCTTGGTGCTGTTGATACACAGGCAATATTGGATTCACTGATGATGGAAGTATCTGCCTTATTATATGCAGTAACAAGATAGCAGTATTCTTCTTGTGTTAGGTTTACATAACGATGGGTTTGTGTAAGCTCATTTTCAGCATTGCGGGCAAATAGGGAGAAGCCGGCAAGCGAATCGTTATAGTATGCAAGGGAGTAATGGTTGATACCTGCCGACCAGTCGGAATAGGGATTCCAGTCAAGTCTCGGGTCATGCGACAATACGTCATTTCCTACCATACGTACCTTGAGCAAAATGCTGCGGGCAATATTGCTCGGTTCGCTCCGCCCCCCGCAGGCATCTACTACAAAGGTTGTATAGGTATACGTGTGTTCGTGTACATTCACGTCTCTATCTACCAGTACCGTATCGGCAGGCTCAAATGTTTTGTAGAAAACGGCTTCACCACTGTCAATGGCCCTGTAAATTTGATACGTAAATACCCTGTTGTGTTTGGCAAGATGCCATTCCAGTTTTACAAAACGGTTGTTCAACACTGTAGCACGAATATTTTGAGGAACAGGTAATAATGGTTCGTAAACGGGTTCGGCACCACTGGTATCGCTCCATGAGTTTTGAAGCAGGCTATCAGTTTCTACTGTGTTTATCTTATAGGTATACTTTTGATGGCACAATACACTGGTATCGCTATAATGGAGAGAGTCGCCATTCACTGCGATGAGGAAACTGAAATCTGTTTCTTCAGTTTTTTTGCGCCATATGTCATAACGTTTGGTAAGGTCGAAACCGTTGTATGGTGTCCAGTTAAGTTCAACGCTGTTAACGGCCGGGCTTGCTTCCAGGTTTACCGTTGTATGTGTTTCCGAAAATTCGGAGGTGTTAAAACATACATCAACAGCTACCATTTTATATGAATACGGAGTGGTTAAGGTAGTTAATCCGAGTTCAGTAAGATCTGTTTCGAGGATATTGGATTTGTTGTACTGGCTATTGCTCGAATAGATAATGTATTTATCAAAATCGGCTTCTGTATTAGCGATATATTCCATCCATACCGATTCATCATTGATCACTGTTGCACGTTTTACAAAAGGCGTGGCAGGTGGGATGGTATCATCGTTTACGGTTACAAAATCAGGTTTGGTTGCAGAGCCTACACAACCGTTTGCATCGGTGGCCTGAAGCCAAACAGTAAACAAACCTGCAGTGTCAAATGTAACGTTGCCCGGGCTGTGAACAATACTTGAGTCGCCCGTTCCGAATAACCATTTCCATCCCACAATAGGAGAGGGGTGTACCGGTGTTGTATTGGTAAACAATGTTGCATTGTCTTTACAAATGATGCTACGGCTCACCGTGAAATCCGGTTTGGGTAATGGTAATACCACAATCGAGTCAATCACGTCCAATCCATAATCACACACAAGTGAACTATCCACCAGTGTGAGCCTTGGATAATACACACCTTCGCGGGTGTATATGTAATTATGTTGTACGGTTGTAAACGTATCAACATTTCCATCTGCATGATCCCATATAAACATGGCGGCATTCGGTGATGTTGCGTCAAATGTCACATCGAGCGGATTACAGCCTTTGCGCGGATTAAATGTATAACTACCAACCGGGCCACCGGCCTCAATAAATTCAGGTATGGTTGCAGTACTCACACAACCAACCGAATCGGTAACGGTAAGCATTACATCAAATTTTCCGGGGCGATTGTAGATGGCACTATAAATCGGAGAAATAGTTTGAATAGGACCGCGCCCGTCTCCGATATCCCATACCCGTTTAGCAATCGGGCTTCCTCCGGCTTTTGAAGTATCATTAAAGTTGATTGGTGTTTTGGTGAGGTAACATGGCAGGTAACGTGGTGATGCGGTAAATCCGATAACAGGAGGAAGTGTATTCACTTTGACACTTTGAACGAGTGTATCGGTACAGCCCAAACCATCAGTAAGCACAAGTTTAATATCATAAGTGGTATCACCCGTAGCGATAAGTTTTGTGTTTTGTGTGAGCACATTTCCTGTAGGCAAAAACCATTTGTAGGAAGGTGGATTGAACACCGTTTGATTGCTCACTGTTGCCTGAAGTGTTACGGAATCACGTCCGCATGTTTTAACACTGGTTACGGTAAAGGCAGCTTTGGGTTTTCCGGGGGTAATAATTTTAGAAGCGGTGAACATACAACCTTTGATATCGGTAACAGTAAGCCGGAGTGTGAACCCTGCATTTTGAATAGGAGCAGCACTTGCATACAAAAAAGTAGCGGGAGCAATGGTGGTAATTGTACTATCGGTTGGTGTCCATTTCCATTTGCGTGTGGCGATGGCATTT
Source organism: Bacteroidota bacterium (assembly GCA_040387195.1). GTDB lineage: Bacteria > Bacteroidota > Bacteroidia > UKL13-3 > UKL13-3 > UKL13-3. The sequence goes on from JAZKEF010000011.1 coordinate 42,713, forward strand.
TCAATTTTGGAGGTATCATTTACAGTTACCATTAACGGAGCACAACCCACCATAGGCGTCATGGTGAACCCTGCCTTACCATCATATACTTTTACCGTTGCAGAATCCTTCAGTGAATAGGTACATCCGAGGTTGTCTTTTATGGTAAGTGTGGCTCCAAATAATCCGGGCTGGTTGAATACAAAATTTGAAACAAAAAGTGTGTCATATCGGGTATCTGTTAACTGAAACCGGGTGTATACAATAGAACGGCTGCTATCTACCTTTGACAGATTCACAAACTTTACTGTTGTGCCTAGGCAAACACTGGTATCAAGTGGTGAAAACTTTACACTTGGGGGAAACAATATGCGTACATCTTTATACATACTATCCTTGCACCCTGTTGTGGAATCGGTGGCAACAAGTTTTACCCTGTATGTTCCGGGGTACTTGTAAACATGCGTGGGAGAAGCCTGTGTGGAAGTAGCACCACTATCATTAAAATCCCAGTAGAATTTATTGATACCATTGTTTAATCCGGTAAGGTTTGTGAACTTAACGGTGTCGGTTGCACAGGTGTCAATTTTAAAAGAGAAATCCGTTTTAGGTCCGCTCACATGAATGTAAAGGAGTTTGATTACTTCCGTGAGACATCGGTTGCGCAATACCCATGCTCTCACATTAAACCATCCTGTATCCGGCATCATAATCAAAGGGTTTAATCCTTTTGCCGATGTTGAAGCTTTGTCGTTGTAAACTGTCCAATAAACGGTATCAGGTGTATAACCATCAAGCGATATATACTGAAATCTTACATTGCGGTCGCTGTAACATACTTCATACTTGTTGGCACTAAAATCAAAAAGCGTTTTTGGGCCTACAATAACGGTGTCGTATTCAATAACCTGACAACCCAGCACATTGCTGGCGGTGAGTTTAAATACATATACTCCGGGAGTAGAAAGTAAATGGTTGAAATTGGGAGAGGTTGAAACTGTAACACTGTTTAATTCCCATCTCCACGATGTGAGTGGTACAAGACTGGAATCGGCTACCCTGAATTCGATTGTTGCCGGAACACAGTTGCCTTTTCTATGTTGTGCAGTGATATGAATTTCGGGAGGTGAAACAAAAATGGTATGATTGGCGGTATCCTTACAACTTCCCCCTCTCGATACAATTAGCCGCACATCATATGTTCCTGCCTGCGTATAGGTTGTTGACGGGTTTGCATTTGTACTGCCCAATGTATTGTCAAAATTCCATGCCCACGAGTTGTAAGCTCCTGATGAGGCATCTGTAAAATTAACAGTAGCAGGCACCGCACAAAAAGTATCCTGATCCGATACAAAATCGGCTACAGGCCGGTCCTCGAGTGTAATGGTTTTACGTATTGTATCAAAACACCCGCCTGCATCGCGGGCAATAAGAGTGATCTGGTTTACTTTACTCACTAAGGTATAATTGGTATTGGTGGTAAAATAATCCTGTCCGCCATTCAGTTGCCACATATACACCACACCCGCTGATGGAGTTGTGGTATTGGTAAGGTTGATAAAAGCCGGAGCACACATGGTAGAAGGAGTACCGGTGAAGTTTGCATTCAGACTGGCTATTTGAGCGAACGCAGTAATTTTTTTCTTCTGCTTGCATCCTGATGAAGAAGTAATTTCCACTTCCACATCATACACTCCTGCAGTTCCGTAGGAGTGTGGGGGATTGGCAAGCGTTGAGGTTCCGCCATCACCGAAGGTCCACGCGTAGGTATAGGTACCCGGAACATTTGTTGTAGCCGTGAAGTTGACAGTTGCCGGCACTGTGCAGGATACATTTCCACTGGCCGTAAAATTAGGAACAAAGGGAGCGGTAACAACAATATAAGCAGGTTTGATGATGCTGTTCTCGCACCCGTTTACATCCTTCACCGAAAGACTTACGGGATATGTGCCGGGCAAAACATATGTAGCGGGTGGATTTTTGGCCGTTCCGGTTTGGCCGTTTCCAAAGTCCCACGACCAGATGTTAACGGGAGCACTTCCGGGAGTAGAAGCATCCGTAAAATTAACTGTTAACGGAGCACAACCGACAAGGGGTGTGCCTGTAAAATTCGCTATCGGATTTGCGTAAACCGTAATATAAGCAATTTGCGTTTTGGTATCAGTCACACTTCCATCGCCAACAGTGAGCACAACCGTATAAGTTCCCGGAACAATATACGTTGCAGATGGATTTTGTAAAATGGACGTATTGCTGTTTCCGAAACTCCACACATAACTTGTGATAGTTCCTGTTGATGTGCTTGTAAACTGCACCGTTAAAGGGCTGCAGCCGGCTGTTTTATTGGCAGTAAAGTTTGCAACCGGTTGTGCAATACCCAAAAAAGTACTGCACACCAATGCCATTAATGCAGGTATGTTGAAGGAGAATCTCAAAGCCGCGCTAATATATAATTTTTAAGGTAAATATTTTTCTTAAAATTATCATAATGAACGGGTAAGATGCAAAGAGATTAGGGATGGAGACGCTTTAGCTGTTATCTCTAATGGTTTAAAGCAATTTTGTTCATGGACACTCTGACTGAGCAGAGTTTAAGTCGCGGCACTCCTTGCCAATAGCTAAAGGCCAACAGCCAACAGCACATTACTTTAGAATAACTGTACCCCATTTTTCGGTGAGGGTGGAGCGAAGTTCAATGAGGTGTTGGTGCACGCGCATCAGGGCATCTATTGCTTCATCATTTTCGGCCTGGTTAAATGCATCCTGGTTATGACGAATCATCTTTTCAATGTTTTTCAACTTGAGTCGGCCCAATGCCGATTCCACATCATACTTATAGTTGGAGCCGGGTTGCTCTATAATGAGGTCGAATTTTTTTCCCCAGTTGGGACTAATCTCAAGGGAACTGCTTAGGATATCGGCTATCATCTTGCTCACCTTCGGGTCTTCATGGTTTACTAGGCTACTTAATTGAATGGATTCCGCCTCGAGTTGTTCTTGTATGAGGTGCACAATTTGAAGGATTACCGGACTTTCAATTTCCATTTCATCATCGGCAATCATGTGCAGAATATAATGTGCTACATTTTTGTAACCATCATATTCCTGATTGGCATAACTTAATAAGGTACGCAACAAGTCTTTTTCCTGATGGTCGTGGTGCTGCACATCCAGCAGTTCGCGCAACTCTTCCTGGTAACCAATATTGGGCTCGGGCAACGCGGCAATATCAGCTTTAGCCTCACTTGCCATCTTGCTGCGCAAGATACGGTTGGATTCGGTAACGAGTAATTGTTCATCAACCTGTAATAACCTTCCGGTTTCCTTGATAAAGCCCATGCGTTTAAAGGCATCGGGAATCTTGGTTATACTTTCAACTATTTCCCGAATGAGCTGAGCTTTTTTTACGGGGTCGTTACCCGCATCAGCCGCAAGCAAAGAAGTTTTAAAGAGGATGAAATCTTTTTTGTTTTCGTCCAGGAATTTAGCAAACCCTTCCGGGCCGGCTTTCTGACAATAGCTATCGGGGTCTTCTCCATCCGGAAAGGAAACTGTTTTTACATTCAGTCCCGCTTCCAGCAACATATCAATTCCCCTCAGTGAGGCTTTGATTCCTGCAGCATCTCCATCATACAATACGCAAACATCACTCGTAAAACGTTTGATCAGTTTGATTTGGTTTTCGGTAAGGGATGTGCCTGATGATGCCACCACATTTTCAACACCAGCCTGGTGCATGCTGATAACGTCCGTGTAGCCCTCAACAAGGTATACAAAGCCTGTTTTGCTGATGGCATTCCGGCCATAATACAAACCATACAGCTCGTTGCTCTTATGGTAGAGTTCCGTTTCGGGAGAGTTTACGTACTTCGGACTTTTGGGGTCCTTCTTCAGGAAACGACCGGCAAAGGCAATGGGCTTTCCACTCAGGGAATGGATGGTAAACATTACCCGTCCGCGATAGGCATCATATTGTTTGCCTTGTTCACTTTCTTTTACGAGCCCTGCTTTTTTAAGCAGCTCTATATTGAATCCGTTTTTGAGGGCGGCATTGGTAAAGTGATCCCATGAATCCTTGCTGTAACCCAGTTTAAACTTTTCAATAGTTTCGGGTCTGAAGCCGCGTTCTTCAAAGTAGGAGAGACCGATATTTTTTCCTTCTTCGTCATGGAGCAATACTTCGGCAAAATACTTTTCAGCAAAGTTGTTGATGATCTGCAGCGACTCCCGCTCACTTTTGAGTTGTTTCTCGGCCTGCAGTTCCTCGCTGCTTATCTCACGCTCAGGCCATTCAATGCGGTACTTTTCTGCCAGAAATTTGAGTGCCTGAATATAATCCAGGTGCTCATACTCCATGATGAAATTAACAGAATTACCGGCCTTGCCGCAACCAAAACATTTATAAATGCCTTTTACGGGCGATACATTAAAGGAAGGGGTCTTTTCATTGTGAAAGGGACATAATCCCAGGAGACTCGATCCACGCTTTTTAAGCGAAATGTATTCGCCAACCACATCTTCAATATGTGCGGCATCAACTATTTCGTCTATTTTACTACGGGGAATCATTTGTAAATTTAAGAGGGTAAAAGTATGGAATTTCGTGTGAAAAATTAGAATAATGAAGAACGAAATTCGAAAGAGGATGAAAATGCTTGTTACGATTTAGCAATGGTGCAGATGCGCATATTGGAATTCTTGTTAAATAACCCAAGTGGTTTACATTGCTAGCAAAAATGGTATTTAATCCGGTCTAAATAAGCTCAAGGGATAATACGGCTACAATAACCACCCACACAATTAACCAATTACATCATTAGCAGGTAACAAAATCAATCTATCGCACAAAGTACTTGCCTCGCAATAAAAAAATAATTTTATTTGCAGCCCGTTATCGGCCCGCTTTTATTGAGGTTTGTGAGAATGGTCGGAGAAGTAGAGAGAAGTTGGAAGATAATAAATGGTCCTATAGCTCTCCCGATAGCTATCGGGAGGAAAAGCAACGGAGAAGTTG
>JAZKEF010000011.1:47805-100331 GCA_040387195.1 Bacteroidota bacterium
CTATCGGGAGGAAAAGCAACGGAGAAGTTGGAAGATAATAATGGTCCTATAGCTCAGCTGGATAGAGCAACGGTTTTCTAAACCGTAGGTCGCAGGTTCGAGTCCTGCTGGGACTACACAATTCAAAAATTTAAGCCTGTTTAACAGTATGTTAGGCAGGCTTTTTTGTTGCAACAAGGTGGATGAGATGCACCATGAAGCCATTTCATTCAAATAAGTAATTCAACCATTAGTCAGTCATTGAATTGTGTTTATAACTAAGTTGATAAATGGCCTATTTGACGTTTTTAAGATATAAATGGCATCTTTTAAAGTTGACTGGTGATTTTGGTCCTAAAAGGTCATTTTCAGACCAATAAGTTAAGTTGTTTCAAAGTTTTACTATATACATAGATTTTGATATAGGCTAGCATATTTTCTAAATGAGAACAAATGCACTGTGTAGCTTTGAGTTGTGCCAGTAGTTAATATGTAGATATTGATTATAACTCATATACAGCAATTATGAAATTACGCATTACTCAACTCCTCGTTATTTGTACCCTGTTTGCATTTCCATACCGGAGTGCAGCTCAGAGTTTTGAGCTGGGTGCATTGGCGGGTGGATCATATTATTATGGTGATATTGTAAATTACAGTTTTCAATCCGAGTCGATCAAGCCGTCATTTGGTGTTTATGGCCGTTACAATATCACACCTTCATTCTCAGTTAGGGCCAATTTAATGTACTGCCGTATTTTTGCAGCCGATTCAAACCTTGATGAAACGAATGATACCAGATGGCAAAAATCGAGAAACCTTGCTTTTTACTCGGATATATTTGAGGCATCGGGAGTGATGGAATACAATTTTATTGAAGATAACACCAATGGTGGTTATGTGCGCAACAGGTTTATTCCTTATGTGTTTGGCGGAGTAGGAGTATTTTATTTTAACCCTAAAGCTATTCATCCCATTACGGGTGATCCGATAGCGCTTAGTCCGTTAAAATTGAATGGAAGCTCATATTCTCCAATTGCTTTTGCAGTCCCTTTTGGTTTTGGGGTACGTTGTTATATCAATGGTAGCTGGCAGGTTGGATTGGAAATGGGGATTCGTTATACCTCAACTACCTATCTGGATGATATTAGCGGTGAATCAACCTATCCGGATGCAGAGTTACTGCCAAGTGATGATGCGCGTATCATGGCTTCCAGAAATAAAAACAGTATCAATTCCAATACACAGATGGTTTCCAATTATGAAGGTAAACCCAGAGGGAAAATAGACTACATAAATGACCTCTATTATATTTACGGGGTTACAGTTTCTTATAAACTATCAAACGGTTTCGGCAAGTTTTAATTGCCGGTTACATTTTCCAACACTTTCCAGGTCTATGCTCGGTACTTCTGCAACAGAAGTGTGATGTGAAGTTTTGCTGATTGATGCTAAGCAGCAACATTTTCCGACTTATCTACCGTAGCCAGTTGTTCCTGCACCTGACCATAAATGGTATCGTACCCTTTTTTCATCTGGTACATCATCACAGTATAAAAAACAGCCTTGTCAAAGTATTTGCGGTTAAAGAAGATGGTCCAAAAAATCAGGTTCCAGTAATATCGCCTGTCGCTATCGAGGATGCATACCAGGAAGAGCACACGTAAACCCACCCAGATATTGCTCATGCGGAAAGGGAAAGGAACTTTAACTGTTGATTTGGGGAAGTGATGGTGGCGGAAAAAATTCTTCATCCGCTCAAGGGAGTATTTCGGTTTGTAAACGTTGCCGATCACATCCAGAAAACCATCATACAATTGTTCGATACCCATCACCGGGCGTATATTGGTTTCACCTTCCGAAAACGCAAAGTGTCTTACCAGCCTGTCTTCTTTTTTCATGCGGTCGAACAACTCAGTGCCCGGAGGGGCCTTGAGCACATTCACAATAGGCAGTGGTATACCACTCAGTTGAATGAAGCGCGATTGCAAATCAAAACTTTGTTTGGTATCGGTATCAAAGCCAACAATAAATCCACCCGAAATAATGAATCCGGCTTCGTGGATGGCATGAATGGTTTCGAGCAGATTACGTTTAAGGTTTTGATTTTTATGGGCAACTTTTAAGCTGGCTTCATCAGGGGTTTCAATCCCAATAAATACGTGTCTGAATCCAGCATCCAGTAATAGCTGCATCAGTTCTTCATCATCAGCAAGGTTTACTGTGAGTTGGGTTGCAAATAAAAATCCGGGTTTATATTTTTTGCGCCATTCAATCAGTGCGGGCAATAATTCTGCCTTCAGTACTTTTTTGTTTCCTATGAGGTTATCATCGGCAAACAATACCAATTGCACATCGCGGTTAAGCCGGATCTCGTCCAGTTCGGCAATAATCTGTTCGGCACTTTTGAAGCGAGGTTTTCGTCCGAATAATGCTGTTACATCACAAAAATCGCACAGGTACGGACAACCTCTTGAGTATTGAATAATGGAGTAGAGGTATTTACTCATGTTCACCAGCTCAAATTGTGGAACAGGAGTTTTGCTCACATCGGCAAAATCTTTTGATTGGTAAATGGGTTTTGCAGTACCTGCGGCAAGGTCATCTAAAAATGGAGGAAGGGTTATTTCTGCTTCATTCAAAATAAAATGATCGATACCATCAAACCGGTCGTGCTCATGCGTAAACAGTGGGCCACCGGCAACAATGATTGCGTTATTACGGTTACATTGTGCAACAATTTCGCGTACCGATTCTTCCTGCACATTCATGGCTGAAAGAAAAACATAATCAGCCCAGCGGATATCTTCATCCTTGAGGGGATTCACATTCAAATCTATCAGTTTGCGTTCCCATTCAACCGGCAACATAGAAGCAACCGTAAGCAAACCTAAAGGAGGGAAAGCGGCTTTTTTACCAATTACTTTTGTAAAGTGTTTAAGTGCGTAAAACGTATCCGGCATTTCCGGATATACCATTAATATTTTCATCAGGCTTAAAATAGCGAAACCAAGATAATATCTTTTTTGTTTTTCGCGTATTAATTTTCTGTTTTCCTCAAAATACTACCGGAATGGCCTTACGGTGGCTTGAATGTGAGCATGGATAATAATGCTGTTCCTGTAAAATATTTCTGAATTTCAATATTTTTTATAAAATTTGAGTAAACCATAAACCATTATGAAAAAGCACTTTACCCTACTTTTGTGTTCTATTGCATTCACAACTGCATTTGCGCAGTATGCAGTACGCAATCACAGTTTCGAAACCTGGATTCCCAACGGGGCTCATATGTGGCCCGATAAATGGGATGCTTACGATTCTTCATCAACAGCTCAATTGGGATTGGTGGAACGAAGAACAGGCGGAGCCGATGGCAGTTATTCGGCTCGGTTAAATTGTTACCAGGATGGATCGTTTGTAACCGGTGCCTGGCTTGAAATGCAAGACACATTTCCATTTACACCCAAAGCCTTTTCGTTCGATTACATCATACCTCCGGGTTCTTCCTTTTTTTGTGCCCTCCGGATCAACCTGTATTTCTATGATTCTGTTGGTGATGTAATTGTTACACCCAGTTATAATATGACCACTCAATCCGCTACGTTTAAAAACTTTGTTCAACCTTTAACTTTTACCACCACCCCAAAATCATATGCGATGGATGTAAAGTTTCTGAACATCAATGGTGATTTAGCCGATTATGTTGTTGTTGATAATATTCGTTTCCTGGCTACTTACACACCACCAACAAGCGGGGTAGCCGAAATGAACCAACATGCATTTTTATTGTATCCGAATCCATCAAACGGAAGTTTGTACTTCAGCAATTTGCCAACCGGAGCAAGCCGCTGGAAAATTACTGCAACAGACGGCCGTGAAATCAAACAAACGGTTACAGGAAGTCTGGATACATTTTTGGATCTTACCGGTATTCCTGCAGGGATGTATATTGTTGAGTTGTTTGATGCCGAAGGTGTATTGCTCGACAGAAACCGTTTTTGCAAAGCAGAATAAATTTAGAAGTTGGGAGTTTAGAGGAAGGAAGTTGGACTGATAGATTCAACTTCCTTCTTTTATATTTTAGTGACCTCTCCAATTTTAGGGATTGTTATTCTTTTACCTTCATCGGTAAAGTAAGTTATTACTTCCTGGTGGTCTATTTTAATAAATCCGAAAGTGTCGAAATGCATAGCAATGATATTGTCACACTCAATAAAATCGGAAGCGATGCAGGCGTCTTTGTAATCCATGGTGAAGTTATCACCAATAGGGAGCAGGGCTGCATCCAGCTGGAATTTGAAGGGTAACAATTTCATGTCGGTATGGAGGGCAGTATCTCCGGCATAGTATATAGTTTTACCTTCACTTTCAATCACAAAACCTGCGGCTACTCCCGCGTAAGTGCCATCGGCAAGCGAACTGCTGTGAGCAGCAAATACCATATGCACTGTACCAAAGTCGAAATGCCATTTACCACCAATATTCATGGGATGGGTTTTGCTCAGACCTTGTTTATGAAGCCATGCATGAATTTCCCAGCTTGCTACTACGGTTGCATTTGTTTGGGTAGCCAGTGCAACAAGGTCGGCTGTGTGGTCATCATGTCCGTGCGACACTAATATATAATCGGCTTTAATGCTGTTAAAATCGATATGTGAGGCGAGTTCATTGCCTCTGATAAATGGATCGAATAAAACAGTTTTACCATTTGTTTCGAGTGAAAAGCAAGAATGGCCAAAGTAGGTGAGTTGCATATGCTATGTGATTTTATAGCTGCAAGTAAACAAAAAATGGAGGACTGTACATTGTATTGAGTGAAAAAGCCCTTAAAAGGTAAACCCCAAACCGGCCGACAGGCTTATATAGTTTACAGACCTTACCAAGGTCAGTACTTCTTTGTTGATTCCGTTCTCTTTGCGTTGCACATCCGAAAAATTTGCCTTGCAACCTAAGAAGTCGATAAACAGTGGTATAAAAATACTGCGGGACAGATGATACTTGGCACCAACTCCGAGTGAATACACAAATGCCGCTGTTGATGATTCGGCTATTTCCAATGTATTTCCAGCATGATCGCTGAGTAAGATTCCTCCAAAGGTAACGGTGTTAAAACCAGCGGTAACACGGCATTCCACGGTAAGTTGTTTGTGCAGTTGGGTATGAAAAGTACCTCCTGCCCGATAACCTCCGATACTCCAGTAGCGGGTTTCCGATGTTAAAGGAGAGACGCTTGTATTCACAAGATTGGAGGCATCTATTTCACACGAGGTTCCTCCCAAAAGCAATAGTAAACCAATATTCGCGCTCAGGTTGTACTGATAATTGATGCTGAAATTTCCACCCGTCATTGCTCTTCCGGCATTTGAGTTGGTGATATCGGTACTTGCAAAATCACCAACCGGCACAGAGAGTCCGGAAGTTAAAGAAAGTTCATGTTTTCGTTGTTGCGCAACCGTTTCGAAAACACAACACATCAGAAGGAGCAAGCAGCCAAATTTTGTCATACGGGTTTTTATCTCCCTGCAATATGCAATAAGGTATTAAAAAAGCCACCATCAGTGGTTGAGACTGATGGTGGCTTCATAATAAGAAATGAACGGATTATTGTGGTTGAACAACCGTATTACCATCCAGTATCACAGCTGTTTGGGACAGAGCCCTGCCATTTAAGGATGCTCCGGTGCCTAGGGTAATCCCGGTTTGGCATAATATGATACCTTCAAAATGTGCAGTTGCTCCAAGGGTTACTTCTCCTGCAACCTGCCAGAAAATATTTTTAGCCTGTGCTCCTCCGGTAAGGATGATGTTGGTAGCAGCAGCCTGATTAAGATTGCCGGCAATTTGAAACACCCAAATGTCATTCGGTCCCCCGGAAATGGTAACAGTGGCAGGTATGGTAACTGTATTCGACCAGTTGTATAAACCAGGTGAAAGGGTTCTTCCTCCAATATTACCTGTGGCCAGTTCTACAAAATCGGGTGTTGGACGTCCCGCTGCGTCATTGTAAGCTGTAATCATATTGTCAACGGAGGTTGTGAGGCTAATGGCGGTAGGAGGAGCCATATCGGCTGCATATACTTTACCGGTAACCTGTGAAGATGTTGCATAACCCGTAGCATTGGTTAGCGATAATCCTGTAATGTATGAAGTGGCTGCTGGACTTAACCCTAAGTCACCGGTAATGGCTGAAATCGGATTGTTATTGATTGCGGTCTTAGCAAGAATAACATAGTTGATAGCGCTTCCTAAAAATACAGACGGCTGTCCCACAGCGCCTCCTGAAGTAGTAAAACTTGTTATTGCATTGGCCGAAAGCACAATGCCGGTTGTGGTTTTAGCCCCTGTTGTAACCGTTATGGTATAAACAGTATTTGCCTCCAGCAATACAGCAGGAACAAAGGTGGCAACAAGGCCCGAATACGAAACTGTCCCAGTGATATTAACCATGCCGTTTTTTAACAAAAACGTTGTTGCGTTGATGCTTGTAGGATCCATAGCCAAATTGAATGTAGCGGTAACAGATGCATTGCGTATGATGCCCGTAGCATTTTTCGCAGGGCTGATTGTAACCAATAAAGTGTCTGTTTTTGTTGTTGGTGTCGTGTTGTCGGCCTTTTTACAAGCGGAAAACAGGAGTGCTGTAACGCATGTAAGTGTTAACAGTTGCTTTAATTTTGTCATAATGTTTTGTTTCGTGTTGAAAGAGTTTTCAGCACGTCACAAAGGTCTGCTAACTAGTTTCCGGTTATGTTACACAATAAGAGGTTTATGTTACACAAATCATTGATTTGGATGGATGTACTAAAAAGCAGGATCAGAGATGAGATGAGTTAATATTTTTCAATTATATTTGCGCCCCCGGCCTTGTAGTACAATGGATAGTACTAGAGTTTCCGAAGCTCTCGATCCAGGTTCGATTCCCGGCAAGGCCACATATCAAACGAGCGGTACATTTGTATCGTTCGTTTTTTTTTGACGAGAAGAACGAAAAATAGTGCACTCACCCCATGTACAGCCCGGCATTGAATGTCGCCTGAACGACCCAATCCAAAATGTAACTCAATGGAGTTCTGATAAGTGAAGGATGTAAAATAGTGTAAAGGAGATCAAGTCTCATATTCATATTGTAGTTCTAGTAGAAGTAATTAAAGATATAACTCCGGAGTTTTGGAAGCTTATATTGATTGTGTTAATATCATTTATTCCTCACCCCAAAATTTGAGCATGAAACAAATTATGTTGAGGGGGGATGTTCGCTAATTGAAACCGAATCCACATTATTTATTGGCGCCATTAACAGTTGATCATTTACCTGTTTTCATACAAATGAAACGAAGAGGTATTGAAATGACCAGCGCTATTCGCAATTCAAAAGGTGTGAATCATGTAAATCTTAGTCAAGGTTTTGTAATACTTTCAGTAAACAAGTACAGCACCTTTGAGTATGATAAAAAAAGCATACCAAAGCATTTTTGCAGAACGAACAAATTTTGATAACCTTAAGGATGTTTGGGGTGCATTCACCCGGAAAATACATCAACGGCATACAGTAAGCCCACTCGATAATTTACGCATATCCGATACTCAACCGGATAATTTGTTAGCAGAGCTCGAACTCAAAATGGGAAAATCCGAAAGTTCGTTTCAACAAATACTCTCCAACTCATTATAAATTCATTCACATCTAATAAAACATCATACACAAACATGAAAAATCCAATACTAACCATTATCACAGCAACAACCTTTGTGGCTGCAATTGTTACCGGGTGCAGTTCACCGGCAACCAAAGTTGAAAATGCCAAACAAGATTTAAAAGAAGCGAAGCAGGAACTTAGCCAGGAGCAAAGAGATTCTGTAGCCGATTACATGGCTTTTAAACAAGAGTCGGAAGAGCGCATTGCTGCAAATGAAAAAACAATCGCAGCATTTAAAGAACGTATGGTTACTGATAAAAAACAACTCAAAAAAGCAGATCAGCAAGTGATTGATGAACTGGAGCAACGCAATATTGATATGCGCAAAAAGCTGGATGAATACCAGGCCAACGGTAAAGACAGTTGGGTAGAGTTTAAGAAAGAATTCAGTCACGATATGGATGAGTTAGGCCAGTCGTTGAAGAACCTAACTATCAAAAACACTAAATAACCACCATCATGAGAAAGAAATTATTATTTACAGCCTTGCTGAGCATGTTAATGGGTTCCCTCATTACAGTTTCAGCGCAAGAAAAGTACGGTAAATCACTTAATCTGGGACTTGGTATCGGAGGTTACTCCGGCTATTACGGATATGTTGGGCGTTCATTACCGGTATTTCATATTGATTATGAGTTTGATGTTGCCAAAAACTTTACACTGGCTCCTTTTTTAAACTTTTACAGCTTTAGTCACGATTATTACTGGGGTAACAAAAATGTTCCTTATCGGTATTATACATACCGCGAAACAGTAATTCCCATCGGAGTGAAAGGAACCTACTATTTTGATGATTTATTAAAGGCAAACTCAAAATGGGATTTTTACCTGGCCGGATCACTCGGATTTGCCATCGTTAACTCAAGCTGGGATGATGGATATGATGGGGACCGTAATTACTACCGCAGAGGAGGATCCCTGTTTTTAGATATTCATGTTGGTGCTGAGTACCATTTTAACGATCGTGTTGGTGCATTCCTCGATTTGTCGAGCGGAGTATCCACCATTGGATTGGCGATTCACGGAACTAAATAGTCAAAGGGTGTGCTACTGCAAGTTCAGGAGGTAGCCTTATTCAGATATTATTGGTTACAGCAATCCTTGCTGTGATATTTAGAATTATTCAAGAAAAAAGTAAACAAAGATTATTATGAAAACAAAATTATGCTACACAAGCCTCTTGCTATTTGTTACCACATTTATGGTTTTACCGGTTCAGGCAAACCACAAGGACAAACAGGTGACCCATGCTCAACAAGCAGCATCAATGTTGCAACGATTGGAGGTCATAAAACAGATGGATGTGCAATCAATGAGTGCTGAACAAAAAACAGGACTTAAAGAGGAAGTACAAACCATCCACAAAAACCTGAAGACCCTTGATGGTGGTATTTACCTCTCTGTTGGCGCTATTATTATAATCCTGCTCATTATTCTTATCATTTTATAACAGGTGATAAGGAACATGACAGGTGAGAAAGATCGAAAAATAACATACAATCAACATAACTATATCATGGAAAAATCAACAGGTACAATTAAAGTATTGGGAGCATTGCTTCTGGGAGCGGCTATCGGAGGTGGCTTAGGTGTTTTGTTTGCACCGCATAAAGGTAGCAAAACCCGTAAACGTATCCTGGCAAAAGGGTCGGATGTGTCGGATGCCATTAAGGACAAATTGGAAACATTTATGGATGATATGACAGACAAAGTGGATCGCCTGAAAACAAGTTTTAACGATCATATAGACACTGAGTTGTCGAAAACGGACTTACCTAAAAAGAGTTAGTATTCAAATTTTCAATGAGTCAAGCTGATCAGTTATCAAAAATTGCAACCAAACCATCTTCCGAAGTGAAGAAGTCGGATATTCTTGCAAATAAAAAATCTTTACTGAAAGAGCTCTCGGAGATTCAAGAAAAATTGTATGCCCAGCATGTCTTTTCAGTGTTAATAGTTTTGCAAGGAATGGATACATCAGGAAAGGATAGCGCGGTAAAGCAGGTGTTTACAGGAGTAAACCCTGCCGGCTGCAATGTTACCTCTTTCAAGGCGCCCACACTTATTGAACAAGATCATCACTTTTTATGGCGTATCAGTAAAGCTTGTCCATCCAGTGGAATGATTCACATTTTTAACCGTTCGCATTATGAGGACATTTTGGTGCCAATGGTTAATGGGACACTTACTGAAAAAAAGCTCTCCGAACGTTGTAAACAAATCAACGCTTTCGAAAAGGGATTGATAGGCGCTCAAACAATAGTCATTAAATTCTTTTTGCATGTTTCGCAGGAGGAACAACTCAAGCGGTTGGAGGAAAGAAGGGATAACCCGGTTAAACAATGGAAGTTTAACAAACAGGATATTGTTGATATCAACAAGCACCAACAGTTTGCCAAAGCGTACCAGTTTATCTTCGATCATGATTCAAATGCCATCCCTTGGAACATTATTCCGTCCGATAAAAAATGGTACCGTAATTATTGCATCTTAAATCATATCGTTCAAACCCTACAACAATACCGGTTTACTTATCCCAAGATGATTGAATAAAAATGCACAAAAAAATATGAAGCCTAAAACGGGAATTTTTGAAAAGAATGTAAACAAAAGTATGAAAGTACTCAGGAAATTACACACATGAAAACGCTAATGACAGCTGTTTCAGCAAATATTACAACTGCTTTGGGACTGACGTCTTCGAAGCAACGTATACCATCATTGTTGCATCGGTTTTTAACCGGTGTGGCAATGTTTGCGTTGTTTACGGGGAGGTATTTTGTTGAGTTGGTAAAACCTCCTTATGAGTTCAGGGAATTGGTGAAACAGAGTTACCGTATTGGTCTTCAATCGTTACCGCTTGTTGGTATCACCGGTTTTATAATGGGACTGGTGCTCACTGTGCAAACCCGGCCAACACTCGCTGAATTTGGGGCAGAATCTTGGTTGCCTGCAATGATTTCTGTTTCGATTGTACGCGAAATTGGTCCTGTTATTACTGCATTGATATGTGCAGGAAAAGTGGGTTCCAGTATCGGAGCGGAGTTGGCTTCTATGCGTGTTACCGAACAGATAGATGCTATGGAGGTTTCAGGTGCCAACCCTTTCAAATATATTATTGTTACCCGCGTGTTATCTGCCACCTTAATGTTGCCTATTCTCACTGTTTTTAATGATGTAATATCAATGCTTGGATCACTTGCCGGTGTCAATATTCATGGTGATGTGAGCTTCAGTTTGTTTTTTGGTCAGGCATTTGCCCAGTTAAGTTTTACGGATGTATTACCATCTCTCATCAAGACCATCTTTTTCGGGTTCTCGATTGGTTTGATAGCATGTTACCAAGGTTATTATTCCAACAAAGGAACAGTAGGTGTTGGCCAAGCGGCTAATACAGCTGTGGTACTTACCTCATTAATGGTATTTATCATTGATATGCTGGTGGTGCAGATTACAAGCTTATTTATTTACTAACGTAATGGGAAAAACGTATAACATACATCCTTCAGATGATGCAGATACCGGGGTAGTAATCCGGATAGCGGATCTTGAAAAATCATTTGGCAATAATGATGTATTGAAAGGACTCTCAATTGATCTTAACAAAGGAGAGAATCTTGTGGTACTGGGTAAATCGGGCTCCGGGAAATCAGTGTTGATTAAGTGTCTGGTTGGTTTGATCCAACCGGATAAGGGATCATTAACGGTGCTGGGAGAGGATATTTTGTCCCTTGATAATGATGGGATGAATAAACTGCGCAGAAGAGTTGGTTTTCTGTTCCAAAGCGGGGCATTATATGATTCAATGACTGTTACCGAGAATTTATTATTTCCGTTGCGCGAATCAAAAAATATTGACCAACATGCACGCATACAACTCGTGAAAGAGGCACTTGGAAATGTTGGACTGAGTGATGTGGAACATAAGATGCCATCCGAACTTTCCGGTGGAATGCGGAAGCGTTTAGGGTTGGCCCGCACACTTATTCTGAAACCGGAGATTATGCTGTACGATGAACCAACAACCGGACTTGATCCTATTACATCAAGAGAAATTAGTGAGCTCATGATGAACATTCAAAAAGAACACAAAACCTCCTCCATTATCATTACCCATGATATGGCTTGCGCTAAAATTACAGCCAACCGTATGGTGATTTTGAAAGACGGAATGGTTGCTGCAACCGGAACATATAACGAATTAGAATCATCAACGGATGAATGGGTGCATTCATTTTTTAGTTAATCAAATTATCATGGAAACAGAAACTTCACAACATATTAAACTGGGCATATTCGTTACCGCTGGCATTATACTTTTTGCTGCAGGTATTTATTTTATTGGCGATGCTAAACAGTTATTCACCAGGACATTTGGAATGAGTGCAATGTTCAATAATGTAAACGGGCTGCAAGTAGGCAATAATGTAAGATTTGCAGGTATCAATGTTGGAACGGTTGAACATATTGAGATCATCACGGATAGCAGTGTAAGGGTTGATATGGTGGTGAGTCTTTCAACACAGCAGTTTATCAAAAAAGACGCAAAAGCAATTATTGGATCCGATGGCTTGATGGGCAACAAAATTTTAAATCTTTCGGCCGGAACAACCGGAAATCCTCAGGTTGAAGATCAGGATATGATAGGAACAACGATGCCGGTAAGTTTTGACGACATGCTGCTCAATCTTAAAAAGACCACCGATAATGCTGCATCCATCACCAACGATATGGCAGATATTATCGGCAATATTCATTCGGGTAAAGGTACAATCGGTAAATTATTTATGGATACCATATTTGCCGAAAATCTGGATAAAACCATTGTGAATGTGAAACAAGGAACAAAAGGGTTCAAACAAAATATGGATGCAGCTCAAAAGAGCTTTTTGTTAAGAGGGTATTTTAAGAAAAAAGAAACAGAAAAGAAGAAATAGCTGAAAAGAGAATCAATCAGGAAATGGAGATTGATGATATAGGAATTATGTAACTCTTAGTTGGCCATGTGTAACATTCAGGAACCTTTGCAGACGTAACCTTGTACATCTTAAACACAAGATATTATGAATAAAATATACAAAAAAGTTTCGGCAATTTTCAATCACGGAAATTGGAAACAATTAGCAATGGCGTTACTTTTTCTATTAACGCTTAACCAGGTTCATTCGCAAACACACGAACGCAAGTGGAATGCAGGAGTAATGGGCGGATTCTCGGTATACGCAGGAGATCTGGGAAATAGTATGACAGATTTTACTTCTGATGTGCTACGTCAGAATGTAATCGGAGGAATTAATCTCTCCCGCTATGTAAACCGTTCTTTGGATGTAACACTTACGGCAACTATTGGTTCATTCGGGTATTATAAAGATAATGCAACCGTTTTCAAAGGCGATATGATGCATGCAAATTTCACCCTTAAATATAAGTTCTACAATGGGTACATGATTTCGGAGGATAGTAAAATTGCACCTTATGTATTTGCAGGAATTGGTTTTTCTGATTTTTCTGGACCAAACATCACCAATAACATAGATGTTCCCATTGTTGGTGGAGCGGGTGTTAGATACCGTTTGAATGATGTTATTGGTATAACATACCAGGCTACTTTCGGTTATATGAGTACTGCTCATAATAGTCCGATCCTAACGCCCAATGTAACACCAACCGGTAATGATCTATTTATGATGCATACCTTAGGTTTTGGCTTTAATCTCGGAAAAGGGAAAGATGCAGACAAAGATGGTGTAACGGATAGAAAAGATAAATGTTCGGGAACACCTGCAGGAGCTAAAGTTGATATCAACGGTTGTCCGCTTGATGCTGATGCCGATGGTGTAGCTGATTATTTGGATAAATGTCCTTCTTTAGCCGGTATTGCAGCTACTAGTGGCTGTCCCGACACAGATAAAGATGGAATTGCAGATAACGAAGATCAATGTCCAACAGAGGCCGGACCGGCCACTTCAAAAGGATGTCCGGATACAGATAATGATGGTATTATCGACAGCAAGGATAAATGTCCGAACATAAAAGGTTCAATTACAATGGATGGTTGCCCCGATCGTGACGGTGATGGTATTAGAGATGAAGAGGATTTATGTCCGGATACAAAAGGTGTAGCTGCGTTTAAAGGCTGCCCTGATACAGATGCTGATGGTATTGAAGACGCAAAAGATATGTGTCCGCAAATTAAAGGAACAACTGCTACCAATGGCTGCCCTGATACTGATAATGATGGTGTGCATGATGGAATTGATAAATGTCCAGCAGTTTCAGGAAGTGCCACACACAGTGGTTGCCCGGATACAGATGCCGATGGTGTATATGATGATATAGATAAGTGTATTACAATACCCGGAACAGCAACCAATTCAGGTTGTCCTGAACTCAAAAAGGAAACCAAACAATTATTCGAAAAAGCATTACAAGGTATTCAGTTCGAAACAGGTAAGGCCATTATCAAACCTGTATCGTTCCCTATTTTGAACGCTATCGTAAAAGTAATGAAAGAAAATCCTTCTTATAAATTAATCATTGGCGGGCATACAGATAATGTTGGTGATGATGCAATGAACCAAACACTTTCACAAAATCGTGCTGATGCTGTAGCAAATTACCTTATTGAACATGGAGTTGATCCAATGAAAGTAAGCGCAACAGGTTATGGTGAATCAAGCCCGGTTGATACCAATGGTTCAGTAAAAGGAAGAACCCGCAACCGCAGGGTAGAGTTTAAGGTAGAATTTTTGAAAATCGTAGAATAAGTAAGTTTAAGCATAAGTATAAAGGGAGTTCCGGTGCAAACCGGAGCTCCTTTTTAGTTTATACTAATAGTTAATATTCGATTGTGTGTGCTTATACTCAATTTAAAGGATAACGATGCTTTAAAAACAACTTGTTTCTCTTGGAACTCTCCGAAATCAGGTTTCTTATTGGAGTGTGAATCATATAACATTTAATTGGATTTGTGTAATATCCATATTGTGTATTCGGGACACCTTTGACAAACAATGCAAAGGATTCATAGACCTTTAAGTTGTGAAAATTTAATAAAAATGTCGCCCGCTCTGGGGCGGCATTTTTAGTACACTTAAATCCAAAGATGATGAAAACACACACAATCATGTTAGCAGCCTTAACTTTTCTTGGTTTTGCAGCGTCAGCGCAACAGGGAAAACAAAATTTGAAAGAAGCCCGCAATAAGATGGCAGCAGCCAAATCCGATTTAAGACAGGCCCAAAAAGACTCTGTTGCAGAATACCATCAGTTCAGAAAGGAATCGTTAGTTGCCATTTCTGAAAACAACAAAAAGATAGAGGAACTGAGGGTGAAGAAGGATGAAAAGGACAAAGCAGCATCAAAGGATTTTACAACAAATGTGAAATCACTTGAGGCTCAAAACACAGCATTACGGGAAAGCGTGAATAATTACCGTGCCGATGGAAATACCAATTGGGTAGTATTTAAACGTGAGTGGACCAAACAAATGAAAGCACTTCAGGAGTCGTTTAAAGAGTCTCGTTATGAGTAATTATCAATACGATTACGATACATGTTCATTGATTGATATCACCTCACCAGCAATATAGCAGGCCGGTTAAGAGTTAGTTTTAGATTTTTGTTAAAAACAAAGACCAAGGGTTACCTGATTTGCTTTGTATGAATAATGCAAGTATTTAGCATAATGGTATAATGTTTTGGTTTGATTAATTGCAAATATTGCTGGATGAAAACAGAAACAGAATGGAATGCGGAAATCTTAGGAATCACCCTGAAAATACAATCTCAGTTTCCCGAACTATCGAAGTATATTACAGAGATGCCGGTATCCATACCGGATGTACAGCATCCTGAAATAACAATCAGAAATCTGAAAGAGTATTACGAATCATTAGAGACCTTGCTTGTGAAGTATAAGGTGAATCATGAGCATTGAAAGCGAGGCTCTTTAATTAAGATAGTTAAAGTGAGAGAAGGAACATCAGTACATTCTCTCACTATCCATTGGCTATCTTACATTGTTTTGAAGTTTGTCCAATGATTCTTGCCAACCTGCAATACAATCATTATACATTTCTTCCGGAATACCCTCATGTTCCAGTCTCATTTTCGTTTCACCGTTTACTTCTTCAAATGTTACTGTTACAACACTTCCTGGCCATTCACCTGGCATATCATAATAAGATGGAGGGACAGTATTTCCTTTCTCGTCCGAAAAGTTATCATCATAAACTATTTTTTGTCTAGGCTTTATCTCCTTGTAGGTTCCGGTTCCCCATATTTCTTTTCCGTCAGGGCCTCTCATGTTTGCAAGGTTCTTACCACCAACCCTAAAATCAATGGTACAGGAAGTGCAGGAAAAGTCTGTAGGGCCCCACCATTTTTTGAAACTTTCAGGTTCTGTCCAAGCTTTCCATACTGTGTCAAGAGGTAAATCGAAAATTCGGGTTATTGAAACTGTTTTTGTTTGTTGGTTACCGGCAATTGCCTGGTCATTGTTTTCTGTTGTCATTTTTATTTCTATTTAGTGTGATTGGATTTGTGAAAAATTGGTATGCATTTCCACCTGTTCTTTTGTCAAAAGGCAATCTTTAGTGTTATTAATTAAGAGTGTTTGTATTGTTGCTTGAAATCTTGCAAGAAAACCTTGCATATCGTTCGCCATTTTTACTTTTCAGCGGGGAAAGCAGTAAAAAATAGTTCATCATGAACAAAAAAGTGCAACAGTATTCGGGTGTGAAACAGAAAACAATTCTAGCATTTCAATTAAAAAAAATATACCGCGCACTCCCTTCCCAAAAGGAATGTGGTGGAATTCCCTCAACATGTGGTGCAGAATACTCTAACAGTTTGGAAGATTAACAAGTACAAACCGAATAAAAAAAGACAGCCTTGTGTTACCGAGGCTGCCCAATAAATATTTCTTATCCTTTCGACAGTATTATCCGTATCAAGTTTTTGCGGTTGTATTCTCAGCCTTGCGTTGGCTAGACACTTCGCAAGAAATACGTACACTAAAAACGGAATCAAATTTCATTCCGAAAACAAGGGACCTGTTTTCATGGAGTTTAGTTAATTTAACCAGCAACCTGAATGTGTCAGTTGAACCATTATAGTATTCCCGTGTATATAGTCTCAAACCGTTACTATGAGACTGATTGCCGTTATGCTACTCGTTTTTATTTGCTTCCATATCCATGCTCAACAGTTGTTTGGCGTAAAAGGAATGGTGCATGATAGTTCCGGGAAAAAGATTGAGGATGGACTTGCTTCTTTATTTTTGCAAGAGGATTCAACATTGATCGGACATACCTTGATTACCGATGGTGTGTTTGAATTTTCTGCACTTCATCCTCAACCATATTTGCTTAAGACAAGTTGTGTAGGGTTTGAAGAAACCTCCAGGATTATCAGTGTAACGGATCATCAATCACTGAAAATTGAATTGAAACGAAACAGGGTTGCATTAAAGGAAGTACAGATAACGGGATACAAAAATGCTTTTAGTTATAAGAATGGAAACGTAAAGGCCACCGTTGAGAATACCATATTAAGCACCATTCCCGATGTGGTTGAGGTGCTCTCCAAACTGCCTGCGGTTCAGGTGAGTTCCGATAGGGAAAGTATAAGCATCATTGGAAGGGGGAACCCGGTCATTTACCTCGAAAATCAGCGGATAACGCTAAATGAGTTGAATGCACTTTCCGTAAATGACATCAAAACCATCGAAATCATCAATAATCCATCTTCAAAATATGAGGCAGAGGGAAGGAGTGTGATTTTAATTACACGCAAAAAAAACACGAAAGCGGGAACAAGGGCAGAGGTAAATGAAACGGCATCCCTGAAACGGTATCTTGAAAACAGAAGCGGAGTGAATCTGTATTTCAGAAAAAATAAAACCGAGTGGAGAAGCAATTTGCAGTATAATCATATCAACAGGTTTGAGGGGATACAAGGCGTGCTCATAGATAATGCGAATTTTTTCACCTCAGGTTATGGTGGAACTTCTGTGGGGCCAAGAAGACAATTGTTGTATGGGATGGGAGTGCATAGGCAACTAAACGAAACGGATTATTTTTCAATTAATGTAAGGGGACGTTTTCAGGATGAACATGACACGGTAGCAATGACGAGCCATGCAAAGCAAGGGTTTATGGAAACGGTAACAACCAATACAAGCAAAACCACAAATAATCGGCCTTTTATTAACTTCAGTTTTAATTACCAGAAAAAATTTGAAGCAAACAACAGCCAGCTTTTTGCAGGTGGACAGGTTGCCAGATACACAACAGATGTAAACAGTAAAATATATTACAATGATACCTTGAACCAACAGCAGTTACAGGAAGAACGCAGGCAATATTTTGTAATTGATGCCGGAACGGTAAGGGTAGATTACGAAAAAAATTTCCCCAATGAAATAAAGTGGGAAAGCGGAGGGTTAATAAACCTGTCGGGGTCAACTACCACTTTTGATATCCGGTATGTTCCGGATAATACCTCAAAGCATACACAGTACAGGTATACCGAAAATAATCAGGCAATATATTCGCAGGTTACAGGCTCGTTTCGTAGAGTTAACGGCTCAGTAGGTTTGAGAGCCGAACATTCAATACTGGAAGGCGGCTATCCTGATAGCAACACCATGGTACTCGATAAACAGTTTTTATACTTTTTTCCTAAGCTAAGTATTTCGGTAGCTGCAGATAGTAACCATCATTTTTTACTGAGTTACGCCCGAAGCATCCGGAGGCCCAATTATGCCAACGCAAATCAGGTGAGCATATATCTTACTCCTTTTTTGGAAAGGACCAATAATATCAATATCAGCCCCAGCCTCATGGATGAAATTTCGTTTAATTATCAATACAAAACATATTCGGTAACTACCAGCTTGTACACACTCCGGCATACGGGTTCATATATCATGGAGTATGATGCAGAACTAAAAAAGTACAGGATGATTAACCGCAACATTGGAAAATTTGAAGGGGTTAATGTTTCATTGAACATTCCATTCAGTTATGAGTCTTTTTCTTCAAACAATCAGGTAATGGCAACCCTGAACAGGGTAAGTGATTCGCGTGCCAACTCAGGCAAAACGGCACCTTACTACTATTTTTATTCAAATAATCAACTTAAGCTTCCCCGCCAATATACTTTTGTATTATCAGGATGGTTTCTCACTACCCAGAACGAAGGGATATTTGAAACCAACAGCAAGTATGCGGTCGATATATCCGTGTCAAAAGTGTTTTTTAAAAGACTTACCTGTACCCTGAATGCCTTTGATATATTCAGGTCGCTTAATAACACCGAAAGTTTTAAGCTAAATGGAATTTATGCGGCCACAACTTATATCGAAAATGTGAAGGAGTTTTCAATTGCCTTAAAATATTCATTCGGGAAGATGAAAGAGCATGCTTTCAGAAATAAAGAGGTGAATGAAAACGGGAACAGGCTGAACTAATGTTGTTTTAGGTATGGTTTGCTATATTTAAGAATAAGTATATGAATTATTTATATAAAAATAATCTGTAACATGTATGGAATCTCCCAAATTAAGTTGAACTTTCATTTTGTGTGAATAAATAGGGCACATTTTGAAGAAACTTAATAACATACATATGAAAATAATGCAACCCAAACTCTTTAATGCTTTTCCGGTAGGAAAGGGCAAACAAATCATCGTCACGCTGGTGCTTTCAATGATTATAATGCATACATATGCACAAAGCCGGTATCACAAATGGAATGCCGGGGTAAATGGAGGAGTGAGTGTATATGCGGGTGATTTGGGCAACAATATCACCAATTTTCCATTGGATGTATTCGAGCACAATGTAATTGTAGGCCTTAACCTTTCCCGTTATCTCAATCCGTCATTTGACGGAGCCTTCTCTGCTACATTGGGATCGTGGGGATATTTTCAAAACAAAGAGACTATTTTTAAAGGAGATTTAACACACGCAAACCTCTCTCTTAAATACAAGTTTTCAAATGGATATCTGTTATCAGAGGATAGTCGTTTGTCTCCTTACGTATTTGCAGGTGCAGGATTAACCAATTTAGCGGGTAAGGGGATTACGAATGGAATGAATGTAACAGGGGTTGCCGGTACCGGGGTAACCTTACATATAACGGAAGTGGTAAGTATTGCATATCAGGCTACTTTCGGATATATGACAGCTGCACATAATGATCCAAGAACCATTCCGGTGGTTGAGCCAACAGGGAATGATAAGTTCATGTTTCATACGCTTGGTTTGGGCTTTAATCTTGGGGCCGAAAAAGATGAAGATGGAGATGGAGTATCCGACAGGCTTGATAAGTGTGCAGGTACCGGAAAAGGAATCAAAGTGGATGCCAAAGGTTGTCCGATGGATGGAGATGGTGATGGTGTGATGGATTACCTTGATAAATGTCCTGGTTTGGTGGGATTGGCTTCAACAAACGGCTGTCCCGACACGGATAAGGATGGTGTTGCCGATAATGAGGATCAATGTCCTACTGAAGCCGGATTGGCAGCTCTTAAAGGTTGTCCTGATACAGATGATGACGGTATCATTGACAGCAAGGATAAATGTCCTACTATCAAAGGTACATTGTCAATGGAAGGGTGTCCGGATCGCGATGGTGACGGCATAAGGGATGAGGATGATATTTGTCCGGATGTAAAAGGTGTAGCGTTATTCAAAGGCTGCCCTGATACCGATAATGATGGCATTGAAGACAGCAAAGATATATGTCCGCAGGTAAAGGGAACAACGGCCACCAACGGATGCCCGGATACCGATAATGATGCCGTGCATGATGGTATTGATAAATGTCCTACCGTTGCGGGGATTGCAGCCCATAGTGGATGTCCGGATACGGATAATGACGGAGTATTTGATGATATAGATAATTGTGTTACGATGCCGGGAACCCCTGGAAACAAAGGTTGCCCTGAAATCAAAAAGGAAACGAAACAATTGTTTGAAAAAGCTTTGCAGGGTGTTCAGTTTGAAACGGGTAAAGCCATTATCAAACCGGTATCATTCCCTATTCTGGATGCTATAGTAAAAGTAATGATCGAAAATCCTTCGTATAAATTAACTATTGGCGGGCATACCGATAATGTAGGAGACGATGCCATGAATTTGACACTTTCACAAAACCGTGCGAGTTCTGTAGCAACATATCTTATTGGCAGAGGTGTTGATCCAATGCGTGTGATTGCAACAGGTTATGGTGAAACAATGCCGGTTGACAGTAACAGTACGGCCAAAGGAAGGACCCGCAACCGCAGGGTTGAGTTTAAGGTAGAGTTTCTAAAAGTGGTGGAATAAGAGCATTCCATTCAAATAACAAAAGCTCCGGTATGAATGTACCGGAGCTTTTTGCTTTACGGAGTATTTTCAGTCAATTATTTGTGCCGGAGTGTAAGCAAAAAATTCCCCAGCAATCGTGGATGTTTTTCCCCAGTCGCTTTTTGTCTTCTCCTCCTAACTACCTGCTATTAATAGATACAACCCAACTGGCACAGTAATTTCAATTATGGTTTTCATAAAAAGTACCAATATGAATCACTTAATCACAGGTATTATGAAAATCATACAACAACCAAAAGTTTTCCATGCTTTTTCGGTAGAAAGAGGGAAACAAATTATTGTGCTGCTGCTGCTCGCTTTATTTTTTGTGCATGCAAACGCACAAACCAGATATCATAAATGGGGGGCCGGTGTAAATGGTGGAATAAGTGTGTATGCCGGTGATTTAGGTAATAATATTTCTAAATTCCCATTGGATGTGTTCGAACAAAACGTCATAATCGGATTAAATTTTTCCCGTTACCTTAGCCGTTCTTTTGATCTTACCCTTTCCGGAACGGCAGGTTCATGGGGCTTTTACGAAGATAAGGCAACTGTTTTTAAAGGAAATATGCTTCATGGGAACCTTACCCTCAAATATAAATTTTACAATGGCTATTTACTTTCTGAAGACAGTAAGTTGGCACCGTATGTTTTTGCCGGATTGGGCGCAACCGATTTAACAGGATCAAGGATTAATAATGGGCTGGATGTGGCAGGAGTTGGAGGTGCTGGTGTGAGTTTAAGGTTTACGGAAGTGATAAGCATGAACTATCAGGCTACCATGGGTTATATGAGTTCATCCCATTATAATCCAACAATTGACCCAGGAGGTTCATCATCGGGCAATGATATTTTTATGTTTCATACCATGGGTTTAGGTTTTAACCTTGGAAACGAAAAAGATGAAGACGGAGATGGTATCCCTGACCGGATTGATAAATGTGCCGGTACAGCGAAAGGAGTGAAGGTGGATAAAAATGGTTGTCCGTTTGATGGTGACGGAGATGGTGTATTGGATTACCTCGATAAATGCCCGGGTTTGGTTGGATTAGCTTCAACTAACGGATGTCCTGATACAGATAAAGATGGAATTGCAGATGGCGATGACCAATGCCCTACCGAAGCAGGATCAGCTGAACTCAAAGGATGTCCTGATGCGGATGGTGACGGTATAATCGACAGCAAGGATAAATGCCCGAATGTGAAAGGATCTGTTACACTTGATGGCTGCCCTGACCGTGATGGTGATGGTATCAAAGATGAAGAAGATCTTTGTCCGGATGCAAAAGGTGTAGCTTTATTTAAAGGTTGTCCTGATACCGACAATGATGGTATTGAAGACAGTAAGGATATGTGTCCTCAGGTTAAAGGAACAACAGCTACCAACGGTTGTCCTGATACAGATAATGATGCCGTACATGATGGTATTGATAAATGCCCTACAGTAGCTGGAGTTGCAGCACATAGCGGATGTCCGGATACTGATAATGACGGGGTGTTTGATGATATTGATAATTGTATCACTATACCGGGAACACCAGCTAACAAGGGATGTCCTGAGTTGAAAAAAGAAACAAAACAATTGTTTGAAAAGGCATTGCAGGGAATTCAGTTTGAAACAGGCAAAGCAGTTATCAAACCGGTATCGTTCCCTATCCTGGATGCCATCGTAAAAGTGATGAAAGAAAATCCATCATACAAATTGAATATTGGCGGACATACAGATAATGTAGGGGATGATGCAATGAATATGACACTCTCCCAAAACAGAGCAAGTGCGGTTTCCGATTATCTCATTTCAAAAGGTGTGGATCCAATGAGAATAAGCGCTACCGGATATGGAGAAACTCAACCGGTCGATACCAACAACTCTGCTAAAGGAAGAACCCGCAACCGCAGGGTTGAGTTTAAAGTTGAATTCTTAAAAGTGGTGGAATAAAACCACATTGGTTAAAAAAGGGACAAAAAAGCTCCGGTACTTACCGGAGCTTTTTGTCATATATAAACACTCAAGACTATATGAAAACCGAGGCTGAATTAAATGATGATATCTTAAAGCTCACACTGAAGATTCAAAAAGAACATCCTGAACTATCCAAATATATTACTGAGATGCCGGTGAGTGTTCCAGATGAACAACATCCGGAAATAACCGTCCAAAACCTGACTGAGTATTATGATTCGCTGGAGAAATTGCTCAAGAGCTATGGTAAAACGCATGAGAAATAACTCTCAGATACCGGATTGAGGAGTAGTATGGAAGTTGGAGGGTAAATATTCCATATCAAGGAGCAAGTATTGTGTATTGCAAGGTCTTGGCAGTTGAATTATAGATGACGATTACTTCTTCTCAGCATAATCAAGGTTTTCCTGAAACTTGGTTTGCAAGAAGGCCTTACCCCAATTTTGCCAGCGTTCGGCAAGGCTGTCGGACAGGATATGTTCCAATACATCTTTTTGCTGGTTGTGGTCATAAATAACTTGCTTATCAGCTGCAATGATTCCAAAGCCATTGTCGAATGCGTAATACGCAAATGCTGGCGCATACTTGTTAAATATATTTTTGCTATGGGGGAAATTATTGGTTGGCAATTTCATCTGAGCAAGCAGGGTGGCTGCAATATCGAGGTGTGAAGCCACGCGTGTATTCACGGTTCCGGCATAAGTTTTTTTCAATGCACCACCCATTAATACCATCGGGATATGGTGACGACCGGCTTCAAAGTTGTTGCGACCTTTGGGGAACTTGCAGGCATGATCAGCAACCAATATAAACAGTGTATTCTCATACCAGGGTTGTTGCTGGGCTTGTTTGATATAAGTATACAGGCAGCTATCTGCATAGTGCATGGTATTGCGGTATTTATCATTCACATGGTCGGGATCACGGGTAAAATGCTGCGGAACGTCAGCATCGTACCATTCATGTGTGGTCATTGTGGTGAGTGCCGAAAAAAATGGTTGTTGTGTTTGGTTGAGTGCCGAGAGGTACATGGCAAATGTTTCGTCATCATACGCACCCCATAAAGTCCGTTTCTGAATAGGGAACTGCGTTTCGCCCACCATTGTCTGCACACCTGCAGCACGCAGGTATGCTTCAATATTATCAAACTGCAAACGCCCACCGGTGTAAAAAGAAGTATGATAACCCTGTTCATTCATTACCTTATACAGGTTGGGCAACTTGCTGAATTTTCCAAAATCCTGAATGATGGAGCTTACAGGTTGGGCAGGATAGGCACTGAGAACAGCGAGCATTCCCTGTTCTGTACGGAATCCTGTCGAATAAAAATTCCGAAACAAAATTCCTTCTTTGGCCAGTTCATCAAACTTTGGGGCAACACCTTTTTCACCATCCAAACAACCTATCACATCTCCGGCCCAGCTTTCCAAAAAGATGATTACAATATTGGGCCGGTCAGTATTCAGAATACTTTCAGTGGTGTCGGCAGGTGTATTGTATAATTGTTTCAATAACAACTTAGCTTCTTCGGGTTTAAAGTACTGATAGGGATTGTTTCTCGATTCGAGCGGGCGCGCAGCTAATTCTGCAATGTTCCAGAATCCATTAAGTGAAGCAAAATTCAATACGGAGTGTTTGGAGAAAAATACCCAGTTGCGGTTTATAGGAACAGGTTGTGTTCCACCACGGATTCCAATGACGGTAAGTCCAATCAACACAAGCGAGAGTAATACATTTTGCCAAACAGGTATTGACGGTTTTTCAAACGGCCCTATCAGTTTTTTACTCAACCAATAGAAGAATATAATTTGGGCCAGGATGATGAGAAACAATCCGATATTTTCCCAAGCCATCACTGTTGGTAATACTTCGTCAGGGTATGCAAAATAGGAGAGGGCCTTGCTGTTAATTTTTGTTCCCCATACTTTAAACAAGCCGGCATCACCACTTCCGATGATGCTGCAAATTACCACCATTACCACTGTTTCAATGCGGATAATGCTGTTGATGAGTGTTGGTCTTTGGATGAAAAGTCCGATGATAATAGCCAATACAGGAATTGCAGATACGTAACATGTCGTGGCAATATCCATTGGTAATGCCTTAAGATGGCACAACCAGAATTCGGTAAACGTATAATGATCCGAACTGAAGTTGATGCCCAAAAAGAGCAATCGCTGGATGAAGAAAAACAGCATCCAGAACAGCAACAGTTGAGATACAAGCTTAAGTAGTTGTTTCATGTAATAATCAGTTAATCGTAAAAGCGCCAACGGATGCCCATGCGCAGGGATTGCAACGTGAGGGGATAATGTGGAGTGTAATAAAATCCTTTGGCGGTCCAGTCCTGATTTACGTGTTCATACTTGATAAAAAACGAAGCACGTTTAACCTCACCTATAAAAAACGGATCCAATACCGGATAGTTTCCGATGCGTGTATCGTTCTGTAAATAGAATAAACGACTGGCAGGATTGTATGCATTGGCGTAATAGGCGGTATTGTAAAATACACTGAAACCTAACTGGAACTTCAACCTCTTAAATAACCTGGAAGCAAAATAGTAACGGGCCATTCCACCCAATTCAGGTAACCGTATTGCATCCGAACCTGATTGCTGGTAGATTAGTTCGTGTTCGAGAAAAAACTTCCAAAGTTGAATGGTTTTGCTGAGGGTTATGGTTGATACAAGAGCTGTTCCGGCTAATTGTTTTGGTCTGGCATCTGTTCCGATATATGTCCAGTTTTGAATGGCAAACTGATTGAATGCAACTGTTGCATTGTGTCGTAAGGTGCGGGTGGTTATACTTCCGCCAAATTTGGTTACGGTGGTTTGGTTAAAATCATTGTTCCAGATAAATGCATTGGACTTAAACAACTGCATCGTATAATCGGGACGGTATTGCTGCACCATTTCGGTTGCTTTTATATCGGCAAACGGCAGGCGATATCTGATTGTTGCTTCCTGTTTAAAATCGCCACTATTATATCCACTTACCGTATAGGCTCCATACAAGGCAAATGAAAGCGAGTTGTTTTTGAGTGCTTGCCTTTCAATTGTTCCATCAACAATGATATTGTGAAATTGTCGGATAAAAACCGGTTGTGCTACGTTGATCAGACTGTGTGAAACGCCCGCTCCCCAAAAGGTTCGGATGCTGTCTTTTAATTGAGCTTCTCGGTCGTTATAAAAGTTGAATGCCAGCCTGTTTTGGATTCTCCCGAAATAGGCGGAGTCATAGGTTTCGGCACCCACATCATAGTATTGGTGCGGCAGGAGTAAGGTATCTATATAGCCTGAGTTGTCAAATACATAGATCATTTCTTCGGCATGAAAGGTATATGCAATGTGTGAACGACTCACAAAATCGTATAAGGTATCGGTTGCTCCGTATTCATGCTTGGGTGTTCCAAAGTTCCAGTATTGCGAAACATGTGCAGCCCTGTTTTTAAAACGCGATTGTGCAGCATTAAATTTGGTGCTCACTACTTTGTTCGGACCGGTAAGGGTTTCAAAAGTAGAGTCGTTTTTAATGCCACCGTTTTCATCTATTACACCCCTGTTCCATGTAACATTTGCCAATAAGGTGTATCGTTTGTTCTTGCTTTGAAAAGCTGTAGTAAACTGATAATTATAATGGCTGGTGGTTTGTTGAGGTAAAAAGCCCTGTGAGGTAATACGCTGGTAAGCCAATCCTACATTCCAGCGCGGCAAGATATTTTGGGAGTGTTTGACTTGTAAAAAAATCAGCTCATTGCTACCCTGAGCGTAAAACAAATCGCTATATGGTGTTTTGGTTTTATGGTATTGTGACTCTTCTGATTTTATAAAATAGACCTCATACGGATTGTAGGTATATTGAAAACCTATGGGTCGGTTCACATCGAACAGTAAGGGGCGGGTAGCGGAACCTAAATTGCCTAAGTCCTGAAACAGGATGTATTTTTTGAATGCCGGCTGGAAAATCTCCATACGCTGAAAACCTGTATCAATGGGTTTCCAGTTTTCATTACGGATTATTTCCGCTTCGGTCAATACGTTTGTTGATGGGGGAATATAACGTGCTGAGTCCTGTCCGTATGCTAACACACTGAACAACATTCCCAAACAACTTATAACGATAGTACGTAGTTTTTTCTTAGCAATCACCCGGTTAATATTTGACAATCGGGAGCTGTTTTGATAAGCCGGATTTGCTGATTACACTCAGAAAATACATGCCCTCAACCACTCCCGAAACTTCTTCAAGTTTAACGTCATTTTCGCCATCAAGCAAATCTATCTGTTTTTGAAGGAGAGTTTGGCCATTCAGGTTGTATAAGGTAAGGGTGGCAGGTTCGCTTTGGTTGCTGAAAATGTGTACGTTCACCCCCTCGTGGGTTGGGTTCGGATATACCTTTACGCTCATAGTTTGTTTGCCATTTTCATGCAATCCCACCTGCTGGTTATATTTCAGCATAAACAATCCGTTGCGCATATCTGATGCCGCTATGTAACCGGATGCAAAAAAAGGATACACTCCCCAGCAACCTGTTAAGCCTTGATACACTCCATCTGGGTTCTGGTGATAGGTGTCGTAATAACCCTGCACAACGGGACTCAGCGGATTGGTCATATCCCACAATACCATTCCGTCTTCGTAAGCCGAGGTCCAGAGTTTATTACCCAACCAGATTACGTTATGCGGGGTAGCTCCGGGATGCGAATTAAAGTTTGCTTTGTAATCGGGGGATCTTTTATCGCTCACATCGTACAGTTTAATGGGCAATCCATACGGTAACTCATCTGTAAACACCAACATGGAAGCATCATCATTCAGCCAGCTGGTGTGGTTGTAGCCATTAAAAGGATAGGGTGGCGAAACTCCCCCGATATGAATGGAATGCATGGGATCTTTTAAGTCGAAGATCTGCAAACCATTAAATTCACAGGAACAATAAGCGGTATCATTTCTGAAGTATGCTTCATGCACCCTGTCGCACACCTTAACCGAATCGGTGAGGCGACCAATCAATACAGGATTTTCGGGGTCATCAAGCGAAACGATCTCCATGCCCGTTTTGGGTGTGTTGCCAAAAGGTTTGGTGGAGTTGAGGTATAAACGTTTGCTGAGCGAATCAATAAAAATAGAATGTGTATTGCTGCTGATGGCACTGTCTTCTTTAACCAGGTGAACCGAATCGGGCAGGTATTGAAGGTCGAAAATCTGCAATGCACCGCCCGGACCATTATCTGAAACACAATATACATAATGGCTGTATACCTCAAAGTCGCGGTTGATTACGCGGTTGCGGCCCCAATGCACGTCACACTTTTTAATGGCTGCAGGATTGCTTACATCAAAAAAATACACCGAATCAATGGAACCCATGATTACGTATTCCTTGCCATTGCTGCTATCGGTCCAGCCTATTAAGTCACTCCATACCTGCCTGTCGTTGGAGAATGGAGTGGTTTGTGATGCGAGAGCGGTATCGTTCCACTTGCCCGAAAGTTCAAATCGGTAAGCTTGCTGGGCCGATACTGACAGCGTAAATCCGAGGAATATGATACAGTGAATGAGTTTTTTCATATTGATTATGTATTGTATTACTAAGTCATTTTATTTTGAGCAAAGGTTTGTTCACGAAAGAATGTTCACTCACAATCCTTGCCTGATACAAACCTTGCGGCAAGGTACCTACATTTTCCAATTCAATTTCGGTTGTACCCGATTTCAATAACAGGTGTTGCTGCAGCCATTTTTTACCCTGCAGGTCATACACCGTAAGCTCTGCCTGCTCATCAGTTTCCGATTGGATGGAGGCTGTTACTTTTTCACTAAACGGATTTGGGTAAAATGATGTACGGATGATTCCCTTTTGTTTTTCATCTGTAGCCAAAGGCCATGAAGTTTCCAGTACAAACAGTCCTTCGCTGATATCACTTGCCAGGATTAATCCCGAAGGCAAAAAGGGCCAAACACCCCAACATCCGTGGAAGCCATTATAAACACCTGCTGCATTCTGCGGATAAGTATCATAAAAAGCAGCAATGGTGGGGGCGGCTGGATTTTGCATATCGTACACATACACTCCGTCTTCATAAGATGATGCATAGGCGAACCGCCCTTTCCAATAGGCATTATGTGGCAAGGCCGAAGTGTTGGAGTTGAAATAGGAAACCAGATCGGGTGCATGAATGGTGCTGATATCATATACTTTGATAGGCGAACCCTGGTTTTCGTCTGTAAACATGAGATACTTGCCGGTACTGTCGAGCCAACTGCTGTGGTTGTATCCATTACCCGGATAAGGTGCTACAATAGATCCCAGTAAAACGGTTTGTTGCGGATTGCGTAAATCATAGATAAACAAACCGCTGTTGCCACATGAACAGTAAGCAGTATCGCGCTTCACAAATACTTCGTGCGTATATCCGCATCCTTTTGATTTGTCGAGTTCACCTAAAAAGGCCGGTTCTTCGGGATTGGCAAGCGAAAAAATACCCATCGACCAGCTGCCTGCGGGTTTGTGAATATTGCCGCATAAATACATCCGCTGTGAGGCAGGTTCAATAAAAATCGTGTGGGTGTTAATACTGAAGGTATCGCTGTCATATACTTTGTGAACAGAGTCGGGAAGGTATTGTAAATCAAAAATCTCAAGTGAACCCAATGGTGAGGTACGGTCGGAAACACAATACACGTAATGATCATAGATCTCAAAATCGCGGTTAATGGCGTTGCGGGAACGGCCGGCTTCCACATCACATTTTTTCATAAGTAAGGGAGTGGTCACATCAAAAAAGTAGATGGAATCGGTGCTGCCGGCAATCATATACTCACGGTTTTTTACAGTGTCTTTCCACCCGGTAAGGTCATTCCACACCTGGTCTCCGTCAATAGGATGAATGTTCGGGTCGTTGTAATGTGCAACCACGCGAAGATTGTACCGGTTGTTTTGCGCATGCAGCTGAAACGCATTTGTAAGTATGAACAGAAAGAATAAATGTTTGATCATTGAACTACAAATATAACGCAATCAAGGACCGAAAGAAAGGAGAGGAAGTTGCGTGTTATGGGTTTTTTATTGCGTGTGGAGTTGTTGGCAGGAACCGGAGTTTTGGCTGTTTTCTGCTCCCACAGTGGCCTAGCTACCTGTTTGCGGATATTATTACCTTGTGTGAAATTGTGAAAGGCTATGAATTATCGAGAGCTTCGTGAATGTATTTGCGCAAGGCATTCAGCAATTCCCTTTCCGATTGTTCATCAAACAACACTGCTACGGGAAGAATATATACAGGCAGGTTTCCAAGTATTTGTTTTGCTGTTGGCGAACTTAGTTTGACGGCATCTTTCGCTGTGGTAACCAAAATCTTGTTGGAAGTAGAAAGTGCGTTAAACCTTGCGGCTATTTCTTTCAGTTCCTTTTCGGAATAGTCCTTATGATCGCTGTAAGGAATGGCGTGTACGGATGTGAACTGCCTGTTGAGCTCCTCAATAAACAACGTGTTGTGGGCAATGCCCGAAAATGCAAGTACTTCAGTTGCTGAATTGATGGTTACCCGGCTTTCATATAAAGGTTGAAGTTCACTATAGGAAAGGGTTGAAAATAACAGTAACTGACCGGGTACGGGATGAATGCGGGTGCGAATGGATTGTTTGTCTGTTTCCGGCATTTCGTTGGGACACTTGCTTACAATGATACATTGTGCACGTTTGTATGCCGAACGGAATTCCCTTAATGTACCTGATGGCAATAACCAATCATCAACAAATAATTTGCGGTAGTCGGTGAGGATAATGGAGTAGCCGGGTTGAATGGGTAAATGTTGGAATCCATCGTCCATCAAAATTACCTGAGTATCGGGCCGGTCACCTAATAATGCGGGCACTCCCAGTACCCTGTTTTCGCTAACGGCAAGGTGAATATTGGGGTAATGTTGTTTGATTTGAAAGGGTTCATCACCGATCATATCAGGTGTGGTAAAAGCATCGGCTAATTGATAACCCACTGTTTTGCGTTTGTATCCGCGGCTCAGTACGGCTAACTGGAATTCATGCCGGAGGTGTTGGATTAACCATTCAATATGTGGTGTTTTGCCTGTTCCTCCGGCAGCTATATTGCCTACACATATTATGGGAAAATCGAAACGGGTACGGGTGAGGACACCTGTTTTATAGAGTAAATTGCGGAGCACAATGGCTGTTGCATATAAAAGTGTAAACGGGAAAAGTAAGATTCTTACCAGTATCATACGCCCGATACTTGCATGTGAAACAACGTTGCAATATGTACGCGGAGTTTGGTTTTTACTTCCTCCATACTCACAGTGCGACCTAATTCTTTTTGCATCGAGGTTACCTGTTTATCATCAATGCCGCAAGGCACAATATGCCCGAAATAACTCAGGTCGGCATTCACGTTAAAAGCAAATCCATGCATCGTAATCCATCGGCTGCAGCGCACGCCCATTGCGCAAATTTTTCTGGCTTTCACCTCATCATCAGCATCCAGCCATACACCGGTATAACCATCATACCGCTCGCCCTTTATACCATATTCTGCAAGTGTAAGAATAACGGCTTCTTCCAATGTGCGTAGGTATAAATGGATATCGGTAAAAAACTGTTCAAGGTCTACAATAGGGTAACCTACAAGTTGTCCGGGACCATGATAGGTAATATCACCACCTCTGTTAATAGGGTAGTAGGTAGCGCCAAGGTCTTTCAGTTCCTGCTCATTTACGAGAAGGTGATCTATGGAACCACTTTTTCCTAATGTGTATACATGCGGATGTTCACAAAAAATGAGGTGATTGGCCGGGGGTGTTTTTTCTGCATTATCCGGTAATTGCCTGTTGGCAAATTTAAGGTCAACTTTTTCCTTGAAGAGTAGTTCCTGTTTGTCCCAGGCCTCTTTATAATCAATCAATCCCCAATCAATAAATGTTACGTCCTTGTTCATGTTCCGGTTGTAGTTTGAATATGTGTAACCGTTTTGCTTTATCTGTTTAGGGAATGCGTTTTTAGTATCGTGCAGCAATCAACATCATTAGCTGATAACACAATTAACATATTACATTAACAAAACTAATCATTCAACGTGCTGCTCATTTCGCCTCTGCGCAAACTGTATTTCTCAATTTTGTTGTATAGGTGGCTTCGCTGAATATCAATTTCCTGTGCAGTTTTGGCTACGTTCCAGTTGTTTTTCTTCAGTTTTTCTTCAATAAAAATTTTCTCTACATGATCCTTGAATTCCTGCAGGGTATCATATTTTTCGAAGACACTCTTTTCATTGTTTTGCTGGTTCATCGGACTGGCAAACTTAATAACATCTTCTTCGGTAATTTTGTTTCCGCTGAGGATCACCAAACGCTCGATTACATTGCGCAGTTCACGGATGTTTCCACTGTAATGGATTTTTTTGAGTTCAATCAATGCTGCCGAGTTAAAGCTTTTACGAGGGATGGCATTGTCTTCACAAATTTCTTTTACAAAACGTTCGGCCAGTAAAGCTACATCATCCTTACGTTCATTGAGGGATGGAACATGAATGAGGATTACACTCAGGCGATGGTATAAATCCATGCGGAAGTTTCCTTTTTCAATTTCCTTGAGCAGATCTTTATTGGTAGCGGCAATTACGCGCACATTTACCTCAATATCCTTATCACCCCCCACGCGGGTTATTTTGTTTTCCTGCAAAGCACGCAGCACTTTGGCCTGTGCCGAAAGACTCATATCTCCAACTTCATCCAAAAACAAGGTTCCTTCATGAGCCTGCTCAAATTTTCCAACCCGTTGTTTGATAGCGGAAGTGAATGCACCTTTTTCATGACCAAACAGTTCACTTTCGATGAGTTCGGTTGGAATGGCTGCACAGTTTACCTCGATGAGCGGGTTTTTGGCGCGGTTGCTTTTTTCGTGAATCCAGCGTGCCACCAATTCTTTTCCTGTTCCATTTTCACCGGTAATCAATACACGAGCATCAGTAGGAGCCACCTTTTCGATGGTTTCGTTGATGTTTTGAATGGCAGGCGAGTCTCCAATGATTTCTCTGGTTTTGCTAACCTTACGTTTTAATACCTTGTTCTCGATTACAATCGATTTTTTATCGATAGCGTTGCGCAACGTAACGAGCAGGCGGTTTAAATCAGGTGGTTTGGATATAAAATCATAAGCACCTTTTTTGGTAGCTTCAACTGCCGTGTCGATGGTAGCATTACCCGATATCATGATAAACGGAACTTCATCATCGAGCTCACGTGCTCTGCTAAGCACTTCGAGCCCATCCATCTTCGGCATTTTTATATCACAGAGTATGGCTTCGTATTCTTCATTTTCTATTTTTTCCAGTCCGCTTTGTCCGTCAGCAGCTTCATCCACCAGGTAACCCTCATACTCCAGAATTTCCTTAAGTGTGTTGCGGATGGCTTTTTCATCATCAATAATTAATATCTTTCCCATGTGTAGCGCGTTTTATAACAGTTGCAAATAAGAAAAAATTACCACATTGTTATCCTCAAAAAGTTAACAGTTATACAGTATCGTTTTCGGATGTTTCGGTGGGATTTACAGATAAAGTCAGCTGGTTTGCCGGGTCGTAGGTATATACAAAAGTTTCTCTAACGCGCCAGGAGGTTAACATATACGGAATCCATATTGCCGACATGATTACTGCACGGATAATTTCGGTAAGGGCTTCTTTTTTAGTAGCTTCATTCATTAAAGGCAGGGTATAGGCCACAACTATTTCCAGAACAGCGAAAATGATAATGCAGAGGAGGTAAGTGATATAATACAGTGGGAAGGAACTTCTTCTGCGCAAGTAAAGCCGGAACAAGAGTATACCAAAAATTACGAACCCAATCTTGAATATCATCTCCATAATCAGGTAGAATCCCCACAAGGGATGATAATAGGCTTTACCGGGTGAGGTAAGTTCTATCCATCCCGTAAGGTTAAAATACCCCTGCGAGAACAGGTGATAGAGCTGAATCAGAACGGAAACGCCAATGCCGATACCGATGAGCACCAACCAGCCACCTATGGATTGCGAGTATTCAGCTTCATGTTTAGGAGCAATATCTTTTTTGTGAAGAAACAATGCAAGTACCGCAAATCCCACGGAAAATGAAACGGCTAAAAATACCATGATCCAGTTGATATCACTCATTGCAGCTGCTGTATTATCCTGTTTCCAGGGGATATTAAAAGCATTCAGCTTCTTGAGGTTTTCCAATTTGGTAAAGAAATCAAATGATTTTCCCGGCTCTACCACAGTTGCCAATGTTTCAAAATGATAGGTGAGCAATACGGTACCGCTCTGTTCACTATTTCTGAAATGATAGGAATAATTGAAATGTTCATCCCTTGATTCACCTTTTTCGGCATCTATTACAATAGCATGCGGGAATTTAACTTCGATGATTTGCGTGTAATCAAAGGGGAAAGTAAGACCGTATGGAGATCTTCTCCGCTTAATGTCTTCAACACTGATGAGCCCGAATAACGATTGGGGAGTAACCTGCAATACCTTGTTACCGTTTGATGTATCGGTAATGTTCCAGATATCCCTGATGCTGTATTCTTCGTAAATCTCAAACTCGTTTTTATTTTTGTTATCAAAGGTGCGGATCCGGCCTGTCATTGTTACATCGCCATAAACGGTCTTGTAAAAATCAGTATACTCTTTTTCAATATCAGTTAAACTTTTGCTGAAGAACTGATACCTTGTTTTATCGGCTTCAATTCCGGAGTGGGTTGTAACCACACTTAGAATCACGGGTTGGCTGGTATCGGCAACTACAAACGTTTCATGTATGGTTGTTTTTCGTTCTCTGTTCGTTTCAATATTCCTGATTGCTTTTTCACCGCTTTTAAGAAGCAGGGTTTTGCTGTAATCAGGATATTGGATGGTATTCATCATTCCGCCCTGATAGGAATTGGTTGGATCGAACCAATAGTATTTTCCATTGAGAATAACACAAACCGTAACATGGTTAAACGAAGTAGGAGAGGGTAGCCACTCACCAATAGCTTTGGTTTTCGAACTGTTCACCAGGTTGGGATACGCCTCGATTCCCATTTGGTTAAGCATATAACACATAAGAGAGGCCTTATCTTTACAATCGCCAAACCGTTGGTTAAATACAAGGGCGGGTGGATTCGGTTTGTGTGAGTTTATCCCGACTTCAAATCCCATATACCTTATTTCATCTTGTATAAAATGTAAGGTTGCAACGATTTTTTGTTCCGGAGTACCTTTGTTAAGGTCGTTGATTTTAGTTTCCAGCTCGGGAGTGGCTTTTTCGTTGAAACGATACAACTCAATCGCCCAATCAACGATTTCTCCCCAGTTGTTGTATTCTGAGAATTCAATGAACCCATAAGCAAAATGCCAGTTCGGCAAAGATTCTTCCACATCTATTCCTTTGTTTTGCGAAAAGGTTAATTCATACAATGTATTGTGTTGAATGGAGCGGGTTTTTACCGGAAAGTTGGTAATATGTTGTTTGATATTGAGTTGCCTGAGTTGTGGACAAAGTACCGCATAATGTACTGAGCTTACGGGAGTACTGAATTCAGTAGAGAAGTCAGTGGTGAACTGCTTGCCGAGGATGGGATTCCAACCCTGTATTGTGTATGCATAATCAAGCAAATCGCCTTTGCGAATATCTTTTAAGCTGATGTAAGCTGTGAGCCTGCCATCATAAATACGGTTGTTAAGGTCCTTTTCGCGTTGAATGTTTTTGATCTCTCTCAGGTCGAGTTTATCAATGGTTTTTCCATCCCGTATTACGCGGATATGATGTATAATCAATCGTTGGTAAACCGGATTATAGGTGATATCAATTTCGGAGGAGTTTTGAACACCTATATCGTTGATCAGCTGAATGGCAAGATGACAGTATACTTCCTTGCTCGCAATATTGATCTGCTCATCATACAAGAGGTAATGTGAGCCATCGGTTACATCTTTCTCATCAATATTTGTGGGCTGTGGAACGGTAACCTGTTGAATCCATCCGGGTAAAGGCAGATGTGTAATAGGAGCTGCGTGTGTTCTACCGGTAATCAGGCACAGAACCATGAGGGAGTATGTTAAGAAAATTGATTTCATCGGCTTAAAATGAGATTGAAATATAAGAGGAACCGCTCAAAAATCAGATTTATTTTCCAAATCCCGACAATTTGATTTTTGTGAGCTTGCGTTTGGTTTCCAACGGGAAATCATTATCCATGATCCACTGGTAATATGCGGGTTCGAATTTGAACACGTCCAGTACGGCTTTCCCTCTGTGCTTACCGAAGTTGAACACCGCAATTTTTTTATCGTTGTATACCATCCGGCCGGCCAAATCCACGTTGTTCGATTGGCCCGAAATGGCATGCAATTGGTCGATATCATTCTCCAGGTTTTC
The DNA here is from genome assembly GCA_040387195.1 of Bacteroidota bacterium. Lineage (GTDB taxonomy): Bacteria > Bacteroidota > Bacteroidia > UKL13-3 > UKL13-3 > UKL13-3. Next base: position 84,220 of record JAZKEF010000011.1, read on the forward strand.
GTACCGTTCAATCTGTGCAAGCAACACTTCATACGTAGCCTGTGTATCAGCCAATGCATTGTGTGCGTTCTCCAGGTTTTTATCACAATAAAATTTGTATGCTGCAGTTAGATTACGTTGTTCCATCATGTGAAAGATCCGTTGTGCATCCACAAATTTTCGATTCTCGGTATCAAAGTCAATTTGAGCGCGTAAAAACTCTTCCACCAACATTGGGAAATCAAATTTATTGGAGTTGAATCCGCCAAAATCACATCCGGTAAATTTTTCGGCAATCTCTTTAGCCCTTTCCAAAAAGGTAGGTTCGTTGGCTACGTCTTCATCGTATATCCCATGAATGAGTGAGGTTTCGAGCGGAATAGGCATTTGCGGATTAAAACGCATGTTCTTTTTTTCCTCTGTACCATCCGGAAAAATTTTGATATAAGCCAGCTCTACAATTCTGTCTTTGGAAATATTGATGCCGGTAGTTTCCAAATCAAAAACTACAAAGGGACGTCTTAAGTTTAATTTCATGTGATGCGTTTTTCGAGGCGCAAGTAACTACTAAAATCGGATGATAAAAAATGCGGATGTTACTCCGTTTCCGGAGTATGTTCGGTGTGTTCTTGTGTACGTCTGGATCTACGTCTGCTGCGGTGTTGCTCTTCTGCGTCAGGCACTTTAAAGCCATTGAATGCAAGCAGCAACCAGCCTGCTATGAAGCTCAATCCACCAACGGGTGTAATGGCTCCGATGGCTTTGAGCTGTTCAGGTAACCCCAGCATGGACCGCATGGCAAGCAGGTATAATGAAGCACAAAAAAGAATACTTCCGGCAATGAACAGGTACCACACATTGCGGGCAGTTTTTTCCTTCAGCCTGCGCAGCGAAAGTGAAATCATCAACGTTCCGAAAGCATGTAAAAACTGATACCGCACACCTGTTTCAAAGGTTGCAAGTTCGGTTGGTTCCAACACATCTTTTAACGCATGTGCCCCAAAAGCACCTAGTATGACGGCAGTACCGGCAAGAATACAGCCCGACTGAAACATTGATTTCTGTAGTGTATGATTAGTCATAGTTTACACATTATTCTGTTTACAAATAAGCATTACTCTAAGGAGTTTCCGAAGTATTTTTGATAAACTATAAAATTTAATGAGTAGATCGCTGATTATCGGTTTAATAATTACGGTTGCCATCATATCCGGACTGGTAGCTTTCTTCTATATAAACTTCGTAAAGGTAAAGAACAGACCTGCAATTGATGGAGTTCCCAGCGATGCCGCAGTGATTCTGGAAATTAAAAATACACAACAAACCTGGGGTTCTTTTTATGGAACAGATATGTGGAAGGATTTATTGCAAAATGAAGCAGTTCAACAATTCAGCTCCATCATCTCTTCAGCCGACTCGCTTATTACCACCAACGAATCTATTCAGTCGATGCTGGCTGAAAACAAAATGACTGTTTCGTTTCACAGCAATGGAGGTCAAAAACTTTCCATGCTTTTTATTGCCGAAGCAGGTTCTTACAATGATATAAACGGAATGGTGAGCTGGCTGGCAAAAGCGGCCGGAGGCAAATCTGTTAAACGAACCTTCGATAAAGAAACGGTTTATGATATTTACGACTACCAGCAACATATATTGTTTTCAGTAGCTTCGCGCGACCGGCTCATCATCTTATCGGCTGATGGAACACTGGTGGAAGAATCGCTGCGCAAACTTAAGTACAATACCGGATTGGAAGGAAAAGGATTTGGCCAGGCAAAAGCAATTGCCGAAGTAGGCTCCGAACTCATGGTTTACGTAAACTACCAGCAAATGCCTTCATTGCTGGCAATTTTTAACAAAGAGGAATACAAAAATATTCACAGCTACCTGCAATCGTTTGCCAACTGGAGCGTGTTTGATGTGAACATGGAAAAAGATTATATAGGTATTTCGGGCGTTACGTTTACAGACGACTCGCTATTTCAGTTTCTTGATTTATTTAAAACGCAGGCACCCATTGAGAACGACCTGAGCAAATATCTTCCTTCGGGAACAGCTTATGCATTGCAGCTCAATTTCAGCAACTACTCGCAGTTTAACAGCGACCTCACGGAGTATCTTCAGAATACAGGAAGGCTTGACGGGTATCTTAAATACAATGACAGTATTGAGCAACGGTACAATATTTCAATTACAGAAAAGCTTACTGCTTTGGTCGGTAATTCGGCCGTGCTGGCAATGAACGAAAGTATGGGTGGTGATTATCACCAGCAGTTGTTTGCCTTGCTTACGTTTAAGGATACAAAGGCTGCGGGTGAAATTTTTGAATCGTATGTGCGCGATATCGAAAAAAGGGGAGAAGGGGATTCGGTGACTACAAGCCACAACGGACAAACCATTAGGCGATTATACATTGGCAATTCGTTTAAGATGCTATATGGCAATACGTTTGAACATCTCATCAACCCTTTTTATGTACTAATGGACAATGTATTCATCATGGCTAATGATTTGAATACACTCACTTTTGTAATGGATGCACTTTCGAATGGCAATACCCTAGCTGCAAGCGAATCATACAAACAACACCGCAAGCATGCCTCTTCATCCAGCAATATCAGCTTGTTTTTAAGTCCGGCAAAATGCCTGCAACTACCGGGACTGTATGCCAATGAAACATTTATCAGTGCACTCAACAGGTTTCAGTTCGATTTTAAAAAATTTGAATATGCCGAAGTGCAATACGCAAACTCGGCCAACAATACCTTCTTTACCAATATCAATATTAAGTTTAACCCATCATTTAAGGAAGAAACCAAGGTGCTGTGGGCAACCAAACTGGATACAACATTTGATATGCAGCCTGCCATTGTAATAAACAGCGAAACCAAACTTCCGTGTATACTGGTACAGGATGTATTAAACAATGTATATTTTGTAAGCAATGCGGGCATCATATTGTGGAAAGCAAAACTCTCCGGTAAAATCAACAGTCAGGTATTTGAAGTGGACTTGAATAAAAATGGAGAAATCAGTTACCTGTTCAGCACAAACAAACAGGTATGTTTACTCAATAATAAAGGAATGAATGCATACGGTTACCCGGTGCGGTTTCCGGGCACCGCAACGGCCGGTATCAACCTGTTCGACTTTTATGGTGATAGTAGCTACCAGTATTTTGTGCCGTTGGAAAACAATAAAATAATCGGGTACGACCTTAATGGGAAACCGGTTCAGGGGTGGAATCCTAAATCAATCGAATCCAGGATTACCACCAAACTCGGAGGATTTACGCTGGGTGTGGGAGCATATATATGCGGAACGGCATCAGCCGGTCAATTGATGGTATTCCCGTTAAAAAACACACAACCCAAACCTGCTGCAACCGTACCGGCATCTGTACTATTCCCGGCCTTTACCTTCGCTGCTGATACTACTTCGGCTACAATCTGGGTTACCGATACCTCCGGTAATTTTGTGCAGTACAGGGTGAACGGACAACTTCAGTTTGAGGCAACCCAAACCATTGCAACCAACCGTACCGACACATACCATGCAGTTGTTTCGGGCGGAGAGGGTGGCTATACTTTATTATCGGCCTCCGGAGCCGGATTTACTTTATACCGTGGAAATGGAAAAAGTGGTATATCTAAAACCTTCAGCGATTCAACTACCACACTTCCGTTTTTCGGTTACACTGCTGAAAAAGTTCCGATGATTGGATACACGGAAAAAATGCTGGGCAAAGTGAACTGGATGGACCTTTCGGGAATGCAATATCCTACTTTGCCACAGGAGGGAGTAACACCTTTTACAACCGGAGATATCCTGCTCAATAATGCTAATTATCTGATTTGCGGTGACAAAGCAAATAATCTGCGATTATATCGGTTGAAATAATCATTTAAATTTCTATATTCGACCAAGCCAATTCTCGTGTATGAAACAAAAACGCTATAAGTACAGCTACATTTTTCTGGCCATTTTTATTCCGTTGCTTGGTGGTTGCATCAAGGAAACAATTGATGAGTTACAAGGCATCAATGGAATAAAGGTTGCCAATACCTTTTCAGCTCCACTGTTAAATCTTACCATGGGTATGAAAGAGCTTTACGAAGCTATTTCAACAGATGGATTGGTTACGGAACAACCTAACAAGTTGCTGGTATTTGCCTATCAGGCTAAAGATACTGTTCCGGCCAAACAGTTTGTGGCCATACCTTCCATGCCATTTAACTACCAACTGAAAATGACAGGGCCTATGATAACGGCCTTTGAATTTAACAATGGTTTTAACCTGAGCATCTCCGACAGTGCCAAACTTCCTGCTACAGGTAACCAAAGAGTAAAGTTGATTAATATTAAAGAAGGATCATTTGTTATTAACATCAACAATACATTTCTGCATAATACAACCATTGACCTTACGTTTCCGAGTATCCGTAAAAACGGAGTGCCGCTCAGCAGAAATATTCCGTATGTATATGGTGTAGATCCCAATCCCATGCTGCCCATCACGATTGATCTTGCAGGTTATGACCTGGATTTAACCAATGGAGGCTTTAGTTACAATACCATTCCGTTTACTTACAGCTTTGGCATGGTAAGGAATGTTGGAAACCTGACCACAACAAATGATGTGCTGGATATTAACCAGGTGTTTACCATCAAATCCTACAATATCATCAGAGGATACCTGGGTAAGATTAATGTACTGACCACAGAATTCAGCGAAAAAATCGGATTGTTCGATCAGCAGATGTCTGGTAAAATATCGGTAAAAGACCCGCGTTTGGTAATTAAGGTTTACAACTCATACGGAATGCCGCTCACCGGAAAAATATCCAACCTGCGTGTGGTGGGAAAGGACGGAATGGACTTACCGGTTGTAATGAACCCCTTTAAAGATACCTTCTCGTTTAACCAACCGGCTACTCCCGGAGAGGTTGCAATCAGTGAGTATGTGATTGATAGAACCAACTCCAACTTGGATCTTGCCATCAACTCCTCTCCATCCGATATTAAGTTTAACCTTACTTTTGATGCCAATTACAACGATGCCATTGTTGATAATTTCCTGATTGATACTGCCAGGTTTAATACGGATTTGAATTTTGAGATTCCACTCAATATTAAAATTGAAGATTATGTGAGTGAGCAGGTTGCCCCGCAATCGGCATTTGGGGATATTGAATATGTGGAGGCAGTAAAGTTGGCTATACGTGCCGAAAACGGATTGCCTTTTGACGTATACACTCAGCTGTTGTACGCCAACCCAGATACGAATGTTACAACCGGAGTGATTACACAGATTTTGGTTGATAGCTTATTTGAAACGGAATTATCTATTCCGGGAGCAAGTATAGATTTACAAGGTGAAGTAATAGCACCAACCATCACGGTACGCAATCCGGTTATTTCAGCAGAACGCTTCAAAAAAATATCGGCAGCTAAAAACCAGATTACCCGATCCCGTCTTAATACCTCAGCCATAGGTGGAGCTCCCGGTTTTGCCAAGATCTATACCGATCAGAAAATGAATATTAAAATTGGGGCTGACATCAATATAATTTACAAGAGCAAAAAATGAGTAAGAAATATTTCCTCCTACTGATAGTGGTTGTTTGCTCATGTACTGTATCATGGGCCCAACCCGATGCTACCCTTCCTTCACTGAGAAGAGTTTACCAATCAACATATTTTAATCCCGGATTTGTACCTAAATACAGGTTTAGTGTGGGCATTCCGATTTTGTCTAACTTTTATCTTAACAACTCTCGTACAGGTTTTACCTTGCAGGATGTGATTGACTGTAAGGATGAGGAGGGACTCGTAGACCTGAATAAGTTTTATGATAAAATAGATGAAGATGGTATTGCTATCAATACGCTCATTCAAACAGATATATTTCATGTGAGCTTCCCGATCAGAAAATACCAGATTGGAATTAACAGCAGCATCAAGACCCAGACCACGCAGGCATTCAGCAAGCAGTTTATTGGTTTTTTGACGCAGGGCAACGGTTATTTTAAAGGCCAAACTGCTGAGTTTAAGGGATTGGATTTTTTCAACGTTTCTTATTTGGAAAACGGAATCTCAGTTGCACGCCAGTTCAGGAAATTCTCGGTCGGGGTAAGGGTTAAATATTTGCAGGGTATTGCGGTAACCGAAACATCCGACTTGCGGTTTTCAGTGACCACTTCTCAAAATGCTTACGACTCCTTAACGGTGAAGTCGGGTGGAAAAGTAAATACTTCAAATGTTCCATTGCTGGTTGATAGTGTGACCGGTAAGGTAGCCAACAAAAAAGATAAAGAGTTTGATGCGGCCGACCTCACCGCTTTTCAAAACAACGGTTATGCAATCGACTTCGGGTTTACCTACCAGGTACTTCCCCGGTTAATGGTTCATGGATCGGTAATGGATTTGGGTAGTATTACCTGGAACAGCAGGCCTTATAATTATACACTGGTAAATGCCGATGTAACCCTGGGCGGTTTTACTAACGACCAGCTTAATAACAATGAAGATCGTGCAAATTATACCGATAGTATTGTAGGCTTACTTAAAGAAGCAACCGTTACCGAAAAATCATTCAGCACCAAGTTACGGTCACGTTACTTTGCCGGTGCCGATTGGGATCTTACCTTCCGCGACCGTGTCGGGTTTTTGTTCCAGGGACAAAGTCTCCCTTCATCCTTTTATACAGCCTATACCTTTAGCTATACGCGCAGGTTTGGCGTTAACTGGGATGTGACGGCAAACTACACGCGCCTCAATGGTTTCGCAAATAATATCGGATTGGGAACGTCTATCAAAATGGGAGCTTTTCAGTTTTATATCGTGCAGGATGATATCATGTTTTACATGAAACCCAATACTTCTCAAACACTCTATTTACGTTTTGGATTAAACCTGGTTTGGAGCGAAAAAACAGGATCCAAACTAAGCGGCAGGGACTAATAATTGTAAAAACTGCAACTGCCTAATCATATCTACTCGTGAACATCAAACTGCTGGTTATGCTTCCGCTTATAATCTTTTTGGGATGTACCAAAGAGCCGGAAACCATCGTTGAAACGGTTACGAAAGTTGATACCGTTTACATAACAAAAACAGATACCATTCGCCTTACCGAGTACATCAATGACTCAACTACCACAGTTATCCTTACCCGCCATGCCGAAACTACCGGCATTGGAACAGATCCTGTATTGAGTGTTGCAGGACAGGCACGGGCAACAGAACTGGCAAGAATCCTGCACACTACCTCTGTAAGTGCCGTTTATGCTACAGACTATAACCGAACCAAAGAAACAGCAGCACCTGTAGCTGTAAAAAACACAGTAGCAACTAAGCTATACGATCCCGCTAAACTTACCCAGTTGGCCGATTCCATCATACTGCTCTACCGTAATAAAGTGGTGTATGTTGCCGGCCACTCCAATACTACCAATGTGCTCATCAATACCTTTATCGGAAGTTCCGTATACGGTGTGATTCCAGAAACAGAATATGATAACCTTTACATCGTAAACGTATCCGCTAAAGGAAACGCAAAGGTGATTCATTTGAAGTATGGGGAGTGAGGCTTTCCCGATAGCTATTGGGACTCAGCCACCTGCTCCTCTGTTTTAGTTATAGTTTGCTCTATTTGCATACTGTCTACATTCTTTATTGCATACTTGTTCCTTTGTGTACCGAAGTAGTAAGCCTCCGCATCAATACTTCCAGCGGACCTGTAATGAATTTTCTTAGGTACAGCTGCGTAACCAGCAATTGAAGGATAAATACTCCCAGCGCTACCAATAAATTGGAAACAGGTGTGGTATGGTAATACCAGGAGAGTCCGGCATTGGTAAACAGAAAACAACACACAACGGATTGAAAGAAATAATTGCTCAGGGAGAGCCTTCCCATATCGGCAATATATTGTACAAGTTTTTGCAATACCCGCAAATGGTATACGCCCAACAGCAGTGCGACATATATAAAAATGGAAATGGGTATGAACAGTGCATGGAGTGAAAAGAACAGTTCGTGAGGTAACAGCTTATTGTAGCCCAGAAAAAAATAGCTCAAAAAAGCAATAGCATACACAACACAACCAACGAGTATCCATAACATTCGTTTTTTATAAAGCACATAATTGTACTGGAGTTGGCTACGCCCCATTACATACCCAACAATGATGCAGGATAATGCAGTGCGCTGCCAAAGCAGGTTGAATGCATTGTAGGAAAGGTATTCCCGGACACGGGCAATACTCATTTCCGTAAAGGTTCCCGACTGGTATGTCTGGGTAAGACTTTCGGGAGTGTAATACTGACGAATGCCTTCTTCATATTCATGGAACATGAGTTTAAAAGGAGTACTTAAAAATAAAAGTGTTGGAATAAGAAAGATAACAGCCGCAATCCACAAGAGTACTTTATTGGAAAGTCGCATCAGAGGATAAAACAGTAAAGAGAGTACTCCATAAATAAGCAGGATATCGCCCCAGAAAAATAAGAGGATGTTGAGCACACCTAATCCCATAAATACCAAACTTCGTTTCACAAAATATTTTCCAAATGAGTGTTCCTGCTCCGCAAAACGTTCCTGCTGAATGGCAATGCTCACTCCGAATACCAGCGCAAAAACGCCTACAAACCGTTGTTCGAACAGCAATGCACTTAAGCCCATCATCAGCTCATCAAAAGGCGATGTGAAAAAGGTGGTCCAAGTAGCATACCCGATGAAGGAAGTGCTGAACACCCAAACATTCACCACCAGAATGCCGAATAAGGCGCAACCGCGCAAAAAGTCGATAACCGGAAGACGGGTGGATGAAGTTGTTTGCATGCTGCAAGGTAAAAAAAGGGGAGGAAGAATGTTAATTATGTTGAGTGTGTAATCTACTGATGTGTTAAATGTTAAAAGGCAATGTTGACTGAGCGGAGTCGAAGCCAACAGTTGATGGGGGAGTTGTGAATGATGGTGTGTATGTAATTATGTTCTTTGTTGTGGAAAAATCAGCGCAATCTGCGAGATCAGTGGGAGATAATTGCTGCGACTTTTCACTGTCTTCGGGGAAGGGTTGCCCGCTGATCTCGCAGATGCCGCTAATGGATAGAATATTAGTTGAGCGATTTACGGGAAATTACCTCTCGCTTTCGGCTGTCAAACAACGGTATGGGGTTGTTTTTTTTGCTGTAATTTCTTGATTGTATTATAGATGTAATTTTGGTACGAGAGTGGTGTGGCGACCCATAAACAACTATGTACCGACATATGGTTGACTATACCTCAACATATGGTTGACTATACCTCAACATATGGTTGACTATACCTCAACACATGGTTGACTATACCCCAACATATGGTTCACCATACCTCAACATATGGTTCACTATACCCAACCATATGGTTCACTATACCCCGGCATATGGTTGACTATACCCAAACATATGGTTCACCATACCTCAACATATGGTTGACTATACCCCGACATATGGTTGACCATACCTCAACACATGGTTGACTATACCCCGACATATGGTTGACTATACCCCGACATATGGTTGACTCCAAACCCCGATATAACTAAAAATCCGCAATCAGTATCGTATGTTCTTCCATGGAACCATCCGCCTTTTGAAAGGGGATTTTGATTACATCCGGTTGACTGAACCCATTTATGATAAGTTGTTGTATGACCCAATCCAATGTATAATATTCAAAGTACATGCGGTCGCCACGGCTGTTGGTTTGGTAGCCCGATTGTTCGGGTGTGCCTTCCATAAAACTAAGATACAGCGTTCCTTTATCCTGTAACAAATGAGCCATATTCTTAAATAGCTTCTCGCTGTCGGTTACTGAAAGATAGGGTAAACAAAAGCCGCAGATGATACCATCATATTTGGAAGTCAGTTGGTTGATGTCTCTGCAATCCATTACACTGACAGCAATACTTGGATTGTTTTGTTTGGCAAGTGCTACCATATTGGGAGCAATGTCAATGGCATCAATCCTGAAGTCGGGCCTGCGGGATACGATGTATTTGGTGATGTTGCCCGGACCGCAACCTATTTCCAAAATGTGTGCATTGGGTTTGGTAACAGTTTCACAAAAAGTATCATAGGTTTGGTTATAGATGTTAAGGTCCATAAAACGCTCCTGGTAGAAGTCGGCTACCTTATTCCAAGTTTCAGCTGTTTCTTTTTGGTGGTCCATAGTTGCAAGATAGTTTTTGTACACGAAGGCACGAAAGATGAATGAGGAAGAAAGGACACGAAGAATGTTAACCTACGTTGACTGAGCGGAGTCGAAGGCAACTGTTGGGTGGGAAGATGTTAATTGTGTTGAGTATGTTAATAGTGTTCTTTGAGTAATCTTGGTGCTCATTGTGGTTATTAGTCGCGGGAGGTTTCACACAGAGCGCACAGAGAAGCACAGAGGATGAGAAGTATGTTAATAGTGTTCTTTGTGTAAGCTTAGTGCTCCTTGTGGTTATTTTTTTCACACGAAGGCACGAAAGATTAAGGAAGAAGAAAGAACACGAAGAATATTAATTATGCTAGTTTATCAACACTCTTAAATCCGAAATCACACATCCGAACTCCGAAATCATTTCCATCCGTTTCGTTCTTTCAATGTGGTGATATGCGCGAGGTGATGGTTGCTGTGCCATGCATACAATCCAATGATTTCATCCAGCCTGAATATTTTGCCATGTTCGGGGTGAATGAATGTTCTCGATAGATCCTCATCAGAAAAGGTGCGGAGTAAGTTAACCCAGCGTGCATGTATTCCTGTAATTATTTGCAGGGATGATTCAATAGGCATGCTGCTATCGGGTAGCTCTGCCCAGCTTGCTTCAAGGTATGGTTTAACTGTTGGCGTTTCTTCAGTAAGTGCCAGCTTGAACCGTATAAAAGCATTCATATGGCTATCGGCTAAATGATGAACCACCTGCCTGATGGTCCAACCATCCGGTCTGTAGTGGGTATCCAGTTGCTCGTTTGTTAAGTTAGTTACTTCATTGCTTAAGCTGCTTGGTAATGCCGCGAGGGTAGCTATCCATTCGGTGAGTAGAGCAGGAGTGATGGTTGCCGGTTTTGAGTATTTACCGATTGGGAATTTTAGAGTCTCAATGTTCATGGCGTCAGTTTGTTGAGTAAATGAAATTCAAGATAATTATTTGTGCTGAATTCGCGCTTCAACTATTAATTTTTTAATACTCGAGCAGGTGGTGTTTTAGCTTTCACAGTGCAATGCTCGCTTTTTCCTTTGCAACTAAATTCACTTAAACCGCTAAGAACACAAAGCAAGCACAACGAACACAAAGAAATTCTGCCATAGTGAACTTTGTGCTTGCTTTGTGAACCTGGTGGTAAAGCTGAAATGTCATTAAACCCAAAGTCCTTTTTAATTTTAGATACTACATTTTGCTGTTCTTTGGTTTAAATGATTCCAAGAGAACCGCAAAACCGCAAAATAAGAAATGTAAAACCGCAGAAGTTATGCAGATGAAGGGTGTTTATTCAACAAGCGTCTAATTCACCAACTGCCCGGTCAATCTCAATAAATCCGTCTCAGCCAGTTTTAAATTATACCTGTTACTTACCAGTCTGTAGTTTGTTTCTTCGTAGCTGCGTTGGGCTTCACGGTAATCGAGGACAGTTGATTGGCCACCTTTGTAACGTTGTTGCATCAGGTCTAAATAGTTCTGTGCGGTTTTTACGCTGGCTTCATCGTTGGTTACCTGTACTAAGGCATTGGTGTACGTTGCCCATGCCTGTTCAAAATTACTGCTTAAGCTTAAGCGAGTTTGCTGCTGACTGAGCGCTGCGTTTTTGTATTGCAGTTTGGCTACGGCTACATTGTTCGCATTTACGTTTCCGGTATACAGAGGTAAGCCTAAACTGATTCCTGCATTGGGTCCGTAGTTTTGGTTGAGCAACGTAAACCCTGCCTGGCTTTGGGTTAAGGTGTATCCGTATGCGGCATTCAAACGGATCAACGGCAACCGTACACCTTGCAATTCTTTCTGGGATTGTAAGGCTATCTCGGTGCTGTTTTGTGCCATCAATAATTCCGGGTTGTTGTTGAAAGCGGTATCGAGTTGAGATTTTTGCAATGTTGTATTCGTTACCAAAAGTGTATCCACACCATAAACAGAATCGACAGGAAGGTTAAGCACCACATTCAAATCAGCATAGCCATTTTTAATGAGCACCTGCTGGTTGATGAGGTTTTGTTTGCGTGTATCCATATCGAGCTGGGCAAGGTATACATCCGTGTTGTTGGCCATTCCTGCAGTTACGCGCACCTGCACCAAATCATACCGTTGTTTGCTGATGTCGAGCAGTTGTTCTACTACCTTGAGGGAAGCCTGTTGTGCTACCAGGTAACTATATTTCTGTATCACATTGCTCATCATGTTTTGCACCTGTGCTTTCATGCGGTTGAAACCCATGGCTTCGAGTTCTTTCAACCGCTTACGTGTGGCAAACATGCGCATGCCGTCAAACAAGGTGTATCCCAGTGTTACGTTTGCATTCACGTTGTTGGTGAAAACATTGTCGCGTTCAATCACCGTCCCGTTAGCCAACTCTTGCTTGAGGTTGGTGAGGGAAGGGTTATCGGCTGCGTTTAGGGTAACCGAAGGCAACATACCTGCCGCACCGGCACTGTTTTGTTTGTGTGCTATTTCGGCTTCGTTGCGCGCAATCTGTATTTGCAGGTTCTTATCGAGCGCAATTCCCACTGCGTCTTGCAAGGTTATTTTCTGGGAAAAACTTGCTGTTGAAAATAACAGGAGGGTTATCAATATTCTATTATGCATTGTCGTTGTTTCGTTTGGCGCGCGATAAATAAGTGTATACCGCAGGAATGATAAATAAGGTTAACAGCAGGGAAATCATCAAACCTCCCACAATCACCACACCCAGCGGAATGCGGCTGGTAGCAGCAGCTCCGAGAGATAGGGCAATCGGCAACGCACCCAGCGCAGTTGCAAGACTGGTCATTAAAATGGGACGCAACCGTTGTGTGGCCGCTTCGATGGTTGCTTTCAGTTTGGTTTCACCTTGCTCACGTTTTTGGTTGGCAAACTCCACAATCAGGATTCCGTTTTTGGTTACCAGTCCCACCAGCATAATCATTCCTATCTGTGAAAATATATTGATGGTTTGTCCTGTAAAGTATAAAGAGATCAGCGCACCTGCCAACGCCAACGGAACGGTAATCATGATGGTTAACGGGTCGATGAAACTTTCGAACTGTGCCGAGAGTACGAGGTAAATCAATACCAGAGCCAGCAGGAATGCAAAGGTGGTATTGGATGAACTTTCGGCAAAGTCGCGCGATGGGCCGGAGAGGGAAGAGGTGAAACTTTCGTCCAGCATTTTATCACCTAACTCCTGCATCGACTTTACGCCATCGCCTATGGTCTTACCCGGTGCCAGTGAAGCGGAAATAGTAGCCGATTTATAACGGTTGTAATGGTACAATTGTGGTGGGTTACTGTTCTCTTCCATCTTCACCACATTGCTCAGCAGGATAGATTCACCGCGGTTGTTCATTACATATAGTTTGCTCAAATCGGTTGGTTCATCACGGTCGCCACGATCCATTTGCCCGATGATCTGGTATTGTTTTCCATTCATGATAAAATAACCAAGTCGTCCGCCACTTAAGGCAGACTGTAATGTTTGCGCTACATCGGCAACACTCAGTCCAAGGTCTTTCGCTTTTAAACGGTCGATGGAAATCTGCAATTCAGGTTTGTTAAACTTGAGGTTTACATCCACCGCCTGGAAGGTTGGATCTTTACGTGCCTCTGCTAAAAACTTTGGTAATACCTCTTTTATCTTTTCAAAGTTGAGGTTCTGGATTACATATTGTACAGGCAGTGCACCACGCGAACCCAATCCTACGCTGATGGTTTGTTCTTCAATTAAAAAAGTTCTACCATCGTTAAAGGCAGCAAGCTTTCCATTGGTACGTTTCACGATATCTGTTTGGCTGATTTCCCTTTCACCAGGGGCTGATAAAATGATCCGTCCGAATGCACTGTTCACTTGTCCGCTTCCAAAACCCTGGTTGTTGGTGGATGCAAATACCATCTGGCTTTCGGGAACGGAGTCTTTTAAATATCCGGCCAGTTGTTGCACGTAGGCATCCATATAATCAAACGAAGTTCCTTCGGGTGCTGTGGTGCTGAAGCGGAACTGACCTTTGTCCTCAATAGGTGCCAGCTCGTTTTGCAGGATGTTAAACAACAATACAATCACTCCTGCACTTACTCCCAATATTGGCCATGCCAACCACCTGCGCACCATAAATTTGGTGAGCCACCGTTTGTATCCGCTTTCCATCCCCTCAAAAAACGGTTCTGTTTTGGTGTAGAACCAGGAAGGTTTGTGTTCCTTTTGCGTGAGCAAAACATTGAGCACAGGTGTGAGGGTTAAGGAGACAAAGGCCGAAATGATAACTGCTCCTGCAACTACAATTCCAAACTCCTTAAACAAACTTCCTACAAATCCCTGGATAAAGATGATGGGTAAAAACACAACGGCAAGGGTGAGGGAAGTGGACACTACGGCAAAGAAAATTTCCTTGGAACCTTCGCGTGCCGCATCTTTAATATTCAATCCACCTTCGAGCTTGCGGAAAATATTTTCGGTAACCACAATACCATCATCCACTACAAGTCCAGTGGCGAGTACAATTCCCAGCAGCGTAAGCACATTGATACTGAAACCCGAAACATACATAATAAAGAATGCACCGATGAGTGACACCGGAATATCGATAAGCGGACGCAGGGCAATCATCCAGTTGCGGAAGAAGAAATACACTACGAGCACCACCAGAATAAATGCAATGATTAAGGTTTCTTCTACTTCGGATAATGCCTTGCGCACGTTGGTGGTTGAATCGAGTACGGTAATGAATTCAAATTCTTCATTGCCCTTTTGGTTCTTGATTTCATCCATGCGTTTGTAAAACTCATCGGCAATCTTAATATAGTTGGCACCCGGTTGGGGAGCAATGGCAACCGCAACGGAGCTTACACCGTTGAGGCGGAAACCGATTTCTTCCACTTCACTTCCCAGGGTAACATCGGCAACATCTTTCAACCGCACGGTTCCGGTTGGAGTTTGTTTGAGAATGAGGTTGCGGAAATCTTCTTCGGTGGTTAACCGGCCGAGTGTGCGCACGGTCAGTTCCGTTTTGGCTCCGTATACTTTTCCTCCCGGCAGTTCAATATTTTCTTTGTCGAGGGCGGCTTTTACATCACGCACGGTAACGCCATAAGCATTCATCTTATCGGGGTTGTACCACAAACGCATGGCGTATTTGCGTTGCCCGAAAATGTTTACCGCACTTACTTCGGGAATGGTTTGCAGTTTTTCCTGCATTACATTTTCTGCAAAATCGCTGAGCTCTAAAATGGTTTTGTTTTTACTCTGCACCGAAAGAATGATGATGACATCACTGTTGGCATCGGCTTTTGAAACCACAGGCGGAGCATCAATATCGGCAGGTAAGTTGCGCAAGGCCTGACTTACTTTATCGCGCACATCACTGGCGGCATTATCTAAATTGATATCGAGATTGAACTCAACCGTAATGGTACTTGAACCTGTATTGCTGGCCGATGAAATGGTGCGGATTCCCTGAATACCATTGATGGCTTTTTCGAGCGGTTCGGTAATCTGGGTTTCTACAATATCGGCATTGGCACCGGTGTAATTGGTGCGCACCGTAATGATGGGCGGATCAACGGCAGGGTATTCGCGTAAGCTCAGGAAATCGAAACCCACCGCTCCGAAGAGCATGATGGCGATGCTGCAAACGATGGCGAATACCGGACGTTTTAAACTAAATTCGGATATGTTCATGTGAACTTGCTTGCTTTAAGAATGGGTTAACTTTTTACGCCTTTTACTTTTACGGGGGCATCGGGTTTGAGGAATAACAAACCATTAATGGCAATGCTGTCGCCAACATTCAGTCCTTTTATAATTTCAACTTTGTCATTTCCACGGTAACCAATTTCTACAATGGTGAACTGCACTTTACCGTTTTTAATCAATGCTACTTTTTTGTTGCGCGATTCGGGAATGATACAATTGGTGGGA
>JAZKEF010000011.1:100341-276182 GCA_040387195.1 Bacteroidota bacterium
CACTGTTGGTTTTGCCTGCATCAACCAATACTTTTACAAACGCACCCGGATTTAATTTGGATGTGCGGGAGGTAAGGAGTGCTCTAAATTTTAAGTTACGCGTACCCACATTCACCTGCGGCTCGATGGCTGCAATGGTGGCTTCATATAACGTTTCGCTGTTATCGGATTGGATCTGTACTTTATCTCCCTTGTGCAAAATGCCGGCTTCATCTTCGGGCATCACAAAATCAATTTTAAGGGAACTTACCTGTTGCAGGGTAGCCAATACAGTGGTGTTGGAAACAAATGCCCCGGGACTCACATTGCGCAATCCGATTAATCCGGTGAACGGAGCACGCACTTCTGTTTTGCGGATCTGCGCTTTTGTATAATCAATATCGGCCTGTGTATTTTTTACCTGGTTATCGGCAATATCATATTCCTGCTGGTTCAATCCGTTGGCGTCCAATAAGGATTTAAGGCGTTTTATATTTCGTTGTGCAATTTCAAGCTGCGATTGTGACTTGCGCAATTGTGCTTGCAAATCATCATCATTCAACTTAACCAAAAGAGTTCCTTCTGTTACGGTCTCGCCTTCGTTAATATTAAGCTTTACAATGCGCCCGCTTACTTCCGGTTTTAATTCAACAAACTCCTGAGCCTGCACCGTACCGCTGGCATCAAGTGTTTGCGCGAAGGAGGAGTATTTGGCTACTACCACATCAACGGCAATAGGTTGTGGTGCCGATTTGGATTTCGGGTCTTGTGTTTTATTCCCGCATGCGGTTACCAACCACAATCCTCCGGTTAGCAGCAGTGTTATATATATGGTGTGTTTGTTGTTCATGTTCTGTTCTTAGCTGTTTTGGGTTTTATCAAAGGAAGTGTTGATGGTTACACTTTCCCATTCATTGAGTTCTTTGGCCACCTGGTGAATTTTACAACGGATGCTGTCGAGGGCTGTTGGTCCTAATGGCAAACGCATGGGTGGGTTTTCGCTTTCCACAACTTTAATCATGGCAAGTGCTGCTTTGTATGGATCGCCATCCTGCGTTCCACTGTATCCCTGTATATTTTTTTTGCGCACTCCGGCAGTCTCTGCATAGTCGTCAATATCGGCAGCAATAACAGACGAACGTCCCGCCCAGTCTGTGCGAAATGGTCCGGGTTCAATCAACGTAACGTGGATGCCCAAAGGTTTAACTTCCTTGTGCAACGATTCGCTCAATGCTTCGAGTGCAAACTTTGAAGCATTGTAAATACCAACTCCGGGGAATGCAACAAAACCACCCACAGATGAAATATTGAGGATATGTCCGGAACGGTTGGCGCGGAAATGTGGCAATGCGGCACGCATCACATCCAGTGCACCGAATACGTTCACTTCAAACTGATCACGGATTTGTGCATCGGATACTTCTTCTATAGCACCCAACAATCCATACCCTGCATTGTTTACCAACACATCAATGCGTCCAAAATGATTGATGGCCGATTGCAGAGCGTCACGCACCTGTTGCGGTTGGGTAACATCCAGTTCAAGCACCAGCAGATTGGTATCCGGTTCGTTTGTGATGTTCGCCAATGATGCCCTGTTGCGTGCTGTGGCAACAACCTTATCACCTTTGGCCAATGCCGCTTTGGTAAGCTCACGGCCAAATCCGCTGGAGCATCCTGTAATAAACCATGTTTTGTTTTTCATGCCTGAGGTAAAATTTGAGGCTACAAATGTGAAAGAAACAAAATGGTAAAAATGGTAAACCGTGCAGAATGAATGGTAAATTTTGCAGGTGAAGGACGGAGGAATTGCGGATTTCGGATTTGAGATTTCGGATGGTGGGAAGATCAAACGACCCCGAAGGGGTCGAATATGAACTAATCCGTGAGATGTCGATATGCGAACAAAAATTGAACCTGATGCTTCCGATAGTTATCGGACCGCTCAACCTCCGGAAGCTAAATCCGAAATCACCAATCCGAAATCCGAAATTCTCCCTATTTTTCCACCACCGGGCGAATAGTCCAAACAAAGACTACAACACCTAAGGTTACAGCGGCAACAATCAGAAAGAGGGTGGAGGCTCCTGCGGTATACCAGATGAATCCGGCAAGGCTGCTGGCTATTAAGGTGCAGATACTTTGAAAGGCGGTATAGGTTCCAATGGCGGTTGCGGTATGACCTTTGTCGACCAGGTTACTAATCCATGCTTTGGCAATTCCTTCGGTGGCGGCTGAATAGATACCGTACATAAAAAACAAGGTCAGAAACATCCATTTGGCAGAAACGATTCCCATTCCGGCATACACGGCAGCAAACAATAACAATCCTGAAATGAATACCGTTTTCATCCCGATTCTGTCGGCAATAATACCCAATGGATAGGCTGCCGCTGCATATACAATATTGTAAAAGATGTAAACACTGATTACTACTCCATCACTGAAGCCGGCCTCTTTGACTTTAAGTAGTAGAAACACGTCAGAGCTATTGAATAAAGCAAATGCAAGGAGTGCGACAATAAGTTTTTTATACGTTCCGGGAGCTGTTTTCCAGTAGCGGATAAAATCAAGAAGCCGTGGTTTGGGTTTGATTTCCCTGTCAGGATTAACATTTTCTTTGATTAAAAAACTAAGACCGAAGGCAACCAATCCCGGAGCAAAAGCAATCAGAAAAAGTTGTGCATATTGCTCAGGATAATATTGAAAATAGATCAACGCACAAACTGGTCCGATGGCAGCACCGAGTGTATCCATGCTTCGGTGCAAACCGAATACCCGGCCTTTGGTTTCAACAGTGGCTTCATCGGATAGAAGTGCATCGCGGGCACCGGTGCGGATTCCTTTACCCAGCCGGTCGAGGGTGCGCACGCCAAAGATCCAGATCGGGTAAACAAATACGGCCATCAGCGGGCGGGAAAGTGAACTGAGTGCATAACCTGTAATCACAAATGGTTTACGTTTACCCATGGTATCGCTGAGGGAGCCGAAATACCCCTTACTGAGTCCGGCAGTGGCTTCTGCTAATCCCTCCAGCACACCGATAAGTATGATAGAAAACCCTATATGTTTAAGGTAAACAGGCATAACAGGGTAGAGCATTTCGCTGGCAATGTCGGTAAACAAACTCACCATCGATAGCAACCAAACGTTCTTGCTGATAATCCTACTCATGGGTAGCTGTTTTAGGATGACGTTCCCTGAATTCTTTGGGAGTAACCTGCAGCTGCGATTTAAAAAACTTGGTGAAGTTAGAGTTATCTTCAAACCTCAGGTGGTAGGCAATTTCCGAAATGGATTTACTGGTGTGCAACAGCAATTGTTGTGCTTCAAATGCAGTACGCTCACGGATTAGCTGAGTAGCAGTTCGCCCAGTTTTTTGTTTCACAATATCCGAAAGGTAATGCGGATGCAGGTGCATGCGATCGGCAATAACATTGATGCTCAACGGTGGAGTGGTGCGGTTGTCGGTAAGTCCCATGAAGTACTCGTGAACACAACCATAAAAACGGGCGAGCACCTCATCACCTGCCAGTATCGTATCGGTGCCTGTTTGGTGCAGGATGCGTTCGCATTTATGCAGCAGGATATGGGTGTAATGATACAACAATTGATGTTTGTGTTCGGTAGGTTCCTTGTTTTCGGTTTCCATGAGCTGAAGCAGGGAGGCTAATTCATTAATCTTTTCCTCTTCCAGACTTAATACCACACTTTTGCCGGGGGTGAAAAAAGCAAAATTATTGATGTCGGTTCCTCCTGCATACTGACTTAAAAAATGAGGAGTAAACGCTACGAGGTAACCTTTCCAGGCTTTGTTAATAAGGTAACTGCGGGTATGCCATGGACTCAGAAAAAACAGGGAGCCTCTTTTAAATGTGTATTCCCGTTCGTCAATCATGAATTGATATTCACCATCCGTAACCAGGCAAACAAGGTAAGCATTGAGCCGGAAGGAATGGGTTTGGAAGTTGATTTTATGTGCCACATGCTCATAGTTGATCACAACAAAATGAGGATGGGTTTCAATGTTCCTTGTTTTTAAAAAGGCTTCACTGATGTTCTGGTAAAACGGTATTTCGTCTTCTTTGTACAAACGTCAGCAATTTAGCATTTTAATTTAATCTACATTAGGATTAATTAGGTTTGTTAGTGTGTAGAAGTGGGTTATTTTCGCCACCAATTAA
Organism: Bacteroidota bacterium; assembly: GCA_040387195.1. Lineage (GTDB taxonomy): Bacteria > Bacteroidota > Bacteroidia > UKL13-3 > UKL13-3 > UKL13-3. The sequence goes on from JAZKEF010000011.1 coordinate 104,505, forward strand.
ATTTATTCAACCTATACCTCTCAATTATGAACGTAAGAAAATTTGTATTGTTTACAAGTCTGACCATTGCTACCATTCCTTTGGTGTTACACTCTTGTAAAAAGGACTCAACCGATAGTACTACTACAACCACCACTGCTACCACATCGACCACCGCTACCACGAGCACTACTTCCGCTACACCTTCTTTTGTGTATAATAGTGTAACGAATGCGCCTTTGACCGGTTCATGCAGCTTCGGTAATATGGAATTTATTGTTACGGGTTTCCTGGCTACCCCAACCTATGAATACACCCTCACCATGTTATTCCCGGATTCGCTTCCGGCTTCAGGCACCTATACTTCTGTATTTGCTGGTGTAGGCACAAGTGCTTTGTCGCCAACCAATTGTCGTGCAAACCTTGAAATATTTAACGTGGGTAACAGCACCACTCAGTTGCTGAAAGCCGCAGACGGAGAGCAGTTTGTGCTCACCAAAATTAGTTCCAATAAGTACTCTGTAAGTTTCGGAAATAGCAAATTTACGATTGTTTCGGGCGGTACGGCTACACGTTATGCTTCGGCAACTGCGTTTGGCTGTATGTAAATAATAGGCTTTACCTTTTTATAAATCCGTTGTGTAATGTATCATTGCACAACGGATTTTTTAGTTGAATAAAGAACGTACATGAAGAAAATATTAGTAGCCAACAGAGGGGAAATTGCATTGCGTGTGATGCGCACGGCAAAGGAAATGGGGATTAAAACGGTAGCGGTGTTCAGTGAAGCTGACCGGAATGCCCTGCACGTGCGGTATGCGGATGAGGCAGTGTGCATCGGACCTCCGCCTTCCAATCAATCCTATTTACTCATGGATAAAATTTTGGAAGTCTCCAAAGAACTGGGCGTGGATGGTATTCATCCGGGTTACGGTTTTTTGTCGGAGAATGCATTATTTGCCCGGAAGGTAAAAGAAGCGGGTATTACCTTTATTGGTCCAACGGCAGAAGCTATGGAAGTGATGGGAAGCAAGCTGGGGGCGAAAGCCGCTGTAAAAAAATTCGGTGTACCGATGGTGCCGGGAACAGAGGGTGCCATCAGTGATGTGAACGAAGCCAAAAAGGTGGCAGGTGAAATCGGATATCCGGTATTAGTAAAAGCTTCGGCCGGAGGTGGTGGAAAAGGAATGCGTGTGGTGGAGAACGAAGCAGAGTTCGAAATGCAGGTGCAACTGGCGATGAGCGAAGCGTTGTCGGCCTTTGGTGACGGAGCCGTGTTTATTGAAAAATATGTAGGTTCACCCCGCCATATTGAGTTTCAGATATTGGGTGATACCCATGGAAATATTGTGCATTTGTTTGAACGCGAATGTTCAATCCAGCGCAGGCACCAGAAACTGGTGGAGGAAGCTCCCTCAAGTTGCCTCACTCCCGAAGTGCGCAAGCAAATGGGAGAGGCTGCTGTGAACGTAGCTAAAGCTTGTAACTACACCGGAGCGGGAACAGTGGAATTTTTGGTGGATGATAAACTGAATTTTTATTTTCTGGAGATGAACACCCGCTTGCAGGTGGAGCATCCGGTTACCGAACAAATTGTGGGGCTGGATTTGGTGAAAGAACAGATTCGTGTTGCCCGTGGTGAGGCATTAGGCTTTACACAGGATGACCTGAGCATTCACGGACATTCGATTGAATTGCGTGTATGTGCTGAAGATCCTGCCAATAATTTTTTACCCGATATCGGGACATTGTTAACCTACAAAACTCCACAAGGGTATGGGGTGCGTGTGGATGATTCGTTTGAAGAAGGAATGGATATTCCCATTCATTATGACCCGATGATTGCCAAGCTGATTACGTTTGGTAAAACGCGTGAAGAAGCCATTCAGCGGATGATCCGTGCCATTGATGATTACCGCATTTCAGGAATCGAAACTACCTTAACCTTTGGTAAATTTGCCATGCAACACGAAGCATTTGTGAGCGGGAACTTTGATACCAGGTTTATCGACAGGTATTTTAAACCGGAGTTGTTACCCGTTCGCCAGCAGGATGAAGTATTTGTAGCGCTTGCGGCCGGAACACTCTACAAGCAGGAACGCAAAGCGTCAGCCCCGCTTGCTGAAAGTGCCCATAACGAAAGTGCCTGGAAACAAAACCGAAAGGCTTATTAACTGTTTAGAATTATAGTACATAAAAGAGAAACCAAGTGGCTTTCAGAGAAAAAGGATCAAAGATTATTATCAAAAATGCGGAGCAGATTGAAGGCATTCGCAAAAGCAGTCAATTGGCAGGAAGCTGTTTGAATGAAGTGGCACCCTTTGTAAAAGCAGGTGTGACCACGGAATTTCTCAATAATTTTTGCAGGGATTATGTTCGCGACCATAATGCAATACCGGCTACTTTAGGGTATAACGGGTATAAACATGAAACCTGTATTTCCATCAATGATGTGATTTGCCATGGTATTCCGGGTAAACAGGAACTACGCGATGGAGATATCGTGAATATTGACGTAACCACCATTTTGAATGGATACTTTGGCGATACCAGCAGAATGTATAACGTTGGTGGCATTACCGAACATGCACAAAAACTGGTTGATGCTGCCAGAGAATGTTTGCGCATAGGCATCATGCAATGTCGCCCCGGAAACAGGTTTGGAAATATTGGTTACGAGATTAATAAATATGCCACATCATTGGGTTATTCGGTGGTGTATGAGTTTTGCGGACACGGAGTGGGAGTGCGCTTTCACGAAGAACCTGAAGTATGCCATGTAGATGAAAAAGATACCGGACCGATGATGGCTCCCGGAATGATTTTTACCATTGAACCGATGATTAATGCCGGTAAAGCAAGAGCCAAGGTTGATAAACATGACGGCTGGACAGCCCGCACAATTGACGGAAAACTATCCGCTCAGTTTGAACATACGATTTTGATTACACCCACACGTCCGGATATTTTGACGGATGTTAACGGAGAGTATCCGAAGCCTTAAAAGGCCCACGCTTACTTCACTTCTTTACACCTGAAACATCCTGCAATATGATCATTCACCATACCGGCTGCCTGCATGTATGCGTAACAAATGGTGCTGCCTACGAAAGTAAATCCACGTTTTTTCAAGTCTTTGCTCATGGCATCACTTTCTGCTGATGTTGCTGGAATATCACCGCCTTTGCGTTTTCCCTGAATGGTTTTGCCGTTTACAAATTGCCAGATATAATGATCGAACGAACCGAATTCTTTTTGCACCAACAGGAATGCACAGGCGTTTTTAACGGTACTGGCAATCTTGAGCCGGTTGCGAATAATGCCTGTATGTTCCATCAGCAGTTCAATATGTTTGTCGGTGAACTTCGCAACTTTAGCTACATCAAAATTGGCAAAGGCTTTCCGGAATCCTGCTCTTCGGTGTAAAATGGTTTTCCAGCTCAATCCCGCCTGAAAAGCATCGAGTACCAGGAACTCAAAATGTTTACGGTCATCATGCACCGGAACACCCATTCGTTGTCATGGTATTCAATCATTTGCGGATCATCTCCCGGCCAGGTGCAGCGTGTTTTCATTTAAGTTGTGTAAGGGTTGTTTTAGTATGAGGTGATGGGATACGGCATATAATCCAGGAATCCATTTGTTTCAAATAAAATATCATACCCCTGGCTGGTCAGATAGTAGTGGCACACTTTTACTTCATAGTTTCTTTTGGGGAAGGTTAACACAGCAGGGCACATTTTTGCCGTATCAACTTTTTTGACGATCATATCAAACCGGCCCATAATCTTTTTCCGTTTATAAATTCCCAGTGACCTGTCATTAACGAATCGTGCAATTTTGATAGCTATTAAAGGATAGGTAAAAAATTCGTACATGATACCTTCATACGCTGCACAAGCCTCATTCATTGTCGAACTAATGGTGATGCTGTCATCCGTAATGTTTTTGATAACACCGCTTCTGAAGCGTTTTCCATCAGAAAATTCCAGGTCATAAATAGCCTCCATCCTGATGACGAATCCCGCATTCGATATCGTCCATACATGCTCATAATTTGGGATGGATTTTCCTTTCTTCTGAACAATTAATAAGTTTCCGGGTTCATACTTGCAATTGTAATGCAGCAGGTACTCTGCTTCTCCATGTACATCCTTCTTTTTCTGAGAATAGGAGTTATATGAAAAGAGAATGAGTATAAGAATAAATGTAATTTTCATTATTTAGGATTTATAGACATTTTCAATTAGGGTAAACCAATTGCATCATCGTTACATCCAAAACCTTCCCGAACTTCTTCCCAACTTCCTGCATCACACCCACGGTGCGGAATCCGAATTGTTCATGAAGGTAAATGCTTTTATCATTGCCCTGGCTGATGCGGGAGAGCACACAATGCAAACCTCCATCTTTACCGGCCTTGATGATGGCTTCCATCAGTTGCCGGCCAATGCCTTGGTTATGGTATGGAGGTAAAATATAAATGGAAATTTCGGCTGTATCATCATAAGCGCAGCGGTCGCTCCATTGCGTCATGCTGGCAAATCCGGCCACCACACCATCCACTTCGGCAACTACCACGGGATATTTATCGGAATGCTGCCTGAGCCATTCTTCGCGGTTGGCTACCGATTTGGTTTCGGTATCGAAAGTGGCAACGGTGTTTTCGATGGCCTCATTGTATATAGTGGCTATCGCTTGTGCATCGGAGAGTATGGCTTTTCTTATGTTCATCATTATAAGAATGCAAGTTATGGAATTTTCGTTTATGATTAAACCGGGGCAAGTTGCAAACTTGCCGGGGTACGTTCTGTGAAGTTGCAAACTTCACAGAGCACCCAAACAAAAAAAGGAATGAAGTAGCTTCATTCCTTTTTTTTATCGGTTAAAATAAACCGTTTAATTCTGTTTCTATTTTGTTGATCACAAAACCTAAATCTTCAGGCTTGTCGGCAAAGTTTAAATTGTCTACATCAATAATCAGCAACCTGCTTTTGTAGGTTGAGATCCATGCTTCGTAGCGTTCGTTCAACCTTCGCAGGTAATCCAAACGGATGGAGTCTTCATACTCACGGCCACGTTTCTGGATCTGGTTAACCAAAGTTGGAATCGAGGCGCGGAGGTATACAAGCAAATCCGGTGGTTTAACGGTGCTACTCAGGGAGTCAAACATTTTTTGGTAGGTTTCGAAATCGCGGGTGCTTAATAAACCCATCGAGTGCAGGTTGGGAGCAAAGATGTGTGCATCTTCATAAATCGTTCTGTCCTGAACAATGCTCTTTTTTCCTTTTTGCATTTGCACCAAAGAGTTATAACGGCTATTGAGGAAATAAATCTGCAGGTTGAACGCCCAACGTTGCATGTCTTCATAGAAGTCGCTGATGTATGGGTTATCTTCTACATCTTCATAATGTGGCTCATATTTATAATGACGCGCTAATAAAGTTGTGAGGGTGGTTTTTCCTGATCCGATGTTTCCGGCAATCGCTAAATGCATACTTTTCTTTCTTTTCTAATCTACAATTTTAAGCTATTGCACCTGATTTCCTACCGTTGTGGAAATGTTTTAACGGATGGGTACTCAATGAGATCTCCGGCCGCATGAATAGGGGCTTTCATTGGGCTAAATCAACCGCTCACCATACTCCTGGAGTGGATATGGCAAGCGGTTGTTTGGTGGATTAATGCTTGGCGTCCTTTTTACAGCAAGGATCCAGGTGCTCATATGCCTTAGGGTCGGCCGGTTTTCCATCGGCATCGTAACCGGCTTTGGTTACGGCCACTCTGATTCGCTCAGCTGAAGTCCTTTTTGTATAATAGGTAACGGTCAGGATTTTACTGTCTACATCCAGGCTCGATTCTTTTACACCTTTTTCATAGGATAGTGCTTTTTCAATGGTTTCCTTGCACATGTCGCATACCGCTGATGTTTTAATTTTGATAGTTTCAATATCCTTTTTTACGGTGGAGGAGTCTTTACCGGTTTGTGCCCAAGCTCCCAGACTTAGTACACAGGCCACAAGGGCGATGATTGTTTTTTTCATTTCGTTGTTAGGTATTAGGTATTAGTTATGTAGTTATTGTTTATTAGAACTGCTTTCGGCCTTAGTTGACTTCGGTAAACTCAGTCTGACAAAACCAAGGGATGTATTCATTCCGCAATCGATTCCGAGAACGATCGGATTGCGATTCGAATTTCCCATATCTCAAATCATCATTCACAATTCTCAAATTCTTATTTCACGCTCATTCTGAATCCCACATAAATCACTCTTCCCATTACCGGTCCCCAAATCATGGAGGCATCAAAATAGTTGCCAAACGGATTGTTGGAGTCGATGATCTGACTGGATTGCACGAAGTCGAAAATGTTTTCGGCACCAAGGTATACCTCAAACTTCTTGAACCCACGGGTTACCTGCGTATTGAAAACATAATACGGTTTTGACGTTGTTTCCATCCTCAATCCATCCGGATTGGCCGAAGTGTTCGGAATTCTGTTTTGTCCGAACCATTTGGCTGTAGCATCAAATTTCCACTTATCAAATCGGGTGGCATATGCAATATTAAACAAGATACGGTCTTTTGCAATTAATGGTTTCTGTAATAACGAACCACTGTATGTAGTGCGAACATCCTGCCATTTGTATGCCAGTCGGAGTTCAAAACGTTTGATGGGTTCATAGTTCAGTTCGGTTTGAAAACTGTTGGCATACGATTGTCCTTTGAGGTTATACAAATGAACTTCCTGAGCGTTGCGGTCGAGGTCGGTCACTACCTGGTTTTCAAAATCGGTACGGAAAGCATCCACTACAAACGTTGCATTTTTGCGTGCTACCTTAAACTTGTGTGTAAACGAAATACCATAGTTCCATGATACTTCCGGTTTGAAGGCTTCCTCTACAACAACTGTACGGTTGCTGGCCATAATAGCCGGTTGTTCGATGAACACATTTGCCACACGCATCCCTCGTCCGCCCGAAAAACGCAACACGGAAACAGGAGCAAGGTTGATTTTTAAATGCGCCCTTGGGTTCACAAATGTTCCATACAAATTATGGTAATCGCCACGGATACCCAACAGTAAGGAGAGTTTGTTCAAACGTTCAAAATTGTATTCCGCAAACACTCCCGGAACAGATTCCATCCTTTTAAAACCCGAATCATTGTAACGTTCGTTATAGTTATCATACATGTACGATACACCGGTTTTGATTTTATGGTCGCTGGTATTGATGATGGTTTGGTACAATAGATTGGCATGTACGGATTGTTCTTTTCCATTGTAATTTTTAAAACCATAAAAGGCATCATGCTCATAAGTACGTGCATTGAGCATTAACCCCAGACTTTTATAAGGCCTTCCTACAAAACCAAATGCTGTTTTGCTGAAACCCTCAAGGTGTTTAGTTTCAATACCCACTCCGTATATGCTGCGACTGATATTATCAGCCTTGTTGCTGTAGTTCATTTGTCCGCCTGTGCGGTTATCATAGTTAGCAGTGATGCCGAAGCTTGCCATGAGTTTACCAACACTCTCGTATTTCCAGCGATTTATGGCACCCATTTGGTATCCGGTAGCAACGTCAATAAATCCATCGTTGTTAAAATCATTTTTACGGGCAACGGTGCTGGCGTGGGTGAGGAGCAAGGAGCTCCATTGTTTGTTGAACCGGTGACCAAGATGCACATTGCTTTCAAAACGGCCCCAATCTCCGGCATACAGGTTTACATGCAAACGTTCAGCTTTTTCAGGTTTAAGCAATTCAATATTGATTTGCCCCGACATGCTTTCGTAGCCGCTCACCACCGAACCAACTCCTTTGGTAATATCGATACTTTGCACCCATGTGCCGGGAATATGTGCAAGTCCATAGTTGGTGGAAAGCCCACGAATACCCGGTTGCAATTCAAACAAGGTTTGTGTGTACGAACCATCCAGTCCCAACATTTTAATTTGTTTGGTGCCGGTGAGGGCATCGCTATATGTTACATCCACCGTTGCGTTGGCTTCAAAACTTTCACTCAGGTTGCAGCATGCTGCTTTTTTTAGTTCTTTTATTCCAAGGCTTTGACGGTTGAGGGGATCAATGGTTGAAAAGGTAGTGGCTTCTTTTGTTTCTACAATTTCAACGTCCTTCAACTTGGAAGAAGGTTTGAGGCGAATATGCAACTCCGTTTGTTCGGCAAAAGGAATTGTATCAGGGGTGTAGCCGATAAAGGAAACAACCAGCCTGGCCGGAACCTTAACGGGGTAAGCAATCTCGAAGGCTCCATTCACATCAGCACTGGTGCCCTGAGATGTATTAAGCCAGAACACGGTTGCTCCGGGAAGTGCCTGACGTGTATCGTCATCCATCACACTTCCTTTGATGGTCTGTGCTCTTGCCTGCATGCAGGTGAGCAGTGTAAACAGAATCAGGATATATTTCATTTGAACTAAATTCTTTTTTATAAATGGTTAGAGTAAGTATAACATAACGGCACTCATTACAATCATCAATGTATCTTCTATAATGGTAACAGTGCTCATGGGTAAATTAAAAACAGCACCAAGACAAGCACACTGAATCTTACGTTTGTTTAATACACTTTGCAATACCCCAATTACACTGATGCTCATCACAACAATGGTGGCAATGTTTGTATAGAAGGGCTTGAAAGAGGTAACAAATGCAATTCCCAACGCCAATTCCAAAAACGGATAAACATATCCATATAACTTCACACGTTTGGCAACAACATCATACATCGCGTAACTTTCGGCAAATCCTTTTATGTCAAGTAACTTGAAAAAAGAGAAGGTGAGAAAAAATCCTGCCATGAATGTGTTCATAAAGTGCATCAGGTTGAATCCGGAGGTAAGTACCGAAACGCCTGTAATAAACATAAAAACCAACAGCAGGGGTTTATAAGTTGCAAGCCATGAAGGTGTTTTCGCAGTTGGTTCCATCTGTGCAGTTTCTTGTATTTGATATTTGCCTGTAGGTCCGCCCAATGCCGCTTGCAACGTGTTTATTCCGATGTGTTTCGACATGGTTATGGTGGCAGTATTGGTGTGTTGAGAAACGGTAACCTCCTGTATATCCGACAAAGCAAGCAGTTTGCTTTTTACGGTTGCTTCGCAGCCCGAACAGGTCATTCCGGTTAGTTGATAGGTATGTGTCATGTTGTTATTGTTAAAATGTACCTACAAAGCACGCTACTGCAAGGCGATTGCATGTGATACAATTTTGGAATTGATTGGCATGATTTACAGTTCTTCCAATGGTGTCCTTTTTTTCTCTTTCAATTGTTTAAAATGGGTTGGCCTGAAGCCCGTAACTTTTTGAAACTGTTTGCTCAGGTGCGATACACTGCTGTAGTTCATTTCCAATGCAATTTCACTCAGCGAACGTTCATCATACATCAGCAATTCTTTTACCCGTTCAATTTTCTGGGCAATTACATACTGTTCAATGGTTGTTCCTTCCACCTCCGAAAAGAGGTTGCTCAGATATGTATAATCATGCAGTAGTTGCTCACTCAAATATGTAGAAAGGTTGGTTTTGAGCGGAACATCCGAGTGATGAACAAGCTTGATGACAATGGTTTTGATCTTCTCAATAAGCAGACTTTTTTTATTGTCGATCAATACAAACCCGAATGATACCAATGCGGCATTCAGGTTCATTTTCTGAGCATCGCTGATATCATGTCTAAGCGTTATTTCACCCAGATCCACGGATTCCGGTTCTATACCGAGTTTACTAAACTCATTGTGCACAATCATTTTGCAACGGTTGCACACCATATTTTTAATGTAAAGTTTCATGATGTGTATGTAATTTCTTCAATTCAAAAAGCAAAAAGCTTCTGTTACGGGTGTTAAACCCGGAAGAAATCAAATACGGAAGTTTTGTGTGCGGCTCTGTTGATGCTGTTTTCGGCAGAGTAAAGGAGGAGCAGGTGCTTTTTCAGAAGGGGTATGTGTTAATGGAGCAATTACTTTTGGTGGTGCATACAATACTAATGTAGCATTAAGGGTATGTCCGGTAGCTGTTTGGGGGGTGTATACCAAACTGCTTTCTTCCAATTGTAAAAAGGAATTATCAAAATCGCAGCAACCTTCAGGTTCCGGTAATTGTTTGGGAATAGGTTTGCAACAATCCTTTGTTTCGGCTTCGTGGTGGCAGGAAGCGTCATCATTAGTAATTGAAATACTCACATGTCCGTCCTCCAGACATACCATCTTATATACAGGCACACCGGTATAACCAATGAGGATACTCAATGATAGGATACAGGCCGTAAATATGTTGGTTGCTTTTTTCAACGATTCAAATATAGGCGTTTGATTGATAAACAGCTATGATAAAAATTTCTTAATAAATAACGACTGTCAGATATTGTGACAACATGAGTGAGCGGTCTTCTGCAATGTTGTTGCCCGCAGATTTCGCAGATTCCGCTGATCTTTTATGCGAAATCTGCTGGAATAATTAGCTCGCATATTTCTAGTAGATGGTCGAATGATAATCAACTTCAACACTCACCCAATGGCCGATTTCCTCAGTCATGATGGTAAACGTTTCACCTGTATTGAAGCGTATAAAATCCTTAGCATTCAATATATAGTCTCTTTCCTGATACCTTAATATGGCATTTCCTTCCAACCAGTATACTCCATAAAAATCATCTTCAACAGTAATTGAAATATGCTGTTTGGCTTGTAATAATTGATGTTTGCATCTGCCCGTTACACCCTCAGCCATCATTAAGTTAAAGTCGGTTACCTTTCCTATGGCTGATGTTTCCCAACCACCATCAAACCTGTCGCTATCAAATGTATGAAGCGTTTTAGTATGATGATTTTGATGTGTTATCACCAATAAGCCATTCAAAATCATGAGGACTCGCTGAAAACCGGGAAGAGATGTGAACGTTGATGTTTCCGTTTCAACAGTGGCCGTGCTGATGCGGAACAAAAAATCCCGTCCGGCATAGGTTGAATCTTTGGGGTAAACGCAAAGCTGGGTGGTGGTGCCACCCGACCAGTTCGTGGTATGTTGCAATGCTTTTGGTAAAATGAACATGTGCAAGTTTACTTCGGAAATTGGTAAAAAGAAGTATATTGAACAGCATATGTGTATTACAACTGTGCCATATCACCTTAATGGGGGATTTACAACTTACTCTATGCTGTTACATTTGAGGTTGAAAATAGATTCAACATTTCTAACCTATTAAACAACAAAAATTATGGCACAAGAATTTAATCTCAACTTAAGAGGAGCCTTACTAACTCCAGAAGCAAAACAATCCATCAACTATTATTTATGTTTGATTACCATGCCCACATTACCCAATGGTGCGCAACCTGTTTTTACACCCGTGTATCCTACTGATACGGACCCTAGCGGAGTATTGAATTATACCTACGATGGAATATTTGAAGCAATATCGGGTAATAGCTACTCAGACTATATGTTGCCGATATACGCAAACCAGATGGTGCAGAATGTAACTTCGGTTAACGTTACCGATTCGGCAGGAAATTATACAAAGGGTGATCCTAACAGCAGAATTCCACCGGTAGCCCCCATTGCAGCAGACCGCAATAGCAATTATACTCCCGCCAACCAGGTTTTTATCGGACAGTATAACCGTGCCAATTGTTTTGTGCTTGTAATGGTATCTACCGCTGAAAGTGATTTTCATCCAACAGGAGGGTATAAAAACACCTTCGGGTCATACACTCCGGTAACTTCGGAGCAGGGTTTGGTCATGCAATGCCAGATGACAGCTGTTGATGGCTTACCCGCCCGTGCTGTGATTGGTGCTTTTCCTTCAGCCAACGGACAATATGCCTATACACAGGCTATTGACAAGTCTGGTGTAGGTGGTTCTTCCCTTGTTATTCATTGGGACCCTAACGGAATTTTTCCACCAATAGATCTTTAACCATGAAAAGAAGAGTTTATTTGCTGTTGTGTATTGCTATGTTTTCTTTAACTGCTTATGCAGGGAATAGGGATGCGCAGGATACTGCAGCAGTAAATAAGCTTCTCCGACAATCTTCTTCTCTGCAACGCAGCAATGTAGATTCATGCTACCTTTTAGCTATACAAGCATTACAGCTATCTCAAAATGCTCAATATCAACAAGGTTTAGCCGGAGCCTATATACGCATGAGTGCAGTGATGATGATTAAAGGGAAGAGTGATTCAGCAATGAGTTATGCTCAAATGGCAATTGCTATAAGCGAGCACATAGAAGACCATCTTAGAACATCATATGCATATCTGTTAATGGGATACTTGTATCAGGATAAAGGCATGCCGGATTCATCAATGGCAATGATTTATGAGTCGCAACGCTATGGTGAATTGGCAAAGGACTCCGGCAATCTTCTGAGGGTATTTGGTGTATTGGGAAATTTTCATCTAGAGTATAAAGAGTATGATAAAGCATTGTTTTATTATCTAAAAACATATAAGCTTTCACTTAAGGTGAATAATATGTCCTCAGCTGCTGATGCCCTTATAGGAATTGGCAATGTGTATTATTTTAAAGGGAAGTTGCACACTGCACTACGGTATTATTTTAAGGTTGATTCGTTGAGCAGACTTCTAAATGAAAAAACAGGGGTAGCTCAGAACTTAAATAATATAGCGTTGTGTTATGCCGATTTGAAACAATATGACAAGGCGCTGGACTATTACCTGATGGCGTTGAAGGAATACCAGGCATTTGGTATGCGCAGTGAGGAGGCTAATTTATATTATAACCTTGCCTGTATGTATGAGGCGCTCCAACAGAGCAATGGTGTGGTTTTTTATGCGAACAAAGCTCTTATACTTGCTCAGGAGTTGGATGGCAGGGATAAAGTTGCTAAATGTTACCAATTATTGGCTAGAGCATACGGACAAAAAGGAGATTACACCAAAGCATATCACTACCAGGAACAATATGCATTGCTGAATGATTCTTTGCTGAACACCGAAAAAGTACGCAGCATCAGTGAAATGCAAACCAAGTATGAGACTGAACTCAAAAACCAGGAGATTGCTATTTTGCAGAGGGAGAATGATATCAGCAGGTTAAAAGCTTCTCGGAGTTTGGGAATGAATGTGGGGTTGGGGAGTGCGTTGCTCGGAATTGTGTTTGTTGCATTTGGTTTTTATACCCAAAGCAAGAAAAAAGAAAAGCTGAACACTGAGCTAACCTTTGAAAAGAAAAAGTCGGATGATTTGCTCCTGAACATTTTACCGGAAGAAGTAGCCAACGAACTCAAACAAAACGGAGAGGCCGTTGCCCGCCAGTACAACAATGTAACGGTGTTGTTTACTGATTTTGTAAACTTTACCGGACTCAGCGAACAAATGAGTCCCACCGAACTGGTGCAGGAAATTCACCGGAACTTTACGGCTTTTGATGCCATCATTGAAAAGCATGGATTGGAAAAAATAAAGACTATCGGTGATGCATATTTAGCAGTGTGCGGATTGCCTAATGAAACCACAGACCATGCACAACGTGTTGCCAGAGCTGCGTTGGATATCCGCGATTATATGGCTAATAACTCAGGTAAGTTTGAAGTGCGTATAGGTATTCATAGCGGTCCTGTGGTTGCCGGAATTGTAGGGGTTAAAAAATATGCTTACGACATTTGGGGTGATACGGTGAACACCGCAAGTCGCATGGAAAGCAGCAGTGAAGCCGGTAAAATCAATATCAGTACATCAACTTATGAATTGATAAAAGCAGCATTCAATTGCACCTACCGCGGTAAAATAAACGCCAAACATAAAGGGGAAGTAGACATGTATTTTATTGACCAATCGGTAACTTAATGTATATTTAGCGCTACTCATGAACAGCATATTTAAATCCACAATGACCATCCGAAAATACATACTTGTTGTTTTGTTGTGTAGCTTATGTTCGACCATAACACATGCTCAACGAGCAAAAGATACCTTAAGCGTTTCATTGACGATGGATAGTTTATCCTCCTCATTTAACCGCCTTTGGTGGAAGTATTCTCCGGTTGACGATTCGGCCGCAGTTGCCCCGGCATTTAATGACAGCAACTGGAAGTATATGCTTTCCGAAAGAATTGATTCGAACAACTTTAAAGGAATTGGTTGGTTCAGATTACACTTTACCATTGATTCAACTATGGTGCATAAACCCATTGCTTTCGGGATGCGGCAAAAAGGGGCATCGGAAATCTATCTTGATGGCAAACTGGTAAAGCGCTACGGCAACATTAACGGAAAAGACAGCACGGAGCATTACGACCCGCAAAATGTACCGATTATTCTAATTATGGATTCGGTGGGTGAACATGTATTGGCAGTGAGATATGCCCGTTATGATTTTCCGCATGGGGAGTACGTAGGTTTTTCAATAGAGATGTCTTCGGCCGACAATACCATTGAACAAAAGCGGGTGAATGATGTGCTCATAACGGTATTTTTGATTGTGCTGTTTGTTGTATTCTTTACACTGAGCTTTTTACATTTATTGTTTTTCCTGTACTACAAACACAATGTATCCAATTTGTGGTTCAGTATCTTCATGTTTTGCATTGCCGGAATCTGGTTTGCCAACTTTTGGGCATTGTTTACCAGTGATCCCGATTTTAATGCGCGCTTAAAAGACGCGATGATGGTTTTTGCCTGCATAGCGTGTTTTTCTTTTTTGCTGTTCATTCATATCCTGTTTGCCAACCAAAAAAGATGGTGGATCATTATAGCGTTTTTGTTAAGCACCATTACCATGGTTGTGTATTTTTCAGATTCATTTGATGCAGGACCACTGATGTTTGTGATGCTGGGTTATGTTGCTGTGTATAGTATTGTGTGTCTGTTAAGAGCCATTATCAAAAAGATAAAAGGTGCAGTGATTCTGGGAGTGGGGTTTGGCTTTTTCATGGTGTCCTTATTTTTTGTGGTGCTCCTGGCCTTTATTATGGAGGGGTTGGAATTTAATACAGGCAATAGCGTCCTCGGTGGAATATTGGTTGTCGTTCTATTGCTGGATATTGTATGTATTCCAATCACCATGTCGGTATATCAGGCGTGGATGTTTGCCAAATTAAATAAAGACCTTACCTCACAACTGCAACAAGTAAAAGACCTTTCGGAAACCACCATCAAACAGGAGCAAGAGAAAAAACAGATTCTTGAAAACCAGAATGCACAATTGGAGTTGATGGTGGCCGACCGTACCGCACAACTTACACTCGAAAAACGCAAGAGTGATGAATTGCTCCTCAATA
This sequence comes from Bacteroidota bacterium, assembly GCA_040387195.1. Taxonomy (GTDB): domain Bacteria; phylum Bacteroidota; class Bacteroidia; order UKL13-3; family UKL13-3; genus UKL13-3. The sequence continues at coordinate 119,752 of JAZKEF010000011.1, forward strand.
TATTACCCGAAGGTGTTGCCGAAGAACTTAAAAATACCGGCAGTGCCGAGGCCAAACAATACAATAATGTAAGTGTACTGTTTAGCGATTTTGTGAATTTTACCGGCTTGAGTGAACGTATGACGCCAACCGAGCTGGTAAAGGAAATTCACCGTCATTTCACAGCATTTGATGCTATTATTGAAAAACACGGATTGGAAAAAATAAAAACGATCGGAGATGCATACATGGCAGTATGCGGTTTACCGGTTGAAACACCCGACCATGCCCAACGTGTGGTAAGGGCATCATTGGATATTTTGCACTACATGGAACAATCGGGAAGCAGGTTCAGTATTCGGATGGGTGTGCATACCGGAGCTGTTGTTGCCGGAATTGTGGGTGTAAAAAAGTATGCGTATGATATTTGGGGTGATACGGTAAATACAGCAGCGCGTATGGAACAAAACAGTGAGTCTGGAAAAATCAATATCAGCGGTACTACTTATGAACTGGTGAAACGTGAATTTACCTGCACACACCGCGGAAAGATTCAGGCGAAGAATAAAGGGGAGATTGATATGTACTTTGTGAATTAACATCAAAGTTTGACACACCGAGCAGGTTGTTGGGAAACACATTGTAATTTAAGTACCTTTAAAATGTGTTCGGTAAAATATTGTTGAACAACGTATCTACTCATGCGTAATTGGTTTTTATTTGGTCTGTATCTATCCATGACGGCATGGCTGTGTGTCGTAAACGGATATGCGCAATCCTCTGCCAAGAATGTTAGACTCGATTCACTATTGAAAATAGATGTAAACGTCATTCCTGTTGATTCACTCAAAGCCGATCATTATGATCGTATTGCAACAACTTACAGTTCCTCTTCTGATTACTTGCATGCATGCGAATATTGGCAAAAATCAATGGATATAGCCACATCCACAAATGATAAGCAACGGGCTGTTAAATATTTGGGAAGTCTGGGTCTCGAATACATTGCAATGGCTCACTACCCCAAGGCACTGGAGTGTTTTTTGAAGGCACTTGCATTTGCTGAACAAGCAAAAAACCGGAGTGCCATTACCAATTACCTCAACCACTTAGGCCGGGTTTACATGTTTTTGGGTGATTATCCCAAAGCGCTCGAATACTATCAAAAAGCACTGGTCATCAGTGAAGCTGCAGGGTTAAAAAATCCGGTTGCAAAGCAGCTCCGTAATATTGGAAATACCTATAATAAAATGGGAGATTATCCTAAAGCCATCGAATACCTGAAAAGGTCACAACTGCTTTTCGACAGCCTAGGTATCAAAGAAGGAGGAATGATTAGTTTGGGAATCATCGGTTCAGTGTATCTTAATATAGCGGATTACGAGCGCTCGTTGGAATATTTACAAAAGGCACTGGTGATGAGTCGCCAGGCAAATAATAAACGCCAGGAAAGCATGAATCTGCTAAACATAGGCAAAGCTTACCGTGAAGCACCGGATCATATTCTGCTGAAAGCCGGAATACAGCCTGCTCAACGGAATGTAAGAGTATTAGAGTATTTATACCTTGGCCAGCAAACAGCAAAAGAAATAAATGATGCAGGAACCGAAAAAATAGCATGGGAAGCCCTGAGTGATACCCATGAAAAGCAAGGTAATTATATCAAAGCGTATCAGGCATACAAACAATACATTGTACTTCGTGATAGCATTGAAGGAAGTGAAACAAAAAATACCATTGCGATCAAAGAGATGCAGTTTGATTTTGATAAACGGGAAACAAAACTATTGTTTGATCAGCAACTCACACACGAAAAACTGAGACAGCAGGAATTGCTCACACGCCAACAACAGCTTGATTTGGGCCTTAAACAACAACAATTAGTATTGAGTTTGCAAGATAAAAATCTGCAGCACCTGGTCTTTCTTAAAACACAAGCCGAGTTACAACAGGAGCGGATAGCAGGAGAGAACCAGCAGGCACTCTCGGCAAAAAAAGATGCAGAGCTTAAATTGTTAAGTAACGAAAAGGCCTTACAGGAAACAAAGCTTGAACTAACAACCAACGAACTTACAGCAAAGGAAAATCAGCGAAATGGATTCATCATCGGTACGGTACTGTTGTTGTTTTTTGCAACTGCTGTTGTAATGGGATTAAAACGAACTTCTGCAGAAAAGAAAAAGTCGGAAGCATTGTTGCTGAATATTTTACCAAGTGAAGTAGCCATGGAACTCAAACAAACGGGGGAAGCCATTGCCAAACAATACAATCATGTAACGGTATTATTTACCGACTTTGTAAACTTCACGGGTATCAGCGAACAACTCTCCCCAACGGAATTGGTAGCAGAGGTTCATAAAAACTTCACAGCCTTTGATGCCATTATCGAAAAACACGGATTGGAAAAAATAAAGACTATTGGCGATGCCTATCTGGCTGTATGTGGCTTACCGAATGAAACAGAAAATCATGCGCAACAGGTAGTGAGAGCGGCCTTGGATATTCAATTATTTATGAGTCAAAACGGAAATAAATTTCAGGTACGTATCGGCATCAATTCTGGAGCTGTTGTGGCCGGAATTGTGGGCGTTAAAAAATACGCATACGATATCTGGGGTGATACCGTAAACACGGCAAGCCGCATGGAAAGCTGCAGCGAAGCCGGTAAAATCAACATCAGTGGTGCTACTTATGAACTCATCAAACATGATTTTCGCTGTGAGCATCGAGGTAAAATAACCGCCAAAAACAAGGGAGCGGTTGATATGTATTTTGTGGAAGGGGTGTAGTTGACGGTTCATAGTTCATAGTGGGAGGAAACAGTTTCTCTTCTTTGCGGTAGGCATCTGCTCATCCTCACCTATTCCCCTTCCTCCCCCTAATTGGGTATTTTTCAACCAATACAGCATCCTACATTTGATTCGAAACAAATTGCACCCGACTAGATGTTCGATACATGTTACTCGATAGCGGCATCATGCAATACTTGAAACTTTAAATCTACTCAATATGAAAACAACAGTACTTACTTTGATGATGGTTGCCTGTTTATGCTTCCATGCACATGCCCAGATTCCCAACAACGGATTTGAAACCTGGACCAACAATGATCCCGATGGATGGGTAACCACCAATGGATTGATGCTGCTGGGCAATCCGCAGTCGGTGTTTAAATCAACGGATGTTCACAGCGGCAGTTTTGCGTGCGAAGTAAACACCGTAAACATTGCCACCAAACCTCCGGGAGTATATGTTCCTGATTTTACAGGATCTGTATTTACAGGTAAACAGGTGTTTGTTACTTCATACTTTGGTTTTCCGTATACCAACAAACCGGGGAAACTAAGCTTCTGGTATAAATACAATGCACGCAATAATGATACGGCAAGTGTTCTTGCTTACACAACCAAATGGAATGCAACACTGCAAAAACGCGATACATTATCGATAGCGGTTAGCATGATTAAAGATTCGGTAGGAGTGTATACTAAAGGAGAGGTGATGTTTTATGTAATGGACTCCTTGCAATCTCCCGATACTGCAGTGGTATTGTTTGCATCGAGCATGGTTACTGCAACACAGGCTGGAGCAAAATTGTTGCTGGATGATGTTGAGTTTATGGGAGGAAATGTTGGCTTAACGGAAGCGGGGGCACCTTCATTTAACATTTTCCCCAATCCGGTTAAAGATGGTTCTGTGCAGTTACAATTTGAAAAGCCAGAAGTATCGGTAATAATTAACGTGTTTGACATGCAGGGAAAAAATGTCCTGACACAATCAACAAATACAGCAACCGGTAAGATGGTGCTATCAACCTTACAATTTTTACCCGGATTATACATACTCTCTGTTCAAACAGAACAAGGCACTGCTGTAAAACGATTGATTATTCAATAACCGGTCAGCATTACTCTGATGATAACCGGTATTAGGAAAGCCATTTATGTACTAGGATGCATGGGAATATTGATGTGTATCAATACCCGGAAAAGTGCTGCTCAGGAATTCCGTTCTCAATCAAGAAAATATGTGGAAGAGGCCGATACATTGGATGGTGCAGAGGGAAATATAGAGGCCAGGTTCATTCGCGGTAATGTTAAATCGGCAACAACCAATGAAGTGTTGCCGGTCGCTATTATCAGACAAGCAGGAACAACCTATGCCGTAAATTCCAACCTTGATGGCGGATTTACCATGAAGCTGGATGTGCGCAAACCTGTTCAACTCATCTGTTATTATTTGGGTTTTTCGCCTGATACCATTACTGTAACGGAACACACAACGTTCATCAACTTTCGGTTGCAGGAGACTTTTGCTTCCATTAAAGATGTAGTGGTTTCAGCATCGCGTAAAAATGAAAAGAGGTTTGAAAGCCCCGTTACAATTGAATCTTTGACTGCCCGCGACCTGCAGGTAAATCCAACATTGAATATGTACGAACGCATGACCAACATGGCCACTGTTGATGCAATTACTACCAGCGCCAATTTTAAAACACTCAACACGCGCGGATTTAATTCAAGTTATAATCAACGGTTTATTCAACGGTTGGATAATATGGATTTATCCATGCCCGGTTTTAACCTTTCGCTGGGAGCTCTGAATGGTCCCGTTGATTTGGATGTGGAACGCATGGAGTTGATTCCGGGAGCCAATTCAGCATTATATGGTCCAAATGCTATTAGCGGATTAATGAATACCACTTCCAAAAATCCGTTTCAATACCAGGGACTAAGTGTTGAATTCAAGTCCGGCATGAACCATATTGGTGATCCTTCTATCAGTCCGCAACCGATGATGGATTTTAACCTCCGGTATGCAAAAGCTCTTAGCAGAAAAGTTGCCGGCAAGATAACCTTTGGATATATGCAGGTTTCGGATTGGCGTGCTACCGACTACCGAGATGTATCAAACTATAATTATTCGAATAACCTTACAACATACGGATATGAAAAGGGACCTGGAAACCCAGGTTATAACGGACTAAACATAGGTGGAGATGAAGTGTCGGCAGTGTTTGATACCAGCATCAAAGCACCTATTACCAATCAACCGTTTCTTGAAAAGGGAGCATTGCGTGTTTCCCGTACAGGTTATCGGGAGGACCAGTTGTTTACGTATAAACCATATATGCTTAAAGGGGATGTTGGATTTTATTACCGGCCCAAAAAAGGAATGGAGTTATCCTGGACTTCCCGTTTCGGATTGGGCAGTAGTAATTTTCAAACAGACAACCGCACACAAATTACAGGTTATTTTTTGCAACAGCATAAAGTAGAGTTAAGCGGACGTAACTATGTGTTCAGGTCGTATGTAAGTGCCGAAGATATTGGAGAAGCCATCGATATCAGTCTTACTTCTGTTAACTTAAACCGAGCAGCCAAACCTGATGAAAACTGGTTTATGCAATACCTGTTTGTGTATTCCGGGCAATATAATAACCTGGCCATGGCGGCCGGACTCGATACCATTCAGGGCGGTAATGATGCGTTGGCGAGGAAATTTGCGGATGGTAACAACGAACATTTGTATCCGTATATCAACGCATTTGATACGGCAAGTGCAAAACTAATTTTAGGCAATTCCAGGTTCGAACCCGGCACAAAAGGTTTTGATTCGGTATTAAACATTATCAAAGGAAAAGCCTTTAAAGATGATGGAGGACGGATAAAAAGTACCTCAAAAACGTGGTATACGGAGTTTGTATACAATTTCCCCATTCGCAATAAATCTTGGTCGTTACAGTCAGGTATCAATTACCGCCTGTATGCTCCCAATACTTCCGGATCTGTATTTCCCGATACGAGCAGCCTTATTTATTTTAAAGAGGTGGGAGGGTTTGTGCAAGGAGGAAAAACATTTTTCAATAACAGGCTCAAACTTCAAGGGTCAACACGAGTGGATGCATTTCAGCAATTCGATCCGCGACTAAGTCCAAGGCTTTCTGTGGTATTGATGCTGGGTAAAAAGCAACAACACAGTGTAAGGATGTCGGCACAAATAGGCTTTCGAATGCCTCCGCTTATTGATATGTACTCATACATGAATGTAAAAGGTGCACTTACGTTTGGTGGTTTTTTACAGGATGCGTATAACCTCAATCTGGTGAGGCGTACACCTGATGGTGGGGAGTTTGTAAATATGTACACCCAAAGCTCGGTAAACGAATATTTGTATACCGGTGATTCAAACAGGCTGGTAAAGCCTGTGATAAAAGATATTGCTCCCGAAGAGTTGCGTACCATTGAGTTTGGCTGGAGAAGTTTTTTATTCAACAAACTTGAGTCTGATTTCAATGTGTATTTTAATTCCTTTCAAAACCTTATCAGTGCACAACAATATGTTGGGCCGATTAACCGCACCGATACTATTAATCCAGCGTATGTTAAAAATCAGCAGCAAACCCAAGTTTACCGTAGAGCAGCAAATTCCAATTTCCCGGTAAGCTCATATGGAATAGCCATCACTACCAATTATTATGTAAGCCATAAATGGTCATATTATGCTAATTACAATTTCAACGAACTCATTACATCTGTAGATTTTATCAGCAAAAATTTTGAAAAGGGATTCAATACGCCCAGGCATAAAGTAAACGTAGGAGTGAAGGGTACACGGTTTTACAGAAACTTTGGTATGGCCGCAAACCTGCGTTGGGTGGACGCATTCTACTTTGCAGAGTACGACAGAATAGGTACTCTGGATGCATACTATTCAATTGACCTTGCCATCAATTACACCTTTATTAAACAAAAAGTGATGTTGAAACTAGGAGGGACAAATATTACCAATCAGGCTTATATACAAGCTTTGGGGTCGCCCACTGTTGGCGCATTGTACTATGTTTCTATCCTGTATGACGGATTGATCAAATAGTCCATTTCTGATTTTAAATGTTTATTAATGACGGCCTCAATGAGAAAATTCACACTCGCCATATTCTTTCATACTGTTGTATGCATCTCTGTTGTAATAGCCCAACATGATTTGGTAAATCAGTATTCATCCAAACAATACAATGCCCATACACTCATGTGGGATATGGTTGGGGATGAACACGGATATCTTTGGTTTGCCAATAATGATGGTGTAGTGAGATTTGACGGAAACAACTGGATTACGTTTCCAACACCCAATCCAGTCAGAAGCTTGGTAGTTACAAAAAGGGGAGAAATATTTGTGGCTTGCCTTGAAGATTTTGGGGTACTCACATTTACAAGTTCAGGGGGGACACAATTTATCAGTTTTAAAAAGCAACTTGATGTATCACAAGTAGCCGGAGGTGGAGGAGAAAAGGTTTTTATGATGGATGATAATGTGTATTTTTCATCAGGTCATTCCATTTTTACAGTAAGTAAACAGCATGGTGAATATAAGATTACAGTAGTTGATAAGGAAAAAAATCTGGGTTGTGGGGTGTTGCAGCATAAACTGTTTTCAAACCATACACGACAAGGGTTTGGATGGATTCAGGGTGGACGTTTTACTCCTCTTAGAAATGGATATGAGCTGGCCGGTAAACAAATTGTTCAAACGGTTTCATTCGCGAAACAAGACCTGATATTTACCAATTATGATGGCGTGTATCGTCTCAAGGATAATATCCTGAGCAAGGTGTTACAAAATGCATTAACCGGCTTTACAATGAATGGGGTAGCAGATGCGGTTGTAATTGGGCATCAAAAACTCGCTGTGGCAACCTACCATGATGGTGTTAAAATATTCGACAGCAACATGCAGGAAATAACCATTCCCGAATTGCCTTCCCGTGAAATCTATCAACTCGGTGCCGACCATGAACAAAACCTTTGGATATCGCACCTGAAAGGAATAACGCAGGTATTAACAGGTTTGCCGGCCACAACATTTAAATACCCTGCTGTGTCGGGGTATATCAATAAGATTGAGAAGCTTGGCGGTAATATTTACCTGAGTAGTACAAATGGATTGTTCGCAACAACTTCGGGCAACCCCACACATATTACACCGATTGCCGGAATGAATACGGAGTGTTGGGATATTCAACCCTTTCATCATACACTCTATGTGGCCACCACAAACGGTTTGTATACTGTTGATGGTTTGAATACCAAATTGGTTGTACCCAATGAAACATTTACTCAGCTTCAGGTAAGTAATCTTTCAGGAAAGCTCTACGCGTTCGGATTGAATAATTGTTTCACTGTTGATGAATACCAAACAATTATACCTCTTAAAAACTTTACAACGACATCCAACTCTGTTTTTGAAAACAAGGATGGAAGTATATGGGTGGGGACAAATCACAATGGCCTGATGCATATTACAACCAACGGGAAGGGACAACTGGAGATTCCAATGGAGTTAACCACCGGAGAAGTGCGCATTCGTATCATTGATGGATCGCCCCTTTTTCAAAGCAAGGAAGCGGTATTCAGGTTTGAGGGAAGCACTTTCAGAAAAGATGAGGAGTTGTCGAAGTTATGGATGGGAAATCGAAACAGTGAGTTGACGCAACAAAATAACTGGTTGTTTACAGATAAAGAATGGAAGCTGACGGTAGCCGGTAAACCTGTAACAGCACATATTGCTTATGGTTTAAATGGAAAACCAACAACTGTGTTTCATGAAAAGGACAAAGATTGGTTTGCGACAGAGGATAATATGTATTGGATTAATGCAGGGTTGAACAAACCCGACAGGTTGATTGCCAATGTGAGCAGGGTTGAATACGGTAAAGAAGGAGTAGCTTTCAGCGGGTTGTTTGTAACCCAAAACGATGAGGTCTCCATTGTGCAGGATATTATTCCAGAGATCCAACACAATGAACAAATAATTACCATATGGTTTGGGTTAAACTCTTTTTACAATCCGGCAAAAAATCAGTACCGGTATACCATAACAGGTATCAATGAGGAGTGGAGTGAATGGAGTGATGAGTCCAAACTTACCTTAAGCGGACTACCGGCCGGAAGCTATACACTAACCGTGCAAGCCCGCGATGCTTTTGGTGATGAATCGGAAACAGGAAGTTATACCTTTTACATCAAGCCTGCTTGGTATCTTAGCGGTATTGCTTTCATGGTATACATTCTGGGATTGTTTTTGGTTATGTATGGCGTGGTGCTACTCTACAACAAACGGTTGGTTTTTAAAAATAAGGAGCTCGAACAACGGGTACAGGAACGCACCGTTGAGCTCAAGAATGAAAAACAAAAGTCGGATGCCTTGCTGTTGAATATTTTACCGGAAGGTGTGGCCGAAGAATTGAAGAATAAGGGATATGCAGAGGCCAAACAATACAACCATGTAACGGTGTTGTTTACCGATATGGTGAACTTTACCGGCATCAGCGAGCAGATGACGCCCCGGGAACTCGTTGCTGAAATCCACCAAAACTTCACAGCGTTCGATACCATCATCGAAAAACACGGACTAGAAAAAATAAAAACAATCGGAGATGCCTATTTAGCTGTAAGTGGTTTGCCAATCGAACACCACAATCATGCGCAACGTGTAGCAGCTGCAGCTTTAGATATTCAACAATACATGGCTCAAAATAACGGGAAGTTTCAAATCCGGATAGGACTTCACTCAGGACCTGTAGTGGCCGGAATTGTGGGGGTAAAAAAATACGCTTTCGATATTTGGGGTGATACCGTAAATATGGCAGCCCGTATGGAGCAAAACAGTGAAGCAGGAAAAATCAATATCAGTGCAGCTACTTATGAGTTAATTAAGGATGATTTTACATGTGAATACCGTGGTAAAATTAACGCCAAGAACAAAGGAGAAGTAGATATGTATTTTGTGGTGAGCTGATGGAATCTAAAAATAAAGAATAAGAAGGTAGTAGCCTATGAATAAACTTACTGTGCTTTTGCTTGCAATATTTTTGGTGCTGACCAGCTTTGCTCAGGAACAGCAGCTCATTGACTCGCTGGAAACAGAAGTGAGAAATATCAATGCGGCTAAGATCGATCCTGGCAAATTGACGTTAAAAGTTAATGACACCACGGAGGCAAATACCCTGTTTCTCTTGGCTAGAAGTTATATTGATATTAATCCGCAGAGGGCATTCGATCTTTCGGATCAGTGCCGGATCCTTTCAGAACGCATTGGATACAAAAAGGGAATGGGCAATGCATACAATTGTTTTGGAAGCCTTTTGGTAAACAAGGGGGATTTCATGTCGGCCATGGAATATTATAAAGCAGCATTCAAAATAAGGGAGGAAATAGGCGACAAGGAAGGCTTGGCAGCTCTATATAATAACTTTGGAATGATTTATTATAACAGTGGCAATTACCCTAAGGCGTTGGCAAGCTACCTCACTGCACTGGAAATGAATACTGCTTCAGGAAATAAACAATGGCAGGCCTATAACCTCATGAATATCGGACATATTTATTCCAGTTCAAAAAACTATTCCGAAGCCATGAAATACTATGTTGCCAGTTTAAGTACTAGCAAGGAAATAGGAGATGTAGGGGGAATAGCACTCTCATACAATCATATCGGAGATGTGTATAAAAACCAAAATAATAACGCACAGGCGTTAAAGTATTTTGTAAGATGTTTAAAAATGAAAGAGGAGTTTGGGTATAAAGACCTTGAAGCATTATCCTATAATAATATTGGAGAGGTTTACAAAGATCAACAGAAGTATCCGGAGGCATTAAGGAATTTTTTCGCAGCATTAAAAATAAGTGAGGAAGCAGGGTATAAAGATGGTGTAGGCATGTCATACAATTTTATTGGAATAGTATATACCCTGCAAAAAAAATACAAAGAGGCTAAAGTGTATTTGCAAAAGGGACTATTGCTTTCAACGGAGGTAGGAAATATTGAAAATATTAAAGATAGTTATGATGCATTAGCTAAGCTTGCTGCCGATGAAGGGGATTTAGGTGCTTCGTTGGGCTATTACAAGAACTATATATTGTATAGGGATAGCATGATGAATCATGAGAATACCCGAAAAATAACCCAGCAGCAAATGCAATTTGATTTTGATGCAAAAGAGTCCGTCAGAAAATCAGCACAGGAAAAGAAAGATACATTGGATAGAGTTGTGCGAAATGTATTGATTGGAGGATTGTTGACGATGCTGCTGTTCTCGGTTATATTTTTTATACAGCGAAATTCCATAAGCAAAGGCAAAAGGGAAAGTGATAGGTTATTGTTGAATATTCTTCCGTCAGAGATTGCCGAAGAACTCAAAAAAAAGGGAGAAACGGTTGCCCGGCAATACAATCATGTAACGGTTTTGTTTACGGATTTTGTCAATTTCACAGGCATCAGTGAACAAATGACACCAAACGAACTGGTTGCCGAAATACACCGAAACTTTACGGCTATTGATACCATCATCGAAAAACACGGACTGGAGAAAATTAAGACCATTGGCGATGCCTATTTGGCGGTAAGTGGTCTACCCAATGAAACTCCTGATCATGCGAGTCGCGTTGCACATGCTGCGTTAGACATTCGTGAATATATGAGCATACATAAAGGGAAATTTGAAATACGTATAGGTATCAATAGTGGTCCTGTAGTAGCCGGTATTGTTGGTGTAAAAAAGTACGCTTACGATATATGGGGCGATACCGTAAACACCGCAGCACGCATGGAGCAAAACAGTGAGGCAGGAAAAATTAATATCAGTGCCTCAACGTATGAGTTGATCAAGAATAGTTTTACTTGTGAGTACAGAGGCAAGATAGAGGCAAAGAACAAAGGGGATATGGATATGTATTTTTTGATGAGCTGATGGAGGGACGACTCTCGGGAGTGTCCGCGGTCATCAGTCTATGGTCGGTAGTCTGAAGTCTGAAGTGTGGGAGGGGCCCCCCTCCCCATATTGTGGTATTTTTTCAGTACATCCTGATTCTACATTTGAATAGTGCAGTTGTATGCATATATTTATCAAAAAAAACATGAAGAGCATTGTTGTATTAATTGATTTTACAGAGGGTTCGGTAGTTGCCTTAAAACAGGCAATCAGTTTGAGCAAACGTACCCGAGCAGAGGTAACTGCGTTGCACATTGTATCATCTCCCGAAAAGGTAAAAGCTGCCGAAGAAGAACTTCATCAATTGGTAACAAGGCACGATGGTGATGTAACGATCCATAAAATGGTGTCAGTTGGAGCACTTATTCCGACCTCCGAAGAGGCGCTTCGAAAAATTAATCCGGATATAGTGCTTGTATGTACACATGGAGTGAAAGGAATGTACCAGTATTTATTCGGAGCCCAGATCCTTAAAATGGTTCAGGCCATTCCGTACCCGTGCCTGGTGGTTCATGAAAACAAAGGAGTGGATCTTGCACGTACCGAATCCATTTTGTTTCCTATTGGCCCGCATCCTGAGTTCATGGTTAAAATCCAACAAACCGCTGCACTGGCAAAGGCATTGGGATCAAATATTGTGATCTACCGTATCGACAGGCCCGGGAATGATTTTCAGAAATTTTTGGTTAAGAATGAAGAAGAAGCCAAAAAGTATTTTTCAGAACAAGATATACCATTCACAACAGTACTCGAAGATATCGAAGTTGTTTCGGTGGGGTATTCCCGTCAAACCATTAATTACGCAGTAAAACACAATATGGGGATATTAAGCCTGATGGCCAATATGTCCAACAACGATCAGCTATTCGGGTATGGCGATAAAGAAAATTTCCTGGTAAACGAAGAAGGAATATCGGTGCTTACGTGCAATTGAGTTGGTTGCATATAAGGTTACGTGTTGGTTATTGCGGGTTGCATGTTGAGTTGTCTTGAGGAAGGTCAGCAGTCGACTGTCCGCGGTTGGTTGAGAAGGTCTATCTGAAAGACAATACGCTGTGCCCGCTGCGTTACGTATTAACAATGTCGTTGCGAACGTTGCGGTTTCATAAAATATCAATGGAAATTCAAGAATTGAAAAAGGGTTAAAATTATCCTTTCTATGGTCCGGAGGTCTTTGCTTGGATAAACTCAGCATGATATTCTTCTTCTCCAATCTTCTCGAGCTAAGCGATCTTTTCACTTTAGCTAAGCGATCTTTCAACGAAGTGGTCTCGCTTCGATTACCTCATGATGAAATCAATTAACTCAATAAACACGTCAACATAATTAAAAATTCGTTCGTGCTTTTTCTTCTTCCTTATTTTTGTGCCTTAGTGTACAAAAAGACTAAAACGATAAATTAATCATCGAAGCCAATCGCTCTGTTTTATAAAGGTTTTGCAACGGGTGAATACACATTACCGGAATTTCTTCCTTGTTATTAATCACCTTTTGCTCAACCGGACCCAGCACAAACTCAATAAGTTCTTTTTCCTTAGTGGTAAGAATGATAATCAGGTTTGCATCAACTTCTTTAGCATATTGTATGAAATCTTTGTCGAAATCAACCGATGCTTTGGCTTGTTGTTCCTCCAAAAATGGAATGTCTTGTTCTTTTAAATAACGTTTGATGAACTGAGCATTAAGGTCAATTTTGCTTTGGTGAATATCATCAATACCTTTTTGTTTGTATAGGTAAACAGTTGCATCAAACATCTTAGCCATATTTAATGTTTGCATGGTTTTTTGTTTGGTTTCAACAGAAAAGTCAACAGGTAATACAATCTTTTTATATCCTTCCAGTTGTGGCATTTTACTTTTTACCACAATAACCGGTACATTGCTCGATTCAATTACTTTAATGGCCCAGGCTCCTGTAAGCTTTTGCATGCCAACAACACCATGCGTACCCATTACAACCAGCGAGGCTTTCAGTTCATCGGCTACTTCACCAATTGTGGTAAAAATGCTGCCTTCCTTAAACATTTTATTAACCTTAATACCATATTTTCCGGCAAAATAATCGCATTGGCTCTGAAACTGGTTTACCAAACTTTCTTCAGCCTTGTTACTTTTAGTAAGAATGTGAAGTAAGGTAACTTCATTTTTGTTTTGTTTGGCCAACATACAGGCGTGGTTGATGGCACACTCGGCAACATTAGTAAAATCGGTGGGAACGAGTACGATGTTATTATTATTTTCCATGCCCGCTAATATATTAATAGGATTGGACAATTGCTTCAATTTTTTTAAGATGGGCCTGTTTGGTTGCTTGCCGCAACTCAATGGCTGAGCGTGTAAAATAATGATGTGAGTTGAGGAACTTGAGTTGCAGGTTATTCCATTCCTGCTCATTGCTTAAAATACCATATACGGAAAGCTCCTGATACAGGTGGTTTCCAATTTCCCAAAAATCTTCCCGGCCCAGGTAATCCAGATCAGCATCGCAAATGATTTGCTCCAGAACGTTTTGGGGATTCTGAGGGATTTTGGTCGACATAATCATCCCGCATATCTGCTCAATCTCAACTTTGTTATAGCCGAACTGGGGAAGCTCCTCACGCACAATGGCACATCCACGTTCCTCATGATCCTTTGTTTGGTATATAAAACCCGAGTCGTGAAAAACAACAGCGGTTAACAGCAAATCCCTTTCATAGGCAGATATGCCTTCAGCATCGGCTAGTCTCAATGCGGCTTCCTCTACATCCAGAACGTGGTGGAGGCTATGGTAGGATAAGTTGCTGTGGAGCTCCTTCTCCAATCGTTTAATGATATAGGCCTTGGCTTTTGATAATTCCATCAGTTCAAAAATACGTAGAGGGTTATAATAATAAATCCCCAAATAGGGGGATAATCAAATGTAGTCACATTTTTTATATTATTGTAAATGATGCTTTTCTTCTCAGCTACATTATGTGTTATTGCAGGTATCCTGTTTGTGATGACCTATATCAAATCAAAACGGATCCAGCGATTGGAGGAGGTAAGGAACCATATAGCCCGTGATTTACATGATGATATTGGGGCGACACTTACCAGCATCTCCTTTTTTACGCAGGCAGCCCTCACCAAACTGAAACTCGATAAAGTGGAGGATGCCCAACATATCATTTCCCAAACAGGTAATACTGCCCGCGAAGCTATTGGCAATATGAACGATATTGTTTGGTTTATAAACCCTAATAATGACCAGTTAAAAGCATTGTTTTCAAGGATTGAAGATCATGCACGCAAGCTGTTTGCAGAAAGGGGAATCACTTTTTATTTTTACTACAAGGATGATGAAATGAATACCATGCTGGACATTGAACAACGCAAACATTTATACCTGATTTGCAAGGAAGCCATTACCAATGCAGCCAAATATGCTCAGTGTAAAAATGTGGAATTACTGGTGGAGCGTAAATATATTATGATCAGGGATGATGGTTTGGGATTTGATATCGAACAGGCCCCGCAAGGTAACGGACTGTTGAATATGAAAGTAAGGGCCCATCAGCTGGGCGCACAGTTTTCGCTCAAATCAACACCCGGAAAAGGTACAACAGTAAAGCTCGATTTTGATCATCCCCATAAAAGGTGATAGTAAACCAACAACAAGCACGATACCTTTGAATAGTAATCAACCCATCTATGAGTCTACGTATTTGTATTTTTGACGACAGTCACTCCATCCTTCAGGCATTTAAGTTAATGACGGATGATGATGCCAATATGGAAGTGGTGGGCTCTTTTTTGAATACCAACAGCCTGCTCAAAAATATTGACAAAACAAATCCGGATGTGTTGATTATGGATATCGATATGGGTGCCAGTAATGGTATTGAAGCGGTGAAAGAGATCCGGAAAGTATACCTTGAACTGCCCATTTTAATGTTTACTGTTTTTGATGATGACGACAATGTGTTTAATGCCATTTGTGCAGGAGCCAATGGTTACCTGCTCAAAAATACAGACCCCGAAACCATACTGCAATCCATTGAACAGGTACAAAGTGGCGGAGCACCAATGTCTCCGGGAGTAGCCAGACGTATCGTACAAAAGTTCCAGGCGTTAACCAGTAAGCCGGTAGCGGCCAACTATGAACTTACCACGCGCGAAAAAGAAATTCTAAAATGCCTCACAAATGGCTTGAGTTATAAAATGGTTGCAGCCGAATGTGGGATCAGCTTTGAAACAGTACGCACCCACATCAAAAATATTTACAGCAAACTGCACGTGGCTTCCATGACAGAAGCCGTAGCCAAAGCCATTAACGAGCGTATTGTATAGGCAATGGAGGTTAGAGATTAGAATAGAAGTTAGAAGAGGAAAGAAGGAAGGATAAGAGTTCCACAATTTCATCCAGTCTACAATTCTCCATCCTCTAACCTCTATCTTCCATCCTCGTGTATTCTTTTTATTTCTCAAATAGTTGTGTTCATTTGCAGGAGCATTCAACAAACTATCCTCCATGTCGCATCCTGCCGAATATAGTAAGCTCATTAAGCAGTCGTTTTCCGAAAATACCTTTGTGAAAGTCTCTTTGTCAAATTATAAGGGGACAGAAGAGGGGTTAAAGAATTGCTATGTGAAAAGAGTACGAATTAAAAACGAAGACAAGCTCAGTTTTACCTATCGCTATCAAACACGCGATATTGTTAAAAATTATGCACAGGAAGAAGGTGTTTTGATGATGGAAGAACTGCTTGGTTTGGAGGGATTCAGAACAGCTTCAGCTTTTACAACAACAGCCGACATCGTTCTGGAGTTTATGCCCAACGGAAAAACGGTATTGCGTAAATCCAAACCGACTCAAACCCACTTACCATCTTTGGATCACAATACAGCCAAAAACAGGTTGATACCAGCCGGAGGAAAATCATATTTACACCTGCTGAAAATTACAGACGAAAAAGGAGAGGTATACAAAAACGCTCAGGATAAATACAAGCAAATCAATCATTATGTAGAGCTGTTGAGTCCGCTTATTCAATCATTACCGCAGCGTGATACCATTGAGGTAACCGATATGGGTGCGGGTAAGGGCTACTTAACCTTTGCCCTTTATGATTACCTGAGCAATGAGCTCCATAAACAAACACGGGTAAGGGGAGTGGAGTACCGTAAAGACCTGGTTGAGCTGTGCAACGGCATAGCCAAACAGTCGGGTTTTGGGGGATTGGAATTTGTGCAGGGAACCATCAACGATTTTGACTCAACCGGAACGCATGTGATGATTGCCTTACATGCCTGCGATACAGCAACCGATGATGCCATTCAAAAAGGAATCAGTGCCGGAGCGGACTTAATTGTAGTAGCCCCCTGTTGCCACAAACAAATTCGCAGGGAAATAGAAAAACACAAAACCAAAAACGAACTCGACTTTTTGTTGAAGCATGGTATTTTCATGGAGCGTCAGGCCGAGATGGTTACCGATGGCATCCGCTCATTGATTATGGAATATTTTGGGTATACAACTAAAGTATTTCAATTTATATCCGATGTGCATACACCCAAAAATGTGATGATTACAGGCGAGAAAAAGTCTAAATCAAAAGAACAGCAAGCAGAAATCCTGGAGAAAATCAAAGCCACCAAGAAATTCTTTGGGATTGAAAAGCATTATCTTGAGACGTTGATGGGGATATAAGATAGATGGGAAGATTGACACTACAAAAGCAACAAACCTTCAACAACTAATTAACTTTTCCCGCAACCCGCAATCAATAACTGTTCAATTCCTCAGTGTTTCTTGCCACCCTGTGATTTATTGCCACCATTACCTTTTGAACCCGATTTGCTTGCCGGTTGGCGATTGGTGTTGCCTTGAACACGGCCTTGTGGTGCAATTTGCTGTTGTCTGTTTTTATATTTTGGTGAGTGGCTATCACGAATGATGTGTTGCTGATGTCCGCCATGCTTGTATTTAACATATTGCACACGATGATTGTGAAAGCGCTCATAGGCTCTCGGCTCATTAATAACAACCTTGTATGTTGAATAATAATTAATAACACCAAACCGGGCAGGTAATGATGCTACAAACAACCACCTACCACCGTCAAAATATACAAACCGTTGTTGTGGTACATCATAGTATACTTCGTATTCGGGCAGGTAGTAATACTCTACATAATCATATTCCACAGGTCCCCAAGCAGGTTGTACATTAATATTGATATGAACCTGTGCTCTTACAGCCAAGGGTGCAAGCCAGATGGTAAACAAGAAGGTGACTGCGAATAAAAACGGTCTTGTAAATTGTAAGGATGTTGTCATGTTCATTGTTATTAGTAACATCAAACCTACACCTCAATCCAGTTGCATCTATTACATAACATTGGTTGATTCTTACATAATTCTGTTGAATAATCAGTCAGTAATGCTATCGTTTTTTCTTTTGTCTTTCCCGACCCGCGATCAGTAGCACATCCATTGAATGCTAAAAGTGAAATAACTGCCTGCTAAGAACTGTCGTATTGATTTTCAAAGAAGTAGGTAATAATAGTCACATTCATCTCCTTTTTTGTGAATTCGAGGGTATGCCGTTTATAAATAGGACATTTAGCCCCAACCCAAACTGCAATTACCTCATTGAACGTTTTTTCCGATTTCCACAATTTTTACTGCATTCTGTGGATTACGCTGAGCGCTTTATCGGTAATTTGCAGGCTTGTTGGAAGGGAAAGTCCGCAGTCGGCAGTCCGAGGTCCGTAGTTTGTTACCATGTGATATTCTGAGACTTTAAACTGCCGACCGCGGACTACTGACTGTCCAACTCTTTAACACTATGGCAGAAAAAGTAATTTATAACGAAGACAGTATTCGTTCGTTGGATTGGCGGGAGCATATTCGCTTACGTCCCGGTATGTACATCGGGAAGCTGGGCGATGGTTCGGCTCCGGATGATGGTATTTATGTATTGCTCAAAGAGGTAATTGATAACAGTATCGATGAACATGTGATGGGGCATGGTAAAACCATTGATATTAAGATCACAGATAACAAAGTGTTTGTACGCGATTTCGGACGGGGTATTCCTTTGGGTAAAGTGGTGGATGTTGTATCCAAAATTAATACCGGTGGTAAATACGATAGCAAGGCGTTCCAAAAATCAGTTGGACTGAATGGGGTAGGAACCAAGGCGGTGAATGCTTTGTCGCACCACTTTTTTGTGCAGGCATACCGCGATGGAAAAACAGTACTTGCTGAGTTCGACAGGGGAATTTTGGTAAAGGAAAGTAAACAACAAAGCACATTAGAACCTGATGGAACAGCCATCACCTTTGTTCCGGATGATACCATCTTTAAAAATTATCATTATATCCCTGAGTATGTAGAAAACCAGCTATGGAATTATGCTTACCTCAATATGGGGTTAACCATAAATTATAACGACCGTAAGTTTTATTCCAAGGATGGTTTGCTGGATTTGCTTAAGCGCAAAACCAATGAAGAGCATATCCGTTACCCGATTATTCACCTCAAAGGGGAAGATATTGAAGTTGCCATAACCCATGAGAATCAATATGGTGAAGATTATTACAGCTATGTAAACGGACAATACACCACACAAGGAGGTACACATTTATTGGCCTTCCGTGAGGCATTTGCCAAAACCATCCGCGAGTTTTACAAACGTGAATTTGATTTGGCTGATATCCGGGCGTCTATTGTGGCTGCAGTAAGTGTGAGGGTGCAGGAACCTGTATTCGAAAGCCAGACCAAAACCAAATTGGGTTCTACCAATATGGGGCCCGATAGCCCAACCATCAAAAATTTTGTGATTGATTTTTTAAAGAAATCACTCGATGATTACCTGCACAAAAACCCTACAACTGCCGATGCATTGTTAAAACGCATCATGCAAAGTGAACGTGAGCGTAAGGATATGGCCGGTATTAAAAAACTGGCAAATGAGCGCGCTAAAAAAGCCAGTGTACATAATAAAAAACTCCGCGACTGCCGTTTACATTATAACGAAGATGTAAAGGAAGAACGCAGGTATGAATCAACGTTATTCATCACCGAGGGAGATTCGGCAAGTGGAAGTATCACCAAAAGCCGCGATGTGCAAACACAGGCTGTATTCAGTTTGCGTGGTAAACCTTTAAACTGCTACGGACTTACCAAAAAGGTAGTATACGAAAACGAAGAGTTCAACTTACTGCAACACGCGTTAAATATTGAAGAAGGAATTGAAGGATTACGCTACAACAACATCGTAATTGCAACCGATGCCGATGTGGATGGGATGCATATCCGCTTGCTGATGCTCACCTTCTTCCTGCAGTTTTTCCCGGATCTTGTAAAGAATGGACACCTGTATATTTTGGAAACACCATTGTTCCGCGTTCGCAACAAACAGCAAACAATATACTGCTATAGTGAAGATGAAAAACAAAAGGCAATCACAAAGCTCACAGGAAGGCCGGAGATAACCCGGTTTAAAGGATTAGGAGAGATTTCACCCGATGAATTCGGTTTGTTTATTGGCGACAGCATCAAGTTGCAGCCCGTAATCTTAACACCGGAAACACCCATTCCCAAATTGCTGGAATATTACATGGGTAAAAACACCATCGATCGCCAGAACTTCATCATCGAACACCTCAAGGTGGAGAAGGATATTATTGCAAAGGAAGAAGAAGAGCTAGTATAATAAATGAGTAAATGTGCAGATGAGTATATGTGCAGATGAAGGAGTTAAGAAATAGGAGATGAAGAAGAGGGCAGGAAAGGCGCCTGAGCTTCCGCAAAGCGGAATGGGTGAAGGCGGCAGTGCAGAGGAAATGACAAAATGAGAAGATAAAACTATGATTCAGGATTAACCAATCATGATCTATGAACCATAAACTATGAACTAAAATGAGTGACGAAGTAATAAATAATTTAAGTGAACATGACCATAGCATGCACAATGTAACTCCGGTTACAGGCTTGTATGAAAACTGGTTTTTGGATTATGCATCGTATGTAATTCTGGAACGTGCTGTTCCGGCTGTGGAGGATGGATTAAAGCCAGTACAACGCAGGATCTTGCATGCCTTGAATGAAATGGATGACGGTCGCTTTAACAAGGTGGCCAATGTTATCGGGCAAACCATGCAGTACCATCCGCACGGAGACGCGGCCATTGGTGATGCACTGGTTGGATTGGGACAAAAAGACCTGGTATTTGAAATGCAGGGTAACTGGGGTGATGTGCGCACGGGCGACTCGGCAGCAGCAGCCCGATATATTGAAGTTCGTTTATCCAAATTTGCCAAGGAGGTTGCGTTCAATGGACAAACCACCACCTGGCAGGCATCGTATGACGGACGTAAAAAAGAGCCGGTAACGTTGCCTATGAAGTTTCCATTGCTGGTTGCACAAGGAGTGGAAGGTATTGCCGTAGGGTTGGCGACTAAAATTTTACCACACAATTTTTGTGAGATTTTAAAAGCATCAATTGACACCGTTAGAAACAAGTCGGTAGAAATTTATCCTGACTTTGCAACAGGTGGAATGGTGGATGTTTCCAATTACAACCGTGGTGCCAAAGGTTCCAAAATTAGGGTGCGCGCGAAGATTGAGGAGCTTGATAAAAAGACATTGGTGATTAAGGACATTCCTTTTTCAACCACCACTACCAGTTTGATTGAATCTATACTGAAGGCCAATGATAATGGTAAAATCAAAATCAAAAAGGTAGTTGATAATACAGCTAAGGATGTTGAAATTCAAATTCAGCTTGCTCCGGGTGTTTCACCGGATATTACCATGGATGCCCTGTATGCATTTACAGATTGCGAAATTTCCATTTCCCCGAATGCATGCGTAATTGTAGGTGACCGTCCACAATTTTTGGGAGTGGATGACCTGTTGCGGTTGTCTGTAGAGTATACACGCGAGTTGCTCAAACAGGAATTGCTCATCCGTAAAGGAGAACTTGAAGAACAATGGCATTTCAGTTCATTGGAAAAGATTTTTATTGAAAAACGAATTTACCGGGATATTGAGGAGTGTGAAACGTTTGAAGCAGTTATTGATACCATTTTTAAAGGCGTTAACAAATACCGTAAACAATTCCGCAGAGATGTTACAGAGGATGATGTACTGAAGTTAACGGAGATTCGGATCAAGCGTATTTCAAAATACGACTCATTCAAAGCCGATGATTTGATGGTGAAGATTGAAGCAGAGTTGGAGCAGGTTAATGCCGATTTAAATGACCTCAAACCATACCAGATTAAGTACTACGAAAACCTGTTGAAGAAATACGGTAAAGGCCGTGAGCGTAAAACGGAAATCAGGGTATTTGACACCATTCAGGCCAATCAGGTAGCTATTGCCAACCAAAAATTATATGTAAACCGTACCGAAGGATTTGTGGGGTATGGATTGAAGAAAGACGAATACGTGTGCGATTGTTCCGACATTGACGATATCATTATTTTCCGCAAGGATGGTAAGATGCAGGTAAGCAAGGTGCAGGATAAACTATTTGTGGGTAAGGATATTTTACATGTTGATGTGTTCCGTAAAAATGACGAACGCAAAGTATATAACCTCATTTACATGGATGGCAAAACACGCGTCTCTTATGCCAAGCGTTTTAGTGTGATGGGGATCACCCGTGATAAAGAATATGATTTGACAACAGGTGCACCCAATAGCAAAGTCTTGTACTTTACAGCCAATCCAAACAGCGAAGCCGAGTTGGTTGAGATTACCTTAAGTCCGATGAGCCATGCACGTAAACTGGTGTTTGATTTCAACTTTGCAGAGCTGGCCATCAAAGGAAGAAGTGTATTGGGGAATACGGTATCCAAATATTTAATCAAAGGAGTGAAGCTGAAAGCCAAAGGTGTTTCAACCATGGGCGGACGCAAAATCTGGTATGATGATGTGTTGGGACGTTTGAATGTAGACGACCGCGGAACGTACCTCGGAGAGTTTGATACCAACGACCAAATATTGGTTGTATACAAAGATGGTAACTACGAGTTAACCGATTTTGAACTCACCAATCATTATGAAGCCGAACAAGTGGTGCTTATCAATAAGTTTAGACAGAAACGTGCCATCAGTTTGGTATACTGGAACGATAAGGACAAATACTATTTTATCAAACGTTTCCTTATCGAAACATTGACCCAGAACAAAAAATTCCTGTTGATTCCGGAAGGACCTAAGAACCGTGTGCTCATGGCCACCGATCAGGTTATTCCTGTTGCTGTTGTAGAAACAAGCACCGGAAAAGGCAAGGCTAACAATGTAGAAGAAACGATTAACCTTTCCGAAACCATTGAGGTGAAAGGGTGGAAGGCCATAGGTAATAAATTTGCAGGTAAGGAATTGGTAAGCATCAATGTGTTGCCACCCGATCCGGAAACAGTTATTGAGGATGATGTAAAAGCAGAGATAACTGAAGAAACCAATAGCCAGATGACGTTACTCAATGAGGACATTGAAGCTTCTGAGCAAGCCCGCATCAAAAAACTATTGGAAGATGATGATGAACCTTTGGGAAAAGACAAACCCAAATTCAAACCGAAAAAACCGGACAACGAACAACCAAAACTGTTTTAGTTACCAAAAAGCCTGAAGGAACTTCAGGCTTTTTGGCTGTTGGCTATTTGCTGTTGACGAAAATGCTTGAAACATCAGTACAGAATATATAATTAAACAATTAGGCAAACCCGTAACCCGCAATAAACAACCCGCAACCTATTCCCTAACAACCTTCCCATACCAGTCACCAACCCTTAGCATGTAAATACCCTGCGGTAATTCATCTAAATTGAGTTGCTGTGTAAGTTTGAGTTCTTGGTGCAAGATTAATTTACCCTGCAGGTTGTAAAGGTAAAGGTGGTTGTTTTCTGGTAACGTTTTTAATGTAATTTCAATCCATGTTGTTGCAGGATTGGGATAGACCATTATTCCAGTTGAAGTAGAAAGATCATTTATTCCGGTATTGCCTATGTTTACATTTTGGGAAGAAGTATCTCCGCATAAGGAATCTTTAAACACAATCACACTGATTCTGCCTGAACCCATGGTGTCCCACCGGACAATCACCTCCGGGGTTTGCTGTCCGAATACAATGCTTCCTTTTTCGATCATCCAGTGATACATCAAACCTTGTTGCACCGCCACTTCATAAGTATATGCGTTGTTTTTTGTTACCGCTGAATCACCTGTAATACTACCAGAACTGATTGGAGCAGGTGTTTGCAATGTATCATTTAGTGTGAAGGTGCACCCGGCAAAATCTTTCACCGTAATCAGATGTGTTCCCGATGGAAGGTGTGTGAACAGATTTGATGAATCATACCCTCCGTTGCCAATTTTATAAGTATACGGTGTGCTCCCACCCATTACGGTTACCTGAAGTGTGCCGTCATTCCTGGCAAAACAGGTTGGCGTGGTATGTGTGGTTGTTGCTGAAAGAGAACTAATGGCATTAAGTGTAATATTGTTTGAGAACGTACAACCGTTCGAATCCATCACTGAAAGTGAATAATTTCCGGCTCTTAAACTGTCAAAAATATTGTTGTTTGTAAAAGGCTGAAGGTTGATTTTATAAGTATGTGGAGCAATACCACCATAAGCTGTCATTGAAATTTTGCCTTCAAATGTTTGGGCACAGAAAGGTTTTACTGAAGTATATGTAAACGAAACATCTTGTGGCTGATTAAGGTAAATGCTGTCAGTGATGGAACAATTGTTTTTATCCTTTATGGCAACTGTGTGTGTACCAGCAGATACCTGCGGAAAAACAAATGATGTCTGAAAAGAAAGGTTGTCAAGTTTGTATTGAAAGGGTGCTGTTCCGTTATTTAAGCTGACACTGATGGTGCCATTATCGGATTGAAAACACAGCGGTTCAGTTAGGGTAAACCTTGCAGTGAATGGAGGTGTTTCAGGAACAGCGATTGTTTTAGATAGTAAACAATCTGCTGCATCTTTAATGGTAAGTAGGTAATTTCCGGCAGGGAGTTGGCTGAACAAGGAAGATGATTGAAAAATATCATTTACGATGCTATAGCTGTAAGGGCTAATTCCTCCTAATCCTTTTACTGAAAAGGATCCATTATCTCCTTTATGGCAAGCTGGAGCATTGACTCCAAAAACGGAATCCCTGAAGGTATATACCGGTGCAAAAAAGGAATCCATTATGAGGGTTTGAATATTGGGTTGTGAAAAAGTCAATAGCCGAACATAATATTTTCCTGCATTCATAAAGGAATAGAAAGGAGTGATGTTGTTCTTTGACAGAAAAAGAGGAACCGTATCATTCAGGTTTTTGGTAACCCGCCACTCAACTGAATCCAGCTTACTATATGGTTTTGTATTGGTATAACTGAATTGTTTTTGATTGCAGGCAGAAGTGATTTGCTGGATTTGCAATTCCGGTTTTTGCAAAACCTGAATACCAAATGTGCGTGACATTTTCCCTCTGATGGGACAACGGTTATCATAAGCAAGTACATTGAAATAATAAGTCGAGCCATTAGCAACACTATCATCGGGTGTCCAGCAAAACTGATATTGATCTTCACGCGGACCTCCCAAAGGTACAGGATTGAACCGGCCTGCGGAATCATAAGTTGGCGTAAAAGTAGCCCCGAGTTTGGAAAGAGCTTTGTTCCAGGAAAGAAACGTTGTATCAATTGTAGTATCCCTGGCCGAAATGTTAAAACACAATTGCTTGCCGGCAGATGCTATCCAGTTTGTTTTGGGTTGGTTAGGTTGGATAGGGTTTATGGGATTTGTTCTTATATCCGGTACAATATTAGATATGCAATTTCCTGTCAGGGTCATAATACATTCTCTTCGCACCGTTCCAAGTAGTTGATAGGTGCCATTTATTTTTTTCCACTGACTACAAGCGAAAATAACCACTCCGTTAAAAGTACTTCCCGAATTGCCGGGAGTGAACATGACATCTCCTGTAACCGAATTACAACTGATACCTGAGGGAAAGGTTCCATCCGCAGCGCCCGTCCAGGGCATAGGTTTATCATAGGTAAATGGTGCTATATAGCTGGTTGTTGTGTTAAAACCAACCAACACCGGTGCGAAGGAAATCGATAGAGAGTCTGCTTCGGGGTCTTTTAATCCGTTGTTGTAAATAATAGATTCTCCACCGCAGGCTAAAAATAAGGGTTCATTTGTGAATGCAGGTGAACTGTTGCAAGGGCTTACGGATAAGCATCTATTGATAACAGCTTCGTTATAATAATTAGAACCGGAAGCATTTGTGTTATTAATAGAACTAAAAGTTCTGCAACATTGTTCATTAACTATCCTCACATTGCAACAACCGGAAGGAATCCCTGACGTGGTGCCAATATTCACAAATCCTTTAAATTCATAACGTTCAATTGCTGGAGTAAATGAACCTGGTGTTGTGCATCCCATATTGGGACAGGTATTTTTGGCGGAAGGACAAATAACGGAATTCATTCCGACATCCCTCACATTTTGCAAGGTAAGTATGAACGAACCATATGATGAAGTATAACATGATGGATCAGCTCCCATTAATACTAATGTTTGTGAGCATTGTGCCCCGCATCCTCCTGAACAAGCAGGGACACCATTGCATTCCCTGTAAAAAATGTATGTTATTTCAAACAAACCGGGCGTACTGGTACAAGCATAAGTTATTTCTGTCCCAAAAAGATGTGCTGCCTTGAGTCGGTTTGGAGTGAAAGCCAACATCACAAACAGTAAGCAGCAATAGCGTAGTTCTTTTTTCATAGGCTTGTTTCTATAAACAAAGCTAGTTGCCTGCTTATACTTAACAATAGGCTTGTTATGATTAAAGGAAACTTTAAGAAATAAGAAACATTTAAATAAATAAAGCCACAGGTATAGCTCACGGTCTTATTTTTCAAGAAGTGATTTGTTAATCCTTCACAACTTTTCCATACCAGTCACCAACCCTTAGCATGTAAATACCTTGCGGTAATTCATCTAAATGAAGCTGCTGTGAATGTTTGAGTTCTTGGTGCAAGATTAATTTACCTTGTAAATCATACAGGTAAATGTATGCATGTACCGGTAATGTTTGCACCGAAATGTTCAGCATATTTTTGGTTGGATTGGGAGCAATACTCAATCCCATCAATGATTGAATGTCCTGCAACCCAACATTGAGAATATGGATAGAAACATCAGCAGTATCCGAACACCCTTTATCCGAAACAATTGCCCTAACGGATCCTATTCCTTTTATTGTCCATTTCACTGTAATTGTAGGCGTGCCTTGTCCGGTTAAAATCGTACCTCCTGAAACCATCCAATTGAAAACGGGAGTGGAGGGTTGGTTCACCAAAACTTGATACTGAGCACTGTCATTGACGTATTCCGAAGGATTACCGCCATGTATAACGCCATGCATGATGGTGCGTTCAGGGATTGGTATATTTACATCTTTCAGTTCTTTAATACATCCTGTGGTATTATCTTTAATATAAACGGTATAAGAACCGGGTGCAAGGTTATAGAAAACACTATCACTCGAGAAGCTAAAATGATTGAGGGCATATGAATAGTTTTTTCCCGATGGGGTAGCGTGAATGATTCCATTGCTTAAACCGAAACAGGTTGGATGCGTTACCGAAACAAGGTCGGGGATATGATGGGTTTGTGTAATGTAAATGGAATCTTTCAGCAATAAGAATGGAGCGCATTTACCAATTGCATGAGCGGTGTCATATACTTTATATTGTATATAGTACATTCCGGTATCATTAAAAATATGCATCATATTAGGTTTGTATGCATAGGATGTTTTTCCATATGTAAATGCCGGATCATTGGGATGAAGGGATATGTTGATCTGGCGTTCGAATGTACTTGCGGAGGGGTGTTGGTGCACCGCATGAAAGTAATACCGTCCACAACCACTGTCAGTTTTTATCAGATTCACTGTATCAGTTAATGTATAACCTTGATTTACTTTAACCGAAAATGAACGTGTAGCGGTTCCCGGATGCGGACACCGGCTGTCTTTTGCCTGCACGGTGAAATAGTATGGAATGGTACGCGCTAAACTATCATGAGGAGTCCAGCAAAATTGATACATATCTTCTCGTGGACCATGCAGCTTACGTTGAACAACATTGTAAGTAGGTAAAAATGTAGCTCCATATTTTGTCAACATTCCATTCCAGGTGAGTCGTGTAGTATCGGAAACTAAAGGAAGAATAAAATCGGTATCCAATGCCGTAATGTTAAAACATAATGGTTGTCCGGAACAAACCTCCCAATTCGATTGCAGGGTTTTAGAATGTGAAGTAACAATACGAGGCGGACTGTTTGGAATGCAGTTAGCCAATGCTACCAACATAATTTCTCTACGGGTAGTACCCAAAAGGGTTGGTGTAGCATGAATCATTTTCCATTGTTTGATGGCAATCGATACAATGCCATAAAAGTTTTGGCCGCCAATGTTGTTCGTGGTAAAGGAAATATCTCCGGTATTCGGGTCACAACGAATTCCATTGGGGAAAGCATCAGTAGCATTACCGGTAAATGGCATTGGTTTGGTGTATGTAAATGGAGGTAAATAGGTTACTGTGTTATTTAAACCCTGTAAACCCGGTGCAAATTCAAACGATAGTGAATCGTAATCGGGATCGGTTACTGCATTGGTAAACATATAAGGAACACTTGCACAAAATGCCTCAAATGCATCATTTGAAAATTCGGGAGAACTGTTGCATGGACTTACCGATAAACAACGATTGATAGTGGCTTCGGTATAAAAATTTTGCACATTCGAACCGGTATTGATGGTGCCTGCCCGGCAACAGATTGTCCATGCCATCCTAATATTGCAACAGGCCGCAGGAATACCGGAAGTAGGACCGAGATTTACAAATCCTTTAAATTCATAGCGTTCAATGGCCGGAGTGTATGTTCCCGGAGTAACTGTTCCCATATTGGTGCAAATGGATTTTGCACCGGGGCAATCAGGATTGGCGTTCACATCACGCACACTTTGAAGTGTTAAGGTGACCGTTCCGAATGTTGAATGCTGAAATGGAGAATCTACTCCGAACAGATTGATTGTTTGTGTGCAGTTAGTAAATGTAGAGCACATGGGGACGCCTGTGCATTCTCGCATTACGAGTAAACTGATCTCATATACTCCTGGTGTGGTGGTGCATTTATAACTAAAATCACATCCTGCAATATGATCTGCTTTCGATTGTAGGTGTGAAACAAAAAATGATACCAGTAGGCAAAGTTTGATAAATAAGGAAAGCGGACGGTTCATAGGGAAGGGGATTAAGGTTTGTGGAACGAAAATAAATCAAATCCGCTTAAATTCTACTTAAAACAAATTGGGGGCCATTTGTAGATGCCCACCAAATCCCATATTTTCGCACCATTCAAGCTGATGAGAGTTTACCGAAGTTTAGACGAATTACCTCTAATTAAAAATGCCATTGTAACGCAAGGAACCTTTGATGGAGTTCATGCTGCTCACCGCGTCATCATCAACCGCGTAAAGGAGCTGGCCAAACAACGCAGAGGAGAAACGGTTTTGATGACCTTTGATCCGCATCCACGATTGGTATTGTTTCCGGAGGAACATGGATTAAAATTACTTCAAACACTCGATGAAAAAATCATTGCCCTTGAAAAAGAAGGCATTGATCACCTGGTAGTGATTCCATTTACCAAAGCATTTTCAGAATTGTCGTCCCTGCAGTTTATACGCGATATTCTGGTTGAAAAAATTGGAACCAAGGTGTTGGTTATCGGATATGATCACCGTTTCGGCAAAAACCGCGAAGGAGCTTTTCTGCATTTAAAAGAATCATCATCATTATATGGATTTGAGGTAGAAGAAATTCCTGAGCAGGATGTTGATGAGGTAGCTGTAAGTTCTACCCGAATCAGAAAGGCACTCGAAGCGGGTGATGTTGTTACAGCTGCTAAATACCTGGGTAAATTTTATTCGATTACGGGAGAAGTGGTACAAGGAAAACAGTTGGGACGAACCATTGGATATCCTACTGCCAATATCAAAGTAGACGATCCAAACAAACTCATTCCTGCCGATGGCGTGTATGCTGTTCAGGTAGTTTTCAACAACAAAACCTATGGTGGTATGCTCAATGCGGGTTACCGTCCAACAGTAGATGGGAAGACCCATTCCATTGAAGTTCACTTATTTGATTTTAGCGAAGACCTGTACAACCGTAAGATTGTCATTTTATATGTTGATAAACTCAGGGAAGAAATGAAGTTTAACGGCCTCGATGAACTTAAAAATCAGCTTGAAAAGGATAAATTGCATGCTATTGCTGTTTTACAAAAAGCTGATCAATGACTCGACACAACACACTGATATATATAGTTACCGCTCTCGCTCTCGTATGTTTTGCACCCAACCTTAAAGCACAAGTTACCGAAACCGATACGGCAACAGTGGAAGCGGATGATGAAACACCTGATGAAAGTGAAGAAAATGAAGGAGACTTTGATGCCAATTTTACCGGCTATTCCGATGTAACTTACTGGGACCTCTTGCGCGATCCGAACTTTAAGTTTGATACCAGCATGATCCCTGCCACGCAGCATTATGA
Source organism: Bacteroidota bacterium (assembly GCA_040387195.1). Taxonomy (GTDB): domain Bacteria; phylum Bacteroidota; class Bacteroidia; order UKL13-3; family UKL13-3; genus UKL13-3. Next base: position 150,124 of record JAZKEF010000011.1, read on the forward strand.
AGGTGCAGCGTGGGATACCATTACCATCAATCCATACAAAGTGAGTTTGAAGGAAATGAACGATACCATTTTGCTTGCATTAAAGGATTCGTTTGATTGTGAGTTTCACCCACCTGCAATTGGGGATTTATCCTCAACCTTCGGATTCAGACGATGGGGTCGCAGAGCCAAGTTCCACTACGGGGTAGATGTGAGGATGGAAGTTGGTGATCCTGTTTATGCTATGTTTGATGGTGTTGTGCGTATAGCCAAACGTAGTGCCGATTACGGTTATGTGGTTTTAATCCGTCACTATAACGGATTGGAAACACTATATGCACATTTTAACCAATTGCTGGCATACTCCGGTCAGCCGGTTCGGTCGGGGGATATTATCGGACTGGCAGGTAGTACCGGCCGCAGTACGGGACCGCATTTGCATTTTGAGGTGCGTTATAAGGGAGAAAAAATTGATCCGAACAAGATTGTGTATTTTCCATCCGGCTCGTTGCTCAGTGATACCCTTCAGATCGATAAACATTGTTTCTCACATTTATATCAGGTAAAAGCAGCCAAGCTTAAATCAAAATACCATGTGGTAAAAAGAGGAGAGACCCTAGCTAAAATTTCTTACCGTTTTGGAATCAGTGTAAAGCATCTTGCCAAATTGAACCGCATTTCCCCTAAGGCTAAATTAAAAACGGGCCGCAGGTTAAGAATCAGGTAAATACTGACTACCACGTCAGTTACGACACTTTTTTGTTGAATAATACCGTAAAGGTTGTGCCCACATTCACCTGACTGTGGATATTAATTTCGCCTCCCAGAGATTCGATGTGCGACTTGATCATATACAGGCCAATTCCTTTAGCAGCCGGATGTTTATGGAAAGTCTTTTTAAGCCCAAATACTTTTGAGCCGAATTTTTCCATATCAATGCCCAGACCGTTATCGCTAACCTTTAATAGTGCCTGCCCGTTTTGGGAATGGGTTTCAAAGTTGATAACAGGCGTGCGATCCGGAGACTTGTATTTAAGTGCATTGGATAATAAATTTTGCATGATACTTTCGAGATAAGCCTGCGAGTAAATAAGTCTGTTTACTTTCGAAAAATCATATGAAACAGATGCCTGTGTCGCCTTTATTTCCGGTGCATAACTATGCAGTATCTTTTGCATGACCTCATCAAAAGATACCTCTCCGAGTTTTACCGTTTGATTGTGTGCACTCACTATTTCAAGCAAATTGTTAAGTGTTTCATTCAGGTTGTCTACAATCTCAACAGAGGTTTGCAGCAAATATTTCTGCTTGTCGACATCCTGCTCTTCCCGCAAAAAACCTAACACGGATTTAAGGTTAAAAACAGGCCCCCTGATATCGTGGGAGGCCATATAGGCAAAATCATTTAACTGCACATTTTGTTTCATAAGCTGCCGGGTCATTAAGTGCCGCTCTGTAACATCGCGTATAACAGCCGTAACAAGGTGCTCCGACTTGTTTAAACTTAAACTCAACTCAATGGGAAATTCTTTACCGCTTTTGTGTCTCGCAAAAAAACGGTCCCCGGATACATTCTGAATAATACCGGGGTTTAAAAAGTATTGATGCACATGTTCCATATGTTTGGATGCCATATGCTCAGGGAGCAATTTTTCAATTTTGCTTCCAATCAGTTCATCATGTTGATATCCAAACATTTTTTCTGTTTGAAGATTCACCATCACAATTTCGCCACGCTGGCTCGAAACAATGATTGCATCGGGGGCTGTTGCCAACAATTCTCCGTATTTTTCCTGCGTTTGAATCCGTTTTTGCAACTCTTCTTCCAAACGGGTTTTGTAATGCGCACGCCAGGTTTCATAATAATAGATCAGCATGGTGCTAATGGAAAATGCAAACAGCAAATGAAGCAGTTCCTGAATGTCGTAAGCAATGGAAAACAGACCGAAACGGGATAATACCACACAAACAAAACTTACTCCCACAAAAGCCAGTAACCATAAAAAGTACCTTGTACCTTTTGCGAAAAACGATACCCATAATACATAAGTAGGCGACCACCATAAACCATTATCAGCAGGTCCTCCGGTTAACAACCACGGTAGCAGTACCGGGAACCCAAGAAAAATAAGCAGGTCTTTCAGAATGTTTAAATCTTTCAGCTGTCTGAACCTAACCTTGAAGTAGATTAATGCCACCAATGAAAAGAACTGCAGAATCCCGGCTAAATATTCATTGGATACAAAAAAAGAATATGGCACATATACTACGAGCATGGAAATGGCTAACGGAAATAATTTGGTTAGCAGGTGCTGGTCAAATTCGTTTTCTGAATTGTAGAGCGTTTGATTCATAACCTTTCATTTTGCTATGTCCCTTACTAAATTAAATAGTAATGAATGAAAGTAGGGGGGAATAACTGTTGTTAAATATGTAGGTAAATTTAACAATCCCTGCGTAAATGCAAATTAAATTTTTGGTTGCGAAAGGTTGGTTATCGAAATATGAGGAATATTTTACAAAATGAGTAGCAAAATAATTGGGGCGGGGTAGAAGGCTTAATTAAATAATCCGCTCTCAAAACCATCATCAATCAGCAGGTCCTTTCCATCGGCAGCTTCAGTGGCAAGTACATCACAACGTTCATTTTCCTTATGACCAGCATGACCTTTAACCCAACGCATACTCACATAATGTTTCGGGGCAATCTTGAGGTAGCGTTGCCACAGGTCGGCATTCTTTTTTCCTTTAAAACTGATACGTTGCCAATTGTCGAGCCATTTTTTTTCGATGGCATCACACACATATTTGGAGTCGGTGAAGATGGTTACATGTAATCCGTTAAGTTTCAAAGACTCTAATGCAACAATTACAGCAAGCAGTTCCATACGGTTGTTGGTGGTTTTGCGGTACCCTGCCGAAAGCTCCTTGTAATGTTTACCCGAATGCAAGAGCACTCCATATCCTCCCGGACCGGGATTGCCACGGGCTGCTCCATCTGTATATATTTTTACCTGCACGTTTTAAATTCTTAAAGTTTCATTCTGAAAACGGTCCATTCATCCATGGCCACAGCTCCCATACTCTTGTAAAAGTCTATTGCCGGAGTGTTCCAGTCGAGTACACTCCATTCTACTCTGCCGCAGTTACGTTCCTTGGCTGTATCTATAACCCGTTGCTATAAGGCTTTGCCAAAACCTTGTCCACGGTGTTCAGGATTCACAAAAAGATCTTCCAGGTATATGCCTGGTTTGGCACGAAAGGTAGAATAGTTGTGAAAGAACAATGCAAAACCAACCGGTGTTTCTGCATCATAAGCAAGAATAACCTCGGCATAAGCGGATTCACTAAACAATGTATCATGTAATTTTTGCTCTGTTGTCTCTACCTCATGCGACAACTTTTCATAAGCGGCAATACCCTGAATAAAAGAAAGGATGAGCGGAATATCAGCCGCCACAGCGTTGCGAATATGTAACATTGTTATTTTGCAGTTATCGTAAACTTGCCTTTGAGTTTTTTGGTAATGGTTTGTTCACTATCGCCTTGTTTGGTTTTGATCTGAACATTCACCGAAACATACCAGGTGGTTTTGCTCAGCTTTACTCCCGTAATGATTCCGTCAATAATGGGAGCATACCCCCGGTCCATACAAAAACAGCCTTTGTAAAAGTATCCCTGCGCTTTCCGAAGTTCTTCACCCTTCAGTACAAACTTTCCGGTTTTATCCGGAACAATATTAAAACCCAGTGTCTCTGTATATTCATCATCCGACATGGCATCGTTTTGTGAAGCAGTAAACTTATACTCAAACATCACCGAGCTGCTGTTATCGGTAATATCTGCATAGATGCCATTGGCATTGTTATCCTTTAATACAATGGCTTTTCCGGTTCGGGCTTCAAATGTTTTAACCGCAGGTGTCATTCTATCCTGGGCAAACAGCTGCAACGTTGCAATACAGCTGATGAATACGAGTAATTTCTTCATAAGGTAAAAGTAATCATTTATACAACTTCGGCTACTACAAAAGTGCTGCCACCGATAAAAATAACATCATCTTTTGTTGCATGTTGCTGAGCAGCAAGCCATGCATTTTTTACCGATCCGTAACTATTTCCTGTTAAACCAATTGCTGCCGCCTGTTGTTTCAATTCATCCGAGGGAAGGGCACGAGGAATATCAGCATTGCAAAAGTAATAACTTGCTTCTTTGAGTAACAAAGAAAGCACTTTGGTGATGTCTTTATCTTTAACCATTCCAAGAACGATATGCAAACGGGAGTGGGGTGTTTGGCGAAGTTGATTCATCACAAACGTGATTCCATTTACATTATGTCCCGTATCGCAAATGGTTAGGGGTTGGTTGGAAAGTACCTGCCACCTGCCCATTAACCCTGTATTTTTTTTTACTGCAAGCATTCCCTTATGTATACTCTCATCTGTCAGGTTCCATCCCAATCTGCGAAGTTCAATTAATGCCGCAAGTACAGTTGTGATGTTCAGTTGCTGGTATGTACCGGGTAAGTCGCATTCAAGGTTAGCGAGCCATGGTGCTGAGTTTAGGTCGATATCTGCAGTGCAAGTAAAATTACTGTTCGAAAATGAAGTGGTGTGAATGATGTCGTTTGCAAACACAATCCGGCTGTTGCCATCCGCAGCTTTTTGAGTGAATACAGCAGCAGTTTCCTCCTCATATTCACCTATCACAACCGGTATATTGGGTTTGATGATTCCTGCTTTTTCGTATGCAATAGCCGGTAATGTATCGCCCAGCATATCCATATGGTCCCAACCAATATTGGTAATCACGGAAAGGAGTGGAGTGATAATATTGGTGGAATCAAGTCGCCCGCCAAGACCGGTTTCAATAATGGCAATATCAACTTGTTCTTTGGCAAAGTAATCAAAACACAGGGCCACGGTCCATTCAAAAAAGGAAGGTTGGATGGCATCAAAAGTGTGTTTGTGGATGCTCACAAAATCAACAACCACCTGTTCCGGGACCATATTGCCATTGATGCGGATGCGCTCCCGGAAATCTTTAAGATGGGGTGAGGTATATAAACCAACCTTGAATCCAGCCTCCTGCAAAACAGAAGCCAGCATATGTGAAGTAGAACCTTTGCCATTGGTACCGGCAATATGAATGGTTTTAAATTGGTGTTGAGGATTATTGAGAACCTCACAAAGGGCAAGGGTATTGGTGAGGTCCTTTTTGAAAGCGGCCGCCCCAATTCTGGTAAACATGGGGAGCTGACTGTATAAGTAATCAAGTGTTTCGGAATAGGTCATCTACAAAGGCGGAATAAAAAGTTCATCGCAAATGTATTGTTTGGATGTGAGAGTTGGAAATTGGAAAGGTGTACAATGCAAGCTGCCTGAGCTTCACGAAGTGAATGGCCGAAGGCAGCGGACTCAACTCATTACTGCTTAAACCTGAACACAAACGTCATGGTTCCATACTGTAATTCCGGACCATCAGGTTTAGGAGAGAAGCGTGCACTCATGGCACCTTGTTTGGCTTTTTCGAGTAGGGTAGAATTTAAGGTAGTGGTACCTTTTCCTGCCGGTTCTGCTTTAATCACCCGTCCGTTTCTGTCAACTATTATATCTACTACGACTTTTCCGGTTTCCCTGGAGTTATCTATAATATTAGGTCTTATCGAAAGTTTTCTGCCTTTCAGGTCAAAACTGCCCATTCCGTCACCTCCAATGCCATTACCTATTCCGGTGCCACTTGTTGTTCCTCCGCGGCCGTCACCAATCCCATTTCCATCGGGGCTGCCACCCTCAACACCATCCGGACTTCCTTCATTGCCGGGAACAGTTCCGTCTCCATGTCCGCCTTCGCCTGTAGCTGTAGTTTTCTTTTTAAACAAAGCCCTCGAATCAGCAATCCGTGGTTTCTCAACAGGTTTTTCGATGGGTTTTACTACCGGCTTCTCTATCGGTTTGGTTACTACAACCGGTTCTTTTTTCTTCTCTTCAACTTTTTTAGCGGTTACATCCACTTCTTCAACATCCTGTGTAAGGGTTTGTTGTTCATCCGGAGTTTGTTCGGGAATAGGCTCTACCGCTGCTGTAGGATCGGATACAGGAACCTCACTCGGGCCACCCATATCGGGTTCGCCAAGTGCCATTGAAAGTTCCATACCACCGCCTTCCAAGGGAGGATCGGGAGTGTGCAGCACAGACCAAAGCAGGAATAAAAACAAAAGGGTATGCGCCACCATTGTCACGGAGATGCCAATCCATTTGCTTTTCTGTTCGTCTTTTTTGAGTTGCACTGCGTTCATATCGGAAGCGGAAATTAACGGTAATTAAGTAACGCTAAACAACATAATATATTTTGAAGCACCCGCTACACTTAGTAACATTTGCACAGGAATAAGAGCCAGCTGTGCAAATTAGTAGAAGGATGGAATGTGCAAATGAGTAAATATGATGATGAAAGAATTGGAACTCTTAATAGGGTGTAATATTATCAAGAAGAAAAACGCCTTTTCACAGTGATGGAAATGCTTGCCACGATTTAGCGTGGTGCAAATGGGATAAGTAGTTTCGGGATGGAGTCCCGAACAGCCAATATTTATCCAGCCAACGGCAGGAGCCAACCTATCCAACTACAATTGTTCTTGAGTCTTCAGCTGTTTTGGTAAGGGTTACATTGAGCACAGGCTCACCGGCAAGAAGCTCTTCAATTTGTGACGGCCATTCGATCAGGCAGATATTATTGCTGTAGAAATAATCTTCGTACCCTATATCATATACTTCTTCAATGGAACGGATGCGGTAAAAGTCGAAATGGTAAATCGTTTTTCCGGTAGCCGAAAGATATTCATTTACCAGTGAGAAGGTGGGACTTGTTACTTCTCCTGTAACACCAAGTGCTCTGCAAATAGCTTGTATGAGTGTGGTTTTTCCGGCTCCCATTTCGCCATGGAAACACCATAAGGTAGTGTGATCCGATACTTCAATAATACGTTGTGCAGCCTCCTGAAGGTTATCAATGGTGATATTGTTGAGAACGAGTTTGTGCATGTAAAAAGCGGGGAAGAGGAGTATGAATGTTAACTTCCAACGGCACCCATCACATACATTTCGGTAAGTGTAGGACTTGGATTTCCACCTTCTTTTTCGAGCGTAATGGCAAATGCCTGAGCTGATTCAAAGTCTCTCATTTTGTGTAAAGAGGAGTCTCCTTCTTTCATAGTTATCATACCTGCATCAACCGGTTTGCCGTCAACAATGGCCCACAGTTGGTATTGTTTTCCTTGCTCAGGAATTGGTAACGATTTAAGCTCAATGAATACTTCTTTGGATTGTTTGTTCCAGTATATCATGGCCATGCTGTTTGGTGATTTCTCAACACCCTTCATCATCACTTTCATGGTATAAGGATTGGTGATTACAGCCATGTCATTGTTCATGGTTTCCAGCTTTACCTGGTTGGATTTAAAGTTAGCGGCTAATTGTTGTTTTTCAGTATTCAGTGCAATAACTTCATTATTGGCAGATCTCCACCTGTTGTAAAAGAAAATATTTCCGATTAAGCTCAGCGACAGTAAAATCAAAGATGCGGCAACGGCCAATCGTGAATTGAATAATGGTATGGTTGGTTTTGCATACTGCACACTTTCTTCCAATGCTGCAATTTCATTTAAAACAAAATCGCGGGTGCTTGCTTTAGGAGCCTTGCCGTGTGCGGTAGCGTATCCGTTAATGGCGTCCTGAATTTCAGTTAGCTCAGCCTTTACTTCAGGATACTGACTGCACATAGCTTCTACCTGATGCGCTTCTTCGTCACTGCACATGCCCAATGCATATGTTTCCAAAATTCCGCTCTCTATGTAAGCCTTGCTATCCATTTGTTACTAATACTCCTCTTAATTGCATGATGGCTGCCCTGATCCTGGTTTTAACAGTGCCCAGGGGAATTTCCAGTTCTTTGGAAACCTCTTCCTGGGTATAGCCTTCAAAATAAATTTTATCTACCAATATTTTTTGTTCCGGTTTTAATTTTGCCACAACTTCCTTGAGCCCTATATGGTCTACTTTGATGTTTACCTGCTCCGATCTGTCGACTTTATTTACGGAATCTTCGATGTTTTGGTTTTGTAACTGCTTTTTATATTGTTTAGAGCGTGTTTCATCAATCGCAGTATTGCGGCATACATTCAGCATCCAGGTGAAAAGGGAACCTTTCTCCCTGGAATAGCCATCTATATTTTTCCAGATTTTAACAAATGCATCCTGCAATACATCATTGGAAACATCTTCCGATTGAATGATACGGTCAATTACGCCAAACAATGCGTTTGAGTAATTATCGTACAAATAGGTGATAGCATCCGTTTGCTTCGCTTTGAGCGCAGCAACCAGCGTGGCTTCATCGGTATATTTACTTTTCAGTTTCACTAAGAGGTGTGCAATATAAATTATTTTGAACGAATGGCAACAACCGGATCAAGCCTTGAAGCCGAGTATGCCGGAATAAACCCCGACACAATTCCGATAACAACAGAAACCATGATACCGGTAAAAATGTTTCCGGCACTCAGCGCAATATTAAATTCAAGTCCGTAAGTAGCTAATAAGGAGAGTAGCCACACAAAGGTGATTCCGATGGCGCCACCTACAAGGCAAAGGATGATAGCCTCCACTAAAAACTCTATGAGGATAAAATAGTTTTTAGCTCCTAGCGATTTTTGAATCCCAATCTGATTGGTGCGTTCCTTTACGGAAACAAACATGATATTGGCAATGCCGAAACCTCCCACCAACATGGCAAATCCACCAATAATCCAGCCTGCAAATGTAATTACGCCAAATACCTGTTTGATAGGTTCGGCAATTAAGGTGGTTTTGTTTAACGCAAAATTTTCTTCTTCACCCGGATGCAATTTGCGCTGCGAACGCATGATCCCCCGCAGCTCTTCTTCCAGTAAATCCAAGGGAACATTGCTGCGTGCTTTCACCTGAATCTGGGCATTCACCCTGTCGGAGTTAATGCGCACATAGTTGGCAACATTTTGAGCGGGGAGAAGCATCGTATTATCCATACTGTTACCCAGCATACTTTCACCCTCTTTTTCTGCCACACCTACAACACGGTATTTCCGGCCCTTCAGTATAATGCTTTTATCAATGCCGCTGCTGGTTGGGAACAGCGTTTGTGCAATGGCATATCCCAATACCGCAACAGGCAATCCGTTTTGCGATTCATTTTCGGTAAAATAACGGCCTTCTATCAGGTTAAAGTTCCTGATCATATCATAGTTGTGCGAAACGCCCAGCACATTGATTCCCGAAGCTGAGTTGCTTTCATGTTTAACGGTTACATTTCCCATTGTTACTACAAGAGCACTTGCATCAGCCATGGCAGATTTTTCGTTTAACGTTCTAAGCTCACTGAGCTTGGGATTGGGGCGGTTCATGTATTTCCACCATTTGTAATCCGGCCCGAATGTCCATGGCCATTTTTCAATAAACACCACATCTTTTCCAAGCGATTCCACACTGCTTTGCACATTGCGCTCCAGTGAGTCTACCATGGTTAACACCATAATGATACAAAAGATACCAATGGTGATGCCCAGCGTAGAGAGGAAGGTACGCAACTTGTTATTGCGCAATGCTTCAACCGCAAAGGATGCACTTTCGGTTACCTGATTAAATACAACTAAAGCATTGTTTCTCACGCTTCGAATATAAGGGGAAAATAGATTTCTCTGAAAAGGGTCACTGAATAATTAAATCATTAAAGTTGCCAATTGATTGGAGGAAGCCCAAGTTCCGTAAGGTATGCATTGGTTCCGGAGAAATGTTTACAACCGAAAAAACCATTGTATGCCGAAAACGGAGAAGGGTGTGCAGCCTTTAATACGAGGTGTTTACCGGCATCAATCAAGGGTGCTTTGCTTTGCGCGAATTTCCCCCACAGGATAAAAACCAAATGTTCTTTTCGTGCCGACAATTGTTTGATAACGGCATCGGTAAATTGTTCCCAGCCTTTGCCCTGATGCGAACCTGCTTTATCCTTTTCCACCGTAAGGGTAGCATTGAGCAGCAACACGCCTTGTTTGGCCCAGCCGCTTAAATCGCCATGAGCCGGAATGGTAAAGCCGGGTATATCTGTTACCAGTTCCTTGTAAATATTTTGAAGAGAAGGAGGCACGGAAATTCCTTTGTTTACACTAAAACACAACCCATGTGCCTGTCCGGTTCCGTGGTAGGGATCTTGTCCAAGTATCACCACTTTTACATCTTCGAACGCAGTATGCTCAAAGGCCGAAAACAATTGCGAACCCGGAGGATAGATGGTTGCCCCTTTTGCTTTTTCCTGCTTTAAAAACAACCGCAGCGCTTCAAAATAGGGACTGTCGAATTCTTGTTTCAGTATTGGTTTCCAGCTTTCAGCAATCGCAACTTCTATTGGCATATGGTATCAAGTAATTTACGGCAGCAACATACACAATTGTATTGTGTAACGAAAGGAGATCTGTTGACCAGATCATATTATAACTTATAATACACAAATTTAAGTATAATGATAAAGAGGAATCGGTAACACGTCTTCTAATTCATTTAATTAGCTCAATCCGCGGCTCCTTTACCGGGTGACAATGCTATTTCTGCCTTATCCACAAAATCAGCGGGAACTATTTGAGGAATTATCTGCATTTTTGAACAAAGAGTTTTAACTGAATATGAAATTACATACAATCGATACAGGACATTTTAAACTGGATGGTGGCGCCATGTTTGGTGTGGTACCTAAAACAATATGGAACAAACTCAACCCTGCGGATGATAATAATATGATAAGCCTGGCCATGCGCTGTTTATTGATTGAGGACGGGAACCGCCTGTTGTTAATTGATAATGGCATGGGCAATAAGCAGGATGATAAATTTTTCGGATACTATTTCCTGCACGGAAATGCAACCCTCGAAAAATCATTGAATGCTGCAGGTTTCAGTTTAAACGATGTTACCGATATGGTGCTTACCCATTTGCATTTCGACCATTGCGGAGGAAGCATCCAATGGAATCACGACCGCACCAAATATGAAACTACTTTTCCCAATGCCACCTACTGGATTGGTGAAGAACACTGGAATGAAGCGCTGGCTCCTAACCCAAGAGAGAAGGCATCTTTCCTTAAAGAAAATATATTGCCGATTGAGGAAAGCGGTCAGTTAAAATTGGTGAAGCGCGGAGATGCCATTTATGAAAACATGGAGTTGCGTTTTTCCAACGGACATACCCAAAGTATGATGCATCCGCTTATTCATTACAAGGGACACAAAGTGCTTTACCTGGCAGATATGATTCCCACGCAGGCGCATATTCCTACACCTTATGTGATGGGCTATGATGTGCGTCCGCTCGATACCATGAAAGAAAAAACGGCCACACTTACCGAAGCAGCGGCCGATGATAAAATGATTTTATTCTTTGAACACGATCCGAGTAATGAGGCCTGCACTGTGCAACAGACGGAAAAAGGAGTGAGGATTAAGGAGCAGGTATTGTTGGGAGAGTTGTAGAGGCGTATGGGCAACTTTTAGGTATTAAAGAACAAGTCACGGACGATACGTTCAACTTAGGGGTATAAGACGCGAATGAATAGTTACCGCAGATTTGAATGATAACGCAGAAAAAGATGTTTAATAAAAAACTAGCAATTATTTGATATTATGATTGTAAACTTGATTAAGAAATTTCGCGATTATGAAAAATATTGTTTTCCTAATTTTGGTCATAACTGCACAAGTTGCAAAAGGCCAAAATAATGAGATGCTAGTCGATCTCAACCCTCATAAATTAAATCTGAATTTTTCAGAGTACGATCAAAGCACTGCTGCATTTCTTGGACAAGTTGCAGAGCTGTCATATTGGAAAAGCGAGGATTTGAAACGACTCCACACTAGGATGGTAAAGTTATATCCGGACCAAAACATAAACTACACGTTGATATATTTACCTTCAACCAATACTCAGGTTGTGCTTTGGGGGTGTAAGAACTATTTGGTAATCTCCTTTAGAGGGACTCAGTTTTGGAAACTAAAGGATTGGATATCTGATGCGAAATTTTGGAGATATGAATTTTCTAATGAAGACGCTCAGAAACGATACGCGGGTCTTCCAAGTGGTTCAGCCGGTGCTCGAAAAGCAATAATGACACTGATGGATTCAAATTTCTTTAAAACATTAAATGATCAAATCATTAAATCCTGTGGGACACTAAATAAGAAACTTCCAGTTTTTGTTACCGGACACTCCTTAGGAGCGAGTCTAGCTCAAATATTTTGTGTTCCACTAGCGAATCTTGGGTATAATTATTTAGGTAGTTATCACTTCGCACCACCATTCACTATCTCTCATACTGATACAGCAGAAATGAACAGAAGATATGGAGCGATTACATACAATATTGTTAATTATAAAGATATCGTTCCCCGGCTCCGGTCTGTTTCCAAGGGAAGAATAGGTAAGTTTTATAGGATTTGTGATGATGGAGATATTTATAGAGAAAAGGATATTTTGTTCCGATTCTCTCTTTTACGTGGGCTTGAAGTGAGAAAGGAGTTCTATTATCATTCATTGGGAAATCACATTAATGCTATTAAAAAGAATAGCAATAATAATTCTTTGATTAAAAATAGATCCGAAGGAAGGGGAGATTCACCTTGTATGCAGCCACTTATTGATAGCCACTAACTGGAGTGGAGCCTCCTTTTCACGCGAGCATATCGTTCATGAACTCAGAACAGCAAACGATAATATAATGTTCAAACGGATTACCTAAGAAGAGTTCTGTCACATAGCTTAGGCTTATAACAAGATACCTAAACCCTGTCAATCGCCCGGAAATCGATCAGCTCAATATGGGGAGTGAGGCAACCGTCTTTCAGAGGTTCATCTTTCATTAGGTCGGTGCTCAGGTATTTTTTGTTGCTGTCGCTGAAAATGGTAACAACATTGGCAGCACCACCCAATTGATTTTGCACCTTAACTGCACCAATAAAATTAGCACCGCTCGAAATACCCACAGCCAACCCCAGTCGCTGGGATAATTGTTGCGCCATCAAAATGGCATCTGTATCCGAAACCGGTACCACTTCATCCAGTTCTTTCAGGTTCACAATGGCCGGAATAAATTCATCCGAAATACCCTGGATCCTGTGTGCACCCACTTTATGCCCAGTGGTTAATGTCGGTGATTCGGCCGGTTCCAGCGGATATATTTTTACAGCCGGATTTCTGCTTTTAAGGTAACGCCCAACCCCCATAACCGTTCCTCCGGTACCCACTCCGGCAATAAATGCATCCGCTTTTTTATCAATCGATCTAAGTTGTTTATAGATCTCGGGGCCGGTTGTTTTGGAGTGTGCTTCGGCATTGTATAAGTTGCTGAACTGTTTAGGCAAAAACATGTTCGGTTCTTCGGTAGCCATCTTTTCAGAGAGGGCGATACTCCCTAAAAACCCACCTTCTTCTTTGGTCACCAATTGGATCTCGGCTCCCAAACTTTTAATGATATCAATCCGTTCCTTGCTCAACCAGTTGGGCATAATGATTCTTACATTATTCCCCAATGCTTTGCCTATGGCGGCAAATGCAATACCGGTATTGCCACTGGTTGCTTCAATAATGGTATCTCCCTGTTTAATGTCACCGTTCAGGTATGCCTGCTCCAGAATATACAAAGCCATCCTGTCCTTAATGCTTCCGGTGAGGTTATAGTGTTCACATTTGGCATAAATGCTGCGCTCTTCACCCTTGTAACGGTAGTGAATTTCGAGCATGGGAGTATTGCCCACCATTTTCCAGAGGTGCTTGCATTTATCGGCAAACGATTGTGCTGATTCTTCGATGTTCATATTGGCAAAAATAAAATAAGCTTTACCTTCACACCAAATGAATAAAATCAGTCAATTGATTAAAAGTTTTGGTTATGCAATTAAGGGGATAACGGCTGCGGTGCGTATGGAGCAAAACATGCAGATACACCTGATTGCAGTGATCGTGGTAACCCTTGCCGGAGTGTGGTTGGAAGTATCAGTTGCAGAATGGATGGTGTTGGTATTGTGTTTTGGAATGGTGATTGGTGGCGAACTGATGAATTCAGCCATCGAAAAGCTGGTGGATCTGGTTTCTCCTGAATACCATGCAAAAGCCGGAATGATTAAAGATATGGCAGCAGGTGCTGTATTGGTTCTGGCTCTTGCAGCTGCCATTACCGGAGGTTTTATTTTTATCCCTAAACTTACTTAACAACCCTAAACATGACAGAAAGAAACCCCACACACAACCAACAATTCGGACAATTAGGAGAAGACATCGCAGTGAAGTACCTCGAACGGAAGGGATACGTAATTCTTACCCGCAATTACCGGTTCGGTAAAGTTGAACTCGACATTATTTGCGAGTTCCAAAAGGAGATTGTATTTGTAGAAGTGAAAACCCGCACCAGCGATGCTATGGCATACCCCGAAAAGGCAGTTGGAAAAACTAAACAGCGCAATATCAGGCTTGCAGCAGAAAATTTTGTCGAAGAAAATCAAATTGTCCTTCCCGCGCGTTTTGATATCATTGCCGTAGTGAAAGGAGAGAAGTTCGAAGTGGAACACATTGAAGATGCCTTTTATCCGTTTGATACCTATTAAGAAAATGAGAACCTAACAGGGTTCAATATGAATAAGAAGAACAACGCCCCAACAAGGCACTAAAAAAGAACAACCGGTACTATGTGCAGATGGGGCGAAGTTCCGCGAAGCGGAAAACCCGAAGGCACCTGTGCCGAGACAAACAGCAAACAGCACAATGGAAACTAACAATATAAAAACACTTGGAGGCCTGAAAAAAGCAGGTTATGCGTCACGTAGCGTAAAAGAGGAAATGCGTGAAAACCTGATAGCCGCTTTGCGGGAGCGCAGGCAGGTATTTACGGGTATTCAGGGATATGAGGATACCGTTCTTCCCCAAATCCAGACTGCCATTCTTTCCCGCCACAATATGATTTTACTGGGACTACGCGGACAAGCCAAAACCCGTATTGCACGTTTAATGGTGCAGTTGTTGGATGAATACATGCCGATTGTAGAAGGATCGGAAATGAATGATGATCCGTTGCATCCCATATCGGTATATGCCCGAAACCTGGTTGCTGAAAAAGGAGACGATACTCCGGTGGCCTGGGTGCATCGCAACGAACGGTATACCGAGAAACTGGCTACACCGGACGTGAGCGTAGCCGATTTGATCGGAGATGTGGACCCCATCAAAGCCGCAACATTAAAACTCAACTATGCCGATGAACGTGTGATTCATTTCGGATTGATTCCCCGCTCTCACAGGGGGATTTTTGTGATCAATGAGTTGCCCGACTTGCAGGCCCGTATTCAGGTTTCCCTGTTTAATATTTTGCAGGAGGGAGATATGCAGATCAGGGGATTTAAGTTACGTTTACCACTCGATATCCAGTTTGTGTTTACAGCCAACCCCGAAGATTACACGAACAGGGGTAGTATTGTTACACCTTTAAAGGATCGGATCGACTCGCAAATCTTAACGCATTATCCCAAAACACTGGAACTTTCCAAATCGATTACAACACAGGAAGCGAGGTTACCTGCAACGCAACAATCGACCATCGAAACAGCCGAATTGTTGAAGGATCTGGTTGAACAGGTAGCCATGGAAGCACGGAGAAGCGAGTTGGTAGATCAAAAGAGCGGTGTATCGGCAAGGTTAACCATTAGCGCTCTGGAAAACTTGTACAGCCATGCCGAACGCAGGATGCTCATCAATGGAGAGCATAAGGCATATGCACGTGTGGGCGATTTGTATGGCATATTGCCCGGTATTACAGGCAAGGTAGAGTTGGTGTACGAAGGAGAATTGGAAGGAGCTTCAGGCGTTGCGCATATGCTGATCGGAAAAGCCATCCGTGCTCAGTTTGAGAAGGTATTTCCCAATCCCGAAAAGACCAAAAAATCAAAGAAGCCGAATCCATATGCACGTGTATTGGGCTGGTTTAACGAAGGCAATACATTGCCGTTGTTAAGTGTTGAAACACAAATCGGATATGAGAATTTGCTGAAGCAGGTTGATGGGCTTGCCGATATTGTGAAAGAACATTTTCCAAAGGCAGGTAAACAGGAACAGTATTTACTCATGGAGTTTGTACTTCACGGATTATCTGAGTTTAGCCAGTTGAGTAAAAACGGATTGGAACGGGGTGTCGAATTTAAGGATTTGATGAGTGGAATGTTTGATATGAAACAGGGAAGAGGGAGCGATGATGAGGATTACGGAGGATATTATGAAGAAAAGTAGAATGAATTAACCGTGAAAATCAAAAATCAAACTTTCAATTTTCACGGTTATAGTTTGCTAATTTTCGGAAGTTCTTTCTGCAAAAAATGAATCAGATTACAGCCCGTTACTTGTTTTTTGATCAGGTACTTATCACTTGCCGGTGTAATAATATAGTTGTGGGCAGTCCCCAAATCGTCAATACACTCATAAAACCCTCTGCTCACATCAGGAGTATTGGATAGTTTTATCTCAATGGAAGCAACAGGCTTGGTTCCTTTTACCAAAATCAAATCACATTCGGCTCCATGGTGTGTACGGTAAAAATAAGGTGTTAGTTGCAGGGGAAGTACTTGCCTTATTTGTTCTACCACATAATTTTCCCAGGAAGCACCCACAATAATATTCCCGGCCAGGTCATTATAACTTTGTACCCTGGTGAGGTAATGCAGGATGCCCGTATCCCTCAAATATATCTTGGGCGATTTTACAACACGCTTTTTGACATTAATCGACCATGGGTGTAATTTGCCGATAAGATAGGCACCTTCCAGAAAATCCAGGTAACGGTTGGCTGTAGGACCTGTTACGCCAAGTGACCGGGCATAAGTTTCTGCATTCCATAGGTTTGCATCATTACCTGCCAACATTGTCCAGAAATTATTTACCAGCGCAGGTGTAAACGTTGCACCGAAAATCATATTTAAATCACGTTCCACATAGCTATGGAAAAAATGATCGGCCCATTGCAAATATTTGGCGTCTGTTTTAGCTGTTAATGCTTCCGGAAAACCGCCTCTGTACCAATGTTTTTCGAGAGTTAATCCACCCTTAAGTGCATCAAGCAAATGAATGGAGGGTAGCTCAAAGTAGGCTATTCGTCCGGCCAGTGTTTCCGATACTCCTTTAATAAGCGAAGGAGATGCTGAACCCAGTAAAATAAAACGACCCGGTTTACGATGCTCATCAATTTCGGGCCTCAGTGCGGTAAACAATTCAGGCATTTGTTGCACTTCATCTATAATCATACATTCTTTTCGGTGAGCCAAAAAATAACTTTCAGGGTCCTGGAGTCTTGCCCTGTGGGATGCTTTTTCCAGATCAAGATACAACGCCCTTTTGCCAAGAGCCTGAATAAGCTGCTGTGCAATGGTGGTTTTACCGGTTTGCCTGGCGCCCAATATGGCCACAGCTGGAAATTGTTGTACCAGTTTCTTGATTTTACTTAGTTGTAAACGGTCTATCATACAAGCAAATGTAAATATTAACCGTGAAATATCAAAATTAAACTTTGATATTTCACGGTTGTAAATACTTCATATTTTATGTTATATTTGAATAACACCTACGAAAAAATGTTATGAAAACGAAAAAAGATATTGTGGAAGATTGGCTGCCACGTTACACCGGAAGACCTCTGACCGAATTTGGAGAATATATTTTGCTGACTAACTTTCTGAATTATGTTGAAATGTTTGCCCAACGGTTTGATGTGGAAATTTTGGGAAAAGATAAACCCATGCAAACAGCAACTGCCGAGAATATAACCATTATTAATTTTGGGATGGGAAGTGCAATGGCAGCAACCTGCATGGATTTGCTCAGTGCCATTGAACCCAAGGCTGCTTTGTTTCTGGGGAAATGTGGTGGCCTTAAAAAAGTAACCAAACTGGGAGATATCATTTTGCCTATTGCCGCCATCAGAGGAGAGGGGACCAGCAATGATTATATTATGCCCGAAATTCCAGCCTTGCCTTCCTTTAGGTTGCAAATGGCCGTGGCCACCACCATTGTTAAACATAACGTGGATTACTGGACAGGTACAGTTTATACCACTAACAGGCGTGTATGGGAACACGATGAGGAGTTTAAAGCATATCTTCAAAAAACGCGTGCTATGGGTATTGATATGGAAACAGCTACGATATTTATTACCGGTTTCGTGAATAGAATTCCTAAAGGGGCCTTGTTACTGGTGAGTGATAATCCGATGACTCCTGATGGAGTTAAAACATCTAAAAGCGATAAAACAGTTACGGACCAGTTTGTAAAACGGCACCTGAATATTGGAATTGATTCTCTTGCCGAGCTTAGGGATTCGGGAGAGTCAGTTAAACACCTTCGCTTCGAATAATTATATTGGATCCACATCGGCATAGATGATTACACGCTTGTAATCGCTGATGCTCTGTGTTTCGAAAACCTGTTCACGTATAAACTTTTTTAAATCATTGAGGTAGGTAGCATTTCGTTCCACCTTAATCAGCATCTCTTTAATGTATTGATTTCGGATACGTGATACATACGGACTTTCTGGTCCGATGATATGTTCTCCAAGCCTCTTGTATAGCAGGTCGCGCAGGTGCTGGGCAGCAGCCTGAGCCACCTTATAATCCTTATGTTTAACAATAACCTTAATCAATCTGAAGAAAGGAGGATATTGAAAACTCTTCCGTTCCTCCGTTTCATTCACATAAATGTACTCGTAACGCTGGTGTATCACTTCCTGAATAACGTGATGATTGGGCACTGATGTTTGTACAATTACTTTACCTTTTTTGTTTTTACGCCCCGCTCTTCCACTTACCTGAGTAAGGAGTTGAAAGGCCCTTTCATGCGCCCTGAAATCCGGAAAAAATAAGAGCTGGTCGGCATTAATGATGCCCACTACACGCACTTTTTCAAAGTCAAGTCCTTTGCTGATCATTTGTGTTCCCACCAAAATATCGGCCTCATGGTTCTCAAAACTCCGGATGATTTGCTCGTGTCCGTGTTTGGTTTTGGTAGCTTCCAGGTCCAGACGCGCCACCCGGGCATTTGGAAAAAAGATGTTCAGCTCGTCTTCCACTTTCTCCGTTCCCAGCCCTTTTAAGTTTAACAAATGGGAACCACAGGCATGGCAACTTTTGGGTACTTTTTGAGCATACCCACAATAATGACACTTGAGTGAATCAATGTATTTATGATAGGTTAAGTGAATGTCGCAATTGGTGCACTTCGGCATCCAGTGGCAGTTTTGGCATTCCAGCATGGGTGCATAACCTCTCCGGTTCTGGAATAATATAACCTGTTCATTGTTGCTCACAGCTTCTTCAATTTCCCGAAACAGAACCGAAGTAAAATGACCCTTCATGGTTTTTACCCGGGTTTCTTCCGCAATGTTTGCCGTTATCATTTCGGGCATGTCAATCTCCCCGAAACGTTGTTTCATATGTACCAGTCCGTAGCGCTCTGTTTTGGCATTGTAGTACGATTCAAAGGAAGGGGTTGCTGAACCGAGAATGGTTTTACATTCCCAGATATGTCCAAGCATAATGGATGCATCGCGTGCATTGTAACGCGGGGCGGGATCGTGCTGTTTGTAGCTCGATTCATGCTCTTCATCCACAATGATTAATCCAAGCTGATGAAAAGGTAAAAACACGGCAGAGCGCGCACCGATAATAACCTGCACTTCACCCGACTTTATTTTATGCCACAATTCGAAACGTTCGTTCTGGGAATATTTTGAATGAAACGAAGCCGCTTTGTTGCCAAAGTACTTTTGAACACGGCTTACAATTTGTGAGGTAAGTGCAATCTCGGGAAGTAGAAATAAGGCTTGTTTCCCCTGTGCTATTACTTCCTCAATCAGTTTTACATACACGTGCGTCTTGCCGCTGGAGGTTACTCCATGTATCAATACTACGTCTTTTTGTTGGGCAAAACAGGTTTTGGTTTCGGTAAGTGCTTTCTCCTGGGCTTCGTTAAGTGAAAAGGTTTCGCTCAACAGATCTTCTGTATTCAATCTGTCGACCTGAAGTTTATATTCCTCAAAAATGCCATTCTTAATCAGTGTTTTCAGGGAACTTTCACTCACACCACTTTTTTTGATGAGTTCACTCTTTTCAATGGCTTTTCCCGGTTGGTGCAAATGCAGGTATGCAAGTAAGGCATCCGTTTGTTTTACTTGTTTTTCAAGCTGTAAAAACAATCCTTCAAGTTCAACTTCCTCCGAATACTTCGTTGTGAGTTGAATGCAGGTAACTGTTTTGGGCTTATATGTTTCTTTCAGTTCTTCACTTAACAGAATGGCTTCCTTGATGTACAAGCTTTTAAGCAACGGAAAGATATTTTTCTGCTGCACGATATCGGTGAGTTGTTCCATGTTCAACTCATTTTGCACGGTAAGTGCTTCTATAATCAAATATTCCTTATCGCTCAACTCCACAGTTGACAGGTCACAGTCGGGGTTAAGCTGAATCTGGGTTGTACTCTCCAAACGAAAGGAGGCGGGGAGGGCTGCATTCATAATATCGCCCAATGCACACATATAATATGCTGCCATCCATTCCCAAAAACGCATGAGTTGGGGTGTGATGAGAATATCATCATCCAATACATCCAGCAGGTATTTCGCTTCGTAGTCTTTGGGTGGTTTGTCGGAGATACTGTGAATGATTGCTGCGTATACTTTACGTTTACCAAATTGAACTGCAACGCGTTTTCCGGGCACTGCCTGTTCTGTCAGTTCCTGAGGTACTCTATAGGTATAAAGTTTGGGAAGCGATAAGGGCAGGATTACATGGACAAATGTGGCTAGCGGTTCACTCATAAGCAGCACTACGAAGTAATGGCATCGGTAAGTAATATGAAAGCAGTGTGGATATTAATCCTGATTTTTAGGGAAGTCGAGCCATACAAGAGTACCCGATTGACTGGCAACCTGTTTCCAGCTTTTGATATCAAAATGAATAAGTGCAACGCCTGCCGTTGGGAGGTTTTCAACCAGACTGTTGGTAAGAATGCCGATTAAACCCGTAAATCCCGGATTATGTCCAATCATCATCACACGGTTCTGGGTATCGTCTAACGAGCGAATTACATGAAGCAAATCGGAAATGTCGGCATCATAAATGGCGGTTTCGAGGTCTATTTTTTTTTCGTTGTAGCCCAATACCTCAGCCACAATTTTGGCAGTTTTTTGGGTGCGTTTGGCCGGA
This sequence comes from Bacteroidota bacterium, assembly GCA_040387195.1. Classification (GTDB taxonomy): domain Bacteria; phylum Bacteroidota; class Bacteroidia; order UKL13-3; family UKL13-3; genus UKL13-3. The sequence goes on from JAZKEF010000011.1 coordinate 171,413, forward strand.
CTGCATACCATCAATTGTGGTTGAAATCCTTTTTGCTTAATGCGGTGTGCCATTTCGGGAGCATCTTTTTTACCCCGTTCGTTTAAGGTTCTGTCAAAATCCGACTGGCCGGGAATATCCCAGCTCGACTTGGCGTGACGCATCAGTAAAAGTTGCTTCATTGGTTAAGGGGTGGACTAAAACATATCCTCTTCACCACTGGCACCGGCTTCGCCTTGCTCATCTTCAAACAAACCGAATTCATCGGCCTCATCATCTGAAATTTCGCCACCGGTTTCTTCTGTTTTATCCAGGTAATTTTTGGTAATCTCATCAAACTCATTGTCGTCCACCAATCCAAAGCGTTGCACTTTGGCATATTGTTTAGGCGAAAGACCAACGGTTTTGCTGCATACCGGATATTTTTGTCCGGCTTTTTCTTTTATTTCTATTCCTGTTAATTCAATCAGGATAGTCCATAATTCAATAAAATCGTAGATGTAAATCATCTTTTGATGCGGATCCACAATATAGTCGCACAGTTTTGATTTACTCATAATAGGAAGCTTCTTCTCCGGCTCATCTCCATCGGTCATATCCTCAAGTGTAACTTCCTGGAATTTTTTCCATGAATCATTACTCATGTAAAAAGAAGCCATCTGTTTTTGATCGAAACCGATTGAATCCAAAATAGCTTTGTGCAAATCCAAAAAGGTTTGCGTGGATTTAATTTCAATCACACGAAAAATATCTTCGTAATCTTCAAACGTAATTTTGAATTTGTATACCGCCATGTACTAATGCTTTTATTATGTGAGCAAAATTACATTTTTAACTGAAACAAGTAAGCCAAATTTTTGGGTCAGCATAAATCGCGAATGGCTTTGTAAATGAGTATGATAACGCTATTTTAGCAATGTTACATTATCTTTAACGGTATGTATTGATCCATCCCAGCCGGTGTAGGTAATGAGGTATACAAACACATCGCAGGTAACAGGATCATTCATAAATTCATTGGTAAAGAGGTGGTGTTTATCCTGTGTCTCAAATACCAGTTGACCCCATCTGTTGTATAGTTTAAGATGGTAATCCTTCACAAATACAGGCTTTGGATTCCAGTTGTCGTTCACATTATCATGATTGGGTGTAAACGCATTGGGTACATGCAGCAAAGGGGCCTGAATCAATTCAACCGTATTGGATACACTCCTGAATGGGGAATTGTTTTCGGAAGCCTCAATGGTGTAATAATATAAACCATTTTCGATGTTCAATTCTTTGTCTGCCCAGTCGGTGGATTTGTAATAGGTGGTATTGGCTACAACAGGATCAATGGTTGGTTCCTTTCTGATGATGGCGTACTCGTTAAGTCCTTTTTTCCAATAGTCGTAATCGTTCCATTGCAATGTATGCACAAACGGACGGCTGTTTCCTTTGAGTAAAATACTGCAGGAGTGAAAAGACTGAGGGTTGCTGATTCCGCAATCATTGGTTTGCTGCAACTCATAACAGTAAACACTTTTGTGAACGTCTACATGCTCATCCGCAAGGAACGTGTCGTTTACATCAGTACGTGTTGCATATAAGGCGTAGGAGGTATTATTGATTTCATCTTTCCGGAATATATTGTACCTAAAAAAGTCGCCTTCCGCACTTTTTTGCCATTGCAGCAGAATGTTCTTGTTTTCCTTTACTGTTGTTGTATAAATATAAATGGGAGCAGGAGGGGATATATTTTTGATAACGGTACACGATAAGGTAGCCGAATCGCCTGTAACCTCGCAGGTATTAATGGCATAGGCTGTGTAACAGATATTGTTTTGCTCGTTGTTAATGGCGTCCTTGTCTTCAATCATAAAGGCATCAAGGTTGGTTACCACGGCCAATTGATCCCATGTGCCGTTTGTGTTTTTGCGAAGCAATACATAACGCGAAAAATACTTACCAGGGTTAGCTGGTTTACTCCACCTTACCATTGCACTGTTGGGACCTGTAGAACGAATGCATTGCAACACAGGCGGAGGTGGGGGCGGAGGGAGCAATACAATAATTTTAACAGTAGCTTTCTGGGTTCGCGATTGCGGACACTGATTATCACGAACCAATAATTGCAACAAAATAGTATCGGTGCCTCGTTTCGTGTCATCACATAACGAACGCCATGCAATAGAGTATGTTGCTTTTTGCAATCCGGCAATATGTTGAAAGGATAATACCCTGTTGGTTGCAAAAATATTTCCTCCGGCAGAGATAAAAACAGAATCGAATGGATTAATGGATTCCGTATTGAATACATATGAAAGAGTATCGGTAGCTGTTACATACAGGATTGTATCCGCGTGGTTAAAGAGTGCAAGATTGGTATCATTCTGGAACAGGGAACAAATATTGCGGGAAGGCACCGAACCGCTATCACAGGTATTCACTGTTCGGATAAAGTAACAATAGTTTTCAGTGAGATGATTGTAAGCGTTGGTATCAACATACTGCGTATCGGAAACCAGACTGGTGGTTCTGAACAAACTAAAAGGAGCGCTTCCGTTTTTTCGGTAAATATCGTATTGTTTAAAATACTTGAGGCTTGAAGGTGCAGTCCATTTTATCACCACCGTTGAGTCATTGCGCGTTTGCAAACATTGCGGATAAGGAGGATCCAAAACAGGTGGAGGGGTTACCAGGATTTTGATTTTACCGGTTGAGATATTGGGAATAGGGCAAGCATTATCGCTTGCCGTAATTGTGATAAAAACGGTATCAGGACTGATATGCGAACATAACGTCTTCCAGTTAAGCGTTGCACTTGCAAAGTTTTTACCTTTACCCATAAGCACTGTAGCGGGATTGTTGCTGATGCCGAATACATCTCCGCTCACTGTGGCCGTTACCGAATCTCCATCGGAGTCAATAATGTAGGTTGTGAATGTCAATTCATCAGTGGCACGGATTGAAATAAAGGTATCTCTTATAATAGGAGCATTGTCAGATGTATTCAAACTGAATTTGAACAATGCATTGTTGCATCCGCCAAGGTTTGGATTATTCGGGCGTTTTCCATTATTTGTTCTGCAGTAGGCATCAGGTGTTGTGGGGAAATCGGAATACCCACCGCAACCTGCACAAACAGATTGGTAAACTACCCCTCTTTTATCAAATCTGCTGGTACCCCCATCCACATGCTCATGGCTGAAAGCACCGCCATAATAGGTTGCATAGGAAAGCTGCTTCAAATCAGGTTCAAATACGGCAAGGTAAAAATCGCTGCCGTCTGTACTTTTTTGAAATCCATTTAACGTTAATGGCATGCTAAAAGTACTGCTTGTTGCACCATTATATCCATTATTGGTTGACCCTCCCCAACCTGCAACATAAACACGGTCGCATTTATCAACCAAAAAAGCTGAGGGGGAGAGTCCGGGCGAAGCGGCATTAGGAGCCCCGAAAACAGAAGATAACCGGATGGAATCAAGGTTATTGTTTAGGCTTGTAATAAATTGTTTCGCCCGAACATTGTTATATACTGCGCCTTTTACAGGGAAGTTACCTTCCGTTTGGCCCGTAACAAAAATGTTATTCTTGCTGTCAATATCAATAAAGTAAGCCTGATCATATAAAGGAGTGCCAAGGTAAACCAGCTTTTGCAGGCTGTTGCCTATAGCCCCGATCTTGGCCACAAAAGCATCAACATAACCTTTATAACTCAATGCTCCTTGAAACTTGCCAATATTGGGGCTTGACGTTCCTCCACACACAAAGATGGAATTGAGAGGATCTATAATCAGACTGTATGCGGCATCATCACCCACTCCTCCAAGGTAACTCGAAAACAGAACAAAGGAAAGGTCGGCCGTTAGCCTGAATACACATCCATCCTGATTGCCTCCACCAAAAGTCGGTTGAAAGGCATTTGCAATAGGATACCCGTCTGCCATCTCCGATTCGGTAACAGAAGCCACGCACACATTTTCATTTTTATCCAGTAAAATGGAACCCCTGTAGCAATCACCATAGTTGTAGGATAGCGGACTAATGGAGTCAAAAAGGCCAACGGTTTTTCCATTGATACCATCATTCTTACCTCCCCCCCAAAAGGTTGAATACCTAAGTGTCTTTCCATCAGAAGATAAGCAGGACACGAACATATCATAGGCTCCATTATAGCTTCTATCATGGGCAGATGTTGTTGTTGGAAACGTGGAAGAGCTTGTTGTTCCCAGAATATATAGATCACCGGCTTTGTTGCAAATAATACTATGTGGCTGTTCATCACCATTCCCTCCAAGATAGGTGGCATATAAGAGTTCAGTACCCGTCTCGTTAAACTTCAGTATTCCTGCATCCCTAGATCCTCCAAGTGAAAAATTAAGCTGATATGCCCCGAATGTAACCGGAAACCCTGCGCTGAAAACGGTACCTCCGGCAAATCCATTTCCGAGTTCATCATATGTTCCGGTGTACCCAAAGTTATCGGCAACCGAGCCGGAGAATGTACCGAAGATGATATCAGGATCAATAACAAGCGCCTGCTCTTTGGAATAGGAACCAAGCCTGAAGCTCACTTCAGAACCCGACATGTGATATGAACATTCAACCTTGTTTTGCTGTTGAAATGCAACTGGAGTCTCTTCCTTAATATTGGCAACACTTGTTTGAATGAGCAAGCTGTTTCCTTGCAGTTGGATCTTGTCCTGTCCTTCGTATTTCAGCTTAATGAGGGATGGGTCTGCCCCCGGCTGCACTAAAAAGTTTAGTTTGAGATAACCCTCCAGTCCAATGATTTCGGCAGCAATACCGGGATAGATATTTTGGAGGATTACACTTTCATAAGCCTTGCAATGCGAAGCCCATTGTGTTTGGTTGCCTATATAGTAGTTGTAATATTCGCTGTATACAGCTCCTTTATGGACACTTACTCCCGCGGATTTGCTACCTTTAAATACCATGCGGTAATTATGGGCATTTACCAGTTTGTTTTTTGCTGTCGAGTGGTTGAGTTCATGTATTTGCTGCTCATCAACCAAAGCATACACCAATCCTTTCGCAGTAATAAAAACGTCACCTCCGGGAATATTGGCTTTAAACAAAACCTCGGCATTCCACTGTCCTTTGTTCTCTATAAGTTTGATGTTTCCTGACGACTTAACCGGTGCCGGCCCATCATGGGCCATACCTTTTGCTCCACTTATTGCAATAAGCAATAGCGTCACCAACAGACGATATGTATTTCTGATAATCAAGGCTTACTGACAAATTTAACCTAAATCGGGTAATTGAGGCTATTCTCTTCTAAATTTACAGGGTTAAAAATTGTTTAAAAAACACTTAAAAAAGGTAGACGTGAATAAACAGAAATTGGTTGTATTGACCGGAGCCGGAATAAGTGCCGAAAGCGGCCTGCAAACATTCAGGGATAGTGATGGATTATGGGAAGGCCACAATATACAGGATGTGGCAACTCCCGAGGCATGGCATCGCAACCCGGTAATGGTTCAGGATTTTTACAACATGCGCAGAAAAGGAGTGCTTGAGGCACAACCCAACACGGCACATATGATGCTTGCCGATCTGGAAAAACAGTATGACGTGCACATTATTACCCAAAACATAGACAACTTACACGAGCGTGCCGGTTCAACCAACGTGTTGCATCTGCATGGTATCATCACCAAAGCACAAAGTACCCGTAATCCGTATCTTGTGTATGATATTGAAGGATGGGAATTAAAGATGGGAGATACGTGCGAATTAGGTTCACAGCTGCGTCCGTTCATTGTATGGTTTGGTGAAGCGGTTCCCGAAATAGAGCGCGCAGCCGATATTGTATCACAGGCCGACATGTTCATGATCATCGGAACCTCGCTGGTTGTGTATCCTGCTGCCGGATTGGTGCATTATGCTTCACCTCGCATTCCAATTTACATTATCGATAAAGGTGCTCCGGAGTTTCGTCCGTCACCGCGTATTACCTTTATTCAGCAACCGGCAACCATTGGCCTCGAGCAATGGATAATGGCCAACCATTCTTGAGTGTTTGTATCCTGTAATTGGTGAATAGTTTCTTCTTTCAATATTCAGTATTTAATATTTCCTCAGTATTTCGAATTTCGAAATTGAATATTCTACTTTGTTTAACCCTTCTTTTAACCGCTCATGTATCCGTTGTGATAAGCGGTATCCCCATATAAAATGATATTCCCTTTGGTGTAATACTACGTGCGCACGCTTTTTGCTCGTATTAGCTTTGATCATGAAACGAAGCGGTTATTGTTTTTGTGGAATTGTTTGTAACAAATAAAGCAGCCGGTTCGTATCACCCCTAAACCCATAACAATATGAAAAGGCAAATTTTATTCACCATTACCGCATGTATTTCTCTTTTAGGATTTGGGAAAGTAACTCCGGAGTTTTCTCCCAATCAGGATGTAGCATTATGCGGACCCACAGATGTATTCTTTGTATGTACCGCTCCATTAGATCCCGACAATATTTGGTGGGATTTTGGAGATGGAAACCTGGGTACAGGTCTTAATCCCACTCATCGCTATACTACCACCGGAGTATATTCCGTAAAAATGATTGTAGAAAAAGGGGGGATTAAAGACAGCGTAACCAAAATTGATTTTATTACCCTCAAACCAAAACCGGTATCGGCATTTAAGTCCGATATTATGGAAGTACCGGTAGCATTCCAGCGTAAGTTTAAGTTTAACGGAGAAGCCAATGCCGATAGTGTGACTCAATACAATTGGATGGTTAACGGAACAGCTGTTGCCGGTAATGGCACCATGACGCATACCTTTCCTGCCAATGGAGTTTATTTGGTTTCGCTAACAATTACCAACAGTGAAGGCTGTTCGGATGAACACGCTGATTCAGTAACCATTGATGATGACGACCAGCCGACAGGAGTCCCCACCACCTCAGCTTCTGATAAGTTTTCAGTATCTGTTGTATTGAACCAGCCGTTGATTGTAATTAACCGTAACGCTGCATTGCAAGAAGAGGCAACAATAAATGTCCTTGATATTACCGGGCGCGTAGTGGTTCGTACAAAAATGCATAAAGGGGAATCATCCATCCGGATGAAAACGGATGAACTATGGCCTGGAGCTTATATAGTGGAGCTTAGCAGTCAAACGTTCAAGGCTGCCAAGCGTTTTGATAAGATTATGTTGTAACAATATTGAAATTGGTCCCCGGGCAGCTCAGGTTGTTTCATTGGTGTATATTAGGCAATTCGGATAGGTTTCGCAATCATCTGTTTATGGGCTTCCGGGGATACAATTTCGACAATAAATGGGTCAATTCAGACCCATTTTAGTATTATTGAGGTATGAAAACGAAAACAATACTTTTGGCATCAGCAGCCACCTTGCTTATCGGTGGGGCTTTTGTCTACAAATCAGGCGAAAAGGGAGTGGATGTACAATCAATGGATAAAAAGGCAAATCCACGTACCGACTTCAATCAGTTTGCCAACGGGAAATGGATTAAAAACAACCAGGTTCCTTCAACGGAAAGTCGCTGGACGAGCTTCAACGTAATTGCCGAACGCAATTATGATTTGTTGCGAACCATTCTGGAAACTGCGGCAGCCGATAAAGCAGCCCCATACGGATCAGCACGTCAGAAGATTGGCGATTTTTATCGTGTGGCAATGGATACCAACAAACTTGAACTCGATAATTATACTCCCTTAATGACTGACTTTGGTACCATCATGGTATTGGTGGATGCCAATGATGCAATGAGCTATGTTGGTAAAATGCACCGCAAAGGATTGCCTGCATTGTTTGGTTTCGGAATCAATCAGGATGTTAAAAAGAGTGATGAGTACGCTTGTTATTTATCACAAGCAGGTTTAGGATTACCTGACAGAGACTATTATTTAAAGGAAGACGATAAAACGAAAAATATCCGCAAGGAATACCTCGCCCATATTTCGCGTACGTTCCAAATGATAGGTAGCAACAGTTCGGAAGGAGATAAGATTGCTAAGGATATTTTGGAGTTTGAAACGGCATTGGCAAAAGCATCCATGACCCGCGTTGAACGCAGGGATCCGGATAAAACCTACAACAAAAAAACAATGGACGAACTGGTTGCCTTATATCCCAATATTAACTGGAAAGGATATTTTGAGCAAACAGGTTTGGCAAAGAAAAATCCGTCTACGTTTATTGTGGGCCAACCACTGTTTTTTGAAGAACTCAACAAACGCATGTCAGCAAGCAGCATTTTTACATTACGCAGTTATTTAAAATGGAAAACCATCAGTGCCTCGAGTGCATACCTGAGTAATCGTTTTGCACAAGAGTCATTCTATTTTTACAGCACAGTACTTACCGGAACCAAAGAGCAAAAACCACGCTGGAAACGTACTGTGAATCAGGCAAACAACCTTATCGGAGAGCTGGTAGCACAGGAGTATGTGAAAGTAGCATTTAGTGAAGAGTCGAAAAGACGCTTGAATGAGATGGTAGATAACTTGCGTGAAGCTTTTAAGACGCGTATTCAAAACCTTGACTGGATGAGTGCCGAAACAAAAACCAAAGCACTGGAAAAACTCGCTTCTTTCAACCGCAAAATTGGCTATCCTGATAAGTGGACGGATTATACCAAACTGGAAATCAAAAACGATTCATATCTGGAAAATTATTTCAGGTCAAACATTTTCGATCACGAAGAAAATATAAACAGATTAGGTAAGCCCATTGATAAATCGGAATGGAACATGTTGCCGCAAACGGTAAATGCTTATTACAGTCCACTGATGAATGAGATTGTATTCCCTGCAGCTATTATGCAGCCTCCGTTTTTTGATCCAAGTGCTGATGATGCTGTAAATTATGGTGCCATAGGAGCTGTTATCGGCCATGAGTTTTCACATGGTTTTGATGATAAAGGTTGCAAGTTTGATGCGAAAGGAAACCTGAACAACTGGTGGACAGCAGAAGATAAATCCAAATTTGATGCACGCACCAAAATGATGGTTAACCAATACAGCCAATTCAAAGTGGAGGACAGTGTTTTTGTAAATGGTGAATTAACATTGGGAGAGAATATTGCCGACTTTGCCGGTTTAACTGTATCATATGACGCTTACATGCTTTCACTTAAAGGAAAAGAAAGAAAAAAGATAAACGGATTTACTCCTGAGCAGCGTTTCTTTATCGGCTTTGCACAAGTATGGAGAGGCAATGCCCGTCCTGAGTTCTTACGCCAGCAGGTTGTAACGGATCCGCATTCCCCTGCTCGTTTCAGGGTATTGGGACCATTATCCAATATGCCTCAGTTTTACGAAGCGTTCGGAGTAAAACAGGGAGATGGCATGTATAGGGAAGATTCTGTGAGGGTTAAGATCTGGTAAGAGGGTTTTAAAAAAGAAAAGAAGGCCGGTGTATTGACATACATCGGCCTTTGTGTTATGATTCTGAGCATAAGCCTCAAACAATGCAGGCGTTGTTTCCTAATCATACAAGCCTTATTTTGCGGCCACTAATCTTAAAACATGCAATACGATATCGTTGTTATTGGCGGAGGGATCGTTGGTTTGGCCAGCGCTTATCATCTATTAAAGGAGCACCCCGAATTAAAGGTGGCGGTTATTGAAAAAGAAAACGTACTCGCAGCCCATCAAACAGGACACAACAGTGGCGTGATTCACTCTGGCTTGTATTATAAACCGGGAAGCTTAAAGGCAACCAATTGCATCAATGGATACAATATGCTACTGGATTTTTGCCGCGAAAACAATATACCGTTCGATTTATGCGGGAAGCTTGTTGTAGCTACCGAAGAATGGGAATTGCCGTTACTGGATAATTTATACAAACGGGGTTTGGAAAATGGCTTAACAGATATCAAATACATCGAAGCGAAAGATATTCAAACGTACGAACCACATTTGGAAGGCGGACTCAAAGCCTTGCATGTGCCTTACACAGGTATTATTGATTATACCGAAGTTTGTATTAAAATGGCAGAGTGGGTTGAGAAATGGGGAGGAAAAGTATTCACCAATACCAAAGCAGAAGATATTGAAGAGTTCGCTAATTTTACGGTGATTAAAACCAACGCACAATCTTTCGAAACCAGAATGATTGTGAATTGTGCCGGGTTGTATTGCGATAAGGTAGCACAAATGGCAGGTGAAAAAGTGGATACACGCATTATCCCTTTCCGAGGTGAATATTATATGCTTAAACCCGAAAAACGTTATTTGGTTAAAAACCTGATATACCCGGTTCCTGATCCCAATTTTCCATTTTTGGGAGTACACTTTACCCGCATGATTGATGGTGGTGTGGAAGCAGGACCTAATGCAGTATTTGCATTCAAGCGTGAAGGTTACCATAAAACGGATGTTGATTTTAAAGAAATGTTTGAAAGTTTAATATGGCCAGGTTTTCAGAAGGTTGCCATGAAGTATTGGAAAACAGGTATTGGAGAATTTTACCGTTCGTTCAGCAAAACGGCATTCACCAACGCGTTACGTAAATTTATTCCGCAAATTCAGGAAGACGATTTGATTCCGGCCGAAGCGGGCGTTAGGGCACAGGCATGTGATAGAGAAGGAGGTTTACTCGATGATTTTAAAATTATAGAAAAGCCCCGTGCAGTTCACATTTTAAATGCGCCATCACCTGCAGCTACCTCAAGTTTATCGATAGGTAAAACAATCTCGGAGATGGTAGCTAAACACTTGTAACTATGATGGTAACCGAAACAAAAATACGTGTGCGTTATGGTGAAACCGACAAGATGGGAGTGGTATACCATGGCAATTACGCTTTGTATTTTGAAGAGTCGCGTACCGATGCCTTGCGTAAAATTGATATCACGTATAAAAGTCTGGAAGATGAAGGCGTGATGATGCCTGTGGTAAGCCTGAGTACAGACTTTAAACGCCCCGCAAAATATGATGACCTGTTAACCATTCGCACCATCATGCGCACATTGCCAACGGCAAAAATCATGTTGGAATATGAAGTGCTTAACGAAACAAATGAACTACTGGCAACCGGCAGCTCCACACTTGTATTTGTGGATATGAAAACCAACCGCCCAACCCGGTGCCCTGAACATTTATACCAAAAATTTAGCACCTATTTTAAGTGAACAGAGGGAGGGAGATAGCAACGAAAGTATGGGAATTCAACCTCACAGGTTGGTTTTTACGCAGTCGTTTTGCCAAAGGATTTCTGGGATTTTTACAACGAAAACAATTTCCCGGGTATAGAGAAATTTCATGGTATTCGGTGTTTGAATTTTTTATTCGCTGGGTGGATAAGAAAGATCTGCACCTCAGAAGTTCTGCCTTATCATTTACCTTTTTCCTATCCTTGTTTCCTACGGCAATATTCTTTTTTACCTTAATTGCATATCTGCCACTCAAAAAATCGCCAGAAGAAATTTTATTTTTCCTACAGGGTATCATTCCCAATAATGCCTTTAAAATCATCAAGTCAACATTGATTGATATTCTGAAACATCAGCGAGGAGGCTTGTTATCAGTGGGTTTTGTGCTGGCTATTTATTTTAGTACCAATGGTTTTCATTCGCTCATGAATACCCTTAACCGCTATGGTAAGGAAAAGGAAACACGAAGTTTTTGGAAGCAACGGATGGTGGCTATTATTCTTTCTGTATTGGTTTCTATTGGAATTTTGCTTTCTGTGTTTTTGGTTACCGGAGGCAACTGGCTTATTCACTGGTTGGATAAGATGAAGTATTTTCCGAGCAAAATTACACCATCCTTATTATTCACCCTAAATAACGGTATTGTAGTATTAATCATACTCACTTTTATTTCATGCATTTATTATTTCGCGCCAAGCAAACATGGAAAATGGAGGTTTTTTACTCCTGGGTCACTTTTCGCCTGTGCGGTTACATTGCTCACAACGTATCTTTTCTCAATGTATGTAAACTCGTTTAATGCCTACAATAAAGTATATGGTTCCATTGGGGCCCTTATTGTAATCATGCTGCTCATTTATATCAATACGTATATTCTGTTGCTGGGCTATGAGTTGAATGTTGTGATTGAAAAAGCCGTTTCTGAAATTAGGAAAGGAAAGGTGATTAAGCGAAACAACGTTATTTACCTTAAGAATAAAGCGGAACAACCTGATTCCTGACCATTATTCTACTTTGGTCCACACCTCTGTACGGCCGATCATTGAAATACCCACGTAGCCGCGCACTTCCATTGTATGCATATTGGTCATTGATAGTTTGCAACTGTACGTTTTTCCATTGTTGGGGTCATATACTGTTCCTTTTTCCCAAAGGTTCTCAAGATTATTGTATTCGAAACTTTTGAGCAGCAATAATCCCATTACATGTTTGCTACGTTGTTGCTCATCACGGTTGTTAATGTCGGTTTTAGGTCTTCCATCTGCATCATTCGGGTTTTTGAGCCAAGATATTTTTCCATAATAGTAATTGCCGGTTTTAAAAATGCTGATACGGGCCTCCTTGTTACTTGTTTCCCATATTCCCACAATATCGTCTCCGCCAATATGTGGAGCGGCAATTGCAAGCATACTCATCATGAGTATGATGACCATCATTTTTGTTGCGTGCATAGGTTTTGTAGTTTTGTATGTGAAAATAAAACAAATTGCGGTTAAAATCTTTATTCATTATAAAACAATACAACATGAAAGTTAGAGTAGGGGGTGTTCCTGAACATTTTAATTTAGCTTGGCACCTTGCCATTGAGCAGCAGCATTTTGCAAACCAGGGAATCACAATTGACTGGAAAGATGTTCCTGGAGGTACCGGAGCCATGTGTAAGGCGTTGCGCAACAATGAGCTTGATATTGCCATTGCCCTTACAGAGGGTGTAGTGAGTGATATCATGAATGGGAACCCTAGCAACATCGTGCAGTTTTATGTGAACTCCCCGTTGTGTTGGGGAATCTATGTAAAGGGTGATTCTCTCATCAACTCAATTGATGAAATGCCCGGTAAAAAATATGCCATCAGCCGCTTTAACTCAGGGTCTCACCTCATGGCTTATGTAAATGCAAGTAACCATCAGTTTAATGTGAAGGAAGAAGATTTTGTGGTGGTAGGAAATCTGGAGGGTGCCCGTGAAGCACTTAAAACCGGAGCGGCTGAATTGTTTATGTGGGAAAAATTTACCACAAAACCATATGCAGATAGTGGAGAATTTAGGCTAATCGGGGAGTGTCGAACACCATGGCCTTGTTTTGTGATTGTTGCCCGCAACGAATTTATTGAACATCATGAGGCAGAATTGACCAAAATATTAAGCATCATCAACCTGTCATGTTTGGTGCTTAAAAACAATAGTGCAGCACCGGAGTTGATTGCCAGGCGATATGGAATAAAACTTGAAGATGCGATGCTTTGGTTTAAAGAACTCGAATATGCCTGTCAGCCTGAAATGGATGCAACAGGGTTGCATAACATACTGCTGGCCCTTCAAAAGTTCAAGATTATCAGTCGTATTCCGGAACTCACCGAAATCTGCTATGAAAAAAATGTAGAATTAATTTAACTTTAAAGTACGTTTCAAATCCCCGCATATGAAAGTGCAAAAAGAAGGTCAGGGAAAATTGTTTAACCAAGGGTGGTTGGAGTTTTTAACCAAAACCAATCCGGTGGTTCACATCATCACGTATGGGTCTGTTATTGTATTTTGCCTTTTCTATAATCAACTCCCGTTAACCGAATCTGTTTTGTATAGCATTGCAGGGGCATTTATGTGGACTCTTATTGAGTACCTTATTCACCGTTTTTTGTTTCATATTAAGGAAAGTAAGTTTCAATACCTTATTCATGGTGTGCATCATGAATTTCCGCGAGATAAGGAACGATTGATGATGCCACCGTTACCCGGATTAATGCTGGTGTTGTTTTTTTTCGGATGCTGGTATCTCTTGTTTGCCGATAAGGTATATGCCTTCATGTCGGGATTCGTGTTTTGTTATGTGGTATATACCTTCATACATTATATCATACACGCATGGAAACCTATTAAAGGATTTAAATTTCTGTGGACCCATCACCATAAGCACCATAATCCTGCATTTGAAGATACCTGTTACGGAGTATCAACACCATTATGGGATTATGTGTTTGGCACAATGCCTAAGGAGAAAAAAGCAGGCTGATTATGGGTGAATCATTACCGGAACACTCACTTCCGTTTCATCCCAATGTATCACCATATTCACATTAATGCTGTCAACTTTATCGAACCTGATGGTGAGTTGTTCCATAAAAGGTGCTTGGTTTAATGCAGGAACATTGGTTTTGATTACATCATCTTTGGGATCGGGTTCAGGAACACCCCAGCGATCGAAGTCACTGTTAAATACTATCTGCCAGCTATCTTTTCCGGGATAGGCATAAACACTATACTTACCTGCTTTCAGGTGCTGATCATTAATCATCAGGTTTTTATTTGTTGAAAACAGGGTGGCTTCATTTGCACCTACACGCCAGTATTTACCATACGGTTGTAATGCCCCCGATGCTTCATCACCAAAAATGAGGCGGCCTTTTTTGTAAGGTTGGCAATAGTTAACAGTAATATCAGCTCCGGCAATATGGTATGCTGCAACTGCTGCCGGACTATGTTTTTTGGTGGCCGAACGCAAGTAGGTAAGTCCTGCAATAATGATGAGTAAACCAATGCCGATTCCGATTAATACACGCTGTTTCATAATGCTGTTATTTATACCTACAAATTAGTCTTTCTAAAGCAATTTCAAAATGCGGACTGTTAAAACTTTTAAACATGGTTAGCGTGGTAGTTTCTTTGCTGCTTTGTCGAGCATCTTCAGCACTTTTTTTCCTCGTGCAACAAATGCAGGTCGGTCAAGCAACATCAGTTCATCAATCAGGCTCTTAAGCTCAAAGGCGAGTTCGGGATATTTAATTGCAATATTACCCATTACATGCATGGCAAATACCCGAATAGCTATAGCTTCGTCTTTACTGCGGGTTAATACGTAACATCTGTCATATAATACTCCCCAGTATTTTTCGGGAGGCATGATTTCAACCCACAATCGAAGAATATTCCTTTTAACAGCATCATGTATTCCCGATTGCTCAAGTGTATCCAGTAATTTGCCATGGTAGGGTTTCACTAAATCGGGGTGAGCAATGCCAATATATGATAAAGGCCATGCTGCACGCTGGGTAATCCGGTTGTTGTTGCCTAAAAATAAATCCATCAGCTCTTGCATGTGTTGCGGATCATCACCCACATACTGCACAATACGTATTACCTGAGACTTGCCGTGCTCCCTGAGTATTTCACTGCGTAAATCCATTCAGGGAACGAATATAGGAAGTTTGTTGAAAAGAAACGTCAGCCGGGAAGTGGTTAGTATTCTGCTAAATCAATACATTCGCATCAAATTTTTTTGAATATGAGTCATCAGCATACCATCGATACCCAATCTCTTACCGACCGCTTTTGCCGGTATGTACAAATTGATACCCAATCCGATCCCGAATCGCCCACACAACCCAGTACAGAAAAACAAAAGGACCTGGCCCGTGTATTGGTTAAGGAATTGCTGGAGCTGGGAATTAGCGATGCACACCTTGATGAGCATGGATATGTATATGCAACCGTGCCTTCAACTACGGATAAAAAAGTACCAGTAATCTGTTTCTGTTCACATATGGATACATCACCGGATTGCACGGGTGCCAATGTAAAGCCGGTGATTCATAAAAATTATGATGGCGGAAATATTGTATTGCCGGCCGATAACAAGATTGTGTTAAAACCGGAAGAACATCCTGATCTTAAAACGCAGCTTGGGAATGATATTATAACGGCTGACGGAACAACACTGTTGGGAGCCGATAACAAATCGGGTGTTGCAGAAATTATGGAAGCAGTAAGATTTTTAACAACGAATCCCCAGGTAAAACATGGAACCATTCGTATATTATTTACACCCGATGAAGAGATAGGCAGGGGAGTGGATGCAGTGGATATGAAAAAACTGGCGGCCGATTTCGGGTACACCATGGACGGTGAAACAGCCGGACACCTCGAGGATGAAACCTTTAGTGCCGATGGTGTGGTTATCAATATTGAAGGTGTTCCGGTACATCCAGGGTTTGCTAAAGATAAAATGGAAAGTGCCCTGAAGATTGCTGCCGAAATTGTGGCAGCTTTACCTAAGGATACCTTATCACCGGAAACAACAGAAGGGAAAGAGCCTTTTATGCATCCAACCGGAATGACGGGTAGTTTGGACAAGGCCGAACTAAAGTTTATCATCAGGGCATTCGATACCGATACACTGGTTACCATCGAAGATCAATTAAATGGTATAGCCGAAAAGGTGATGAAAGGGTATCCTAACAGCACCTTCACATTTAAGGTAATTGAGCAATACCGCAATATGAAACTGATGTTGGATAAACATCCAGAAGTAAGTGCATATGCGCTTGAAGCTATTACTCGTGCCGGGTTGCAAGCACAGCGTACGAGTATTCGCGGAGGAACAGATGGAAGCCGCTTGTCGTTTATGGGATTGCCGTGCCCTAATATTTTTGCAGGCGAACATGCTTTTCACGGTAAGTATGAATGGGCATCGGTGCAGGATATGGCAAAGGCCACAGAAACCATTATTCACCTGTGCGAAATTTGGGAAGAAAAGGCATAATACGCTTGGTAAATACGCTACCGAAGTGACTACATGACCACTTCGTAAGAAGTGTTTCGTCCACCACCTTCTGTTTTACGCAGTACTTTTTTATGTACCAGATCCTGGATATCACGAAGGGCTGTATCGGGTGATGATTTGGTGAGCTTAGCCCACTTGCTGCTGGTAAGGTTTCCCTCAAATGCATCCAGCAATTTATTGAGCATCTGTTGCTGACGGTTATTGAATACCGTGGTGGCATGTGTTTCCCAAAATTTGCCCTTTCGCAATACTCCGTCAAGGGTTTGATCAGTGGCCAGGAGTGCATCCATCAGGCATTGCATGAACCATTGTAGCCATAATGTAACATTCATTTTTCCTTGCTGGGTGCGTTCCAGCATATCGTAGTATTGATTGCGTTGCAGGCGTATTTGTGCGCTCATGCTGTAAAAACGCTGGGTACTTTCATCGGCACGTGCCAAAAGCATATCAGTAAGCGCTCTGGCTATACGGCCATTTCCATCTTCGAAAGGATGGAGCGTAACAAACCATAAATGCGCCAGCGCAGCTTTAAGTACCAGGTCAACATCGTGGTTGGTATTAAACCACTTTAAGAATGTTGCCATTTCTTCGTTGAGCATTACTGCCGGAGGTGCTTCAAAATGTACCCGCTCTTTGCCCAACGCACCCGATATTACCTGCATCGGACCGGTTTCATCTTTGCGGTATTGACCGGTGCGCACGGTAAAGTTACCACTTTTACCCAGTGGAAATAAGTGCTTTTGCCATTCGCACAGGCGTTTTTTGGTGAGCGGTTTGTGGTATTGTTGTGTTGCATCCAGCATCATTTCAACCACACCATCTACGTTTCTATCCGAACGTACCATACCACCAATGTGAAGGCCAAGTTTACGGGCAAGTGATGATCGTACCTGATCTGAATTTAAAAGTTCACCCTCTATCTCGCTGGTTTTCTGAATATCCAGTGTGAGTGTTTTGAGCAATGCTTCTTCACGCAACTTAAATCCCATGGCTTGCATTTTACCCAGTATACGGCCTTGTTTATTACGGAGCTTTCCCAGCTCTACCTGTATTTCTTCGTTGCGCCAGGTAAAGTTGGGCCATTTGGGTTGTTGGTGTATGTATATTATTCTCCGCATATCCTGCGGTAAATATACTCATATTCTCCGCATAAAAAAATTATTCTCCGCATTTTATGCGGTTAATATTGTTCGTATTCTCCGCATAAAATTGCGGGAAGCGGGTTGACCAACATGTTGAAATGTCTTATTTTGCACCCAATCAATTCATGTTATGCGTAAAATTATTTTCTTAAGTATGGTATCTGTGTGGTGTGTTTGTTCGGTAAACGGGCAGGCTCTCAAAGCGTGGGTAGGTGAGTGGAAAGGTACACTCGAGCTGTATAAGCCCGATGGTTCGATAGACAGAACCGTACCTATGGATTTGCTGATAAAACCTACCGGTGATAGCTTGGCCTTGCAATGGCGTCTTACGTATAATAAGCAGGATGTACGTGATTATATCCTTCGCACGGATGATGCAGGGGCCGGTAAATTTACGCTGGACGAAAAAAATGGAATAACCATTGATGTACGCAGGTTTGGCAATATGCTTTTTAGCAGCTTTGATGTACAGGATTACCAGATCTCTGATAGTTATGAGATGCGGGGTGTAACCATGATCTTCACACTTACCAGTTCCAGTACCAACCTGCATACCAAGAGCGGCAAAGGAACGGAAGAAAGCCCGAATGTAAAATCAATGCCGGTTAATGTGTTTCAACGAGCTATCCTGTTCAGGCAATAATTTACCGTAATACATCCCCATACTCCGGAGTTTTATCAAATACACTTTTGGCAAACGGACATAAGGGCAAAATTTTAAGGTGCATTTTCCTTGCAAACAAAACCACAGCCTCCAATAGTTTTTTACCCGCACCTTGCCCTTTAAGCTTATCCGATACTTCGGTGTGATCTATGATAAACATGGATTCACCCGCCCAGGTATAGGTCATTTCGGCTAGGCGTTCACCTTCCAGTTCCATATAAAAAGCTCCCTTTTTGCCGTTATCTTCGTGTTGTATTTCCATGAGTTTACTGTGTATTATTCGTCACAATAATACATTTCAGTTGCACCAATTTCAATTGCTTTTGTACAATTTTTGGGTGAATTGCTGTGGTGTTGTTATTCCGCTGATGTTTAAAATATACAAACCATTTGTTAAATCGGATAGAAGCTGCGTTTGATTGTTTGATACGGTAGATTGTTTCATCAGCTTGCCTTTCATATTATAAATACTGAGCAGGAAATCGCCTTCAGGTAATTGTAACGTGATGCACTCTGTTGCCGGATTTGGATATACCGATATGCCTGCAGAAGCATAAGTTTGTCCTAAACCTGTTGTTAAGGGAATGAGTGTTAAATTTCCATTGGCATCAAATGGATTCGACCAGCGAGCATTGGTGTAAATATCTGTTCCACTTAGGGTTCTTAAAAAGGCAATCAAAGCATTTTTTTGATCAGTTGTCAGGTTTAGACTTTGTCCTTGTCCGCCCGGTCTTAGCAGTTTAGGGTCAAGATTGGTGTTTAAGGGAATGGCCGGGATGTTATTGTAATGGTTAATTACCTGTAACAAACTTTTAACTTTTCCATTGTGCATAAACGGACCATTGGGAATTCCGTTTGTATTCACCACATCACGCAAGGATGGTGAACGTGTATTGGTTAAATCAAAAACAGTTGTATCCGTTGCATCTTCAATAATTCCATTGTTAAGTGTGTTCGGAACAATATCAAATTCGGGAGCACTGTGGCATCCATTGCAACCGGCTCCTCCGTTTCTTGCGGCAGGAGCAGACATAAATAAAATTTTACCTTCATTCTCCTCGGTTGTAAAGTTTGGGAAATCAATATTATCACTGGATACCTGTGCACGGCCCGCATCGTATTTCGAGTCGTACGACTGTATGCTGCGGATGAATTGAGCGAGGGCATTCTGTATTTTGGTTTCGGTAATTTCGGTGCTGCCATATACAAACTGAAACAGCTGTGGGTAATACGAAATGGTTTGCATTTTGCGAATAAGTGAATCCAGACCAGGGTCACCGTTGGTATTGCTAAAGCCCATTTCTACGTGGTTTTGGATGGGTTGTGTGGTTTGATTTTCCAAACTTGTTGCTCTTTCATCCCAAAAGAATTTTGTTTCATTGCCAAACCGGGCATTCACCAATCGCATCGAATGCCGGCCGGTTAAGCCTCCGTTGAAACCAACACTGAGGGTGGCTGTATCGCCAAACGCAAACTGCTGTTGGTGACAGCTTCCGCAGGCAATGGTATTGTTTACCGAAAGTTGTTTGTCATAAAACAATACCCGCCCCAGTGTTGCACCTTTATCGCTAATTCGGTTATTGCCGGGTGTATTGTTTTTGGTAATATATGCCGGGTGGGTTTGAGATCCATATGCTATAAGGTTGTTTAAATCAATAGTTGCTGCTGTGAGAACCAACAGTACTAATGTAGCTAAAATGAGTGGTACTTTTTTCATGGCTAGAGTCGTTTGCTTTTGTGTATTAGAAGTGCTTTTGGGTGAAAACCTTCGTAATGGAGTTAAATATTTTTTTAGATAACAGATGCTCAGTGCTTTAAAAGAGCGTGTGGCAACAAATCCCTCCGGGCTAAATGCTATCTTCGCGCCCATGAATTATTTGTCGGTTGAAGGCCTTACTAAGAACTACGGAGAGAAAAACTTATTTAAAAATATAAACTTTGGATTAAGCAAAGGAGAGAAGGTAGCACTAATTGCCAATAATGGTGTAGGTAAATCCACCTTACTCAAAATAATAGGAGGAAAAGATACGCCCGATTCAGGCAAAGTATCGTTGCGCAATGGCATCCGGGTTGGTTTTCTGGATCAGGAACCTGATTTCGGCATGCACCTTACCATTAACGATTTGATTAATGGAGCCAATTCTAAATTATTATCTGCTATACGTGAATACGAAGATTCTCTGGAAGCTCAGGGTATTGACTATAACGATGAAACCCACCGCAGGTTTGAGTTGGCCAGCAATAAAATGGAAGAGTTGCAGGCATGGGATTATGAGCGCAGACTCACAACCATTCTATCAAAGTTTAATATTACCGATTTAACCCAGCATATTGATTCGTTGAGCGGAGGACAAAAAAAGCGCCTTGCGCTTGCCTTGGTTTTACTGGATAATCCGGAGTTGATTATCCTGGATGAGCCAACCAATCATTTGGATCTGGATATGATTGAGTGGTTGGAAGAATACCTTACCCAAAGCACACTAACACTGCTGATGGTTACCCACGACAGGTATTTTCTGGATCGTGTTTGCAATAAAATATTGGAGTTAACGGATGGTAAACTGTTTCGCCATGAAGGGAATTATTCCTATTTTCTGGAGAAACGTGATGAGCGTGAAGAGGTATATGATGTGGAGGTTGGCAAGGCCAAACAACTGATGAAAAAAGAGTTGGAGTGGATGCGCAGAATGCCCAAAGCACGTGGAACAAAATCGAAGGCCCGTATTGATTCGTTTTACGAGATACAGGATAAAGCCAATAGCCGCAGAAAAAAACAGGAACTCAAACTGGAGGTACGCATGAGCAGGATTGGTGGAAACATTCTCGACCTGAAAAAGGTGCGCAAGAGTTATGGCGACAAATTGATTTTGGATGGATTTGAGTATTCGTTTAAAAAGGGTGAACGTATTGGTATTATTGGTAAAAATGGAGTGGGTAAAACAAGCTTCCTCAATATTATTACCCAAATTGAACAACCCGATAGTGGGAAAATAAATGTGGGAGATACAATTGTGTATGGTTATTACTCGCAAAAAGGAATTGTATTAAAAGAAGATCAAAGGGTAATTGATGTGGTAAAAGATATTGCCGATGTGATCATCCTTGGTGATGGAACGGCACTACCGGCATCACAATTTTTAACGCACTTTTTGTTTCCACCCGAAATGCAGTATACCTATGTTTCGAAGTTAAGTGGGGGTGAACGCAGGCGCTTGTATTTATTAACAGTGCTGATTAAAAATCCTAATTTTTTAATTTTGGATGAGCCTACCAATGACCTCGATTTATTAACCCTGAATAAACTTGAAGATTTTCTGCAGGCCTTTGGTGGATGTTTACTGGTAGTGAGCCACGACAGGTATTTTATGGATAAGCTGGTTGATCACTTGTTTGTGTTTGAGGGAGATGGAAAAGTACGTGATTACAATGGAACTTACAGCGAATACCGTGAGGAAGAAGATGAAAAGGAGATGCTTGCCGAAGCTGAACGCAAAGCGTTGTTACAAAAGAAAGTTGAACCGGTAAAACCGAAACCTGCTGTAGAGGCCAGACGTAAAATGACGTTTAAGGAAAAACAGGAATTTGAAAACCTGGAAAAAGAAATAGCCGACCTGGAGGCTGAAAAGGCTGAATTGGAAAAAAGTTTATCAGATGTTTCATTAGGACATGAAGAGATTGTGAAACTTGCAGGTCGCTTTGAAAAAGTGAAAGAGGGCATTGATGAAAAATCACTGAGATGGATTGAGTTGAGTGAGCTTGAAGGGTAGCGAAGCAACCATCAATTGTGATTTTTTTGTTAGGTGGATATTGATCGTATTTTCATTGCCTTAGGTATTTATATCGTTTTGAGCTAGTTAACTTTTTGTTTCTGTTACGGGGTCTTAAATTGATTGTAAAGTAATTGTCTGAATCCATTTCTACTGTAGTTTCCATACCTGAATTGTTACTTTCGCGCCTGCTATGGAGAGATTGGAGAACCAGATTAATCAATCATATCTCTTGATAAATACAAATAAATCCAACACAAACCCTAAACTAATTACTTATTTATGATGAAAATGAAAACATTAATCGCAGCAGTATTATGTGTGGTAACTTTTGCAGCAGTTGCCCAAGGCCCAATAGGTAAAGGACAAAATCAACTCAATCTTGGAGTCGGACTATCTTCATGGGGTATTCCTGTATATATTGGTTTTGATCATGGTGTACATAAAGATGTAACAATTGGAGGAGAGTTTTCATTTCTCATTTAACGGAAATTATCATTTTAATACCCTCCTTAAAATACCCAGAAGCTGGGATTTGTATGCCGGGTTAAATTTAGGTTTTTATGTTTGGAACTCATCTCGGGATTATCCGGGCAACCGCGCATCGGGTTTAGGTTTAGGGGCGCAGGTTGGTGCACGTTATTTTCTGAGCAACAAAGTTGGTTTGAATCTTGAACTGGGAGGTGGTAATGCCTTCTCAGGGGGGAAATTTGGGGTAACTATCAAATTGTAACCAAATGCACCTCTTGTTTATATGCAGCCGTAACCAATGGCGAAGCCCAACAGCTGAAACGATTTATAAACAAGTGCAACACCTTGAGGTGAAATCGGCCAGAACAGAACCATCAGCCCGCACAAGGGTTTCGGCAAAACTTATTGACTGGCCGACATGATTTTTGTGATGGAGAAAAAACACAAACAACGGTTATTGGAGAAGTTTCCGGATAATCTCTTTAATAAGCGGGTTCATGTTTTGGATATTCCCGATGAGTATGGTTACATGGATGAAGAACTGATTGAGCATATCAGAGTTACAGTTGATGCCATTCTTTACAGAGATTAGCGGCAGAAATATTTCTTCGATCTGTTTTTTTTATTATAATTGATAGACGATTAACCCTTTGTGAACAGCAAAAGAGGGTTAGTGTTAAGTCATAATAAAAGAATTAACATATGAGAGAAGCAATTGTGTTGATGATAGCAGGTGTAGCTATCGCTATTCTTACGCTTGTTAAACCAAATTTTTTCTGGAACCGCAGAAAAGCACTCTTTGTAAGAGGAATATTAGGTGATGCAGGTACAACCATTTTATATTTACTGATTGCCATGGGCATGTTAGGATTTGGTGTGTATACCTACATGAAATTGAATGACGGAAAAGAATTGGATGAAATATCCACAATATACCTGGACGGCAAAGTAGAGGAGGCCCAAAAAAGATTGTTGGTATATACGAACGACCACTCCTCCGATTGTTTGGCCTGGACGATTTTGGGGCATACCTATCTGGATCAGGAGAAGTTTGATGAAGCCATTAAATCATATCAAAAGGGAATTGAAGCAGACAAAAATGCTTTTGAACCATACTCGGGACTCGGATTGGTGTATGCCAAAATGGGGGAGTATGAAAAAGCGAAGGATGCATATGAAAAAGCCAATACCATAAGTCCGAATCAGGGCAGTGTGATTGGTAATCTGGCATCTTTGTA
Source organism: Bacteroidota bacterium (assembly GCA_040387195.1). GTDB lineage: Bacteria > Bacteroidota > Bacteroidia > UKL13-3 > UKL13-3 > UKL13-3. Next base: position 195,371 of record JAZKEF010000011.1, read on the forward strand.
TGATGACTTGCAGGATATAAAGAAATCAATTGAGTATGGCAAAAAATCCATTCAACTCGATTCAACGGATGCCACACTGTTTGCAAACCTATCCATATATTATAACAAAGCAGGGTTAATGAATGAGCGTGATGTTATGTTTAACAAGGCAAAAGAGCTTGGGTATGAAGATATGCAATCTGTTACAGATGCATATGCCCTGTATAATGACACATTAAATGTAGCCGAGTAGGAGTGTTACAATGAAACCGGTCACGAAAGTATTAGTTGCTATTCTTGGACTAACAGCGCTTGTTCCCATCAAGTTGGGACTTATGTGTTTAGTTAGCTGAACAGATGCACTTACATTTTTTAATTTACCGGTATTGGATGCAGGAGCAGAAAAACTGGGAAAAAGAAGGTTTTGTTCTTTCCACACTTGTGGGTGCCATTTTTATTGTACGCGGTATATGCACACTCATACTGTTGGAACATACGTTCAATGATCTGAGAATAAGCATAGCTCCAATTGTTATGGGTATGCTTATTGTGATAGTATCAATAGTTGCAGGTAAAAAACAAAAGCTGCTGTAACAGTGTGTTAATTCTATTGTTCAAATTCAATCACGAACTCTGTCCATTGATTGACTTCACTTGTAACCGATATCCGGCCACCCAATGTTTCCAGTTGGGTTTTAACCATAAATAAACCTAAACCTTTACCCTCTGCATGAAGGTGGAAGCGCTTATACAGGCCGAACAGATTTTCTCCATGTTTTTCAAGGTCAATACCTAAACCATTATCCCTGAATCTAAGCTTCAATCCTGTAGGAGTTGTTTCTGAACGTATTGATACTTTTAAACCGATTTCGGGTCTGCGGTATTTAATACTGTTGTATATAAGGTTGTAAAAAATGCTGTGGATATAAGGTTTTATAGAGTGCATTTCGGCTGCAGCCGAAAAGTCAGATTCAATCAGTATATCCTGATGGGCGATCACATTTTCGATGCTGAGTGTGATATCACGTAGGATGGTTTTAAATGAAACCAGCTCTTTGTTTTCAAAAACCATGTTACGTACCTGCAGTATTTCATTCATATCCATAATTACCTCATCGAGTTTTTGGGCGGCCGTTAACAATGCATCCATCACTTCAGGTAAATCCTTGGCATCAATGTATTCGAGCTTTACCAGCTCGCACAAGCCAAGTATATTGGCAACAGGGGCTCTTAGGTTATGGGAAACGATATATGAAAATTGGTCAATGTTTTTATTGCGCTCAGTGAGATCTTGGGTTACTTTTTCGCGCTCCTGTTCCACCAGTTTTCGTTCGGTTATATTCTCGTACGATACCACAATCATTTCTTCCCCGCTTTTAAATTTCACCACGTTCATGGCATACCAATAAGATTCTTTCATTCCCTCAAGAGGGTATTCAAGGTAAAACAAGGGGATCACTCCACTTAAAACATCCTTCATTCCCTGCAACACGGTTGTGGCTATTTTATCACCGCTGTCGATTGCTTTTTTACAAACATCAAAGTAATTGGTGCCGGTTGCGGTGCGAGCCAGTGTTGTTTCGCCATGTTCCAATGCAAAATTATTCCACGCATGATTGGATTCAATTATTTCACCGTTGTGGTTTAATACAGCAATGTGTGAACTTAATGAACGCAGAATTCCTTTGTTGAAAGCTTCACTGGCTGCAAGTTTAATTTCAGCTTTTTTGCGTTGGTCAATATCCTGAAAACTTCCAAGTAGTTTGATACACTTACCATCTTTAAATTCGGCCTCACCAATGGTTCGAACCCACCGTTCATTATTTTTGAGTGTAATAATAGGATACTCCTCATCCCATGATTGGCCTGTTTCGAGAGCTGCCGTAATTTTCTCCATCATTTTTACCCTGGAGTCCCCGGCTTTATAAAATTGCAGTCGCGATTCAAGAGTAGGTGTGTAGTTTGGCTCTGCTTCAAATATTTCCTTTGTGATATCGCTCCAATACATTGTTTCTTTAATAATATCCACTTCCCATCCACCAATCCTGGCAAGCGAGTTGGCCTTAATAATAAGCTCTTCCAACCTTCTTCTTTGGGTAAGGTCAATGCCCACACCAATCAAATAATCAATGTTGTTAAAACGAATACGATGACCGTTAAAATAGTAAGGAATCCTTTTTTTATCTTTGGTGAAAAAATGTGCTTCCACATCGGAATGTCCCTCTTCAAAAACCCGGTCAATTTTTTCTTGCAGGAGTTTCTGTTCATCGATATCAAAAAAATCAAGCGGTTTCATGTGCTGTACCTCTTCTGACGCGTAACCTGAAACCGATTCAAAGTTCTTGTTCCACCTCAGGAATTCGCCATTACGGTTATACAAATAAAATACTCCGGGCAAGCTGTTGATAATGGATTCTGATAATGTTTTTTCGATAAGTATCCGCTGTTCTGCTTTTTTATGCAGGCTTATGTCCCGGTAAAATATGGTGATACCATCCAGTGAAGGATAAACCTTTACAGAGAACCAGGTATCGAGAGGAGCATAATAGTCTTCAAATTCAACCGGCTTATTCGTGTTCATCGCCTCGTGGTACTTATCCCAAAAGATGGTTTGTTTAAGCCCCGGGTGAACCTCCCAGATTATTTTCCCTACAGTAGCATCCCGTCCTTGCGGATGCTGCAATAATGCTACATCGTTTAAATAAGTGTAACGCCAATTACGGTCGAGCGAAACAACAGCATCGCTCACTCTTGCAAGGGTTGTGGTAATCTGGTGTTCGGCTGAAATAATTTGTTCGGCCTTTTCCTTTACCAGTTTGTCGAGAATGGTAGGTTGTGTAGCCATAAACCAGCAAAACAATCCTGCAATGCAGGCAAAGACGAATCCTAAAAGGGAGAGGGGGGTTACACTCAGTAAGGTACTTTGCTTTTTAAGTTTTACATAAATGGTCCAATCTCCGTCAGGTATATGAACCGAAACTGTTTCATCCGGTGATAAATGGATTTCGTTAGGCAGGAAGAATTCCGGTTGGTTCGTGTTCGGATTTATCTTTGATACCTGATAAATAAAACGGCTCTTATTGGTTGAGTCTATTTCAATGGCTTTAAAAAGGGTTGAAATCCTTACCACCACACAGGAAAATCCCCAGAACTTATGGTCGATAAATATAGGAAGTCGGCCTACTATACCAACCCCACCTTGCTTTAGGTTGATGGGGCCTGCAAAAAATAATTCTTCCTTTTCGATGGCTGTCAGAGCCTCTTTATTTCGGGTGGGATCAGCAAGGACATCATAACCAATCACCGCCTCATTTCCTTTCAATGGATATACATGGGTAATAACCCCTTTTTGATTAAGCTGAATAACGTCAATGTTTTTGTTACTGCTTAAAATTGTTTGGGCAATATTGTCGAAATCGGTTGGGATGCCATATTTTCTAACAATAAAGGCCAGGGTTTGGGTTGCAGCCAGGTTATTGCTCAATACAACCTGGAGCCGGTCTTTAATGGAATGAAGTTCTTTAATGGTTTCCTTTTGTTCGGATTTACGGGTAATTAAGTAATCCTGAAACACCAGGTATTGAGTTAAACTAGCCACAATGATAAACACAGCAAAGCCAAACAGAAAAGGCCGTTTAATATGCAAGATGCTGGTAAAACGTTTCATGGCTGTATCAATGTTAGTGTTCGGTAAAAATGCAACGAATCGCTTTTCTACTGTGTTGAACCATTGTCTATTCGAAAGTAGTGTTTTTTTCGAGATTGCTAGACCTAATATTTATGCCCCTGGGTTGTTATTCTTTTCGGAAATTTGTTATGCAGAATAAGAGGTGACCAAAGATTATTTGGTGCACGTTTATTCAGTATATTCTATACTTTGCAACAAAGCAATAATACATTGATGCAATCCGAACAGTACACCAAACCGGTTTACATTTTTTTTCTTATGCTACCTACTGGCATCAGCAGCGGATTTGTTACCGTTGTGTTGCCCTATTTACTTACCCAAAACAATTTTCCTGTTTCGGTAACCGCAGGGATTGTCGCCTTTGGTGTTTCGGCCAACCTGTGGCGATTTTTATGGGGCCCTATCGTTGATATATCACTCAACTTGAAAAAATGGTATTGGATTGGGTTGCTCACCAGCATCGTTTCATTGCTTGTACTTTGTTTTACTCCGTTCACAACGGAGGGTGCTTCATTGTTGTCGGTTATCGTTTTTATTTCACAGGTGGCCGCCACATTTATTGTTTTGCCGGTGAATGGTTTTATGGCCAAGAGTATTGAGGAAACAAAAAAAGGGAAAGCATCAGGCTGGTATCAAGCCGGGAGCTTAGCCGGTACAGGTTTAGGAGGTGGTGTAGGTTTATGGTTGGCAACACAATTCAATGTGGGTATTGCCGGTGCAGTAATGTGTGCTATGTCTTTATTGTTTGCATGGGTCATTGTATTTGTTCAAAACATTCCACGCCATGTACAGGAAATTACAATCCTGGAGGAAGTAAAAGGAATAGGCAGGGATATTTTGGAGTTGATTAAAGTACCGGTTGCATTGTTTGTCATTATCCTGATCATGATGCCTATTGGAACCGGAGCAGCAGGGAATTTATGGTCGGCCATTGCCCTCGATTGGCACACAGGCGCTGATACTGTCATTCTTGTTACCGGTTTATTAAGTGGTGGTGTAAGTGCCATGGGTTGCCTTGCAGGCGGATTGATGGCCGACAGGTGGGGTGTATGGGTAGCTTATTTCGGAAGTGGTATAGCCTGTGCGTGTGTTGCGTTTACGATGGCTGTAATGCCAATGGTACCCGAAGTGTACGTTGGGGGAGTATTATGCTATGCATTTGTGATGGGAATGGCTTATGCGGCATTTACAGCTACAGTTCTTTTTGCTATCGGTAAACACAATGTTGCTACAAAGTTTTCACTGCTGGCTTCATTAGGTAATTTACCTGTAGTATACATGACAACGATTAACGGATGGGTACACGATCAATACAGCAGCAAGCTGATGCTGATTGGCGAGGCAGCAATAGGAGCGTTATGTGTATGCCTGCTCTGGCTTGTTCTGAAATGGTTGAAACACCAGAGGTTTATTCAGAGCGATAAAGTAAATACATGATGAACCTTTTTTCGTTACATATGTATTTTTAACATTCACTTGCAACTTAATTTATTAGTATAAAACCACTCAATATCCATGATGTTTAAAGCAGTTAAAATTAGCGCCATCATCCTCATTATTCTTGTTATCGCCTGATTGTGTTATCTAACAAAGCCATATAACAAGCCTAGGTGGCTGTCGCGGTTGATGAGAACCCAATCCTGAAAAGAATAAATGCGTAAACGAATGAAGATATTGCACTATTGAATTGAAAACGATACCTTTACCATATGTTGAAAAGAACTATATATATCATTGTTGCCATTACCTTTGGTGTGGTATTGCTCGAATCCTTTATGCTTAAACGTCCGGATGGAACAGTTCCGGGCCATACCGGTTCTCCGGGAGATTCATTGAAAAACTGTACGGTTTGCCATGGAGGATTGGCTACCCCAATTGATGGATGGATTACGTCCGATATTCCCGCTTCAGGATATGTACCGGGTGTTACATATACGATTACGGCAACGAACACAGAAGCGGAAGGTACCCGGTTTGGTTTTCAGGTTTCACCGCAAAATATACAGGGTGATTTACTGGGAACCATTATAGTTTCGGATACGGTGAAAACTCAATTGGTAGGCAATGGAAAGTATATTACGTACACAAGCAACGGTGTTGATGGTGCCGGTTTTAATACCTGGGTGTTCAAGTGGAAAGCACCTGTTGGCGGAACCGGAAAAGTAGTGTTCTACGGAGCATTTAATTCCAACTTTAACGGACATAAAGATGGCGATAAAACATTCCTCTCCACATTAACGGTGAATGAAGCGGGTACAACCGGTTTACAATCGTTCTCTTCCGATGATACACCTTTTGTATTGTACCCACAACCTGCATCCGAAAGGGTGTTTGTTAATATCGGCACAACCTATTCAGGTAAACCATCCATCCGTTTAATGGACATCAATGGCAAAACGGTATCTGAACTTGTAGCGGATGAAACAGCCAACGGAATACTGAGCTTATCGCTTACAGATATTCCGCGGGGAATCTATTTTATGGAGTTGCAGATAGACGGAAAACAGGAAGCTGTGAGAAAGTTGATGGTGAATTAACACAACCGTATAACATTCAAATCCTAAATCTCACATTCTTTATAACTTCTTTATACCCGAATCTTTACCTTCGTTTAGCAGATACATACACCATTGAAACTGTTGAACACACGCAAATATCCCTTGGCACTGCAGTATGGCATTGGCATAGGTTTGGTGTTGTTTGTAGCAACGGCCTGCTTTTACACAGCTGATTATATCGGGTACCGGATTGTTGCACTCATATTGCTTATGACCGTTTCGTTAGTGGCAATGTTGTTTGAGATCTTACCGGTATTACTTACTGCAGTGCTGAGTGCGGTTACCTGGAATTTCTTTTTTATTCCACCCATTTTTACATTCCATATTTCCAATGCCGAGGATGTATTGATGTTTTTACTTTACTTTTCGATTGCTTTGGTGAATGCGGTATTAACATTTAAGATCCGCAAAGAGGAAAGCAGGGCAAGGGATCAGGAAGAAAAGGAAAACACCATCCGGCTTTACAATACCCTGTTGAATTCATTGTCGCATGAATTGCGTACACCCATATCAACCATACTGGGAGCTGTAGATACCCTGAAAGAAAACAATGTCCGCTTAACTGCCGTTCAGCAATCGGAATTGCTCACCGAAATAGATACGGCAAGTATCCGGCTCAACAGGCAGGTTGAAAACCTCTTGAACATGAGCAGGCTGGAAAGTGGTATGTTAAAACCTAAGTTTGATTGGTGTGATCTGAATGAATTGATTCACTCGGTGGTGCAAAAAATGGATACCGGAAAATATCATTCAATTGTGTTTGATCCAGCAGAAACATTGCCGTTAATTAAAACGGATGAAGGCTTGGCAGAACAGATTTTACATAATTTATTGCACAACGCCATTCAATATACCCCCCATCATTCTATTATTACCATCGCGGCCGTACACCACAATGAAACATTTGTGTTAACGGTTTCGGACAATGGAATGGGTTTTCCCCAAACAGAAATGGCTGCGGCTTTTGATAAGTTTTACCGGTTACCCAATAGCAAAACGGGTGGTAGCGGATTGGGTTTATCCATTGTGAAGGGTTTTGTTGAAGCCTTAAATGGAACAGTTCGCTTGCAAAACAATCAGAGTGGTGGAGCCTGTTTTACGGTTGAAATTCCGGTTGAAGCATCATACATTCATAACCTCAAAAATGAATAAGGCCGAAATATTAATTATTGATGACGAGCCGCAAATCAGAAAGTTGCTCGAAATAACGCTGGAAAGCCATGATTATAAAGTGTGGCAATCCGAAAGCGGAAAGGAAGGCATCGTTATGGCTGCCAATCATCCTCCGGAATTGATTTTGCTCGACATTGGCTTACCCGATAAAAGTGGACATGAGGTACTGAAAGAACTGCGTACCTGGTACAACAAATCCATTATCATCTTATCTGTGCTCAATAATGAGTCTGATATTGTAACGGCACTGGATAGTGGTGCCACCGATTATCTTACCAAACCTTTCAGATCGGCTGAATTGCTGGCACGCATCCGTGCAGCCATCCGCAGGAACCAAACACCCAACAATGGCACAAGCATTGTATGCGGTGAATTGCTGATTGAGTTAACAGCACGTATAGTTAAAAAGAATAATGAAGTGATTAAACTCACCAATACAGAATTTAACCTGATTTCCCTCTTTGCGCAAAACGAAGGCAGGGTATTGACGCATCAGTTTATCCTTCGCGAAATATGGGGTGTAGGAGCACAAACTGAAACGCAATATTTACGTGTTTTCGTGGGAACCCTTCGGAAAAAAATTGAAGATGATTCCAATCATCCCAAACATATCATTACCGAAAGTGGGGTAGGGTACCGCTTTACCTGATATCCCATTTTTATAATTTCTTTATACAAACCCCGTATAGTTTTATAACCTGCCAATAACATCTGTTGCAACTTTGTATCATCAAAAAAGGATGCATGGAAACCAATCACACAGGTGTTAAAAACAAAGTAACAGCGGCATCACTCTTAATTGCACTTGGAATAATATATGGTGATATCGGAACCAGTCCTCTTTATGTACTGAAGGCAATCATTGGTGACAGGCCCATAAGCGCAATGCTTGTGTATGGTGGCATTTCCTGTATTTTTTGGACTATTACCTTTCAAACCACTTTCAAATACATTTACCTTACACTTAAAGCTGATAACAATGGCGAAGGAGGTATCTTTTCATTGTATGCTCTGGTAAGAAGGTACGGTAAATACCTTGTGATTCCTACTATTCTCGGTGCATCAGCATTATTGGCCGATGGTATCATCACACCTCCGATCTCGGTTTCTTCGGCAGTTGAAGGCTTAACCAATATCAAAGGGTTGGAACATATTCCTACCATACCTATTGTGATTGCTATTTTATCGGGACTGTTTTTTTTTCAACGGTTTGGAACCCATAAAGTGGGAACAGTTTTTGGCCCAGCCATGTTGTTGTGGTTTGCCATGCTGGCTATATTGGGCAGCATTCAAATTGTGCAACATCCCGATATCTTAAAAGCACTCAATCCAACTTATGCCTATCATTTTTTATCAGAATATCCTGGAGGGTTTGTATTACTGGGAGCAGTTTTTTTAGCAACAACCGGTGCTGAAGCATTATACTCCGATCTGGGTCACTGTGGCCGGAAAAATATCCGCATTACCTGGGGATTGGTGAAAACCTGTTTGTTGCTGAACTACATGGGGCAGGCAGCCTGGCTTATGAATATGGGGGCAGATCATTTACCTGCCGGACATAATCCGTTTTTTGACATCATGCCGCAATGGTTTTTAATTCCGGGAATTGCCATTGCCACCTTTGCTGCCATCATTGCTTCGCAGGCATTGATCAGCGGGAGTTACACGCTCATCAACGAAGCCATGAACATGAATTTTTGGCCGCGTGTTGCAGTTAGACAACCTTCGGAAACCAAAGGACAGATTTATATTCCAAGTGTAAATATCATTCTTTGGATAGGATGTGTACTGATGGTATTGCATTTTGAAAATTCGTCAAACATGGAAGCGGCTTATGGATTAGCCATTACGCTTACCATGATGGTAACAACATACCTGCTGTTTTATTTTCTGCTGTTTAAACTCAAGTGGAACAAAGCACTGGTGTACATATTGCTGTTGCTATTTGCCAGCATAGAGGTGTCGTTTTTTATCGCCAACATTCAAAAATTTCCCGAAGGCGGTTACATCACCATTGTTATTGCCGGCATCTTCATCTTTATCATGTATTCGGTATACTCCGGACGTAAAATCAGCAACCGTTTTACCAAATTTGTTGATCTCGGACAATATGTAAACAGTATTAAGGAATTGAGTGGGGACGATGCAATCGGGAAATTCTCCACACACCTGGTTTACCTTACCAAAGCCAATAACCGCCATGAGATAGAGGAGAAAATAATCAAATCCATTTTGGCGAAAACCCCCAAACGTGCAGATGTTTATTGGTTTGTTCATATCCACCGTACCAATGAACCTTACACACTTTCTTATGATGTGTCGGAACTGGTGGAAGATAAAATCATCAAGGTAAATGTGAACGTGGGATTCAGGGTACAGCCGAGAACAGAATTATACTTCAAAAAAATTGTGCATGAGTTGATGGTTAACCAGGAGTTGAACCTGCATGTTCGTCCAGATGGTTCTACCAAATACAATAATGAACCCGACTTTAAATTTGTGGTCATCGAAAAATTCCTATCTGTAGAAAACGAATTTACCTTAAGGGAAGGGATTTTATTGAACACATTCTTTTGGTTGAAACAAGTGAGTTTAAGTGATGAAAAAGCGTTTGGGCTTGATAAATGTGATGTAGTGATTGAACATGTTCCACTTGTTTACCAGCCTGTAACATATATTGAACTTAAACGCGAAAATCCTGTTTCTATCCGTAATGAATAATGGGATTACCCTATATTTAGATAAAGGCTTTTTTAGGAAGGTAGTCCATTCCTGTATACAAAAAATAACAATTGAGGAGGGAAATAATTACCTTCTATTAACAAAAAATATATGAAACAACTTGTAACAATTGCTTTGGCATTGATAGTGTATGGTGCATCGGCCCAAACTGAATGGCCCTCGGAAAACAAACCGAAAGACAGCGTGACCAGTTCGCATGAACCGTTTGGGGGTATTGATATGACCTGGCATAACGGGGGTGACCGTAGGGAGAAAAATATCTGGACCATATCTCCCTATTTTACACCCAGTATTTTAGTTGATGTAAATTACACCTACTCATTTCACAATCCAAATGACAATACGGTTGTTGGATCAACAGCACTTTCCCGCAACAACGAAGTCCAACTTTCGGCATTACATGTTGGAGGCGACTTTCAGTATGAGGGAGCGAGGGCAAGATTTATGACACAGTTTGGAACACGCTCCATAGTTGTACCACGCAATGATTACAGTGTTTACCGCGGGCAATATCAATTGGCAGATGCTTACCGTTACTTAAGTGAAGCGTATGCGGGATATCATATCAATAAGTGGTATGGCATCAATATCGATGCAGGCTTGTTTATGTCTTATATCGGATTGAACTCCTTTTACCAGGCCGAAAACTGGGAATACCAGGCATCCTTTACTTCCGATAATACTCCCTGGTTTTTCAACGGATTACGCGTTCAACTTTATCCATCCAAATACCTGAAAATAGAACCCTGGATTATCAATGGTTGGCAGAGTTATGGCAAATTTAACAGCATGCCGGGTTTTGGTGGTAACATCACCTGGGTGCCCAACAGCAACCTGAAACTGCTCACCAATAACTATTATGGATCAGATGCTGCCGGTATTCCAAATCGCAAAAGATTTCATTCCGACAATAGTTTACTTGTAAGGTATTATAACAATCCCGAAGCATCAGGAATAACCAAAATGGCTTGCTCCCTAACCGGAGATATAGGTTTCGAAAAGGGGGGAGGAGTGAATGGATTTAGTGATGGAGGAAGCTCAAAAGGCCCTGCACAATATTTTGCAAGTGCTATGTTTTATAACAGAATCTGGTTTGCCAAAAATAAATTTGCATGGACTGTTGGTGGAGGTATGATGACCAATCCCGGTCGTTACCTGGTATTGTATCCAACAGGACAGGCAAGTCCCTTACCCAATCCGCTGAATCCAACACAAACAGCTGGAACATTTCCTTTCAGTGCAAATCCGGGCGACCCGTTTGATGCATGGGATTGTTCCACCAATATTGATTTTATGCCTAACCAAAGCATTACTTTCAGGCTTGAATGTGTTTACCGCAATGCATCCGTTCCTTATTTTGCAGGGCCCAATGGGGTAACATCTCAAACAGGTTATACAACCTCTACACTGGATCCCGCCTGGCGCCCCGATTTGGTCAAATCAGAAACAAGGGTGTTACTGGCAATGTTGTTCCGCATGTAAATTGAAAAAACGAAAATGAAAGTATGCAATAAATGAATCAGTTAGATTTCTCTCCTCCCAATTTGCAATTCTTAAATCACACATCTCAAATGGTATTTACTGTTCTTCCTTATAGTAAATCTTATAAAACTTACGTCCGTCTGAATCTTCGCCACGCTCTATGAGTTCAGTGTTTCCGTGGATGTAGATGTGGAAATTTTTATCGAGTTTTAGTACGCTTTTAAATACGCGGGCCTGTTTTTTTACTGCATTGGTGGAGATATCAAAATTGCCACTCAGCGACATATCGGCATCGTGGATCATCTCATCCTTAAACTTGTTGAAGGAGTCAATTACTTTATCATCACCAAAAATAGATTGGGTAAAATCTTTTTCGTTGAAGCGTTCGTTTTCTTTAAAATAGTCTACCGATTTGTTGAGTAGATCAATTTGATCGGCTTTGTTTACTTCAAACTCCTTATCGAGCTGGGAGGTTACAAATGCTTTGGTTACGGTAAGGAAATTATTGGTAAAATGGTAACTGTCGGCACAGGCTGTTACTTTGAGGAAATCATCTTTCCAAAACTGTGCATCGGCACCGCGACTGGTTTTATCAACGGTACACACCTTAAAGCCACTTTCCTTATTCAGGTTAAATACCAGGCAACCTTTATCGAGCGTATCTATGTTTATTCCTCTTTCAAAACCAACCTTATAGTGTTTGCCTTTACGTTCACTTACAATAAACGGGTCTTTTTGCTCCGACTTAAAAATACCTATGGCATCGGCAATTACACCATCTACCAAACAATGTTCGATATAGGCTACATACAAATCGCCCGATTTAATATTGGGGTGTTGGGTAGCCTCAAATAAATGTTTTGCAATGTTGATGCTGTTAATGTGAAAGGCTGTAGGGTGTTCGAAAATCTCATTCACGAACTGAAATACCGGATTTAGTTCAGCATTATCGGTACTCGAGGTAAACTCATAAAATACAGGTGCACTGAAAGGTTTCAGAAAATAATGATTAAGGGCCTCAATCAAATCCTCATCCTCAATGGCCAAAGGTTCAGTTGTGGCATATAATTGTTCGCCATTATTTTTATTGCCTACTTCGTGAACGGATACGTGGCTGATGCTGCTGGTTGAAAAATCAATACTCATGTTGGCCGGCAAGATAGTTAAGGATTTGAGAATTGAGAATTACGAATTCGGAATTTGATATTTAAGAATTTTGAATACTCAATTCCATATGTTTTATTAACAAAACAGGCCGCAATCCTGAGATTGCAGCCTGTGAATCATTAACTTAATAAACCTCTATGAAAAAACTATTGTTTAATGATTTTTTGAGTGGATACAACGGTTCCGTTTAACTGAATCGTTGCGAAATAAATACCGGCTTTGAGTGTCGCCATATCAAGAGAAAGTGTGTTCATTCCCGTTGAGATGTTTGCAGGCAAGTTAACCAATTGTTTTCCTGTAATATCATACAAACCCACCAATGCTGTTCCCGATACCTTGCTGTTGAGCATAACCGATGCTTCTGATTGAACAGGATTCGGGAATAATTGAGGTATGGAATTCAATAAACTGTTTTCGGCAACTCCGGTTGAAGTAGTAGTATCTTCAGTCGCGCTCGAAATACGGTAGTAACGCATCAATTGTCCACGGATTTCACCATTTGCAAAAGAGGTGGTATGGATGTTTACATACGTACTGTCATTTCTGCGCATGGCAATTGAAATGCCATTATTGAAAGGAGAGTACTTGTAACTGCCATTGTTGGTAAACGGATCTAAATCCAACGCAACACCGCCCGATTCACCTTTTTTACCGTAGTGAATATGTCCGGCAGTTACTGTTCCCTGCAAACCATCAAAGGCAAGCATGGTGTGTAAATTGGTGCGGTCTCTGTCAAATGTTGCAATTGCTGTTCCTTGTGCACCACTGTTGGTTGTGGCTTGTGCGCCATTCAGTTCGGCAATAAAACCTTCACGTGCCAAACGGAATACTTGTCCGCGGATTTCTCCTCCCGGATTGCTATCGGTATGCACTACAAAGTATAAACTGCCTTTTAATAATTCACTGATCAATACAGGTGTCAACGGACTCACGGCATCGTTTTTTGTCCACATGCCCGTAAGCATATTATTGTTGGGAGTCAATTCCTTTACCACACCACCGCTTTGGTTTGGCTCTCCATTGTGGAAGTGAGCAGCCGCAGCATTACTTGTTAATCCGGTATACAACACATTGTAACGTAATGTATCCATTGTATTGTTTAACCACAACGTAGATACACCATATCCTGTTGAAGGTTTAGCCAATGTTCCACCACCCGCAACAATAGCGGCTGGATTTAACCATGCATCAAAACGTAAGGTTTTGGTTGAGCGCAATTGTCCACGAATTTCACCACCGGCAACTGTTGTAGTGTGTAAGTTTAAATAAATACTATCCGACATTAACGCTACCATCAAATCAGGCCAGTTGCTAACGCTCACACCACCCACCATTGACATACTGTCGGCTTGAATAGTTGGTTCCAGCCCAAGCGCTACACCACCGTTTGCACCCGGTTTACCAAAGTGTAAATGCGCGGCAGTAAGTTTTCCGGTCATTCCTCTGGCAACTACACGAACGGTTGCTGTATCACCTTTCATTCCAAAATTAATGGCTGCATGTCCGACACCCGGTGAGCCCGAAGCTGCCTGTGTTCCATCCAGACTGGCTGCATAACCCCAGTCGGTTTCCAGTTTTACAAATCCTAAAATCTCTACCGCAGGATTCATGGTAGTATGAACGGCTACATATAAGTTGCCTTCCATAAAATCAGTCATCAATCCTGTTAATTGCGTTCCGGTGATGAACGAACGAACGGTGTTTCCCAATACTTTACCGTCAAAATCAATAATCACGTTACCACCGGTACGTTGGTTGTGAATATGGTAACCGGTAAGCGGGCTGCTCATTTTGGCAACGCTGATGGTGAAATACATGGTATCGCGTGGTGAGTTCAGCATAAAGGCTGCCACACCATTTCCGGTGGTTGTTAATCCTGCCGGTGGTTGTAATCGGGCAGAGAAAGTAAGTCTGTCGGCCAAATGGTCGGCTTTGGTGAGTGTAGCTCCTGCAAGTAAGGCAGCTCCCAATACTAAAGATCGTAATGTTGTTTTCATGAGTGTTGATATTAATTCGAAGTCATATACGGAAGAAGGGAGGGTGATGGATTTAGTGGATGCAAAAAAAATCAATACAGGATTCCTGAAACCGGAATGCAGATTCATATTTTTTTATCTGCACTTGAAAAAATCCTAATACCTTTGAATCCTAATCAAGCATCCACGATTGTGCTTTGAACAGTTGGTATTAAGTATTGTGGATCGAGCATCGAGTATGAAGTTAGTAGAAGACATTAAAAATTATATAGGCAGGTGGGAGTTGGAACGTGAGCTCAAAACCAAAAAGCTCAAGCGTAAACGTGTACCTTTTCACGAGGTGAATCATATAGGCATTGTGTACGATGCGGATAACAAGGATGATGAATTGATTGTGACCCAATATGCCAATGAGCTCAGGGTAGAAGGCAAGAAAGTTTTTTTGATGGGTTATGTGGACCAAAAACAATTGCCTCCCTCCAAGAAGTTTATGCTCAATTCGGAATTTTTCTGGAAAGAGAAATTGAATGGCATCAATCTTCCCATCAAAGGAAAAATAGGACAGTTCCTGCAACTTGAATTCGATTTGCTGCTCAACCTGTATTTCGAACCCGTATTACCCATGCAAGCATTGTCGGCCTATTCGCATGCCAAGTACCGGGTGGCATCCAATATTGGCGGAGGACTTGATTATTATGATGCCATGATTGATATCGGACCACAGAAAGATATATCTTTGCTCATCAAACAAATGGATTTTTACCTGAGGGCGATTTAAAATGCGGATCCTCGATGCTTGATATAAGTTGTTCGAGTATCCGGAATCTAGAATCTAGAGGTTGAAGAGGATTCAAACAATAACAATTAGTATAAAAGTAAAACAGAACAAAAAAATGAAAGGCACAGGCGTAGCATTGGTAACTCCATTTCATGCAGATTACAGCATTGATTTTGAGTCGCTGGAAAAAATTATTGAACACTGCATCAGCGGAGGATTAGAGTATTTGGTGGTATTGGGAACTACGGGTGAGGGACCAACATTAAACAAGGAAGAAAAAAAGCAGGTGTTTAAATTTGTTGCCGAAAAAGTGAATGGCCGTGTTCCGTTGGTTGCCGGAATCGGAGGAAATGATACACGCGAAGTAGCAGAAGCCATGCAATCACTCGAAACAAAAGGGTACAGTGCAATCCTTTCAGTGAGTCCGTATTACAACAAGCCGAATCAGGAAGGTATTTATTTACACTATATGGAATTGGCTAAGGTAACTCCCTTGCCAATTATAATTTATAATGTTCCGGGCCGCACAGGTGCCGGTATCAGTGCTGCCACAACATTACGTTTGGCTCAGGTTTCCGATAAATTTATTGCCGTAAAAGAAGCTTCAGGCAGTCCGGAAGTATTTATGGATATTCTGAAAGATAAACCCGCTCACTTTGCGGTGATTTCGGGTGATGATAATTTGACGCTTCCGTTTTTAGCAATGGGCATGACAGGTGTAATTTCTGTTATCGCACAAGCTTACCCGCGTATGTTCAGTGATATGGTCCGCCTTGGACTGGACGGTAAATTTGAAGAAGCTAGGGTATTGCATTTTAAATTATACGAAGTCATGAAAATGATTTTTGCAGATGGCAGTCCCGGAGGGGTAAAAGTGCTATTGAACCAAATGGGTTTATGCCAAAATGTGGTACGCTTGCCATTGGCACCTGTTAACAAGGATGTAGAGGCCAAGTTGCGTGGTGTTTTGTTGTCATAATAGGATACTTGTTTTAAACTAGTATTTACAAGGTCTCATAATCAAAAAAATCGGGTGCATTTATACCGCAATCCGATTTTTTTGTTTTGATAATCAACCAAACGCATAATTTTTAGATAAAGGGTTTCGTAAAGCTTGTTGTAAGGTATTAACTTATCCATCGAAACAAAAACTACAGTCTTGGAATTTCCCGCAAGCATCAAATCAAAACTACCCAAAACAGGCACTACCATTTTTAGTGTGATGACAGCCTTAGCCAATGAGCACAATGCCATCAACATGGCGCAGGGCTTTCCCGATTTTTCCTGTTCCGAAAAATTGGTGACACTCGTGAACACTTACATGAAAAAGGGATTGAACCAATATGCACCCATGCCGGGCATCTTGCCTTTGCGGGAGCGTATTGCCGAAAAAACGGAATCCCTGTATTCGGCAGTATACAATCCGGAAACGGAAATCACCATTACACCCGGAGGCACACACGCCTTATACGCAGCCATTAGCGCTGTAGTGCGCGATGGAGATGAGGTGATTGTGCTCGAACCATGTTACGATTCATATGTTCCGGCCATTGAGCTGAACGGGGGACGTCCAGTTTTTTTTGAATTGAAATTTCCCGATTACAAAGTGGATTGGAATGAGCTCAAACGGTTGGTGAGTTATAAAACCAAAATGATCATCATCAATACTCCGCACAATCCTTCGGGTACTATTCTTTCGGCTCAGGATATGCTCAAGCTGCAAAAGATTGTCGATAAAACTGAGATTGTGATTTTGAGTGATGAAGTATATGAACACATTATTTTTGATGAAATAGAGCACCAGAGTGTAGCCCGTTATCCGAAACTTGCCGAACGCAGTATTATCGTTTCATCATTCGGTAAAACCTATCATACCACAGGTTGGAAGATGGGTTATGTATTGGCTCCTACTAACTTAATGGCCGAGTTTCGCAAGGTTCACCAGTTCATGGCCTTCAGCACCAATACACCCATTCAGTATGCCCTTGCCGATTTTATCCAGGATAAGGATGCATATCTGGAGCTGGGGAAATTCTATCAGGAAAAACGTGATTACTTCCAGCAACTTATCAAAGGCTCCAAGTTTAAGGTCCTGCCTTGTGTAGGGTCCTATTTTCAATCGCTCGGGTATTCCAAAATTACCCAGGAGAATGATGCCGAATATGCCAAGCGGTTAACCAAAGAACATAAGATTGCCAGCATTCCCATATCCTCTTTCTACCATAAAAAAATAGATAACCACGTATTGCGTTTCTGTTTCGCCAAATCGAATGAAACGCTGGAAAAAGCTGCCGAGAAAATTTGCAAAATATGAGTGACCTTACACTGACCATTATTCAAACACCCCTGCACTGGCAGGATGCTGCGCGAAACAGGGTAATGTTTTCAGAGTTGTTTTCAAAAGTTCAGCAACCCACCGCTGCAATCCTGTTGCCCGAAATGTTTTCAACCGGATTCAGCATGAATACCTCGCTGGCCGAAACCATGACAGGTGAAACGGTTACCTGGATGAAAACGGAAGCTGCACGCTTAAACGTTCCCATTGCCGGAAGTATTATGATCAGTGAAGGTGATGTGGTTGTGAATCGTTTTGTGTGGATGAATCCCGATGGAACGACCCAACAATATGACAAACGCCACCTGTTCAGGATGGCTGATGAACACAATCATTTTACAGCCGGGACAGGTAAAATCATCATCAACTACAAAGGCTGGAATATCTGTCCGATGGTGTGTTACGATTTACGTTTTCCGGTGTGGATGCGCAGAACAACTGAATGTGACTATGATGCTATTGTGATTGTTGCCAACTGGCCGCAACGCAGAGAATCGCATTGGAGAGCATTATTGCAGGCACGGGCCATTGAAAACCAAAGTTATGTAATTGCTGTTAACAGATCGGGGGCCGATGGAAATGATATTGAGTACAGTGGATTCAGCGGGTTGATTTCACCAAAGGGGGAGTGGATTACCGAGCTTGCACACGATTCTTTTGTGCAAAACGTTACCTTACAGAAACAAGAGGTAACCGATTGGCGAACAGCCTTCCCCGCATGGCAGGATGCCGATGTATTTACCTTAAGGGAATTTTAACAAAAAATTTGCAACTTTACAGACTAGGTTCGCATCCTCTTTAATAGTTAATAGTTAATAGTTAATAGTTAATAGTTAATAGTTAATAGCTGGTAAACAATAAGAAGAGATTTAATAAAAATAAGAGAATGAAATACTTTGGTACATTGATATTGGTTGGAATATTGTGGTTGAATGGAATGGCTCAATCGGGAAAGAAGAATATGGGAGGCTCTATTAAGTTTGTGGAAGAGAAGTTTAATTTTGGAGAAGTAAAAGAGGAAAGGGGAGATGTTACCCATGAATTTACATTTACCAATGTGGGTAAAGGACCGCTGCGTATTCTAAATGTACTTACAACTTGCGGTTGCACTACATCCGACTGGACACAAACAGCAATCAATCCCGGTGAAAAGGGGTATGTGAAAGCTACGTTTGATCCACGAAACAGACCCGGACGTTTTTCAAGAACCCTAACCATCATTACCAATGGAAGTCCCGAAAGTGCGGTCTTAACCGTTGAAGGGTATGTAGGTTCGGCAAACAGGGAGATGTTGAATATGTTTCCGCACGAAAGCGGAAATTTACGCTTCTCGGCCAAAGAATTTAACCTTCAGGCACTCAAGGAAGATAAGATAGATTCACTCTGGTTGGGAGTGTATAATCCTACCAAACAAAACATGATTATCCGCGCAGCAATTTCTCCTTACCCAATGCGGGTGGAAGTGCGTAATTTATTGCTGGCACCCGAATCGGGCGATAATATCCTGATGACTTACAATGGCGCTATGACCAAACAATTAGGCCCAAGAAAAGACACGGTTTGGTTTGTTACCAGTGATGATACTATTCCCAATAAATTTATGCTGGTTAAAGTGAATGTGGTGCAGAACTTTGACAAACTCACTGCCGACCAAAAACTGAAAGCACCCGTTATTTCGGTGCTGAAGAATACAGCCAATATCGGTGAATTGTACCTTGGCGAAACAGGCTCTTATACCTTTGAAATAACTAATAAAGGAAAATCGGATCTGGTTATCCGCAGGCTGATGGGAGCTGATGCTTCCATTTCCGGAAAAGCATCGTCAGCAGTTGTTAAAAAGGGAGGTAAGGCCAAAATTACAGTTTCGCTCAATAGCAAAAATTTACATGGCCCGGTTGAAAAATCGTTATCTGTTATCACCAACGATCCGGCCAATAGCATCATGGTATTAAAAGTTGCAGCAAAAGTGGTGATCCCCGGTATTGAACAGATAGGCAACTAACACTTGACTTGTACCCTGACTCTTTTTATTTTCGCAAAACGAATTCAATTAATTTTTTAAGACAGTAATCTTGTTATGAAAAAACTATGGATAGTTGGCGCCCTTGCTTTTGCAAGCGGCATTTTAGGAGCATTCACCTTTCATGTATTGATGCCTAAACGTGTGGTCTTGCAACAAGCCGTGTCACAGCAATCTACGGAAACCGGAGAAGTGAATCAGGTAAACTACAAGAATGCATTGGCATCCAGCGAGGATTTTATCAAGGCATCGCAGGTGGCAACCCCATGTGTAGTGTTTATCAAAACCGTTAGTCAACAACAGCAAATGAGCACTGATCCGTTTTTTGATTTTTGGTCGAACATGGATTTTTTTGGCAGACGCGGACCCGTAACCAGTTCGGGGTCGGGTGTGATCATCAGCAAGGACGGTTATATTGTAACCAATCTGCATGTGGTAAAAGATGCCGAGCAAATAGAAGTAATTACCAACAACAACAAACATTCGTACAAAGCCAAACTCATCGGCATTGATGCTTCAACCGACTTAGCCCTTATCAAAATTGAAGGAGCCAATATGCAACACATTGTTTTCGGGAATTCGGATGATGTGAAAATTGGAGAGTGGGTATTGGCCGTAGGTAATCCATTTAATTTAACATCAACCGTTACCGCAGGAATTGTAAGTGCGAAAGGGCGTAATATCAATATCGTAAACAGCAAGTTTCCAATTGAATCTTTCATCCAGACCGATGCTGCCATCAATCCAGGAAACAGTGGTGGTGCATTGGTGAACACCAATGGTGAACTGGTGGGAATCAATACTGCTATTGCCTCCAATACAGGTTCATACAATGGTTATGGATTCGCTATTCCGGTGAACATCGTTCAAAAAATTGTAAAGGATTTGGTTGAGTTTAGTGAAGTACAGCGTGGCTTTACCGGACTGGAAGTAAAAGATATTGATGCACCACTTGCCAATAAACTCAATATCAATGATAACCTGGGAGTATACGTGGTATCAGTATTGGCTGAAGGACCAAGCGATGCTGCCGGTGTGAAACCCGGTGATCTGGTAATTAAGGTGAACGAGAAACTGATTGACAGCAAAGCCATCTTCGATGAACAGATAAGTTATACCCGCCCCGGTGATAAGGTAAAATTGACGCTGTTGCGCTCGGGTAAAGAAACAGAGCTCTACATTAAACTCATCAACCGCGAAGGTAACACTGCCATTATGCGCAAAAATACAGTCAGCAGTCCTTCACTGGGAGCCGACTTCCAGCCGGTATCCAAAGTGGAAGCCGAAAGGTATGGAATAAAAGCCGGTATCAAGGTAAGCAATATCAGAGGCGGAAAATTCCGCCAGATGAATATCCCTGAGGATTTTATTATTACCTCTTTCAATAAAAAGGAATACAACAATGCCGAAGAGTTTATTAAAGACTTTGACAAAACCAGAGGACAATTGTTAATCGAAGGGTTATATGCAAATGGCAGTCGTGGGTTCTATTCATTTTATACGTATTAGTGGAGAGCCGCAAAAGGGCAACAAAAATATTCAAGCTTTGATATTTTTTTCTTTCCTGGGGACTTTGGTTATCTGTTTACCCCTTAATGGAATATGACCAAAATTTGTTTGTATTCCTTTCAATTATCAATTAACCTTGCAACGCAATTAAGCAAAGAATGAATCATTTAGAACAAGCAAAAGATAAACCGTTGGAATGTCCTGTGCCACATCAGCAGCGCAAAGGGCTTATGGTTTGGTTCAAACGCCTCGGCTGGGCAGGATTTCTGTTCTTCTTAATCAAGGGGCTGTTATGGCTTATTGTGCCGTATCTTATTGCTAAGGGTTTTTTTCAATAAGATTGCATTTCTTTGTGATACATGACACGCAAAGAACGTTACGAACAATTCATCCAATATTTTTCTGAACATCAACCCGAAGCGGAAACGGAGTTATTTTATGAAAATCCCTATCAGTTGCTGGTGGCGGTAATTCTCTCAGCCCAGTGCACGGATAAGCGTGTAAACATGACCACTCCGGCCATTTTTAAAGAATTTCCAACTCCCGAAAAACTGGCCGATGCGGAATTTGAAGACGTATTTGCGTTGATTCGGAGTATCAGTTACCCAAACAATAAAGCAAAACATTTGATAGGCATGGCCCAAATGCTGGTCAAAGATTTTGGCAGTGAGGTGCCGTCAACCATAGAAGAGTTGGTGAAAATGCCGGGAGTAGGCAGGAAAACAGCCAATGTAATAGCCTCGGTTATTTTTAACCAGCCGGCAATGGCTGTTGATACACATGTATTCAGGGTTTCGGCCCGGTTAGGACTTACCTTAAATGCCAAAAACCCCAAGCAGACAGAAGATCAGTTGATGCAGTTTATTCCTGAACAATATGTGGCAAGAGCTCATCACTGGCTCATTTTGCATGGACGATATGTTTGTTTGGCCCGCAACCCTAAATGCCCCGAATGTAAAATCAGCAGCTTTTGTAAATCGTATAAAAAATTGGTAAAGCCCTATTTGTGAAACTCTGCCATTGGATTAGGGTAATTGTCGCTTTGGTCTTCAGTAGTATTATCCAGGCACACAAAGTCTTTTTCAAGTAATAAATACAAAGATTCCCCATCAGGCAAAGGCATATTGCTTTCGTATCCCACACGTTCTGTGGCCAGCCATTCTTCCGCCCATTTTACCGGCATCTTCATGGTAACTTTGTTGTTCTCAAATGAAGCCGACAAGGCATCCTGTTCACTTTGCTGCAATGCATACGTGAGGTTGGCGGTACCGAATGAAGTATGTTCTTCCAAATATCCTTCTACGCCAAAACGGTCAACCTCCGAGCGGGTTAAACGTACACGAATGGAATTTCCTTTGATACGAATTTTCATGGCACTAATGTAGGGAATTTGTTGAGTATGTTAATTATTTCGCCAGGTTAATAGTGACAAATCTCAAGACTTGATAAACATTGACAATGCCTAATCCCCTAATCTCAAATTAACATGCCCAACATTATTAACACATTCAACATACTCAACAAATTCCGTATTTTCGCTGCATGCAAAAAATTCAGAACTATATCGATGGGGCATTAGTTGAGCCGGCATCCAAACAGTATATTGATAATTTTGATCCGTCAACAGGTACTGTATATTCATTATGTCCCGATAGTGATGAACGTGATGTTGATAATGCCTACAAAGCTGCCGAAGCCGCTTTTTTGGGCTGGAGCAATACTCCTGCTGATAAACGCAGTAAAGTGATGTTGCGGATTGCTGAGTTACTCGAAAGGAACCTGGATAAATTTGCCGAAGCAGAAACCATTGACCAGGGAAAACCGTTGTGGTTATCTAAAAATGGGGAGATTCCCCGTGCCATCAGCAATATTCATTTTTTTGGAACCGCAATCGAACATTATGCCAGTGAAGCACATCCTATGGGGGAACACGCCATTAACTATACAACCCGCACACCCATTGGTGTTGTAGGCTGTATCTCACCATGGAACTTGCCGTTGTATTTGTTTACCTGGAAAATAGCTCCGGCCATTGCATCCGGAAATTGTGTAGTAGCCAAACCTTCGGAAGTAACCCCCATGACTGCTTTTTTGCTAAGTGAAATTTGTATTGAAGCCGGATTGCCGAAAGGAGTATTGAACATTGTACACGGCCTCGGACCAAAGGTAGGAAGTGCCATGACGGTGCATCCGGGAATTAAAGCCATTTCATTTACGGGTGGTACCAAAACCGGTGCCGAGATTGCCCGTATTGCCGCTCCAATGTTCAAAAAACTATCCCTGGAACTGGGAGGCAAAAACCCGAACATGATATTTGCAGATTGTGATTTTGATAAAATGCTTACCGAAACGGTTCGCTCATCATTCCTCAACCAGGGTGAAATTTGTTTGTGTGGTTCCCGCATTTTTGTAGAACGTCCGATTTATGAAAAATTTAAAAAGGCATTCGTTGAAAAGGTCAAAGCCGAACTTGTTGTAGGAGATCCATTGGCCGCTCAAACCAAAACAGGAGCTATTGTTAGTCATATGCATTTCGAAAAAGTATTGAGTTATATTGAACTTGCTAAACAGGAGGGAGGAACCATTTTGTGTGGAGGCAAGGCTATTCAACCCGAAGGTAGATGCGCTACAGGATGGTTTATTGAACCTACCGTAATAGAAGGTTTAGCTTATGATTGCCGCACCAACCAGGAAGAAATATTTGGCCCCGTTGTAACCATTACACCTTTTGATACTGAAGAAGAGGTGTTGATGATGGCGAACTCAACCGAGTATGGTTTGGCAAGCGTATTATGGACCGAAAACCTAACACGGGCACATAGAATGGCCGGAAAAATTAAAGCCGGAATTGTTTGGATCAACTGTTGGCTGTTGCGCGACTTACGCACTCCGTTTGGTGGAGTAAAAAGCAGTGGGGTAGGCCGTGAAGGTGGTTGGGAAGCTTTGCGATTTTTTACGGAAGCTAAAAATGTATGTATAAAGCTCTAGGATTACACTCCTATAGCTAATCTTATTTTACTTACAAGGCTGTGTTGTGGCTTTTCATAGCTGTTTACACCATCTGTTTTTTGCCAGATCGAAAAATACTCAAGCTTGTTGTGCTCACCTATATTTTCCATTACGAGCTGCGCATGTATCCCAAGTTTCTCAAAGCAGGTGAGCAGAAACTGTTGAAACGAACCAGAGTCCCAAACGTGTGCATGTTCTCTCCTGTTTTTGACACTGATAATTGCCTGCTGTAATTCTGCTTCGGATTTCTCCAATACTTCGGGATGCACCCCTTTAATAAAGTCTAAATAATGGTCATCGGTAACTTCCGTAACTTTCTGTTCGTATTCCGACCATAAATGTGCAAAAGGAGTGAGGTCGCGTTTTCGGTCGAACGTATAATTTTTATCGGGTGCAGCAATCAATATCAATCCCCCCTTTTTGCATACCCTGAAAAGTTCGTCCACTACATTGATCGGGTTGGCTACGTGTTCAATCACATGACTTAAAATTACAAAATCATATACCTCATTCCCTATACTTTTTAAGCCGCTTTTATCAAGGTCGATAATATATTTTACATCAACAAGTTTGCTTCCGTCTATTTCAGGGAAAAGTTTTTTTGCTTCCTCCTTTGAAATAGCATCTGCATAGTCAACGTCACAACCGGTTGGTAGAATTGTATGTTCGTGCAGTGCACCAATTTCCAAGCCCTTACCACGCATTAATTTCCAACCTAATTTTCGGTGACTTAAATTCATAATTTATCGTATTTACCTGCAATATTATTCGATTTAAGTAATTATCAATTATCAATACTATCTTTACGCTAGTAAATTATAGACTATGAATACGTTATATTATAAAGAAATATACTTAAGGGACATTCAGAAATTGCATGATGAAATTGTCCAATATCCAACAGATGAGTCGTTATGGGTAATACAACAGGGCGTCAGCAATTCGGGTGGAAATTTGTGTTTGCACCTTATAGGGAATTTACATCACTTTATTGGTGCCATATTGGGCAAAACAGGTTATGTGCGCAACCGCGAGGCTGAGTTTGCAACCAAGGGACTGACTAAACATGAATTGCTGGTGATGATCAGTGAAACACAGGCTATGTTACAATTAACGTTTCCGATGCTTACGGAGGCTGATCTGGAAAAGGAATACCCGGTAGACTTTTTTGGTAAACGAACAACAGCATGGTATCTCAATCAGTTTCTCCTGCATTTTCAATACCATTTAGGGCAAATCAATTACCACCGCAGAATAGGGTAATGTGGACAAAGAGGAAAGTAGGCAAATGAAATACAAAATTTAACTGACTAACATTAACGTCAGCCGCTGTTATTATCGAATGTTCAAACAACAATGAGTTTTATATTTAAGAATCAATAACTCAATAACAGAGTAATCAATAACTACTCAACCTTCCCCAACTCCTTGTACAAAGTAATGAGTTTGGCTTCCTCATGTGCCCAGTTATATACCGTCTCTGCTGCCTTTACTCCGTTCGAAGCATATTCATTGAGACGGGTAGAGTGGAAGAAGAGTTCATTCAATGCCCGGGCAATTTCCTGCTCATTATCAATTGCCACATATTTTCCAAGGGTATAACGGTCAATAATATCTTTATAAATATGGTAGTTGCAGGAAAGTATCGGAAGTCCGGTAGCCATGTATTCAAAAAACTTGCGTTCGTGTGATAATAGAATTTCTTCGGGTTGATTTTTTAAACATAAGCCAACTTTACATTTTTTCGAAATCTCGTAGCCCTCATCAGTACTCAGGTAACCATAAAAGTGTAATTGATCTTTCACTTCGTGGTATTCAGCAAGTTTGCTCAGGATAGTATCAATATATTTTCCCTTGTATCCTACACAATGAAATTGGATTGTTTTTCCTTGTTGCTTCAGTAGATGCAAGGCTTTAATAACAGGAATCAGATCATAATAATAATCATACACTGTGCCAATGTAAAAGAGGTTGTTCTCAGCAATAGGTTGACGGTCGGTTACCCTGTATGCATTAAACTGATCAAACTCGGCAAAATTTTGAATGATTACATGTTTTCGGGTAATGAAACGGTTTACAAACTCTGGTTTTGCAATCACCAATATAGTCGACATGGTTTGTGCCGAAATCCATTCCAGAATCTTAAACATAAATCCAAGTATCCACCTGAACGCGTTTAAAATCCAAGGTTTACGCATAATATCCTCATACGTATTTTCATGGATGTCATAGATTACCTTTTTACCGCTCACTGCAAAAAGAAAAGCAAAGGGAATCAGTTCGGCATCATGAATATGGTATATGTCGGCACGTTGTTTTAAGGCCAGAAAAAACACCTTCCAGGTAGTGAACAGCAGGCGGTAAATACGGTTGGCCGGTTTGGGAACGGCAATTACATTCACACCATTCAATACGCCACTTTTAGTGCCAATACCAATATACGTTACATCAAAAAATTTGGCCAGTGAGGTGCATTCGCGGTGAAACACCCTGGTATCAGTAGTGGTGTGGACACTAGCAAAATGGCACACCTTAAGTTTGTGTGCCGGCTTAGTCATTTGTTAAGTGTAAGAGTTCGTTGCAGAGGTAGGTCCAGGTAAACTTCTGCTTTTCTATTTTCAGGTTTTCAATAAAAAAGGATTCCTGCTGGTCGTTGTAAAAACGAATGATCGCATTAGCCACATCTGTTTTATCAACATTCACAATATACCCAACCTTGTTATCGGGAACCAATTCGGCCAATCCGCCTACGTTGGTTACAATCATCGGTTTGTTATAGTAATAGGCAATTTGGGTAACACCACTTTGTGTGGCATTCAAATAGGTTTGGATCACAACATCTGCTGCACAGAAATAATTGGAGACTTCACTGTTCGGAATAAAATCGTTGCTTAATATGACCGTATCGGTTAATCCCAGCGCCTTTATCTGGTCAATATAGGGTTGAGCATCTTCATAAAACTCACCGGCAACAATCAGTTTGCAACCAAGTTGTTTGACACGCTCATCTGCAAATGCCTCCAGTAACAAATGCAGTCCTTTATATTTCCGGATGAATCCGAAGAACAACAAATACTTTTGGTCGGCATCCAATCCGAGGATTTTCCGTGCTTCCGGTTTGCTTTTTTCGACACCGAACATGTCGTACATGGGGTGTGCAACATACCGTGCCGGTTTGTACTGATTAAGCTGTTTTAGTTGACCCAGAACGGAGTGCGACATAGTTAAAAATCCATCGCAAGCAGATGAAAAATACCGGGTAAACGGGGTGTCGAAAAACTTACGTTCGTGCGGAATGATATTATCCGTGATGGCTAAAATACGGGTGTGTTTGTTTGCCCTTACAAAACGTGCAATGGTTCCTAAAGCAGGTGCCATAAAACTCATCCAATACCTGAAAATAACAATATCGTATTTGGCCATCCGGATCTTGCGCCCTACCGAAATCCAGTTAAATGGATTGATGGAATTTATTTCTGTGAGGATATTCAGATCATCGGGAGGAGCATCGGTAGAGAATTGTGTTTTTCCCGGAAAGAGCAACGAAGGGTATTGCAGCGAAAAACTCAGGATATCGCATTGATGTCCCATCGCTTTAAATTCGCGAGCCAGTCGTTCGTTATAAGTAGCAAGCCCGCCACGTAAAGGATAAGCAGGACCTACAATTAAAATTTTACTCAAATCCTATCTTTTGTTTGATGCCATAACTGTTTCTTTCTGAAGCATTGCGCGAAATCATTTCGCCC
Organism: Bacteroidota bacterium; assembly: GCA_040387195.1. Taxonomy (GTDB): domain Bacteria; phylum Bacteroidota; class Bacteroidia; order UKL13-3; family UKL13-3; genus UKL13-3. The sequence continues at coordinate 223,533 of JAZKEF010000011.1, forward strand.
AAAAAGCCTGCTAAAAAGAGCTGAACGCCAATGATGGTGGTTACCAATGCCAAATAAAATAAAGGCTGGTCCGTTACACTGCGTTCATAAACCTGGTGGTATGAATTGTATATTTTTTCACCAATGAGGTAAAGGGTAAGGAAAAATCCGGAGAAAAAAGCCAGTGTACCCAATACCCCAAAAAAGTGCATCGGACGTTTTCCGAACTTGGATACAAAAAAGATGGTCAGCAAATCCAGAAATCCATTGATAAAACGTTCGAGTCCGAATTTGGTGGTGCCATACTTCCGTTCCCGGTGCGCCACTTCTTTTTCGGTGATCTTTCTAAAACCGGCCCATTTGGCTATCACCGGAATATACCGGTGCATTTCATTATAAACCTCAATATTCTTCACCACTTCACTGTCGTATGATTTGAGACCGCAGTTAAAATCATGCAGGTTATCAATACCGCTCATTTTGCGTGTGGCCCAGTTAAACAATTTGGTCGGAAGGGTTTTACTGATCGGATCGTACCGTTTCTTTTTCCATCCGCTCACAATATCATAACCATCATCCACAATCATTTTATAGAGTGCAGGAATTTCATCGGGAGAGTCCTGTAAATCGGCATCCATCGTAATCACTACCTTGCCAATACATTCCTGAAAACCGATATTTAATGCAGCCGATTTTCCATAATTTCTTCTGAAACGGATGCCTTTTACCAACGGGTTTTTGGCCCGCAGTCCCATTATCACCTCCCACGACTTATCGGTACTGCCGTCATCCATCATGATGATTTCGTAGGTAAAGGCATTTTCACTCATCACCCTTTCAATCCATTGCACCAGTTCGGGCAATGATTCTTCCTCGTTTATAAGTGGGATGATGACAGATATATCTGGTTTCGTCATGTTATTGGATCTCGTCTAACGGTTTGTTTTTGGTACGGACAATCAGCGCAATAATTAACGAAGGAATGGCGCCAAAAAGTACACTTGAAATATACTGTGATCCTAGTCGTGCAGGCGATTGGGAGAAGTCTTGTTCCTGCAAAGGAGCAATAGCCTTTTCAATATCTTCCTGACTTGAACTGAATTTCTCCATCAGCGTTACTGTTTTTTCAATCGCTTTTTCCTTGATAAATTCTGAGAGGCTCGGATCAATAAGATTGTATAATACATAGTTGAAAACAGTTGTTACCAAAGCACCACCGGCAAAAGTGATGAGGCATATCAGGAAAGCTTCCTTAAAATCAATAGAACCGCCATTCAGTGATTTGTAATTGCGTGCGGGTAAAACCATCAATACAATACTAATAACTATCATCACGCCACCAACTGCAAAAGATACCAGCAGGTTTTTGTCGATTGCATATAACAGCAGGTAAATAACGACCTGGGTAAAACCTAAAATAAGGCCGAATTTCATGCCTTGGTGTAATAGTGTTGGTTTTTGAGCGTCCATGTTCATAGTTGGGAGTGTTTAGTGGTTCAAATAAAACATTTTTATAGATTAAAACGGAATGAAAAGGAATCATATTTTTGTTTTTGAAATGAAACGAGTTTTTACCGACCAAATGAACAGGAGCGTGGAGGTGGAGTGGCCTCCCCAACGCATCGTATCGCTTGTGCCTTCCCAAACAGAGTTGTTGTATGATTTGGGTCTTCACAATGAGGTAGTTGGGCAAACGCTCTTCTGTATCCATCCTGCCGAAATGTTTGAGGTGAAACCCCGTGTAGGTGGTACAAAAAACTTTAAACAGGATAAAATTGCCGCCTTGGCACCAGATTTAATTATAGGGAATAAAGAAGAAAATGATCAGACCGGCATTGAAGAATTGGCCAAATCGTATCCCGTTTGGATGAGTGATATCCAAACCCTAGATGAGGCATTGGACATGATCCGGCAAATTGGTATGGTTGTGGACCGTGTCGAAAAGGCACAATTTATTGTGTCTCAAATCCAACAATCATATACAGCTCTGCCTGTCAACAGCCAACAACCAACATTTATCCAGCCAACGGCAGGAGCCAACTGCCTGTATTTAATCTGGCGCAACCCCTGGATGGCAGCCGGCCACGATACTTTTATCAATGATATGCTCAACCGTTTGGGTTTTAACAATGTTGTACAATCGTTCGCATCACGTTACCCGGAAGTAACACCGGAGCAATTGCAGCAACTTCAACCCGATATTATTTTCCTGTCTTCGGAGCCCTATCCGTTTAAAGAAAAACATATACAGGAATTGCAACAACTTTGTCCGCAAGCCACCATTACACTGGTGGATGGAGAGTTATTCAGCTGGTATGGAAGCAGACTGGTACATTCTGCAACATATTTTAAAGAGCTTCTTTCCAGGCTTCCCAAATAAACGGTTACTTTTGCCGGGCATGAACAAACAAACTTCGCTTAATGCATGGCTGGCTTATGCGGCCGTTGCCTTTTTCTGGGGAACCACCTTTTTTGCCATTCGTGTTGGGGTTGAAACTTTTCCACCTTTTTTAATGGCTGGTTTCCGACACAGCATCGGAGGAATTTTAATTTGTGGCTATTTCCTCATGCGGGGCTATAAGATACCACCTCTTAAGGATCTGAAAGTATTTGCCATTAATGGAATGCTAATGTTGGTACTCGGAAACGGACTCGTTACCTGGGCCGAACAGTATGTAAGCAGTGGACTGGCAGCGTTGATCTGTTCACTCACACCCATCTGGATCATCTGGATCAACTCCATCAGCGGCAAAAAGGAAAAATTCAACCTCATGGTCATTTCCGGAATTGTATTGTGCCTGGCCGGACAGCTCCTTATTTTTAAAGATAACCTGAAAGAGTTTGCCGACCCCAATTATACGCTTGGAATCATTTTTATTTTGATTGCAAACCTTACCTGGGCCATTGGAACAGTGTATTCCAAAAACAACCAGACAGGTGTACATCCTTTATTTGGTGCGGGTTTACAAATGATATGCGGAGGCTTTGTATTGGATGTGGTAGGAACAGGCATGGGCGAATGGAGCCGGATGCACCCCTCAACTGAAGGCATTTGGGCCCTGGCTTACTTAGTGGTGTTTGGTTCCATCATTGCATATGGAGCTTATATGTATGTGCTCAAACAATTACCGGCCACCATTGTAAGTACCTACGCATATGTAAACACCATTGTGGCCGTGTTGCTGGGCTGGTGGGTGCTTGATGAACCGTTGAATGCCATAATCTGGACGGCAGTGGTGCTAACCCTAGCAGGAGTGTACCTCGTAAACAGGAGCTTTCAGCAAAAAAGTCAGTAACCAGGGTCGTCTTAAATCAAAACAGGAATAGTTTTGTTTATAACTATTGAACAACTGTACCTGTACAGAAAATAATTTTACAGCTTTAAAAATTTAAGTGAACATGTCGAATACTCCAGAAAAAATTGAATGCCTTATTATCGGAAGCGGACCAGCGGGTTATACAGCCGCTATTTATGCAGCGCGTGCGGATATGAAGCCGGTGGTTTATGCAGGAATGCAACCGGGCGGACAGCTTACCATTACAACAGATGTTGAAAATTACCCGGGATATCCCGATGGAATTATGGGACCCGAAATGATGGAAAACTTCCGCAAACAGGCAGAGCGTTTGGGAACAGAGGTGCGTTATGGTATGGTTACCAAAGTAGATTTTACCGGAAAGCCGCCTTATAAAATCCAGGTGGATGAGAAGCATGAAATTTTAGCAGAAACTATCATTATTTCAACAGGCGCATCAGCCAAATGGTTGGGCATTCCTTCCGAGGAAAAACTAAACGGAAGAGGTGTTTCGGCTTGTGCGGTGTGTGATGGATTTTTCTTCCGCGGAAAGGATGTAGCAATTGTAGGAGCAGGTGATACCGCTTGTGAGGAAGCAAGTTACCTTGCTAAAATATGTAATAAAGTATACATGATTGTGCGCAGGGATGAGTTCCGCGCTTCGAAGGCCATGCAACACCGTGTGGAGAACACTCCGAATATTGAAATTTTGTTCAACTCGGAAACGGATGAGATCCTGGGTGAAAACAAGGTAGAAGGTGTGCGTGTAAAAAATACCAAAACAGGCGAAACCAAAGAGTTTACTGCACAAGGATTTTTTGTGGCTATTGGTCACCAGCCCAACACCGAAATCTTTAAAGAATTTATTACCATGGATGAAACAGGTTATATCATTACCCAACCGGATTCATCCAGAACAAATATAGAAGGTGTATTTGCCTGTGGCGATGCCCAGGATAAAGTATACCGTCAGGCTGTAACAGCGGCCGGAACAGGATGTATGGCTGCATTGGATGCAGAACGTTACCTCTCGGCCAAACATGCTGCTGCTGGAGCACACTAACCCAAATCAAACCCATGAAAAAACTTGTTTTAATATCCTTGCTGCTTGTTGCTGTTGTGAGCCGGGCACAGCACACATCGTGCTGCTCGGTAAATAGCATTACCAAAGCAAATGCAACACTCGCCATGAACGAATCGTTTGCAAAAGCGCATGTAGAACCAATTCCATTCCTGCTCGAAAGCCCAAAGGGAGAGATGGTGGAGTTTACCACTGCTGATGGTAAAAAGGGCAGGGGGTATTTGATTAAAGCTGCTCAGAAAAGTAAAAAATACCTGTTCATCTTTCACGAATGGTGGGGACTGAATGATTATATCAAAAAGGAAGCGGAACATTTTTACGGAGACCTGAAAGATGTGAACGTACTGGCCATCGACCTGTATGATGGCAATATTGCAACTACCCGCGAAGAGGCTCAGAAATTTGTAGGTGAGATGACCGATGCACGTAACAGAACCATTATTAACGGAGCATTGGTGTATGCGGGTAAAGGCGCAAAAGTAATAACACTGGGCTGGTGCATGGGTGGTTCGTGGAGTTTGCAAACCGCTATTGAAGGTGGCAAAAAGGTAAAAGGATGCGTGATGTATTACGGATTTCCGGAGATGGACGTAGAGAAACTGAAAAAACTAAAAACCGATGTGCTGGGTATTTTTGCAGAAAAGGATGAACATATCAATGTTGAATTGGTAAAATCCTTTGAAGGAAAAGTAAAGGAAGCGGGAAAAAAGATTGTGGTATATAATTATGTTGCCGGGCACGCATTTGCCAATCCCAGCAACCCTGATTATAATAAACAGGCGACCGAAGACGCTTATGATACCAAGGTTTTGCCGTATCTCAAAAAAGCATTGAAGGTTAAGTAACAATTGGGAAATTCGAATGTTGAAACACGAAATTCGAAAGGAAGAATACCCCGTAACTCAGTAACAAGATTTATATCAATTCCATAAATAAATGACCTGCAAACTTTAACATTGCAGGTCATTTTAGTTAGCACAAAATCAGATGAATTGGAATAAAATAGAAAGCACAGACCAATTGGCACATATTACACAGGAATCAAACGGCCAACCCATATTGTTATTTAAACATAGCACCCGTTGTTCCATTAGTTCAGCAGCTTTAGCCAGGCTTGAGCGGAGTTGGGTTGAGGATAATGGTATTAAGCCCTACTACCTCGATTTATTGGCCTACCGCCCGCTGTCTATGGAAATAGCTGCTTTATTCGGAGTTGAGCACGAGTCGCCACAAGCATTGCTCATCAGCAACGGAAAATGTGTGTACCACGAATCGCATATGGGAATTAACGTTTCCGACATGCTGAGTGTGTTGTAATTAACCACTGGTTGTACAATATGGTGGAGTTTCTGCACATGCTGTTGAAATTCATTTGAAGACCACTCACCACCTAATGCTATTTTCGCAGGGTTATGTTGGAAGCAATAAGTATTAACGGATTTATGTTGGCGGGCGCATTGGTAGTTGTACTTCTGGTGCAGTTGTATTACCATGTTGTTGTATTGGGAAAATTTGCTTTTCACAAGCAGCAGCCTTCCGCTAACCATAGGCAGGAGCCGGTATCCATCATCATTGCAGCACGCAATGAATATGAAAACCTGCAAAAATATTTACCGGCCATTCTCAATCAGGACTATCCCGAATTTGAAGTAGTGGTTGTCAACCATTGCTCATGGGACAATAGCCAGCAATACCTCGAAGAACTCCAACTGCAATACAAACACCTGAAAGTATCGCAGCTTATTGAGCAGGAAAAATATCCTACCGGCAAAAAGTTTGCATTAACCATTGGTATCAAAGCAGCCAAATACGATCAGCTGTTGTTTACAGATGCCGATTGTGAGCCTGCAAGCAATCAGTGGCTGGCATTGATGGCAGGTCGTTTTGATAACAATGCCCAAATTGTATTGGGGTATTCTCCGTATTATAAAAAAGGAGGAATGCTTAATTTATACGACCGCTTTCAAACGGTTGTAACTGCTGTATTTTATTTTTCGTTTGCCCTTGCCGGAAATACCTTTATGGGAGTGGGCCGAAACCTTGCTTACCGCAAAGAGTTATTCTTCCGCCATAAAGGCTTTGCAAGCCACCAGCACATCATGAGCGGTGATGATGATTTGTTTATCAACGAAGCTGCAACTCCACATAATGTGGCCATTGAATACAGTGCCGAAAGTTTTACCTGGTCGGATGCCAAGCCGAACTTTGAAGCATGGTCACGGCAAAAGTCCCGCCACATGACTACCGGCAAACATTATAAAACCAAACACAAACGTTCACTGGGTGTGTATTATGCAACCTTGTTTTTGTTTTACGGATTACTGGCGGCCACCTTGCTCGTAAGCATCGAAACCTGGCCTATTGTACTTGGTGCGTACGCATTGAGATTGATCACACAGGTTATCGTGTATTACAACGCAACGGTAAAACTCAAGAATACATCACTCGTTTGGTCTATTCCGGTAAACGATTTTCTGTTTTGCCTGTTTATGCTATTCTACGGAACCAAAGGTTTTTTTACCCGCAATACGAAGAGCTGGTGAGAGGATAGTTAATGGTTATTAGTTATTGAGTTATGAATGTTGAAGATGGTAACTGTTAATTATATTAATATTGTGCATGAATGAGAAGTTACTGTTGTTTCCAATAACTGCAATTAATTTTTTCTGCGTAATCTGCGAGATCAGCGGGCAACAATTCACGTATGTCAACTCTTCAGCTATCATTCCTGATACAACAAATTAACAAACAACACAATTAACATAATAACCTATAAACTACCAGCATGGATATCCTTCTCAAATACTTCCCCGACCTTACCGAACAGCAACAAAAACAATACGCTGCATGTTTTGACCTGTATAAAGAATGGAACGAAAAGATTAATGTCATTTCACGCAAGGATATTGATTCGCTGTTTGAGAAACACATCCTGCACTCGTTGGCTATTGCTAAATTTATTTCCTTTCGCCCCAATACTCAAGTGCTCGACATTGGCACCGGGGGAGGTTTTCCGGGTGTTCCTTTAAGTATCTTTTTTCCGGAAGTAAACTTTACCATGTGTGATTCCATCGCCAAAAAAATTACGGTTGCCGAAACCGTTTCCCAATCACTCGGATTGCAGAATACCGATTTTGTGGTTGGAAGGGTAGAGCAGTTAAAGGAAAAATTCGACTTCATTGTAAGCCGCGCAGTTGCTCCTTGCGAACAATTGTACCGGTGGACAAACAGTTACATCGAAGAGGAAAACAACAATCCCAAGTTTAACGGATACCTGTTGCTGAAAGGTGGCGATTTGAGGGAAGAAATAAAAGCACTCAAACTGGTAAACAAAAAACTGATCATAGAAGAGTATGCGCTCAATAAATGGTTTGACGAAGAATTTTTCGAAACCAAAAAATTAGTTTACATCTATTAAGATAGACAATATGTAGATCGTTCATTGGCATTTGTCTATAAAAAATAGTCCTCCTTGTCTTTTTCAGCAACCAAATACTATATTGTAGAGGTATTGCTATGAAATGAAATCAAAAATATTTTTACACCTTATTTGTATCTTACTATCAGCCCACACGTTTGCACAGCAAGGCGTTAAGGGTGTTGTGCTCGATAGCAAAAACAAACCCGTAGGATTTGTTACCATTTATTGCAAGGAGGTGAAAAAAGCCACCAACAGCAACGAAGATGGTGCCTATGAATTAACATTACCTCCCGGTGAGCATCAGGTTTATTTTCAATCTGTGGGTTATAAAACTACTGTTGCTTCGGTATCCGTAAGTGATGGGTATGTGGTAAACAATATTGTGCTCCCCGAGCAGGCTTATGGCTTAAAAGATGTCAATATCACATCGGTGGGAACCAATCCCGCAGTGTGGATTATGCGCAAGGCAATTGCGGCCGCACCTTATTACCGCAGACAGGTATTGATGTACACATCCAAAGTGTATATCAAAGGTTCGGGCAAACTCGATAATATTCCTTTTCTGTTTAAAGGTGCCTTAAAAAAGGACGGCATTGTTGAGGGTAAAACATTGTTGCTGGAAAGTGTGAATGAAGTTGCGTTTACCCAACCCAATACCTATAAGGAAAAAGCATTGTCGGTTAAAAGTTCCTTACCGATGGATGGTATGCCACAGCCAATGGCAATGGCCCGCGGGAGTATGTACACTGCGGGTACCGAAGGTGTCGTTTCCCCGTTATCGCCTCAGGCATTTTCGGTATATGACTTTAAACTTGAAGGCAGTTTTTATGAAGATGGCCGGGAGGTAAACAAGATCAAGGTGATCCCTAAACGCAAAGGGAAGGATGTATACACAGGATACATGTTCATCATGGAAGGGTTGTGGTGTTTGCACAGTACTGATTTAACCAGCATGTCGTCTGCTTTTAAAGTTCGCATCATCACATCATTCCGCCCCGTTTCCGGTTACGATTATGTGTGGATGCCGGTTACCTATGATATTAATGTTTCAGGAGGTTTTATGGGGTTTGAGGGTAGTTTCCGTTACCTCGCTTCGGTAGGCAATTATAAAATAAAGCTCAATCCCAACCTAGATCATAAATGGGTGCAACTCCATACCAAAGACCCGGGAGCCATGCCGGTTGCAAAAGAAGAAACCACCGCAGCCAAACCTGAAAAGCCGAAAACCAAACGGCAGCGGGATATTGAAGAACTGCTGGCCAAGGAACAACTGAGCAAGATGGAAATGATACGGCTTTCCAATAAAATGAAACTTGAATCGGAAGCAGACCAACGCAACAATTTACGGGTGGATGAAGATTCTTCCTCCATGGAAATAGACAGCATGGCCAACAAACGTGATAGTTTGTTCTGGAAAGAAAACCGAACAGTACCACTCATGGAAAGTGAAGTGGTGAGCTATAAACACTCCGACTCACTGGCATTAAAAAAGGATACACTTGCCAAAGATACTACCCGTAAAAAAGGCTTTGATGTGATGGGAATCATCTTTGGCAAACGCTACCTGTTCAACCAAAAGAAAAATTACCTCGACTGGAGCGGAATAGGACCTGACGGAGAAATTTTTGTAAATACAGTGGATGGCTGGGGTGCCTCGGTGCAATGGCAATTGGGCAATATCCGCAAGGATGCAAAGGAGTGGCAGTTTACCAACAATATACGTGTACCATTTGAACGAAGTTGTGTGAATACCTTCGCCAAGATGGAGTACAATTATGCTCCGTTAACCAAAGGAAAAGTATCGGTTGAAGGGGGAACATATATCCGGGATTTTAATGCAACAGGCGGACCCACACCATTTGTAAATAACCTGATGCTGATTGTGGACGGTCGTAATTTATTGAAGCTCTACCAGCAGGAATATGTGAAAGCCAATCACGACAAAGAGTTAACCAACGGGCTGCTATGGCACACGGAACTGGGCTGGTATCACCGGTATGAACTCACCAATATTTCACGGTACGCAACACGCGAGGGCAATGGAAAAATTACCACCAACGAACCTGTTGCAGGATACCACATGCCAACACATGATGCAACTATAATAACCAATACGATTACCTATACACCCCGTCAGCGCTACAGAATAGACAACAACCGTAAGTATTATGTACAAGGGAAACTGCCTACCTTTCTGGTATCCGTAACCAATGGTGTTCCATCGGTATTGAACAGCACAGTTGATTATGGCAGGATGAGTCTCACGGTGATTGAACGGATCAACATATTCCATTGGCTGGGTGTGAATACCAAAATCAGCCATGGTTTTTTCCTGTACAACAACCGCACGTATTTCCCCGACTACAATCAGTTCATCGGCAACCGATCACCTTTATTAACGGGTGATCCGCTGTATACTTTCAGACAACTGGATTATTACAGCTCAGCCACCACCAATGGGTATACAACGTTGCATGCAGAGTTTGATTTTAAGCGACTGGTATTAAAACGACTTCCCCTCATCAACATGACCGGTATCCGTGAGGTTATTTTTTACAATGGGTTGCACACACAATCCCAGACACCTTACCAGGAAATAGGGTATGGACTGGAAGCATTAGGTGGACTGTTAAGGGCAGATGTATTTGCCGGATACAAGGGTACCAGCTACAACAATTGGGGTGTGCGGGTTATTTTAAATTTTAAGGGGATAAGGTAGTTGGTTAATGTTTTTCGGCTGTAATGTTTAAACGGTGGCTAAACGAAAGACCATACAGTACTGTAACAAGTCACGGACGGCCGCGACAACGGGGGGCTTAACCCGCTTTTTTGCCCAGTGTCTGCTAGTGGTTCGAGTTTCTGTTTGCGCTATTGCTGTCATTTCATTTTTCAATTTGTTTGCCCCAAATATTATTGTTAGCGTCTGCAACGTTTACCATAACTCTTTCAAATTTTTCTCCGTCTTGTCCTTCAATGTTTACTGTCAAATTTATGTTGTCCCCAATTTTCTTAAAGTCAAAATTGTATGTGTGTGGTTCGGGTATTGCGTCATAAAAGTCATTTGGAATAAAATGTCGGACTATTGCATAACATTCATTGTCATAGACAACAAGAAAATCATTTTCACCGCATATAGTCTCAAAACTTGTTGCTTTATTGTCACTATACACAACGTTGTCAAACCCCATTTTTATTAGATTTTCATCCGAGCCTTCGTTAATAGAGTAAAACCCCTTGTCAATCCGGATTTTGCCAGAGGAAAGAGAATTGTCAACGGTTACAAATAGCTGGTTTTGGTCATTTTTAAAAAGTAAAAAATAAGTCAATAGTCCGCCAACAATTACTGCTGCAAATCCATATTTTAATATTCTCGTCCACAACCTCATTCCGCATTTCCCCTCAACCTTTCGCAAACAGCCATTTCCCTATTTCTTTATAGCTTGGTTTTTTGCCGTACATTAAAATACCAATGCGGTAAATCCTGCCGGCAAGCCATACCGTAAAAATAAAACCAAGGATCATACAACCCATGGACAGGAACAGTTCCCAGGTAGGTACACCGAAAGGCATCCGTACCATCATCACCACCGGGGAGGTGAATGGAATGATGGATAACCAGAAAGCCATAGGGCCGTTGGGATTGCTGATCACCACGCTTTGTGCCAGCACCAACGCCAATACCAGCGGCATGGTAACCGGTAACATAAATTGTTGGGTATCGGTTTCGTTGTCCACTGCCGAACCGATGGCTGCGAATAAGGCTCCGTAGAATAAATAACCTGTAGTGAAGTAGAATAAAAAAACCGATGCGAGATAGGTATAGTTAAACCCAAGAAGCGCCTGAATAAATGAACCCGATTCGCTCACTGCTTTACCGCTGTGTGCCAAAGCACCTTGCGCTTCGGGCGAAAGATCCATTTGCGAAGCCAGGATTCCGGTAGAGCCACCACCGAGTATGGTGATTAAAACCACCCAAATTAAAAATTGGGTGAGGCCAACCAAAGCAATGCCTATTATTTTACCCATCATCAACTCAAAGGGTTTGATGGACGAAATAATGACTTCCACAATCCGGTTTGTTTTTTCTTCTATCACACCGCGCATTACCTGTACACCATATAAAAAGATGAACATGTAAATTAAAATGGCTGCCGCAAACCCAATGGCACTGCTGGCTGCCGCACTGCTGCTTTCAGCTCCCGTATCCGTTGCCTTGGCGGTGTTGATATGGATATCTACATCATTCACTTCCTCGATCTGAGCTGAAGTAACTCCCATCCGTTCAAGCTTGCGTTGTTTTAACACATCGGCCAGCTGGTTTTCAATATAACCCACCATCGATAAACTGGGTTGGTCAATAGCTACCAGGTCAATCTTTTTTAAAGCAGAGTCGGAGAGGGTGAGCAGGGCATAATAGTTCTCCTTTTCCAAAAAGGTTTTGGTATTTTTTTCTTCCGGTTGCGGACCGTACACAAACTGTATGGTTTCCTTGGATGCAAGTTTTGCCGTAAAGGAACCACTTGGGTCGGTAACATAAATCCGTTTTTCCGATTCCCCGATATCCCTGTTCACGGCAAAGTAGATGATGATTCCGTAAAACGCAGAAATGAGCAACGGAGCAGCAAGCGTCATTACGATAAACGATTTTTTGCGCACCCTGGTAAGGTATTCCCGTTTAATAACGAGCAGTATTTTATTCATAGCAGATATTTAACAAGCCCAAATATAATGGGATTGGCGGTTAAAAAAACAACGGAATAGGATAAACGGCCAAATGCCTAAATAAAAAAACACCACCCGCAGGCAGTGCTTTTTTAAAATACTTTTCGGTCTTTGTTTTTTGTTTCGAATCTAATTATTCGAATTTACTCCGTGATTCCTTTTTCAATAAACTCCTTCACCTGTTCAATTGAAAGGCGTTTGGCAATGATTTTCTTTTCCTTGCCCAACAGGTAAACAACAGGCGTGCTGTATACATCGTACAATTTACGGAAGTTCGACTCGTGGTTAGGATCGTGCACGTTGGTCCATGGAATTTTGTTGGCGCGGATGTAGTCTTTCCATACTTTCGGTTCAACCGTTAAGCTTACGGCATACACGTCAATCTTTTTGTTGGCTTTGGCTTTTACTGTTTTATTTTGTTCGTTGTACAGTTCAAGCAAACGTGGCATTTCTTCTTTACAACGTCCGCAGGTAGCATCCCAAAATACCACCACCGTATAATCAGCTTTTAAGTTGTATAGCGATTGGTAGTTGCCTGCAGTGTCAGGCAGGGTAAGGTTTGCGGCTTTTTTACCGAGGATGTTGTATTCAAGTGTTTTGGCGCGGTCAACAATTTTATAACGTAAGGTTTCGTCTACCCAATAGGTTACAGCTTTGTCGTTGTAGTATTTAAGTGCCATGTGCACAAACACGGCATCCATTCCCATGTATTGTGATGTTTCATAATAATTGGTGATCCAGTAGATACACCATTTGGATACTTCCTTCGACTTGGCTTTGCTGATTACAAAGTCGGCAGCACGGCTAATGGAATCAGGAATCTGTGGAGTAACCTTCAGGATATAGTTTTGCAGGCGCGGATGAAAAATGGGAGTGCGCACAATGCGGTCATCACCCATATCAAAATTATCGAAATAATGCTCGCGGTAATAGTTGTACTGAAACATGGAGTCAATTCCGCCACCCGGTAACTTTGGAGGATCAGGAACCGTTATTTCCTGCATCATGCGGAATATTTTTGCAATCAGCATTTCAGGTGTTTCGGCCATGGCTTTTCTGCGGTAATCGTTTACGCTTTGCTCTATTTTGCGGAGCTCCGCTTTATACCTGTTTACCGAGGCTGTATCTTTAAGTTCGGTTGCTTCTTTAATTTTTTCTTCCAGTTTATACGCCTCGCGGCCGGCTTTACTGGTAAACTTGGAGTAGTTGAAAAATGCAGTATTCTCAGGTGAGGTTTTAACCACCATATTTCCAATCAGGTCATTTGTATCTGTTTCCAGTGTAAACTCAGGCTCACACAATACAAAGTCAAACAACAGTGCTTTTTGCTCATTGGCCAGTAAATAGATCCCACCTTCAATGGCGTCTTTGCTTTTAAAGTTAATTTTCCCGGTAGCATCGGTATAACCACTGTCCCTCACATACTGCTTATCGCCATAATAATAACCCAGCAATACTTTTTGTTTGGACAGGCCTGCAATTTTAATGGTGATGTTGTAGCCGTCTTTGGCTTGAACGGAAAGGGTAAAAAGAGAAACTAAACTTAGAATAACAATGCGAATGCTCTTCATATATATTAAATTGTTCAAGGGGTGAAATTAATGATATTTTTCTATACACACATTAAGCTGACGTAGATTAACAAAATTTTAAGGGAGCATTGATCTGTATCATGATTATAAGGTACTGAACAGACCATCTTTGTGTACATAATTAAACCAATTCATAAGATGGAAACTAAAGTTCACTTAACCGACCTGCATTCGGAAAGACAAACATGGTTAAAAGCCCTGGCACTGAGCAAAGATGAAACTGAATCCTTTGATAACAGATTGTCGGAAATAATGAAAGCCAACAACCTGGTAGAAACGACTTCGATGGTCGAGCATTTTCAAAATCAGTTTATTCGTCAACGCGAAGTGATTGATATGTTAGTGCACGATGTTCATGCTGCTGAGGCCGCAATGGCACAGCAGGTAGAGGCTAATCCTGTTGCTACAGAACACAAAACAGCCCCTGATCATACGGAATTAAGAGACCGTGCTCAAACATTTACCAATCTCTTTGCTGATTTGAAGGTGGAATTTAATAAGTTTGCAGCCAAAACGCTGTAGCTTGTCAACTCTTTATCCTCAAGATTTTATACAACAAATTCGGACACTCTTTGGTGAGGAGTCCGAATTTTTTTTGAAAGCGTTGGATGAGCCTGCAGCTACTTCTGTGCGGTTAAACCCTTTTAAATCCAGTTCATGTTTTGCCGATGAGGCTCCTGTTGTTTGGTGTCCGCAGGGGCGTTACCTCACGCAGCGCCCCGAATTTATTTTCGATCCGCTGTTTCATGCCGGTGCTTATTATGTGCAGGAAAGTTCATCCATGTTTTTGCACCATGTGTTGCAACAGGTACTTTCTTTATACGATAAGCAGGTAAAAGTACTTGATCTATGTGCAGCTCCTGGCGGTAAAAGCACGCTCATCAACAGTCTCCTTAAACCAAGCGACCTGTTGGTAGCCAATGAAATTATTAAAAGCAGGGCAGGAGTGCTGGAAGAAAACCTGATGAAATGGGGACAGCCCAATGTGGTTATTTCCAATAACGACCCCAAGGACTTCGGTTCACTCAAGGACTTTTTTGACATTATTGTAATTGATGCTCCATGCTCGGGCGAAGGATTGTTCCGCAGGGATAAACATGCCATTGATGAATGGAGCACCGATAATATAGCGTTGTGCGAAGGCCGTCAGCAACGCATTGTGGCTGAAGTAATGGAGAGTTTGAAACCCGGAGGTTTTATCATTTATTCTACCTGCACCTATAACCTTGCCGAAAACGAACAAAATGTGAAGTGGATGATGAATGAATGGAAGTTGCGTTCGGTGGATATCCAACATCCCAGTGAATGGCCTGTTGTGGCTTCGTTGGATCCGGATGTTTTTGCTTACCGGTTTTTACCGCATAAAGTTCAGGGGGAAGGATTGTTTATGGCATGCCTGCAAAAACCAAAGGATGTAGAACCACAAAAAGGAAGACCCTACAAACGAAAAGATAAAATAAGCAAACAGCAACTTGATTCGGTAAGGCCGTGGTTGAACAATCATGATGATTTTGAATTTGTGATGGTAGGTGAACGCGTGCATGCAATTCCGGTTTCATTGGCCGAACCTTTCCAGCAACTCACACACCATTTGTACTTAAAAAATGCCGGCATCTTCATGGGCACATTTGCCAATAATGATTTGATTCCTTCGCATCATTTAGCCTTAAGCAATGCATTGTCGCAATCGGTGCAAAGGCTTGATGTTACTAAAGAGGATGCTATAAAATATTTAAGAAAGGATAACCTGATGCTTGATACAACAATGCGTGGATGGACCGTGCTTACCTATCGGGAATTACCCATTGGATGGGTGAAATTATTGCCCAACAGGCTCAACAATTATTTACCTTCACACCTACGAATTTTAAAAGACTATACGTATGCAACGCAGACCGAAAAAATATAAAGAAAAAGAAGAAAGACCGGAAAGGGATCACAGCAAGGTAAAACTGTTTCCCAATTTAATGAAGGCTGTGCTCGATTGTTCACGTCAGATCTTTTTTGAGAAGAAATATGCTGATAAGGTAATAGAAAAAATGCTGAAGTCGAACTCACAATGGGGTGCGCGCGACAGGGCTTTTATTGCCGAATACACCTATGATATGGTAAGATGGTGGCGTTTGTTGCAATACATGAGCGGCATCAAGGAAAACGAAACCGGTGTTAAAATGCCGTTGATGTTTGCGGCTTTGTGGGTATGGAACGGACACGATTTGCCCGAATGGGACGAGTTCAGGGGATTTGATAAAGCCAAGATGTTCCGGTTATTTGATGATGCCCAATCGCAGCGTAAAATCCGTGAATCCATTCCCGATTGGTTGGATGCACTGGGCGAAAGAGAGCTGGGCGCCAAATGGGATGCCGAGATCAAAGCCCTCAATAATCAGGCTGATCTGGTGGTAAGGGCTAATACACTCAAAATTACACGTGCAGGCTTATTGCGCAAATTTGAAGATGAACATATTGAAGCATCTCCGATAGATGATTTACAGGACGCAATTGTGTTGCATAAACGGATCAATTTGTTCACCACGCGTTTTATTAAGGATGGTTTGCTGGAAGTGCAGGACGCAGCCTCACAACTGGTGGCCGATTTTATGGAACTTGAACCCGGCATGAGGGTAATTGATGCCTGTGCAGGTGCGGGTGGTAAATCATTACATATTGCAGCATTGATGCAAAACAAAGGCCGGTTGATCTCGATGGATGTGGAGGAGTTTAAACTCGAAGAGCTCAAAAAACGTGCACGCAGGGCGGGAGTCGGTAATATTGAAACGCGGGTAATTGAATCGAGTAAAACGATTAAACGACTCCACGAAACAGCCGACAGGTTATTGCTGGATGTGCCTTGCAGCGGATTGGGCGTATTGCGCAGAAACCCGGATGCCAAATGGAAAATGGGATTGGATTTTATCATCAATATCCGCAAAACACAGCAGGAAATTTTGCAGAACTATTCAACCATGCTCAAGCCGGGAGGCAAGATGGTGTATGCAACCTGCAGTATTTTACCAAGCGAAGATGAAGAGCAGGTGCAAACGTTTTTGGCAGCCAATCCTAACTATACACTCGAACGTGAAGAGCGGATTTCGGTGGCCGAAACAGGCTTTGACGGATTTTACATGGCACTCATCAGCAAGAACGTTTCGTAAAGGGTTGATAGCAGCTGATTACGCTAATTAAATTAATTGTAAGAAGAGTTACCAATCAGGTAACCCTTCTTACTTAACATTGTATGTAAATGTGCATAATCAGCGACATAAAATACCCGACAGTTATCAATATCATGGCGGCATTGCCTCAAAAGTTTAGATTGGAGAGAACGAATAAAACAATATTTTTGCCCTTTTAACCGGATAGTCATTCATGCTCAATAACAAGAAAGTAGTTGTGGTAATGCCTGCATACAATGCTGCGCAAACACTTGAAAAAACATACAGGGAAATTCCATTTGAAATTGTGGATGATGTAATTGTGGTGGATGATGCCGGTAAGGACAACACAGCTGAAGTAGCCAGTAACCTGGGAATCCGCCATGTAATCCGCCACGAAAAAAACAAAGGATACGGAGGCAACCAGAAAACTTGTTACAATAAAGCCAAAGAAATAGGAGCGGATATTGTGATCATGCTGCACCCCGATTACCAGTATACTCCCAAACTTATTATGGCCATGACCAGTATTATTGCCAATGATTTGTATCCGGTGGTTTTTGGTTCCCGCATATTGGGAATGGGTGCGCTCAAAGGGGGGATGCCCATGTATAAATTCATTTTTAACCGCTGCCTCACCTTGTTTCAAAATATCATGATGAGCCAGAAACTCTCGGAATACCATACCGGTTACCGTGCATTTAGCCGCGAAGTACTTGATAAAGTGAACTACGAATTGTGTTCCGATGATTTTGTATTCGATAACCAGATGATAGCGCAGATATTCTATTCCGGATTTGAAATAGCCGAAGTAACCTGCCCAACCAAATATTTTCCGGAAGCATCCTCCATTAACTTTAAACGCAGCAGCATATACGGACTGGGGGTTTTACATACCTCGCTTATTTACCGCATGCAAAAATGGGGTTTAGGCCGCTTTAAAATTTTCAGCTAATATTCATAATGTTAGTGTGTGAAGTTTGTGTTAGGCATTCCTTTTAGTTTTTTAGATAAGATAAAAAAGCATATTCTTGCACCCTGCATGAGTCTTAAAGTAATTTCTATTAGTTTGTTTTTGCTGTTTTGCGTGGTGATCGCATTTCCCGGTTATGGCAAACCGAGAACCATTGCAGGCAATAAAGCAACTACTGTAATTAAAGCTTCCGAACGATCCGTTTACAGTTTATTGCTCAAATGCCTCTCATCAGGCATCAATATGATAGAGGAGGAACGTACTTCCGAGCATGAAGATGACGACAATGCGGCCGATGAAGTGTTTGTTCCTTCTCATGTAACAGAGGCTGTTATCATCACCTTTTCACTTTCTCCCTATTCATCGGGAGCACTTTTTGCCGAACAACTCGCCTTTACCTTCATTTTTTCGCCTCCCGATCTACGCTAAGTAATTATTTATTCTCGCACGGGAATACTTTCTTGAAACTAACGAGGACTCTCGTTGGTATTACTTTTATTAGCGTTTACATTGTACATGAGAGAAAAGATAAATTTACAGCCGTTATCGGTTAAGTATTTAAAATATGATTTGCCTGCAGGACTTGCAGTGTTTTTTGTGGCAGTTCCCCTCTGTTTAGGGATTGCCCACGCTTCGGGAGCTCCTCTTATTTCGGGATTGATTACAGGTATGTTGGGAGGGCTGATTACCGGTATGGTGAGCAATTCTCAACTCAGCGTAAGCGGACCGGCTGCCGGCTTAACAGCGATTGCCATTGCAGGTATTTCCAAACTCGGTTCCTTCGAAGCCTTTTTATTAGCCACTGTTATTGCCGGGGTATTGCAAATAATTTTAGGAGCACTTAAAGCGGGTGTCATTACCAATTATATACCCAGTACGGTTATCAAAGGGATGTTGTCGGCCATTGGGTTAATCCTTATTATTAAACAGTTTCCTCATATGGTTGGCTACGATATTGAAGAAATGGGAGTAGAGGAGTTTGCTGTTACCGCTCAGGATATCAACCAGCAATACCAGGAAAGCAAAGCAACAGAAACCAATACATTTACCATTTTACTGCATGCCATTACCAATTTAAACAGAGGGGTATTGTTGATTGGTTTGGTGAGTTTGGTTTTCCTCATTATCTGGGATAAGTTCTTTCAAAAAAAGTTCAAAACTATACCGGGTTCACTGCTGGTTGTATTAATAGGTGTGGGCATCAATAATGTATTGGAGAATATGTTGTTTGCCTATCCGCTTGCCCACGATCACTTTGTGAATATTCCCAAACTGGATTCTATTGGTGCTTTCATGGCAGCCACAAGTTTCCCCGATTGGAGTTCATTGTCCAATTATGCAATTTACAGCACTGCATTTACCATTGCAATTGTAGCTTCCATTGAAACATTATTATCAACAGAAGCTATTGATAAACTGGATCCCCAAAAGCGTAAGACTCCTGCTAACCGTGAATTGGTAGCACAGGGAATAGGGAATACCCTGGCCGGTTTATTGGGAGGGTTGCCTATGACAGGTGTGATTGTGCGCGGGTCGGTGAACGTATCTGCCGGAGCACATACCAAACTATCAACCGTTATTCATGGTGTATTGATCCTGATAGCAGTGGTGTTTTTGGCATCCCTCATGAATATGATTCCGTTGGCAAGTTTGGCAGCAGTTCTTATTTACACCGGTTACAAACTGCTTGCACCACAATTATTGATTGAGCAGTTTAAAAAAGGCTGGGGGCAGTTTATTCCATTTGTGGTAACGGTTGCGGCTATTGTACTTTCCGATTTATTAATTGGTGTGAGCATTGGTATCGTAATCTCCCTCATTTTTATTGTAAAGGAAGATTATTCGGGAACCGTACTAACCGTAAAGGATCTGGGCATACGCAAGCGGATTATTCTGGGAGAAAACATTACCTTTTTACACAAACCCAAACTGGCAAAACTACTGGAAGAAATCCCCGATAATTCTATTCTTGAAATTGACGGGGCCCGCAATCACTATATCGATAGAGATATTCTTGAATTAATTTCTGAATTTAAACACAAAGCATTACAAAAAAACATTGAACTCATTATAGGAGGACTTAAACAAATGGAAAACGAAGATTTAAAAGAAAGCATGCGCCACTCATACGAACGCCTGTTTGTAAATAATGAAAAATGGATTGCAGCACGCACGAAAGAAGACCCTGATTATTTTAGCAAATTATCACATGGACAAACCCCGCAATACCTTTTCATCGGATGCTCGGATAGCCGCGTGCCTGCCAATGAAATTACCGGTACCGAAGCCGGGGAAATGTTTATACACCGCAATATTGCCAATATGGTAGTGAACACGGATGTAAACATGTTATCCGTAGTTCAGTATTCGGTAGAAGTACTCAATGTAAAGCATATTATCGTTTGTGGACATTATGGTTGCGGGGGAATTAAAGAAGCCATGAACAACCGTTCAAACGGTCTCATCGATAAATGGCTCAGGAATATCAAGGATGTAATCCGGTTGCATAAAGATGAACTTGACCATATCCATGATGAGGACAAGCGCTACCGCAGACTGGTAGAATTGAATGTGCAGGAACAGGTAATCAACCTGATGAAAACATCATTTATCCAGAAAAATAAAGCGCAGTATGGCTTTCCGGAGATACATGGATGGGTATATGATATCAGCAATGGCAAAATCCAGGATTTGAATATTGATGTTGAAAATGAATTTCCTGCATACAAGGACATCTACAAAATTGATGTAGATTAAAGAATAAGGCATACTGAGAAAACAGGTGGTATTATTTTCTGCCCGGCATTCTTACCAATAGAGCAAAACCACCTCGCTGTTGTACTACGGTGAGGTGGTAATTTGTATAGTTTTTAAGGTGGTTCACTTTCACCACAAAATAGACCGGTTTATCAATATCACCTGCAAGCAGCCAGTTCATGTCGCGACTTAACGGATTCGAATGCGGTTGACTGTTGCTGTAAAAATATTGCGCATAACTTTTATGCCCGAGGCTTTCCACATATACATCTTTTCCCTTTAAACTTTCATAAAACGCAATAGCCGGACCTTGTGAATACGTTTCAATTTTGGGCACAACTACTACCATGTAAAGAGGAATGGCAACTGTAAATGAAACAAGCAGTGTAAAGATTCCCGTTGACACCTTTTGTCTTTGAAAACGTGTAAAAACATATACAATCACACTTGCAAGTAAGAGTCCTATCAGCCACTCATAACCAATCCATGGGGCGGTTTCGGTTAAAGATGCAATAGCAAAATCATCTTTGATGTAGGGAATAAGTTGCGTTTTAAAGTGTTCGATAAAAGGTAAGGCCGAAAGTAATGCAGAAATCAATAAGCCAAATAAGAGTACAGGAACGGTTAACCATTTACTGATGCGTTGTTCCTTGAGCAACAGTTTATCCATACCCAGTGCAGCCATAAAAGTAAGTGGCATATAACATAAAGATGAGTAATGAACAATTTTGGTTGTTACCAGTGAAAACAATATCAACACCACCCAAAACAAAATGCCCATCCATTGTTTCAGCGTACCTTCTTTTAAGTGTTGTGTATGTGTTAAAAATCCTTTGATCGCAAAAAGGGAAGAGGGGAAACACCCCACAAGCAATACAACAGGATGGTAAAACCAGGGCTGCCCGTGCCCGGCAACAGGATTTTTAAACAAATCAATTTGGTATTCCATAAAATCCATCAACACCTTAGGTCCGTTTTTACTGATTTCAACAACCACCCAAAGGCTTGCAATTCCAATAATGCCCAGCAAAGCCAGTGCTAGTTGTTTTACGTTAAAATACACATTGAATCCCGACCGGATGAAATAAATGCCCGCACACAGTCCGGCAACAAGTAATGCAACCGGTCCTTTGGTGAGCACGGCCAGTCCGAGTAAAATACCAATGTATCCATAACGTTTGGTACGTTCGTGGCGGTTTTGTTTTTGCGAAACAAGACTGAGCTGCCATACAGCAGCAAAAATGAAAAGGTTAAACCAGGGGTCAATTATACCGCTCTTAAAATACAGTGCCGGAGTGAAGGAGCCCATCATAAACAATACCCACAACCAGGCAAAGCGGGTATTGAATGTTTTTTTTCCGATATGAAACAATAGGCTGAGTGTTATGATTCCGCATAAGGCGTTTGGAAAACGCGCTGCAAATTCATTCACGCCAAACACACTCATGCTTAAAGCTTGTAACCAAAAGAAGAATGGTGGCTTTTCCCAAAAGGGTTGGAAGTTGATCTGCACCCTGAAAAACTCCTGGGTAATAAGCATTTCGCGAGCCGACTCCGCAAAGTTGATCTCATCCCAATCGAACAGGTGTACATTGCCTAGAAAAGGAATAAACAATAGTGCAGCAAAAAAGGCAACTGCAGCCGAACTATTCAGGAGTGATTTCATCAACACGCAATTTAGCGGCAAAAAAAGTGTAAATAAAAGTAACTACACAAACAGCCAATATGGATCCGGCCATAATATCGGCCCAGAAATGTTGCAATAAGTACACCCGCGAAAGGCCAACGGCTGCTGCAATCACAGCCCAAAACCAACCGTTCTTTTTCGATATGGATAATAAAGCCAATAAGGTATACAACGAAAACGCTGCTGTGGTATGTCCTGAAGGAAAGCTATTGTATTGGTTCATCAAAACCCCTTCCACATAATGCAGTTCAGGTATTTGGGCCATTAATAAAGCCGGCCTGTGACTGTCCTCAAAGATAGTACGCTTAAGCAGTTGTGTTATGAGAGAAGGAACAGAAAGACTTAAGAGTGTAACCAACCATAATGATCGGTTGAATGCAACCAGAACAAGACCAATAAACAATAGAAATAATCCATCACCGGCATAGGTGGTGTAAATCATCATCGAATCAGCCAATGGAGAGTTGAGGCTGTTTACAAATATGGAAAGCTGAAATTGGGGAGTGGTAAGCTGAAAATAAAGACCTAAAAACCAAAGTACAACAAAACTCATGTAGAAATTTTTGTTGTGTAGAATGAGCTTACAGAGTTGTTGGAAATACACTTTGGCAAGTTGCATGGAAAATTATGGAAACACAAGAAAAAATTAATATCCTGTACTACAAGCAATTATATATACAACTAGTACTATGTATTGCAAAGTACATACTAAAGCATAGATTTGTGTCGTGAATGTTACCAAACACTATCAATAGATTATGAATGTAGAAAACTCAAAAGCGCAAATGAAGAAAGGAATACTCGAGTTGTGTATTCTGAGTATTATCTCCCGGGGAGAGGTTTACGCGTCTGATATTATTGAAGAACTCAAGTCTTCAAAAATGATTGTAGTAGAAGGAACGTTGTATCCTTTGCTCACGCGGTTAAAAAATGAAGGGCTGCTAAGTTACCAGTGGATTGAATCCAAGTCGGGACCACCCCGAAAATATTTTCAACTCACGGAAGAGGGTAAACAATTTTTAGAAGGATTAAAAGAAACATGGGATGAGCTGGTATCAGCCGTTTCAACAGTAACACAACAAAACTAATACACCACAACTATGAATAAAGTAGTGAATATTAACTTAAACGGGCTGGTTTTTAGCATCGATGAAACCGCTTATGAGCAACTCAGGTCATACCTTGAAGGGCTTAAGAAACACTTTAACGGAACCGAGGGCGCAACCGAAATTATTGCCGACATCGAAGCTCGGATAGCCGAATTGCTACAAGCCAAAATTTCAGATAAATACATGGTGATTCAGCTTGCCGATGTAACCGAAATTATAACATTGATGGGCGACCCGCGTGAAATAGGTGGTGAGGAAGAACCACAGCCATCCGCAACAGGATATCAGCAACACTATAATCCACGTGGCGTAAAACAACTTCGCAGGGATCCGAATCATAAAACATTGGGCGGTGTATGTGCAGGATTGGCTAATTATTTTGGTGTGGATACCATGATTCCGCGCATGTTGTTTCTTATTGCATTTTTTGCTTTCGGAACAGGATTGCTTGCTTACCTTATAATGTGGATCGTGATACCCGAGGCAACTCCATCAGAGGCAAATGATCTGCAACCTAATGTAAAAAGGTTGTTCCGTAACCCTGATGATAAAAAAGTTGGTGGTGTGTGTGCCGGAGCAGCTGAGTATTTTGCTGTGGATGCCGTATGGATCCGTCTTGCATTTTTGATTGCCTTTTTTGTTTTCGGAACTGGTTTACTTGCTTACATCATTTTGTGGATGGCCATTCCTGAAGCAAAAACTTCGGCCGAAAAATTGCAGATGAAAGGTGAAACCATTGATGTAAACAATATCGAAAAAGTGGTTAGAAACACCTTGGGGAAATCAGGTGAACAAATTAAAAAAAGTGCTGCTGCTGCCTCTCAGAATATTGGTCAGGTAGGTAGTACACTTACCCAAATACTGCGCACCTTGTTTAATCTGGCAGGTAAGTTAATCGGAGCTGCATTTTTATTAATCTCCGTCTTTGTTATCGGAACAGTTGTGTTCTTATGGAACTATTCATTCTCCGATATTCTGGCTAAACTAGATGTAACATCTTACTACAGTTATTTCCAATGGGGTTTTGGACTATTTGCATTTTCGGTTGCGGCCCTCATTATGCTGATAGGAGTGAAGATGATGTTTCATTCCCGCATCAAGATAAGGTTGGTAGCCTTGTTGCTCATTACAACCATGGTTATCGGCCTGGGTCTGTTGGTTAATTTCGGGTTGTTGTACAGGGAGGGTGTGGCAAATAAAGAGGTTGTGAAAGTACCGGTTTTATCAGCTGTTTGTCCGGATACATTGTATATCAAAACAACCGAAGTGTTGGATGAAGATGAAACAGAGGAAATACGGATCAATACCAATAACGGAGACAATACCTTTAAGATGTCGTATACCAAAGACCTTATAAAGGTGTTTTATAACACACATCTTTCGGTGAAGGCAAGTAAAAATGATAGTCTGCAGCTAACTGTATTAAAGTCGGCAAGAGGAGAAACAGAATCCAGCGCGCATGAAAATGCCTCGAAAATCAACTTTGCGCATACACTTGCCGGTAATGTATTAACCATCGACAGGGGAGTTGTGCTGGATGTGAATGCCCCTTTTAAGTTTCAACAAATCTTTGCAAAGCTTAGGGTGCCTGTTGGAACAATCATCATCGTTGATAAAACGATCATGAAAATGATCAATGCTTCGTATGAAGAGGATTTTGATATGGGAGAAACCTTTAAAATGACAGCTAAAGGATTAAAATGTATGGATTGCATCGATACAGTGGATGATGACGAGGATGTAAATATTGAATGGAACATGGATGATGAAAACGGTGATATGAATATCCGCATTGGCAAAAAGGAGAAAGAAACCAACACGGAAACCGAAATAATCAAAGATGGTGATAAAACCATAAAAGTTGAAAAGAGGGAGATTGGACCGGTTACTATCACTACTGAAACCGAAAAGGATGCGAAAGAAGAGCGCTAACAGGTTGATTATATTGATGCTTACAAAAACATGGGGCAAAACTTGTAATTGACAGTAAAAACGCATTATTTGCCACCACACAGTTGTCAGGAATAACACGATAATGACCAAGAAGAAAAAAATAAGATTAGAATTCCCAATCAAGGCTTCACCGTCTATGTTATATAATTATATCAGCACACCTTCAGGATTATCGCAGTGGTTTTCCGATGATGTAGATATTTATAACAACTTCTATAAGTTTAAGTGGGGAAAAGATGAGCAGGTTGCTGAGGTTCTTAGAAAAACAGCTAACAAAGCCATCAAGTTTAAGTGGAGAGACAGTGCCGAGGAAGAGTTTTTTGAGTTTGAAATTGTTCAGGATGAACTCACGGATGATGTGGCCTTGGTAATTACAGATTTTGTAGATACCAATGAAGAGAAAAACGCATCCCAACTTTGGGATAGTCAGATACACGAATTAAAAATGAATATAGGAGCCTAATCAGCTCCTTTTTTTATGCTTAATGAGGTGAGCCACTCTGTATAAATAGCATCCACCAGCTTAGGTAATTCGGCATATTTACGTAAAGCAATTTTACGCGAAAGCTTAAGGTAGGTATGGGATTGAACAACCGACTTGATCTCGTCTTCGCTAAGGGCTGAACACTTAGTGAATGCTGGTGAATCCAAGTCTTGTTCCCATAAATCACTTCCATTCAGGAGATAGGTTTTCCGAAGTTTACGAATGCCCTTATATTCCTGATGTGCACTCAGGTTATCTGTCCGGATAATCAGGTTACAGGTAATATAATGTCCCCACCAAAACATAGTGCGCAACACGAAATTCACTTGGGGGCCTTTTATCTGGGGGGTATCCAGCACCATATATGGCATTCCTTTATACTGTTCACCTTTGGTTATTTTAAATTGCCTGCTTGCGGTAAGTTCCTGGTAGGCTAGGTTTTGGTTTAATTTTTGACCGCATGCCGTAAACAATTGCTGCAGTTTAAGCATCACGGATTGTTTCGTTTGCGGATATATTGTATCCGAAGCAACATCCAGTTCATGTTTTGTCAGTTTAATTGTCGATTTTCGCATCTCTTAAAAAAGACCAATATCATTGAAAAAACTCAATAAACTTATCACGTTTCAGTTTTTCCAAACATTTCTCCCCACGTTTTTTGTGGTGTTGTTTATTCTCCTGATGCAGTTCATCTGGTTGTATATTGATGATTTGGCTGGTAAAGGACTCACATGGGGCACCATTGCACAACTCATGTTCTATTTTTCGGCTAGTATTATTCCGTTGGCATTGCCGCTATCTATTTTGCTGGCTTCTATCATGACTTTCGGAAACCTTGGCGAAACATATGAACTTATTGCCGCCAAAGCTGCCGGGATATCCATTTGGCGCATCTTCAGGCCCATGTTTTACCTCATGATTTTGCTGAGTATTTTCGGCTTTTTTGTATCCAATATTCTCATTCCCAAAGCAACCCTTAAATACAAAGCGCTGCTCTACGATATCAAACAGCAAAAGCCGGCATTGCTAATTAAGGAAGGTGTTTTTTACAATGGAATTGAGGGCATCAGCATGAGGGTGGGGAAAAAGGATCCTGTCACCAATGAATTAAAGGATGTTATTATATATGATAACAGGGCACTTGGTGGACATGCAGTGATTGTTACAGCCGAAACCGGAACTATGCATATGAGTGCCGATGAAAGGTATTTGTTTTTTACATTATACAATGGAGCGAGGTATGAGGAAATGGATAAACAGCAGGGTTATGAACGAACGCAACCTCATTCCATGCTGAGTTTTGCCGAAGAAGAAATTGTTTTTGATATGTACACCTTTAACCTCAACCGTACGGATGAGAGTTTGTTTAAAGATGGATACCAGATCCTCAATGTACTTCAACTGCAGCACAAAATAGATTCATTGCAAGGTCTCGTATCAATGCGCAAAACAACACCTAACCATTATTATAATTTGTACCTCAGGTTGAATGATTCATTGTATGGGAAATATATACCGCAACCGGTAGTGCTTGCCCATAACGATCTGATGGCGGCCGTTCCGCAGAACAAACAAATGATTGTAAGCAATGCATTAAACAATGCACGTACCGTAAAATCCGTAATTGATTATGCGTCAAATGACGTTGTTGATATCGAGAAACTCTCGGTGAGGTATACTATTGAGTGGCATAAAAAATACACATTGTCGATAGCCTGTTTTATCATGTTTTTTATCGGAGCCCCCCTCGGAAGCATTATCCGCAAAGGAGGTTTTGGTATGCCTGTGGTTATTTCGGTGGTATTGTATATTGTATTTCATATCATATCGATAACAGGAGAGAAGATGGCCAAAACAGGAGCGGCAACACCTCCATCAGGAATGTGGCTTGCCATTATGGTTTTGGCTCCGGTTGGAATTTTCCTAACCTATCAGGCTGCAAACGATTCGGGATTGTTTGATAAATCGGCCTGGGTAAAACTAGGCAACCGCATTGTTGGACGATTTAAAAAGAAAACCGCCTGAGACCCTATGCGCATTCTTCAACTGATCAACCGAGTTCCATGGCCCCTAAAAGATGGTGGCTCCATTGGTTATTACAATTTTATTAAAGGATACCACGATGCGGGTTGCTCGGTGGATGTGGCAGCACTCAATACATCAAAACATTATGTGAACATGCAAGCTATTCCACCCGACCTATCAGCGATTGCCGATTGGCATACCGTGAATATAGATAATAGGGTGAAGGTAGTGGATGCTTTTTTGAACCTGTTTTCAACCAAATCGTATCATGTTGAACGTTTTATTTCAACCGAGTTTGAAGGAATGCTCACTCAATTGTTACAGGCTAAACAGTTTGACGTTGTTATTTTTGAAAGCCTGTTTACAACACCTTATATTAATGTCGTTCGTAACAATAGTAAAGCCTTACTCGTATTGCGACACCATAATGTGGAGCATGAGATCTGGGAATCGCTGGCACTTCAAACACGCAATCCTGTTAAGAAATGGTATGTTTCGTTATTGGCCAAACGCCTCAAAAAATTTGAATTCAAACAATTGAATGTTGTTGATATATCTACCTGTGTAACGCAGCAGGATGCAGAAACATTCAGGGGTATGGGATGCACCATTCCAATTCATGTTATCCCGGCATCGGTTGATAACCATTTACTTGAAATACCACTGCAAAAAATAGAGACTCCTTCATTGTTTCATATCGGCTCGATGGAATGGGAACCCAATGTACATGCCATGCGTTGGTTCATTGATGAGGTATGGAAGCAATTGTCTGTTCAATTCCCCTCGCTGCAATTCCATATTGCAGGTAGGGGGATGTCAGATGCTTTTAAGCAACTTACGGCTCCAAATTTAGTGATTGAAGGAGAGGTGGAAGATGCAGTTTTGTTCATGCGTTCAAAACAAATAATGGTGGTTCCGCTGTTTTCAGGTAGTGGGATTAGGGTAAAGATATTGGAAGGAATGGCTTTAGGGAAAGCGATTGTGGCTACTAGTCTTGGCGCACAGGGGATTGCCTGCGAGCATAACAAAAATATCCTGATAGCCAATACTGCAGATGAGTTTTGTCAGTGTATCGGACAATTGCTGAACAATCCCGTACTTTGCGAAACACTTGGCAAGGAGGCCCGTAAACTGGTGGTTGAAAAATATTCCAACACAAAAATAGCGGCTGACGTGTTAACGTTCTACAGGCAGCAATCCAAACATAAAGGAGTTTGAGGTTTTGTATATTTGAATCATGGAAAAAGGGACCGTAAAGTTATTGGAAACAGAACAAGAGAAATTCCTCATGAGGATGAAAATGACTTATGAAGAACGTTTTCGTGCATTTATGAAAGCCACCCGTTTTAAAGCCAAATTGAAACAAGCAACCATCATTAAACCAAACTAGGAATGGATATTAGTGACGAAGAGATTATCGAATTTTGGAAACGCTTGTACGATTCGCAAGTTGAATATATTATGGTAGGAGGGTTTGCGGTGATGTTACATGGAGGAACGCGAACAACAGAAGATATTGACATTTGGATTAAAGATACAGTTGAAAATCGCAGAAAACTAAAAACAGTTTTTGAGTTGTATGGTTATCCTGATTCTATCAATTTTGAAACAATGCAATTTGTGCCGGGTTGGACAACCTTATATATCTCAAGTGGAATAGAGCTTGATGTAATGACTAAACTTTCAGGTTTTGAACAGGAACGTTTTGATGAATGTAGAGAGATGAGCTATAAGGCCGTAATAGACGGAATAGAGATTCCATTTTTACACATCAATCATCTAATACACGAAAAGGCAAAGGTTGCCCGTCCAAAGGATTTAATAGATTTAGAAGAACTTGAACGAATCAAGAAATACCAAGAAAAAAACTAACAAATGAGTTTCCAATTTAATACCATAGAAGAGGCAGTAGAAGATATCCGCAACGGTAAAGTTGTGATTGTAGTGGATGATGAGGATCGTGAGAATGAAGGCGATTTTTTAACAGCTGCCCGCAATGTAACACCTGAGATCATCAACTTCATGGCCACCCATGGTCGCGGGTTGATTTGCACTCCCATTACTCCGCAACGTTGCGATGAGTTGGGGTTGGACCTGATGGTAAGTGATAACAATGCGGTACACGAAACCGCATTTACAGTATCCATAGATTTATTAGGTAAGGGATGTACAACAGGGATTTCGGCACACGACAGAGCCAAAACCGTTCAGGCATTAATTGACCCCGATACAAAACCTGAAGAACTAGGGAAACCGGGACATATCTTCCCGCTAAAGGCACAGGCTGATGGAGTATTGCGCAGAGCGGGACATACCGAAGCGGCTATCGACCTTGCTCGTTTAGCGGGTTTTGAACCGGCAGGTTGTATTGTGGAGATTTTAAATGAAGATGGATCGATGGCACGTTTGCCCGACCTCATAAAAGTAGCCGAGCGTTTTCAATTGAAGCTTGTTACCATTAAGGATTTGATTGAATACCGTTTGCAAAAGGAATCGTTGGTGCGCAGGATCATCTCGGTTGAAATGCCCACCAAACATGGCGATTTCGAACTGATTGCATTCGAGCAAAAAGATACAGGACAAGAACACCTGGCTTTGGTGAAAGGTACATGGGAACCGGGTGAAGCAGTATTGGTCCGTGTTCATTCATCATGCGTAACCGGTGATATCTTTCATAGCATGCGCTGCGATTGTGGCGACCAGTTGCAAAAAGCCATGGAAATGATCGAAGAAGAAGGCCGGGGGGTGGTGATATACATCAACCAGGAAGGTAGAGGCATTGGACTTATTAATAAACTGAAAGCATATAAATTACAGGAACAAGGTTTGGATACCGTGGATGCCAACGTACAATTAGGGTTTAAACCCGATGAGCGTGATTATGGCGTGGGTGCACAAATGTTGCGTGATATCGGAGTGCACAAAATGCGCTTAATGACCAATAATCCAACTAAACGTGCGGGTTTGATCGGTTACGGATTGGAGATCGTAGAAAACGTTGCAATCAGGGTAGCATCTAATCCGCACAATAAAAAATATATTGAAACCAAGAAGTCAAGGATGGGACATGATTAGTGGTGGTTGATAATGTTAATTATGTTGATATGTTATCTGTTAATTGTGTTAATGATGTTGGTTTGTTAGAATGTAATTGGTTGATAGATCAAATAACGATTCAGCAAGTTCGAGTAGCAGGCGAGGGTTTTGCATGGAGCGTATCTAGAACGGTTTTATATGGAGTAAATCGCAGAGATACAGTTCTTAACTCGGGCCATCCCTCCCGAAAGCTTTCGGGGCAGAATGACATCGCTACTAATCAGAATATAACTAAGAACTCTGATCCATCAACTATGAACGGTCACTTGTACAATAAATCTCAATTCGTAAATCTCAAATCTCAAATTCTCCTATGTTATTCCCATTCCAACTAGGTTCCGTTAAAACTTACACCAAGCTTGTTGAGCAGGCTGATACCGCATCCTTTCAATCGGGTGAGGTGCATCCTGTATATGCTACATTTGCTTTGGGCAGAGATGCTGAATGGGCTTGCCGTTTGTTTGTGCTCGAAATGAAGGAAGAAGACGAGGAGGGAATTGGCACTTTTTTGAAGATAGAACATTCTTCTCCGGCACTTTTGGGATCTACTGTGGTGTTCGAAGCCATGTTGCAATCAGCTATCGGTAATTCTGTAATATGCAGTTTTACAGCTAAGGTGGGCGATAGAGTAGTAGCCTTTGGCGAAACAGGACAAAAGATTTTAAAGAAAGAGAAATTAAACGCTATTTTTGGCTCGCTTTAATGAACAAAATGATCATAAACTTACAAGGAAAAAATGCGCTCGTTTGTGGTGCATCAAGAGGAATCGGTAATGCAATTGCCAAACAATTTGCAGCACTGGGAGCCAATGTAACATTGGTTTCGCGCAGCGAATCTATTTTGGAACGTATTGTTCGCGATTTGGATACCAGCCTCGGACAACAACACGATTTTATTGCAGCCGATTTTAACAAACCGGATGAACTGAGAGAAAAGCTGCAGGCCAAAATGAACGAACCTAAAACATTCCATATTCTGGTGAATAATACCGGTGGACCTCCTGCAGGACTGGCTATTGATGCCGAGTTACATGAGTATACAACAGCGTTCACACAACACTTATTGTGCAACCAAGTATTGGTACAAGCTGTGGTGGATGGCATGCGTGCTTCGGGTTACGGACGAATTATCAATATCATTTCTACTTCGGTTAAAATTCCGTTGAAAGGCTTAGGTGTGAGCAATAGCATTCGCGGAGCCGTTGGCAACTGGAGCAAAACACTTGCAAATGAATTGGGCCAATACGGAATTACCGTCAACAATATTCTGCCGGGAGCTACAGCAACCGACAGGCTAACACAGATCATTGAAGGAAAAGCGTCCAAGCAACACCATTCCATTGAGGATGTGAGCAAGGAAATGACCGATGAAATTCCATTGGGCCGCTTTGCAAAGCCTGAAGAGCCTGCTTATGCAGCTGCATTCCTTGCCAGCGAATATGCTGCTTATATTACCGGAATTAATGTTCCAGTAGATGGTGGACGTACCGGAAATCTCTAATTTTACTTAACCCAAATAAACATTAATAATAACACATGAAAAGACTAACACTTAAATCAATGATCGTAGCTTTAGCAATTGCTGCTACAGTTACAGCTAATGCACAATCCATTTCTTTTCCTCAACCGAGTCCTACTGCTTCATTCAGCCAGAACTTTGCTACTGCTAAGATTGAGGTATCGTATTCTCGTCCAAGCGCCAAAGGCCGTAAAGTTTTCGGTGATGTTGTTCCTTTTGGTAAATTATGGCGCACAGGTGCCAATAATGCTACTACCATCAGCTTTGGTGAAGATGTGAAACTGAATGGCATGGATGTAAAAGCAGGTAAATACGGTTTGCTTACCATTCCGGGTGAGTCGGAGTGGACGGTAATTATTACAAAAGACTTAACTGTAACAAGTGAAGATGGTTACAAAAAAGAAAATGATGCAGCACGTTTTACTGTTAAGCCAGGCAAAACAGCATCAACAATTGAAACCTTTACCATTGAAGTTGCGAACATTAAAAACAACGAAGCTGATTTGGACCTGAAATGGGAAAACACTGTGGTGAGCGTTAAAGTAACGGCTGATTACGATGCGAA
Source organism: Bacteroidota bacterium (assembly GCA_040387195.1). Lineage (GTDB taxonomy): Bacteria > Bacteroidota > Bacteroidia > UKL13-3 > UKL13-3 > UKL13-3. The sequence continues at coordinate 256,946 of JAZKEF010000011.1, forward strand.
AATTGCCAAACAAATTGATGATGTTATGGCTAAAGATACGCGTCCTTACTCAGGTGCGGCAAGCTATTATCTTGAAACAGGCAGAGACCTGAACAAAGCATTGGATTGGATTAACAAAGCTATCGCTTCATATCCCGGTGCATATTGGAACCTGTTGACCAAAGCTAAAATTCAGGTAGCAATGAAAGATTATAATGGAGCTATCGCTACTTCGATGCAATCATGGACATTAGCCAAAGAAGGTAACAATGATGCTTACATGAAAATGAACGAAGAGTTACAAGCTCAGATTAAAGCTAACCCGGCATACAAACCGGCTCCTGCTAAAAAGAAATCATAAGTAGTCGTATAGATTCTTAAAAGACGCATCATTCTTCATTGAGTGATGCGTTTTTTGTTACCGTTGACTAGGCTAAGTTAAATTATTGAATTTGTGTATTCGTTGCTCGCGTCAACTTTTCTTGGAAAACACAGTGCAATGCACACAACGAGTAAACAGCCAATAACATTCAGCCACAGGAATGAAACAATATCGGCTACATAAACTGTAATTACACCTGCTTCGGCTATTAGTGCTGCATAAAAAACAGCTTTGCTGCCAACCTTTTTCAAATAGAAAGCTACCACAAAAATACCAAGCATTGTTCCATAAAACAGACTGCCCAATATGTTTACCGCTTCAATCAAACTTCCCAATTGTGAAGCAAACATGGCCGTTGCAATGCAAAACAGTCCCCAAAAAAGCGTAATCCATTTAGATGCTTTGTAATAATGAATATCCGTTCGGTCGGGTGCCCACATCCGTTTGTATAAATCAATAACAGTGGAAGAGGCGAGTGAATTCAGGGCTGCAGCAATACTTCCCCACGCTGCTAAAAAGATAACGGCTATCAGTAATCCGATTAATCCTTTCGGTAAATGATGAACCACAAAGTACAAGAAGATATAATTGGTATCGTTCACATCGGCCGTTTTATCCGCTTGTTTAATAAGTGCTATTGCCTGTTTGCGCGTTTGTTGTTTACTGTTTTCAGTTTCACGCAACGCCTGCTTACTGTTTTCGGTTTGCTGTTCATTATTGTTGTGGATTGCATCTACCAATGAGGCGGCTTGTTGTTGCGAGAGTTTGTTGAGCGAGTCTTGTTGCGTTTGCAATACAACGAGCTCCTTTTTATAAATACTGTTTTCAACCTTCTCTAATTGTTTCTGGTTAAAGAAAACAGGAGAGTTGTAGAAGAGATAAAACGAAAATACCAATGCACCAATCAATAATATCAAAAACTGCATAGGCACCTTTACCAGACCGTTCATCAATAATCCCATGCGGCTTTCTTTAATATTTTTAGCCGTAAGGTACCGTCCAACCTGACTTTGGTCGGTTCCGAAATAGGAGAGTGCTAAGAAAAAACCACCAATCAATCCGCTCCAGATATTGTATTTATCTTTCCACCAATGGCTATCCGTTACATCAATTTTAGTTTCAATGATATTCAGCTTGCCCATTTTACCCGCAACCTGCAAGGCATCCGTAAAACCAACATTATCGGGTAATAGATGCACCACCATATAACCGGCCAAAAACATCCCGATAAATACAATGAATAGTTGTTGCATCTGCGTATACGCAACAGCCTTGGCTCCACCCGTCATCGTATAAATAATAAGCAATCCGCCCATGACTACATTGGTGAGGTAAATATTCCAACCTAATAAGGATGATAAAATAATGGATGGAGCATAAATACTGATGCCGGTAGAAAGTCCGCGCGATATTAAAAACAGGGAAGAGGTAAGCGCCCGTGTTCTCAAATCGAAGCGTTGCTCTAAGTATTCGTATGCGGTGTATACTTTCAGTTTATGGAAAATAGGAACAAAGGTGATGCACAATACAACCATGGCTAATGGTAAACCAAAATAGTATTGTACGAACCTCATTCCATCCGTGTATGCTTGTCCGGGGGCCGAAAGAAAGGTGATGGCGCTGGCCTGTGTCCCCATAATGGAAAGCAGGATCAGGAACCAGCTCATCGAGTTGTTGCTTTTAAAATAACTGTCTAAGTTTTTCTCATGCGCGCTTTTGTATACTCCATAGCTGATAACGGCAATCAAAGTGGCTATTAATACAATCCAGTCAATTCCACTCATCCTTAATGATCTTTGCTTGAGATGGTTTCGTGGATCGGATTCACCAACATGAGTGCGGCTGAACCATACCAGGGATGAAGCTCCATGATTAAACGTCCGGCCTGAACTGCGGGATCTGTTTCGGTTAATTTTTTCGCTTCTTCAATCGTTTTCACATCAAAAAGGTAAATTCCGCGTATGTCGCCTTGGTCCAGAAAAGGACCGGCCACTACCAGCTTTCCGGCCTTAGCCATACGGCCAATGTTTTCCATATGAGCGGCCTGAAGTTTAGCTGCCGTTGCAGAATCCTGGTTTCGGTTGGGACCCTTTTTGAGGAATGCCATTACATAAGGTTTCATTCCGTATTCATCTGCTTTGAGCGAATCGGCCAGTTGTTTGTTAAACTGTTTTTGTTGGGCATGAGCAGCCGATACACATAAGGTGACTGCGAGCAGGAGTAAGTAGTTTTTCATCAGGAGAAATATTGGGTAAATAAATAAAACAAGATTACCTCCAGCACCAACGCACTGATAACTGTAATGTACCATGTATTGAAATTTTCGTCTTTATTCATTTTTAACATTCTTATTAGCGTGTGCTAAATGTTTGAAATTTAGGTTCTATTGAATCTTTTTTTTTTACCGCAGCGTTCGCAACGTCATTGTCTCTAGGGACGCAGAGAGCACAGCATTCAGAGACTTGCGTTTACTTGCTATTGATTACTCTTTTGATTCCATCTTTTAGAAAGATAACATTAAAGTTAATTAATAATCCGAGTTTACATTTTGCCAATTTCAAATAGGTTAATGTTTGGGCTAAAAAAATATCATTTAATGCTTCAACAGCTTTTACTTCAATGAGAAATCTGTTCTCCATTGTTATGTCTGCTCTATAGCCACATTCCAATTTCACTTCTTCATACACCAATGGCAGTGGCTTTTCCTTCAGTACAAGTAATCCCGTTTTCTTTAATTCATAGAACAAACACTCTTTGTATGCCGATTCTAACAAGCCCGGACCAAGCGTTCTGTGAACTTTAAATGCAGCATCTAATGCTAATGTGGCTATTTCATTTTCTGTTAAATTGTTTTTCATGGGGTTTAATATTTATTGATAAGGGCATTCCCGCTGTGCCCGTTGCGTCCCAAAAGTCTGAGGTCGCTGTGCACGCTGCGGTTAAAAATTATTTTCCGAGTTCGATTAGGTTTACCATTAAGCGATATGCTCCCGGCACACCTGCGGGGAGTTCGCGAAAGAAAACCAATCCTGTATAAATGAAGTTTCCTTTGCCATGTTTAGCAATCAGTAACGCACCTTTGTTTGCTTTTTCATTCGGGTCGGCCATGCTGATGGGGGCCACGTAATTGGAATCCCAGTCGCCTCCATGATAGATGCTGCGCTCCTGAATCCACCCTTCAAAATCTTTATCTGTAATTTTATTTGGAGTGTTAAACACCGGATGGTTTGGCAGCTCCATAACAATTTTTGCTTCTTCATCGGTGATGCGATCGCGTGTAATTTTAAAAGGGTAGGGACCAATATCGGATTTAAACGGACCGGCAAAACTATTGGTATTGTATTGCACAATGAGGTTACCTCCGTTGCTAACGTACTCCATCAGTTTGGGTTTGAAGGATGCCAGTTTCTCATTGGTATTGTATGCCCGCACACCGGTTAATATTGCATCATATATACTCAATGATTCTTTTGCCAGCATATCATCCGTTAGCGTAATTACCTCATAACCCAATTGCGTGAGGCTTGGAGCCACTTCATCACCTGCACCGGGAATATACCCAATCCGTTTGCTTTTGGTCTTTACATCAAGCTTAACGAGTTTGATTTCAGCTTCGGGGAACAAGGTTTGAACCGGGATATGGTCATATTTAATTTCTTTGATGCCTTTGGTGTATTCGATGCCATCGACAATAACACTTAATTTAATTGTGGTATCTCTCGATAAGCCCGAAGGTTTAATTTTAATGGAGTACGAACTTTCAGAACCTTTTTTATTTAGTTTGAACTCGCATGATGTATATGATTTACCAGCTGCTGCAGATCTAGTCGCTAAAAAGAGTTCTTCCGAACCATCACCAATGCATGATATTGTCCAATCTTTCGGAAGTCCAATTTCAAAGCGCCCCGCAACACTGTCTCTGCCTGCTTTCAATTTGATTTTGAACTCTTTCTCCTGATCACTACCAAACACAGCAATATTTTCAGCCAGATTAATCATTACAGGAGGCGTAATCACCAATGGTCTGTATTGTTCTCCTTTTTCGGGGTCAACCCATCGATATTGAAAAGTATAAAAAACATTTTGTCCTTCAATAGCAGCGTGTCCTGAGCTGTTTAAAGATACTTCCGGAGCAGAACGGTTAAACATATCATCTATCACAAACATGCTGTTTTGGATAGGATGTTTTAAATGATGTGGTTGCGATATCTGGTCGCTTTTACCGTAGAGTGATTGGAATGAATAAATACCCAATTCGTTTTTTCGGAGCGTTTTATTGATTGTTGTATCAAAGGAGAGAAAATCATTCATGAGATTTCCGGCCATTTGAAGTTTGTATAATTGATTGGCATCTGTATTTCTGGCAATTACTGAAACGGCTAGCTTTTGCTTGCTGCCAAGCGTAATATTGGCTTCAGAACTTGTTGCATCAACCACAATCCCATGCATATTCAGTACGATGGAATTAGCGAGCATCACTTTGTGGGCCAACGATGTATTGTTACGCAACACACTGAGTTCAGTTCCAATTTTCGAAAATGCAGGAAGGCTTAATTCCGGATGTTCTATCTTGTAGTTTTTGATTGTCTCCGTAATCATCTTTCCAACCTTCTCACTTCCTTTTACCCGGTTCCACGTAAAATCAATCCCGTCAAAAATATCCTTTAGTCCTGCAGTATCTCCTTTAATGGGTTTAAAATATTCAAGCTGTTCACCACGTTGCCGTGCGCTTCCAAAACCCTGACTCTTATGCATGCTGCGGCTTTCGGCTGCAATTTCGCCATAACTTTTTCCGAGCAACGGATTGTAAACACCGACATCCAGTTTCAACAATTTGCTCATATCGGCATTGGGATTAAAGAAACGGGCTGCACTGTTGTAAAACAACCTGCGGGTTTTCCATGCTTCAACGTATTTTAATTGCTCAGGGAATTTTGTCGGGTCGGCTGCTGCATCAAAGGCCTCTTCGGCTAAGATGGCTGAAGTAGTATGGTGACCATGTCCACCACTGCCATCGGTTGCAAAACGCGTAATGATGATATCGGGACGAAAGTTGCGGATCACCCAAACCATATCAGAAAGGATAGAGTCCTTGTTCCACTTTTTCAATGTCTCATCCGGTGATTTGCTGTAACCAAAATCATAAGCCCTGGTAAAAAATTGTTCGCCACCATCAATTCTGCGTGCTGCCAATAATTCCTGTGTGCGGATAACACCAAGTTCGATGCCTTGCTCAGGACCAATGAGATTTTGTCCGCCATCACCACGGGTTAAGCTTAAATAGCCGGTACGTAGACATTTTTCATTGGCTAAATAGGCAATGAGTCTTGTATTCTCATCATCGGGATGTGCGGCAATGTATAATACCGAACCTACCGTGTTGAGTTTTTTCAACTGCAATAAAACCTCGCTTGAGGTGTAGGAGCGGGGAGCTTGCGCTTTGGAAAGAAGAAAGAAGGAAGAGGAAAGAAAAAAGAATGTGGTTATGATTCGGTTGAGCATACGTTTTGCGATTTTACATAAGGGATGAACAACGAAAATCGTTTTTTTTATTGTACGTACAAATAATAATTCGGTGAACGGTAAACGTAGCGGAGATTAGCTCCCTGTAACAGTAATTTTGCCAAGGACAGAATGGTGTTCTGTTATAGGTGTTTCCCGCAGATCGCGCGGATTATGCAGAAAAAAAATCAGCGCCATCCCCTTGGTCTGCAGGAACCTTTAACGTATTAACTACCTCGAAACAAGCATATTTTTCATTACCTGTGCAGCACCTTGCTGAATCTGGTAATAATACAATCCATTTGCCAGGTGTGTGGTGTTGATGGTAAGCTCCGATTTACCTTCAGGGTATGTTGCCTCTTTGAGTACATCCAGTAGTTTACCCGATGTATCATATAAGCACACGCGAATTAATCCACCCTGACTGATGAATTGGATGGTGGTGTATTCATTGCAAGGGTTTGGATAATTGCTTACACTCTCCGGATTAAGCAAATCCTGCTCGCTGATGCCGGTCGTATTGGTATTGATAACATTGAGTGTAGGGTATGGTTTGAGCATGGTATTGTTCAGCTCTACATCGCTTACACCAAACCAGTTCTTTAAAATGGTGCTGTACACCGAGCGAAAATCATATTGCATCGGGATATTATCGTTTGCGGTTGCACTTGCCGGAATTACCGGGTTGGTACCCAATAAACCTCCGTTTACTTTGGTGCCAAATAAGAACAAAGGTGCTGCTGCACCGTGGTCAGTTCCTAAACTGTCGTTCGAAACAATGCGTCTTCCAAACTCACTGAAAGTCATTCCCAGTACACGGTCGGCTACATTCAGTTTCTTCAAATCGTCCTGAAATGCATTAACGGCAACCGAAATGTTGGAAAGCAACCTTGCATGGTTACCGGTATCGGTAGCTCCTGCAACAACCTGTTGTGCATGTGTATCAAAACCTCCCAAACTTACCATGTAAACTTTGGTTTTTAAGCCACCGGCAATCAGTTGTGCTACAATTTTTAATTGATCGGATAAAGAGTTTTGTCCAGCAGTAGGATATAATGTTGACAGGTTGGTGGCTTTTCCGGCAGCTGCTTTGATGACAGCAGAATATTGCTGGGTTTGTTGTGCCACCAATCTTAAAAAGGTAAGCTCATGTCCTGCCGGTGTATTGGGTGCGGGATCTACAGTTCCTGTTACAAACTGATAGAAAGAAGTAGGATCAGTTATACTCATGGCCAGTGATGCATCCGTTCCCTGAAAAGCAGGTGAAATCATATAACCGATCTGGATGGCAGGAGGGTCGGGGAAATTGGCATTGGGATAGTTGGTTGGAAAATCAACATACTCCTGATCGAGGTAACGGCCCATCCAACCGGTGTCGAGTGTTTGATCGGCATCGCTTCCTGTAAGCCATATATCGGTTGCCCTGAAATGTGAATAGTTCGGATTGGGATACCCCACGCTTTGAATGATACTCACCATTCCGTTATTGTACATATTGCGCAACTCCGTCATTCCGGGATGCAAACCGGTTGCTGCCGTATTGGTCATGCTTAGTACTTTGCTTTCTGCAATGGCTACATTGCCACGCACTGCCATCAGCTTGCTGTATTGATCCAATGGAATTACCGTATTCACACCATCGTTTCCACCATTCAATTGGATTAACACCAACACGCGGTCATCGTGTTCGGCTTTTCCCAAAAACTGGATCAACGGGTTTTCGGCAAATGCTTTAACACCCATTCCATTAATCACTACGGGAGCAAGTCCTCCTGTTATACTTTTGCGTAAAAAATCTTTTCTGTTCATACGTGTAGAATTAAGAGGGTAATTAACTTAATTGGTATTCAGCCAAACCGAACATATACTTCATCATGGCCTGCAAACGATCGGTCACCGTTTTTTTTGCGTTTGTATCGCTTGGGTTGTTCTTGTAAAAGTTCCAGGCATCTGTCCAGTAACTATCTGTTGCCTGGCCACTCAAAAGATAAGCGGTTTTAATCGAATCCCTTGTTGTTTGCGAAAGCGGAATGGGATGGCATAAGGTGGAAATAGCACTGATTAATGAATTCGGATTTTCGGGGGTGGGAAACTGGTTCACAAAAGCAATGGTATCATACATCAGTTTATACTGGTTACGATTGTAACCGGTATAAACCATTACATCATTGTATAAATTCCGTTTAGGCAGAGTGTCGGAATTGATCCATAACTCATAAAACTGAGGGTCTTCGTAAAAGGCCTGCCAGCCCGCTACGTTAGGCGGATCACCAATATCCTGTCCGCATAAGATGCTAAATTGTTGCAGGTATAACCAATGTGCATATTGCTGCTGCAGGTTGGTGTTATCCGGGAATACCAATCCCATCATGCGGCTCGAACCTACAATCTGGTCAATTGGTTGTTTAATCATGCATCCCATGTTGAGGGCATCAAAGAAGTGCTCACTCTTGAGGAGTTTAGAAACAACAGTCATGATATTATATCCTGAACTAGCAAAAAGCTGTGCGAGTGGATTGATTACATTGGTTTCAACCGAATCGTCAATCACATAATACACAAAGTAACGGTAGAGTTTACGGCAAATATGTTTGGCTGTTTCGGGGTGTGCAAACAGCATATTGAGTAGGTCATCCAACTCATCCATACCGGCAGTGGCTCCGGAACGTCCGGTGATAACTGTATTGCCATAAAAAGAGGAAAACTGTTTGTTGTTGGTATCATGCTTGGATGAGTCAAAGAAGGACGCAATATTTGTTCTGTTGTTACGCCAGCCGGTTAATACCTTGGCAGCAGCTTTAACATCATCTTCGGTGTAATGTGGAGTAAGATTTTTGCCTATGGTAAACAATTCCTGCAATTCCCTGCCGTAATTTTCATCCGGTGCCGATTTGGTATTCACCTCTCCGTTAAGATACACAAGCATGGCAGGATCCAGGGTAATTTGTTTGATCAACTCTTTAAAGTTGCCTAAACAATATGCCCTGAGCAATGCATGGTGTTTGTAAATATACCTTGAGTCTTGCACAACGTTTGTTTCTGTAGCAAAATGATTGTGCCAGAACAAGGTCATCTTTTCCCTGATGTTTCTGTCGGGGGCAACCATTAATCCCATCCACCAAGCTTTGAGAGAACTCACACGGGCAAACTCGATATTGGGATTCACCGGAGCATTTACCCATGTTTGGCCGAAAGGCACAGCTGGGTCGGGAGTATTGGCATTGTTACCATAATGGTTCAGTGGAGGTGGAGGCGGAGAAGCGGGAACATTCAACAGGAAGTCAACCGCTTCGCTCATGGTTTTGGTCTTAAAAAAATCAACATCACCCTTATTCACTCCGAATAATGTTCGCCTTAACAAATGCAAAACTTGGGCATCACCAAAAGTGCCGGTGTATTCTGCCACACCCGTAGTTGTCTTCGCAAGGTGACGTGGGAGTGTTTTGTTGGATGGGTCAACATAATCGAGGGTTGCAATGGGAGGTTGCTCTTTGGTAAGCTTACTTGTTGCATCCTTTAAAAAACCTCTGCGGGATAATGTAGCCATAGTCAATAAATTTTATCTAAGACTAAGGTAACCGAAAAAGGTTTAATACATGCAGGTAATCGGTAAAATTATACAAATTGAACACGCTCGGAACCTGAATACACATTAAAACGGTCACCGCGTAAAAAGCCGATCAGGGTAATGCCAAACTCTTTTGCGGTTTCAACTGCCAGGCTGCTGGGTGCTCCAACTGCACATACTATGGGAATACCGGCCATAGCAGCTTTTTGCAAGAGTTCGAAGCTTGCTCTGCCACTGAGAAGGAGAATGGAATAGTCGCGGGGAAGCACCTCTCCCGCTATTAGCGGGACGCTGTTACAGGAGGCTCCGATGAGTTTATCTAACGCATTGTGGCGGCCTACATCTTCTCTGAGGAGTTTAAGATTGCCCGTTATATCAAATAGAGCGCAGGCATGCAAACCACCGGTATGTTCAAACACATTCTGCTGTTCCCTCAACTTACCGGGAAGTCCGATTATAATATTTCGATTAATTCGCAATTCGTAATTCTCAATTCTCAATGAGCATGTAGTGCGAATGGCCTCAATGCTTTCCTTGCCACACACACCACAACTGCTGGTAGTATAAAAATTGCGTTGCAGGTTACTGAAGTCAATAGTTACTTCAGGTTTCAATTCTACGCGTACAATGTTCTCTTTGTTTTCGAGTGTATTGAGCTCCGTACAATACTGTATTTTATATACCTGGTCGGGTGATTGGATGATACCTTCTGTGAGTAAAAACCCTAAGGCCAATTCAAAATCATTTCCGGGAGTGCGCATGGTTACCGAAATACTTTTTTGTGCACGCATATCTGCAGGCCCGTATCCGAGGCGGATTTCCATGGGTTCTTCTACTGCCAATAAATCAATAGTCTGAATATATTCATTCCCGTTTACCCTGGTAATATTGATGTGTGATACGCTTGGTTGAGTCATTTTTTGTACACTAAGGCCACTAAAAGAGTAAGATAAAGAAAGAGCACAAAGGGAAGAGTTTCTTTATTTAACGAAACGGGTTATCCCTTGTCTTATAAAGCGTACTTTGAAATTGATTAAAAAACCTAAACGTTTTCCTGTCATTGTCAAATAGCTCAACAGTTGTGCGTCAACTGATTCATGCATTCTCTCCACCGCCTTCATTTCAATTACTACTTTATCTTCAACAAGGATATCAAGTTTGAAAGCATCTTGTATCAATAAATTTTCGTATTGCACCGCAATTGGCAATTGCGTTTTACAGTTCAAGCCTGCCTTTCGGAGCTCATAAACCAAGCATTGTTCATATACCTTTTCTAATAATCCGGGACCAAGTTTTTTATGGACTTTGTAGGCACAATCAACAATTGTTGTTGCAATTTTTTCAGTTTCTTCATCAAGGGGCATATGTAATATTAAGAATCATTCAAGAAAATACCAAATATCCGATGAAAAAACGACCAAGTGAATTTTCATTTCCCTTCGTGCCCTTCTTGCATTTCAATTACATTTCGTGTCTTCGTGTACAAAGAACGGACAATTTACTTCGTGCTCTTCTTGCATTTCAATTACATTTCGTGTCTTCGTGTACAAAGAACTGACAATTTACTTCGTGCCCTTCTTGCATTTCAATTAAATTTTGTGTCTTCGTATACAGACACTAATAGTCTATACTCTTTATATTTTTTGAAAGAGAAGGAAAAGTCCGTTTTGTATTTACTGTTTTCAAAAACTGTTGTAGTGAGGTGTTGCCCTTTTGGTAAAAATCGAGGAGGAGTGGGGCGCATTGTTTTTCATAAATGGCGAGCAATGGTTCATCAAAACCCGATTCCGGATTGTGGTAACATACAACATCAAATCCATTTGCTCTTGCATCAATTAATGTCTTCATGTCAGCTTCTGTGAAGTACGGATAATCACAACCGGTAACGAGTAAAGGCGCTTGCGGTAATTGCTCAAAAGCACTTAATACGCCCGTCATAGGGCCGGTATTTTCAAATGTCGCATTGTCTAAAATGGTCTGGTATTGTTCATCAATATCAGATTGCTGTTGGTTGTTACACGAAATAAAAACACCATTGCAAAAAGGCTTCATCATATCGGCAACATGTGCATATTGTTCTTTGGTATGGTATTGAATAAATGCCTTATCCCTTCCCATTCTGACACTCTGTCCACCACATAATACCAATCCAATTAAATCTTGGTTGTGTTCTTCTGTTGCTTCCACTGTGGTTAAAAAAAAGTCTTTGGATAACACAACAGCATCCTCCATTCCATAATGCTTCTTAGCATCCTCCAGTAAATAATCCCGGACAACCAGCAGCAGTTTTGTTTGTGTTGTCTGTGTTTTAAAATGCTGAATAAGCATCGAAAGTTCAGGTTCCAGCCCTTCATTCCTATCCATCTCCAACCTACCAACCTCATCCACCACAATCCATTCCGGTTGTTGCAGGATTGCTGTACGCATGATATTCCGTGCTGTTTCAAACACACCCTTATCAAACACAAACCGACCTATTTTAATACCGTCATCACCTTCATGCAACTGCAGCTTGTGGTAGGTATGGTGTTGAATATCGTAAAGCTTACGCGTGCCCTCCACATCGGGTGTAAGGAAACCGGCAACCTTGGATTGTGATTGAATCCATTGCATCAGCAATGTTGTTTTACCTGATTGAATGGGCTGGCTTAAGATGTAAATAGAACTTGCCATGTGCTACCTATTTATATAAGGCAAATACGATCAGGTTGGTTACAAAGGCCTTGTATACACCCAAGCCTGTATGTTGATTACGGGCTAATCGCATGGCAGGAGCAATATGCAAACGCAGTTCAGGAATACTGTTGAGGATGGAAGTGAGTTGGGTGGCTTTTGATTGCTGTTGTTTTTTGAGCCAGCGATTTATTGCTGTTTTGATAAGCGGATTGATGATATAAAAAAGGATAAGCAATGCCGCTATCGTTCTCCCCAATACATACCATATTTTACCTGCTGAACCCTGCATCAGAAATACAGTGACAATAAACAACAGAATGAAAAAGGTTGCCATCAATTTAAAGCCAAACTTTCTTTTACCTGTTACAGCAGTAGTATTTTCTTTTATAGTTAAATCGTTGTATGATAACAATAAGGCATCCGATTGTTGATGTATAACTTTAGGTAATCCCGAAGCCCATAAACCCAGGATTCCTCCCCAGATAATATACACCCCGGTATAGCTTGCAATGAGCCAGATGCTGAAAGAGAAATCATTAAACAGGGTTAAATCTTTGAGCACACTTGCCACAAAAGCATCCAGTGCTTCCCATATACTTTTGCCAAAAATAAGCGTGGCTACCAAAAACTTTTGAATGGCCGACTCAAACAATGCAATCATTCCGAAAATACATGCCGCCAATCGAAAGAATGGAATCACCGAAAATAAAACAGCTCCGATGACTCCCTGAAAGGCAACGGCAATATATGCCATGGGAGGAGAGTGCGGACTGGCAGCAGCTTTTACCAGTATCACTAATAATGTTGCCTGCAAAATAACTTTAAATGGTTTAGTACTTTCAAAGGCAATAAGCGTGATGATAACAATGGCAAATCCCCCCAGAAAAAATCCGGTAAATGGAATTTTAAGCGCATGCATCAGCCCGCCTAAACCACTTTCACTGAGTGCCCATAAAGCAGTCAGTCGGGTTACCGTATTTGCCGCAGCTGTTGCCAAACTTAGTGTTTACTGATAAAACGGGTTGACAGGGTTTTGTATGAGAAAAACAGACTGAGTATGGTTAGAAAAGCAGCCAGGTAAAATGATGCTCCTGGAAGATAAACAGGCGCATCAGCGGATGTAAAGTAAGCAAATATTCCGTTCATCATTACAGGGCCAATGATGGATGTAACGCTCATTAAGCTCGTAAGTGCTCCTTGTAATTCGCCCTGTTCATTTGGCGGAACCTGTGATGAGATGATCCCTTGTAATGCAGGACCTGCAATTCCTCCCAGGCAATAAGGTACCAAAAAAGCAAACATCATCCAGCTGGCCGAAGCCATTCCGAACAACAACAATCCCATCGCATAAAAGGCAATTCCGATATACACCGCGTTTTGCTGACCCAGTTTGGGAATTGCAATCCTGATCAATCCACCCTGCACAAGGGATATTAATACACCCACCACGGCCAGTGAATAGCCTACCATCTTTTCATCCCACGAGAACTTGAACATGGTATAAAAGCTCCAGTTACTTTGTACGGCATGAGCCGCGATATAAATTAATACCAGCGAAACAACCAAACCTGATACAACAGGATATTTACGCAGGTGCATCAACGATCCGATCGGGTTGGCACGTTTCCATTCGAATGGTCTGCGTTGCGTTAGTTCCAACGACTCTGGTAATACAAAATAACCATAAATAAGATTACAGAAGGTTAACGCTGCTGCCAATAAAAATGGCGCACGCGGGCCCCAGGCTCCTCCGGCCAATCCACCAATGAGTGGCCCGATAATAAATCCAAGTCCGAATGCAGCCCCGATCAATCCGAAATTTTGGGCACGTTTTTCAGGTGTGCTGATATCGGCAATATAGGCAGTAGCTGTAGTAAAGCTAGCTCCGAATACTCCGGCAATAAGACGTCCTACAAACAACCAGGCCAATGTGGGTGCATATGCATGAAAAATATAATCAATACCCAACCCCAGCAATGAAAGCAGTAAAACAGGTCTGCGGCCAAACCTGTCGCTCAAACCGCCCATAATAGGAGAGCAGAGAAACGACATGATGGCAAATGAAAACATAAGCCAGCCCCCGTAACGCGAAGCCTCGCTGAGACCTTCACCGGTAAGTTGTGAAATCAGTTTGGGAACCACCGGTATGATGATTCCTAGGCCGATAACATCAACCAGAATGGTAATGAAAATAAAAATTAATGCATTGTTCCGTTTAACTGTCATGGTGTTTTGTTTTTCTTTATGCCGGTAAATCTAAATAAAATGAGGACCCTTTGTTTTCGACCGACTCAACCCAAAGTTTTCCTCCGTGTTGTTCGGCAAACTGCCTGCTTATATGCAATCCCAAACCGATTGATGCTTCGTTGTTTATTCCTAAGCGTCCTGCCGATGTAAATTTATCGAACAAATTGGGAATGTGATCAGCTGGAATTCCCATGCCGTTGTCATTAACGGAAATCCTTACCCAGCCTTTTACCCTCTTAAGTTCCACTGAAATTTTTCCATGTGCTTGGGGTGTAAACTTGATGGCGTTTCCAATTAAGTTATCAATGATCCGTTGCACTTTATCCTTGTGAATGGGCAATACGATCCACTCATCCGGTAATATCAGTTCCAGCTTAACCTTATTGTTTACAACCTTCTTCCAGTTGCGGAAACAATCCTGCAACAGGGTATTGAGGTGTTCCGGATTTTTGATGAGCTTTGAACTGTTTTCTTCTTGTGCAGCAGCAACAATTTCCCTGATAATACGGTCCGCCTTATCGCAACAATCTTTAATAAGCTGAAAATAGGCCGCCTGTTCTTCCTCCTGTCCGGGCATTTGCATGAGCTCCACCAGTGATTGGATGTTGTTGAGTGGTGAACGAAGATCGTGTGCAACCATGCTCAGTAATTCATTTTTCGATTCGTTGGCCAGTTCAATTTCCTTGTTTTTCGCCTCTATGGTTCGCACCTTCTTATAATAATTGGCATGATAGGTATAGAGCAACCGTGAAATAAGGATATACACCGAAAGTATAATAAAAAATGCCACAACATTGGAAACCCACAAGTTAGGATCAGTTTGGAAATAACCCAGGCCACCTATAAAAATGCAAAAAGTAATTCCTGCAATAGCAATGGTTTCGAGCATTGAGAAAACCATCACACCTGCTACCAAAAACAATCCCACTAGCAACATCGCCATGGTATTGGATGGATTTCGTTGGGCGATGAAGGAAAGTCCAACATTCTTAATCACAAACAATAACGCATACATCCACGCTATCCAATGGTAGCTAGGTAGTTCATCGGGCATCAATCGCTTGCGCAATAGGATGAATACTGCGGCAAAAAAGAGGGATACCAGGCCAAAATAGGTATTGACTTTAAGGTAAGATTCAAAGCTGTTTAAAACAGGTTCGTAATCGTAAAACAGAGTAGTGGAGCGCCATACCATACCTAGTATCAAAGAAATAGCGGCAATGATCTGCGCTATTTTAAAGTTCTGCAACCGCGTTTGGTTGCTAAAACCGTCTCTGAACTCGGGTTCAATAGAAGAAATGAGGTATAGTTTCATGGCGGGGGTGAATTCTATCGCAATATATTATCCTATTAGATATTATCTTACCTTGCGGAAAAATATACCAAGTGAATTTTAAAGATTTTAATTTTAACGAAACCCTTCTGGACGGATTAGATGCCATGGGTTTTGAGAAAGCAACCCCGATACAAGAACAAGCGATACCAGTAGTTTTAGCAAATAACGATTTGATAGCCTGTGCACAAACAGGAACAGGAAAAACCGCAGCTTACTTGTTACCCATCATGAATAAGATTGCCGAGGAGGGAAATGGGAAACTCAACACGCTGATTATTGCACCTACACGTGAGCTGGCCCAGCAAATTGACCAACAGGTTGAGGGTCTGGCTTATTTTACGGGGATTACTTCAATTCCTGTTTATGGAGGTGGTGATGGAAATATTTTTGCACAACAACAAAAAGCCATGCGCGAAGGAGCCGATATTGTGATTGCCACTCCCGGGCGGTTGATTGCCATGCTTACTTCAAGTGGGTCGGTGGATATGAGTTCCATTAAACACCTGGTACTGGATGAAGCAGACAGGATGCTGGATATGGGCTTCTTTGACGATATCGTGCGTATCATTAACTACCTTCCTGCCGACCGGCAGACGTTGTTGTTCTCGGCTACCATGCCCCCTAAAATCAGGTTGTTGGCCAATAAGATCCTCAAAAACCCAGAACAGATCAATATCGCCATCAGCAAACCTGCCGAAGGTATTTTGCAGCAAGCCTATATGGCCTACGATAACCAAAAAATAGCGTTGGTAAAAAAGGTATTGAAGGAACACAGCACCGGAAGCATCATCATGTTTGCCGGAACCAAGGATAAAGTAAAAGACCTCGACAGGGAGTTGAACCGTGCAGGTATTTCCATTAAGGCATTTCACAGTGACCTTGAACAACCGGAACGTGAAGAAATCATGCGGCAGTTCCGAAACAGGGATATTCGTATTTTGATTGGTACCGACATCCTTTCGCGTGGTATTGATGTGGATGGAATCAGTCTGGTAATCAATTATGATGTACCACCCGATCCGGAAGATTATGTACACCGCATCGGAAGGACAGCCCGCGCAGAGACAACCGGTACGGCCATTACGTTTATCAATCCACGGGATGCCCGCAGGTTTTTTGATATCGAAAGTTTAATCGGATACGAGATCGTAAAACTTCCATTGCCACAGGAATTAGGAGAAGCGCCATTGTATCAGCCTGAGGTTCGTATCAAAACTGAGTTTAAAAAACCATTCCGTAAAAAACCGGGGTCACACAAAGGAGGGCCACGTAAAGACGGGCCTAAACCGCACGGTAATTCTTCAAAAGGAGCGTAGTTGGGGAGAGGTTATAGGTTATTGAGTTGTTGGCTGGATAAATATTCGCTTGATGATTGTTAATGGTGTTATTATGTTCACCGGCAACTTAAATCTTCGTGAACTTTGTGTGAACCATGAATGCCAAATTTCACACAAAGTTCACTAAGAAGCACAGAGTAACACAAAGTATTGTCGAATGCATAATTCACTGCATTCACTTACCCCATATTCCCGCCAACTCTTCCGAACTGTTGTTGTGGTTTCCATGGCAACACCTTCCCAAGGTTCATCTTGATGGCATATAATGAGTCATCAACTTCAAATCCATGTTGCAATAAATAATCAACGGCAACGCTATTGGCTTTGGGGATACAGGCTTTTTTCGCCTCGGTAAACCTTACTGCCATTAACGCTAATCCTGCTTCGGGTGTATAGGCAAGCGTGAGACCTTCGCCCAGGGTTGGAATGGTAAATCCTTTAAATATATCATCCTGCACATAAACAAGAGCTTCTGCCAAACGCGATTCCAACAATTGAGTACGCTGTTCGCCAAAGGTATCTTCATCCAAAGCAAGGATAGCATCTTTGTATGACGGGTGATAAGGTATGATGTAAGGAGATGGAGGCTCCTGCCGTTGGCTGGATAAACGTTCTATTTTACCGGCCTTGAAAAACAAGTATTCTTCATCATCATTAAATCCGAATTTTAGATAAACCGGACGCCCGAGTTTGGTTGCAATGAGAATCACCGAACCGGTTTGATGTTTGGCATAATCCAAAATATGTTCCGTAATGGCATATCCGTAACCCTTGTTGCGGTGCCCTTTTGCTACAATAATATTGGCAAGCCAAGCACTGTTTCCATTCACAAGTACAGCTCCGCAACCTACAATCTCGTTTTCATAAACGGCTTTAATCAGGTAACAAAAATCGAGTGTCATATACCATTTGATAGCCGGCATAATGCTTCCCCAGTGCTCGGGTTGCAGTTTTTCAATTTCGGGTAAATCGTTTTCGTTTACGGGTAAAAAGAAGAGAGCAGGTATCGCAGTCATATCTTTCAAAAATAACAATAACGTTGAAAGAACCTCTTTGGGTATACTTAAATTGATGACGCAACAATTCCTGCTGTTGGGTAGCCATTATTCAAATTGCAGTGAAACATTCCTTTCTATATTTTGTTTTTTAGAAAGACTTTGGTGTTGCTTATTCAACACAGGCACCAGAAACAATATGTGCACGCTTAGTTATATACCAAACAAAACGGGAGGATTTATGCTTACCTCCAACAGGGACGAAAGTGTGTTACGTGAGCCTGCCTGGCCACCTGCATTATATACTCACAGCAACCATCAGGTAATGTACCCCAAAGATCCGAAGGGTGGAGGAACCTGGCTGGCCACATCATCCAACCACTTCACATTATGTTTGCTCAATGGTGCGTTTGAAAGGCATGTGCCAAATCCTCCGTACCGGCAAAGCCGTGGATTGGTAGTGACTGATTTTTTTAAGTACAATGATGTTGATCTTTTTGTACGCAACTATCTATTTACCGGTATCGAACCTTTTACCCTTGTTATGATTCAACATCAATCTGTGGTAACTATACATGAATTGAGGTGGGATGGTAAAACGGTGTATGTAAAAACGATTGATGGTGCGCAACCACAGATCTGGTCATCGGCCACCTTATATGACCCCGAAGTGATTGCAGCGCGTAAAGAGTGGTTTGCTGATTTTCTGACAATGAACATTGAACCCGGATTGCAGGATATGTTGTCCTTTCATCATTTTGGCGGATCGGGGGATAGCGGTACCGACATCCTCATGAACCGCAACAATATTTTAAGAACCATTAGCATAACAGCTGTTAAAGTTTGCGAAACGGGTACATACATGTTATATGAAGATATTGTAACCGACAAGATCACTGATTGTGAGCTTCCCAATAGGGTAAACGATGGAAACCATTGATAGAACAGTATTTTCCTAACCCAACTTAACTCAGCACTAAACCAGTTTGGAAAAATGGTAAACTAGTTTAGTAAATTCCTAAACTCACTTCACTCAATACTAAACCAGTTTAGAAAAATAGTATACTAGCTTAGTAAATTTCTAAACTCACTTAACGCAATACTAAACCAGTTTAGAAAAAAGATAAACTAGTTTAGTAAATTCCTAAACTCACTTAACTCAATACTAAACCAGTTTAGAAAAAAGATAAACTAGTTTAGTAAATTCCTAAACTC
>JAZKEF010000011.1:276282-308765 GCA_040387195.1 Bacteroidota bacterium
AGTGAACTAGCTTAGTAAATTTCTAAACTCACTTAACGCAATACTAAACCAGTTTAGAAAAAAGATAAACTAGTTTAGTAAATTCCTAAACTCACTTAACTCAATACTAAACAAGTTTAGAAAAATAGTGAACTAGCTTAGTAAATTTCTAAACTCACTTAACGCAATACTAAACCAGTTTCGTTCAGGCATGAACCGGTTAAGGGAAAAGGAGGGTGGTTAGTGCGCTGATGTTACCTGTTTCAAGTTCCGAAAATTTCATATCTTGCCTGTACAATACCCTTATCATGAAATACTCAACTGTGCTTACCTGCCTTGTTGCAACACTCTTGATGCCTGCCTGCTCCGGACCTTCGGCAGAGCAAATTCTCAAAGTTCAACTCCAAAAGCTCACCTTCAAAACCATGTACGATAAAAACCTGGTGTATGATGTGGTGTTTGATAGCGAGGAGTTGAATCTTGATTCCGTAAAAAAACTCTCGGGAGCATTGTTCTTGCAGGGTGTTGATTTATTCAAGAATAAGAGGAACCCGGGTGCTGCTGTTGTTAAATTTAAATCGTCCATTCTTACTTTCCCCGATGCCAAAACGTATTATGAACTGGGTTGTGCACTGGCAGCAGGGGGTTATTCGGAAGCGGTGAGGGAAGAAGCAATTGAGGCATTTGAAGTGGCACAACACCTGCATTTTGAACCCGCAGCCAACGTGCATTACAAAATAGCATGTGTAAAATATCAGAATTACAAACGCGATCCTGAAAAATGGGGCATGTGGTATGTGATCAATCCGCTGGAAGATAGTTTTAAAGCAGGACGGTTTGATACCAATGCAGTAGCGCAGGATCCGCAACTGAAAGGCATTACGGAAGAGCCTCTTTATAAGAACCTGGTGCTGCAAATGGTTGCACAAAACCGGCAGGGATCGGGATTGTTCGATTTATACAAACGCGCTTATACCAATAACCTCGAGACGTATACCTTAACGCCCGAAAAAGTTGAAATGGCCGACTTCAGGCAATCCATCAACTATGATTTTGCAGATTTTATTCCTGAGATGGAGAACACAGATTTTAACAGGGAAGTCTCCAACGACTTTTACTTTGTAGGCCGTGTGAAACAAACAGAGTTGTATCAGGCGTTTTTGTACACCTCCATCGCATTTTCGGGAGAGGAGATGCAGCCTGCATTCACCTACCTTGTAGTGTATGATAATGAAGGAGATATTCTTTCGAAAAAAATGGTGGGCTGCCAGTGTTCCGCTGAAAAGATCAAAACCTTTTCGGTAAACAACGGCACCATTAATATAACAGACATGAAACGGAACTGGGCAAAACCGATTACAGATGTATCGTTTGCAGAAAACAGTATACTGGGATATGATGTGCTTGCAAAAGCTGTTTTTACCATTGATGATACCGGCAGGATTACCGATAAGGATGTTCCTGCAAACTACAATGATTCCAACCTTTTTACCCAGGCTAGTCATGAATAAGTTATTGTCAGTTATCGTACTATCAGGAGTGCTGCTATCGGCATGCACCACTAAAGAAACTGTAAAAACAGAGGTAATGTTGCCGGCCTTACGTGCCAGCAGTATTGAAAGACCGGATTCGGTTGCGTGGTATATTGAAACCTATGGTGATGCAAATCAAACATTGGCAAAACAATATGCTGAAAAAAGTGCTGCCCTTGAGAACGAGTTTTCGGCCAAGGCAATCTGGAATATGAAACGCGCCATTACACTTCATCCTGAAAAGAAATATTACCGGCAACTCATCGCATTGCTGATGCAAACCGGACAATATGAAGAAGCCGTAAGGGTATCGTCAATACTGGTAAGACCGGCATATAAAAAGGATGTTAACGGTAAATACAGTCCGTATTACATTTTTGATAAACCCCATGTGGATGACTTCTACAACTCCATGATCAGTAGCCTTGCTTCCGGAGATACCTATGGATTTAACGAAAGTATATACGAAGCGCAATCGTTGGATTTTGACATCAAGGAGATTCGATCAAGGCTTGAAAAGGATCCTAAATTTACGTTAAAACCCGGCACAAGCGAGTATGACGACTATTCATTATCCTTTCTTTCAGAAGGTGAAATAGATACTTATTGCAATGACCCCCGCAACTTTGAAAAGTTCATTGCTAAAATCAGTACTTTACAGGAACCGGTTAGTTTCTCGGAACGTGAGGTTACCAAATTTAATTACGATGCATTTAACGGTAGGGGAAGCAACAGTATGGATGGTATTTCGATGACAACTGTTGAATCTTACTTTTTACCGGAAAGAAAAACAGACCCCGATAACTGGATACAATACAATATGCGGGGCAAAAAGCAGCTCAACGAGCATGTATGGATTATTTTGTACGCTGTTGATACATCGGCAATAGCCTGCCCAAGGGAAATGAGAGGAATCTATATCAATATGATGACGTATACCTCCAAAGGTGATTATATCGACTCCAAAGTGATAGCCTGGCAGGCACCTTATTCGGCCGCAACGGTTTTCCTGAGAGGAAATGAAGCCAGCATTACCGAATATAAAAGGCAATGGAGAAAACCATTTGAGAAGTATGATTTCGACAATGATTTAGTATTGACAGAACCAATCGGTTCAAAAGAATATATCATCAATGCTGAAGGAAAAATCATGGTAAAAGAACCATCACCCATAAATTGATTGGGTTAATTTACAGAACCCCTTTTAATAGTATGCTTTCTTCTTATGATCCATTCGGCAATGAGTAGGTTTGGAATCCAGCTCAACCAAGCCACTAGCACATACATATCGCGTGCAGGCAAATGAATGAAGATGGGAGAGATGTAAACATAAAACCGTAGGGTAAGCGCACTGAGGGTAAGTGCATAACTGCGAATCATCCACTCACGGTGGGCTTCTGTATGGCCATGTTTGATGGTTCGGTAACCCATAAAGGTAAAGAGCCACCAACCGGTTGAAATAAGCACAAAAGATAACCTTGCCCAAAACCCTCCGTTGGCATACAGGGCCATAACCAGTCCACCCGGTGCCGCACAGAACAACACCAGCAATACATAGATCTTACCAAACAAGCGATGATATTTCACATAATGGGTGCGGATAAAGCGGGAGAACTGGATACAGCCAATCAACAGTACCACTAAGCTTGTACTGATGTGCGTGTAAAAGGAAATCATCCAGATATCGAGGTACAACACACTTTGTTTGGTCAGCAAAAATCCAATGTCTGTTTCAAACGAAAAGTAGGGCCACGTAATGCGCACCATCAGATAAGCACCGGCTAAAATGAGCAGGGCACAA
The DNA here is from genome assembly GCA_040387195.1 of Bacteroidota bacterium. Classification (GTDB taxonomy): domain Bacteria; phylum Bacteroidota; class Bacteroidia; order UKL13-3; family UKL13-3; genus UKL13-3. The sequence continues at coordinate 279,595 of JAZKEF010000011.1, forward strand.
ATCCATTTCAGGATGTTTAAATATAAAGAATTATTGCTCATGTATTCAATTAGAGTTTAATTGAGAATATTTGGATAGCCACAGATTAGCACAGATTAAATTTAAAAGTAAATAATTCGCCACTTCAATCTACCTAATTCCTTCCATTTAATCAGTGAAAATCTGTGGCAAAAAAAACTACATGATACCTTCAATTATTCATTCTTAATTTCTTCTCCCACTGCCTTTCGCTACAGGCGGAGCGTTCCATGGATCATCCGGCCATGAGTGTTTAGGGTATCTGCGTTTGAGTTCGTTGCGGACTTCAATATACGTATTGTTCCAAAAACTATGCAAATCGGAAGTAACCTGAACGGGTTTAAATCCGGGCGATAGCAGATGCATCACTACGGGTGTTTTACCTGCATTGATCCGGGGTGTTTCTGCAAGCCCGAACACTTCCTGCAACCTTACGGCAAGTACAGGTGTTTCGCCATTCGGCAAATAGTGTATGGAGATATTTGAACCACTCGGTACTTCAATTTTAGCGGGAGCTAAAGCTGCCAAAGCCTGTTGTTTATCCCAATCGAGGTGATGCAATAATGCCTGAGCCAGGTTAATCTTTTTGAGGTCGTCCGGTTTTTTGATACCCGTTAAATAAGGACCCAACCATTCCTGGTTGTTGAACAACAGGGCAGGAGTGCTCACATCCGGCCAGCCATCCAGCGGGTTCCACTTGCGCAAACTTTTGATGCGATTTTGCAATTGTTCCATCTGTTCATCAAATGAAAGCAATGCTTCACCTTCCGTTTTCAGGGCATTGGATATGGCTTCCGCCAAATGTGTTGCATCGGGTTGTGGCAGGGGTTTGGATTGCAATACAATACTGCCGATACGCAGGTCTTTGGTGGCAATCAATCCGCCTTTACGTGTGTCCCAGGTAATAACTTCCTGCTCCTTCACCATTGGCAACAGGTCCTTCGGATTAAGCGGAGAGGCCATAAATATTTTACCTAACCCATCACGGGTATCAATATGTGCAATAGCCAGCCATGGCTCACTCGAAAGGTCATCCCTGTGACCTGCAGCTGCATATTTGCCATTGGCCAATTGAAACTGTGCATTGTTTCCGGGACGTGCAAAAGCAATACGTTCGGGATAAGCATATGCGAGTAGCAAACCTGTTTCATAAGAATCCACCGGACCATTATCAATGCTTACATTCAACAATCTTCGGTAAGAGTCAGCCACCTTTTCAATACGGTTGAGTTTGTTGCCAAGTGCATTGTTTGCACGTCCCCTGCGCAATGCTTCAATCCGTAGGTTGATATCAATACCCGATTCTTTGGGCAGCGGATCACGCTCTTCCAAAACTGCTGCAATATCGGTTGCGAGTTGCTTGGCCGTTTCCGTTTTTGCCATCAGCAGCATATGCGCCAAACGCGGGTGACAGGCAAGCTGGTGAACTTGTTTTCCGTGTTCGGTAATCTTTCCGTTTTCCAGTGCACCAATTTGATGCAATACCTCCGTAGCCTGCTGAATATGGGCTTTGGGAGGAGGGGAGAGCCAGGTGAGTTGATTTACATCCGTTACTCCCCATAACGCCAGATCCAGTACAAGCGCGGCTAGATCAGCTTCCAGAATTTCAGGAATCCGATGCTCCGCAAGCCGGTCGTGGGTGGCTTTTGTCCACATCCGGTAACATACCCCGGCACTCAGTCTTCCGGCACGTCCTGCGCGCTGGTCGGCCGAGTCTTTTGAGATCTGCACCGTTTCCAAACGCGATAATCCTGATTTGGGATCAAAGCGGGAAACCTTCCCATAGCCTGTATCCACAACAATCTTGACTCCTTCAATGGTTAAACTTGTTTCGGCAATTGAGGTGGCCAGTACAATTTTACGTTTGCCAAATTTATTGGGAACAATAGCCAGGTATTGTTCATGCTGCGGCAACTGACCATACAATGGATGAATAGCAAAGTCCCGTATTTCCTGTTTGAGCAATCCCGCACATTTTCGGATGTCACCTTCGCCCGGTAAAAAAACCAACGCATCACCATCGTGTTCATTCATGGCTTTGATAACCGTGCGTGCTGTAATTTCAGGCAACAACCTTACATCCTGTCCGGTTCCGTAAAACACTTCAACCGGATATTGTTTGCCTTTACTTTCGGCAACGGGTGCTTGTAACAGGGAAGTAAGCTGCGGCATATTTAAGGTTGCCGACATAATCATAATGCGCAAATCGGGACGTAATACCTGTTGCGCTTCACGGCATAAGGCCATAGCCACATCGGCATGAATGCTGCGTTCATGGAACTCATCAAAGATGACCAACCCCACACCTTCGAGTGCATTATCAGTATGCAACATGCGGGTCAGGATTCCTTCCGTTACTACCTCAATGCGTGTTTTCTCCGACACCTTATTATCAAACCGAATGCGGTACCCAATGGTTTCACCAACAGCATCACCCCATAAATCTGCCATGCGCATGGCAATGGTTCGTGCGGCCAGCCTACGTGGTTCCAGCATTAAAATTTTCTTGCCTGCAAGCCAGGGTTCATCAATCAGTGTTAATGGGAGCAACGTGCTTTTTCCCGCACCCGGAGGCGCACTGATGATTAAGGTATTTGATTGTGCTAAATGAGATTTTACCGAATCAATAATTTCGGTAACCGGAAGTGTTGATGTATATGGATTAAAGGCCAATGGGTAGTTCTATGTTGGCCACAAAGGTAATTGAAACGTATCAATGGTCGCGGGAAATATCAACGCGCAGGCCCTATGGCACCCCCAAAGGGGTGCGAATGCATACACATTTCTTTTGGGCTACCCGGGTTTGGTCCCTAGCGGGACAGGGGGGAGCGATACGTCCCGTCAGGGACATGATGTTTCCACTAGACTTGTTGATGATGCCACACTATCCCTTTAGGGATAGTGCATGGGTAAGCCAACCGCACCCCATAGGCTTGAGTCCCGTTAGGGACGAAATACTTCCCAAGACTTGGTAATGATGCCACTTAATCCCTTTAGGGATAGTACATGGGTAAGCCAACCGCACCCCGTAGGCTTGAGTCCCGTTAGGGACGAAATACTTCCACAAGACTTGGTAATGATGCCACTCAATCCCTTTAGGGATAATACATGGGTAAGCCAACCGCACCCCATAGGCTTGAGTCCCGTTAGGGACGAAATACTTCCACAAGACTTGGTAATGCACGTTCAATATGAAACAAAAATCCTAAACGGCTTGCAGAGATTCTCTGCATCTGTTATTTTTACCAAACCAATAAACCCCACCATGCCCAACACATACACCCAACTCCACATCCATTTTGTTTTTGCTGTAAAATATCGGGCATCGGCTATCAGACCATCATGGAAACATACTCTCTATAAATACATAACGGGTATTACCCAAAAGAATGAGCATAAGATGCTTGCCATTAACGGAGTTTCTGATCATGTACACATTTTAATAGGAGTGAGACCTTCTCAATCAATTTCGGACCTGATGCAAGATATCAAAGGTTCCTCGTCAAAATGGATCAATGAACAAAAATTAACCCCAAACAAGTTTGAATGGCAGGGTGGTTATGGTGCATTTGCATGCAGCAAATCGGATGTGAACAGGGTTATTGATTATATCAAAAATCAGGAAGAGCATCATGCAGAAATCACCTTCCGGGATGAGTATCTTGATTTTTTAAGAACGCTGGAGCTTGATTTTGATGAACGCTACATCTTTCATGAAATGCTTTGAACTCATTGTCAAGCAAAGACCTCTATCAATACATCCGTCAATCTTGATGAGATGAAACAGTAGGTGCTTTCCATTTCCGCAACATTAAAAACCATAGAACCACATTTGCAGCCATCGCAACATAGGTGCTAAGTACCGGGGTCTCAAACAGGATATTAAACCAGGCATGCAATGTAATGGCCACCATCAGCGAACGTGTTCGATCTGTTAGCTTACCGATTACATACGCCAATATAAGAACGAAAACGAGGAGAATAACTTTGCGTACGATCAATTGCGAAAGGGAGCCTTCCGTCAGGCCACGGGTAAAGTGCCACATTTCCCACATAATTCCCAAAATGATCCAACGTTTAGGTTCCTTGACGTTGCGAAGAGAATCCTGCAGGAAACCTCTCCAGCCAAGTTCTTCACCCAAAATCATCAGGAAGCCGGTAAAAGAAAGCAACATCAGTTTTGGAAATGTAAGATCCTTTTCACTTGGCAAAAAATACATGGAGATGGCCCAGATGAAGATTGGAAGCAGGTAAAAGGCAAGACTTTTTATAATTGATGTTCCGAAAAAAAGGATGGTTCGTTGATGCGATTTACGGAATATATAAAAGCAGATAATTGCTGAAACAGCCGGCCCCCACATGTATAGCATGTTTTTATATTCAAAACCAAAGTCCTTCCAGTCTTGCGGAAACAAATCGCGCCATGCAAAAAACGGCCATGAAAATCCGCAGGCTATACTATAAAAAACAATTATTTCCTTATACGGAACAGTGTTCTTTTGTTGAATATGATCCGTCATACTTACAGCAACATAAATGTAATTTCAAAAACGATAAACCGGTACAGGAAAAAGATGACGGTAAAGTGAATGAAAGAGAAGAGAAGTGCTGTAATGATTGCAATCCACCATTTTGCCTGAAATACTTTATGGAAAACAATTGAGCAATAAATGACAAATGCAGTTCCTGCTCCATAAGTTATGGTTAAATCATCATCAAAAAAGGAGGGATTCAAACCGATAAATGCCATGATCATAAAAGCAAGGGGCATTAACAGGAATATCATAAGCATGTAGAAAATATTGATTTCTGTTGCTACTATAAAATTGTCAAATAGTACCCGTTTTCGATAAAATAGTAATGAAATAATTATTGCTGAGAAAGGTATTAACAGTAGCAGTGAGAACTTTGATACGGTATGTGATTTCATTTCAAATGCTCGCGATAGATCCTCTTCTGATATATGATCTGTTTGTATTTTTTCTTCAATTTGTTGTTCGATAACAGTAAAAATGTTGTTTTTGTAATGACTCATTTGCGGGTTCAGTCCCTTGAAAAGAGGAAAGAGAAGATAGAGAATAACCATGAGCAGAAAGAAGGAGATGGGCTTAAAGTATTTCTTCCTGATACCATTACAGTAATCAACGGTAAGTGTTCCAGGCTTAACGAAAATTGTTTTGAGCGTTGTAAAAAATGCACCTTCAAAATGCGTTACAAAATGAAAAACATCTTCAATGAGATGTTTTATGGACTTATCCTTTTCGGTATAATTCTTTTGCCCGCAATGGTTGCAAAAGTTTCCTTCAAAGCTTGCAGCGCAGTTTTTACAAATGATCATGAGAGATTGTAACGTTTACTAAGGTGTTGAAATCAAACATAAACAATAGGATTGATATTTTCTGAACGAGTACCCAATTCAACGAAATCTGCGAAAAAAAAACATATGAACATTACGCTCTTTGCGCTTATCTTGGGAATGAAGGCTAAAAGCAGCGTTACACTAGTATCTGTTAACTTATCCCAGCAGTGCAACCCATTGCAGCAACATAACCACCATGGAAACAACAGCCATCAAAGCAATAATTAAAAAGGCTTTGATCTTACTTCTCAAATCGGGGTTGTTGGCCGATGCCAGTTCAAATACCGAATAAAGTGTTAAGGTGCTTCTCCATGCAAATACACTAAACAATGCTGCGGTTAAGATAAAACCGGCATATGGTGCCCATGTCATTTGCAGGTACATCAGGTGCCCTGCACCCATAGCCAACATGCCCGAGAGCCCACCGGATATCAGTGCGGTTTTGGCTTTTAGCCCAATAAATACAACAGCCAGAACACCACAGGTGATCAAAAAAAGACCGTATACAAAAAGCAGAATTGAAATATTCATATGCAAAAATTATGATTGCAAATATGTGGTTTTATATAGTTCGATAAACACAAAAGGTTGAAGACCGATAAAAATCCTCAACCCTCATGTTGTTCAATGTTTCGAAAGAAAATGCTATTGTTTGATCAATCGCGAAACATAGGTTTGGGTTCCCTGTTGTGCTTTTAATATATAGATTCCGGCTTGCAGTCCGCTGATATCAATAGCTCCCGAAACAGCTGTTTCCATTAGGGTTTTACCTGTAAGGTCGAGTATGGTTACCGTTTCAATTTCTGTATCCACATCAATCAGATTGGTTGCAGGGTTAGGATAAAATGAAACAGTATGTGAGCTTTTTATTGGTTGTAAACCTGTTGGTCCTGCGGCATGTTTTACTACACCGGCCTCCGAAAAGCCACCAAATAGTGTTCCGTTCAGCACCTGCATCGTTTTTAAGGAATGGAATTTAAAGGATGTAAAGGAATACAGGTTTTCCGTGATATTGGTCCAGACCAGACCGGCATTTGAGCTGTGAAATACTTTTTTCAATGTATCACCCCCGGTAAACGATCCGGTATAAGCTACGTATAAAGATTGTCCATTAGCCCATATGGATGATGCCAGTGCCGGATTGTCAATATTCATATGGATACTATCCCAGGTCATCTGGTTGTTTTTGGTAACAAAGAGTACCGGTTTACTGGTAGATAATACCTGGTAATTGCCATACAATACTGCCGGGTTCGAAAGATCCTGCCAGATACCATTGATAAACCCCAGTGGCATTCCTGCAGGCCATGTTGTTTGCCGTTTGATCCAGTTAAGTCCCATATCGGTTGTGAGTCCAATATAACCCGCACCCAGCACCAATGTGTCACCTATGGCATATACTGTAGCCGGTGTCCTGAACTCGTTTGGTACAGGTAGAATATTCCATTGGGGGTCGGTGTTCTTTTTGTACATCACAAAATTGGATTCGAGTCGCGCCAATACATAATCCTTAAAGGTGGTAAGTTGCACGGTTGCCGGCAATGCTCCGTTACTATTCGACCAACCCACTGTATCAATGCTCCAGCTCTGGCCCTGGTTTTCGGTATAGTACACATAATAATTTCCGTTTCCCGAAAACGATGCATAATGGCGGTTTCCCTGTTTAACAATGCCCGAGCACCCCGAAATACCAGACTGCAATCCGGTTGAAACTTCTGTCCAGATGGTACCACCATCCGTTGATTTAAAAATGCGACCTGTTGTTCCTGCCCATAACGTTGTGTTGTCGGTTAACATGGCTGATACCCCGAATCCTGAGCCCAGATCAGGGTTATTGATCTTCTCCCATTGTGCTTCGGCTGTAAAAACCAAGGCGAATAAACAAAGGGTAGTGGTAAAAAATTTATTCATAACTGTAAGAATTATCTATTTCAATACTAACACTTTGTAAGAAATGCGGGTATACGTTAATTACCGTAAATAGTTAATGAGTTATAGGTTCTTGAGTTATAAGTAGGTGCTCTTCGGATTTGTTTCAAATAATCTTACTTTCACGTTATGAAACATTTCTCCAAATACCTTATCAGTTGTGTAGTTTTACTGGCGCAGTATACGCAGGTAAACGCCCAGGCACAACTTTCGGCCAATATGCAACAATACCTTGCAGCCAAAAGCAAACACCACGTATCCACGCAAGGAGTATACAGCAAACAAAACAACACCCTTTATATCGGGGCATTGCTGAAGGTAAATACCAACCTGCAAGAGGAACAACTTACTCAATTAGGTGTGTTGATAGGCACCAAAGCAGGAAATATTTACACTGCACAAATACCTGAACAAAAGCTATCTTATGTATTGCAAGTAAAAGGGATAGATTATATTCAGCTGGATGAGCCCATTACCTCTGCTATGGATATTGCACGCAAAGCGGCACGCGTAGATTCGGTACAAAACGGAATCAACTTACCCATGCCATATACAGGCAAAAATGTAGTGGTTGGAATTATTGATGCGGGGTTCAATTACAATCACCCTACTTTTTATGATACCACCGGAAAGGTATTACGTGTAAAACGTGTGTGGGAACAACGCAATGCAGGCACACCTCCCGTAGGTTTTTCATATGGAAATGAACTTACCGATACCTCATCAATGGTAACAAAAGGAACGGAGCTTATCTCTTTTTCGCATGGAACACATGTGGGTGGTATTGCTGCAGGGTCTGGTTTTACAGGCAACAACAATGTAAAGTACCGAGGTGTGGCTTATGAAAGTGATCTGGTATTTGTGGGAATAAGACCTGAAAAAAGCGAATGGAAAACGGCCGGCATGAGCAGTATCATTGACGGTGTTAATTATATTTTTACCTATGCCAAGTCGGTTGGAAAACCGGCTGTGGCCAACTTAAGCTGGGGTTGTTCCATCGGCCCCAATGATGGTTCATCGTTGTTTGCACAGGCATTGGATAATCTGTGCGGACCGGGACGCATTTTTGTGAACTCAGCCGGAAACAATGGCGATGAAAACGTTCACCTGCTCAAACAATTCAACGCAGTCGATACTGTTCATTCATTTGTAACATTCCCAACCATAGCAGGAGAGAAGCGCACCTGGATTGATATCTGGGGCGAGGCAGGAAAAACCTTTGCCGTTCAGTTGCGGTTGTTTAATGGTGCTGCCGAACAAAGTACCTCCGGTTATTTTACCCTTAACAATACAACTACTGATACCTTTTTAATTGGCAGTAATAACGACACCTGCTTTTTTACACTTACTGCAACCGCCTCCGAGTTTAATGGCAAACCGCATGTGTTGATTGATGCCTTCAGTAAAACAAGTAATAACCTTTGTCTCAGTATTCAGTCGGCTTCGGGGAATACACATGCATGGCTGGGCTTTGTGCAGGACTATAACGGATATTACGGAGCATTCACCACCAATGGCCAATCATGGGCTGTAGCGGGAGATGCCAAGTACACGCTGGGTGAAATGTCGTGTACACGATATGCCATTACTGTGGCTGCTTATACCTCTAAAATCGGCTTTAAAAACCTTTTAGGTTCCAATGTCTCATATTCCGGATATACGGTAACAGGGCAATTAACACCATTCTCAAGCAAGGGTCCAACGGTTGACGGACGGATCAAACCCAATATTGCAGCTCCGGGCATGACCATTGCATCGGCCGTAAATTCGTATGATGCATCATATGCTCCCGGGGGTAACAATTACGGACAAAGTGTAGCTGTAAATCCTTTCGGAGCCCGTAGTTATTATTATGCCGAAGCCAGCGGAACATCTATGTCGTCACCCATGGCAAGCGGAATTGTGGCGTTGCTGTTACAGGTTAATCCGGAGCTCAATCCACAGCGAATCCTCAGTATTTTAAGTGAAACAGCCATTAAAGATAATGCTACTACACAAACACCTGATTCCAGTCGATGGGGTGCCGGTAAGATCAATGCATATGCTGCCGTGAAGAAAGCCATTCTCACCATTGGGTTGGATCAGGTATCTGCACGTGAGTTGCAATCCATAGCTGTATTCCCTAATCCCAACAACGGAAGTTTTCAGTTGGGGTTTGAAGCGCAGCAGGAAACATCTTTACTGGTTGAAATAACGGATATGTTCGGTCGGGGCATCAGTATGCAAAGGTGGGACGTGCAGTCTGGCTTGAATAATCTTTCGCTTGAAATGAAATCCCAAACTACCGGGATTTACTTTGTAACCATAACAGGAGCGGGGGGAAGTACGACAAAAAAAATGGTGGTGCAATAGTTAAATACTGCGCTGGGATTTAAATTGATGTCGTGAAAGGAAATGCCACAGATTTTCACAGATTAATGGTGTAAATCATTTACGTTATGATCTTAAAAAGTGTTGAGAGACAGTCAACTTAATAGATAGTTCTTAGTTGTATTTACTTTTTAATTTAATTTGTGAAAATCTGTGGCAAACATCTTACAAGAACTGTTTTGTTAAAAAAAAGAGTCTTTTGACTTTAGCTATTATTTGCGCATCAGCGAAACAACGGCCTCGGCAACCTTTACGGTTGACTCCGGATTCTGACCTGTAACCAGACGTTCATCAACCACCACAAATGGCTTTCCGACACCGGTACTGCTGTACATCGCCTTTTTAATTTTCAACTCATCTTCCAATAAAAATGGAAAATAATAGAGCACATCCTCTTTGGTGAGTTGTCCGTTATTGGTTTCTTCGGCAATGGTTCGGCCGGTTAGTTTTTTGTTTTCAATGAATGACTTCCCATTCGAAAGGATAACATTCAATAGCGCTGCCGGAGCATGGCACACCGCAGCCACAATACCACCCGACTCATATATACCTGCCGTAATCCGTTTTACATCCGGGTTGTTAGGGAAGTCAAACAAACAGGCAAATCCACCTACATAACATACGGCTTTATAATCGGTTACCTTTATGGATGCAAGTGTAACGGTACTATCCAAACCGTTCAGTAACCCCGAAGTATCAAGGTACTGCCTATTCATATTTACGTATGTGGTACGCTCATACATGGGAGCTTTGCCGCCTGCTGGACTGGCGAATGTAATCTGGTAACCTGCCGCTTTCAGTGCTTTGTAAAGATCAATTGCTTCGGGTAGAAAGTATCCGGCCGGGCTGCCGTCTTTGAGTTGATTATTGCTGGTCACAACCATCAGTATCTTGTTGGTGGATTGTACAGGAGTTTCAATAACAGGATCGGTTGTTTTTTCGGAATCCTCCTTTTTACAAGAAACAATGAGTGAAAAGGCGAGAACACAAAACAGGGAACGTTGAATAGTTTTAATCATGGTGGTGTTTGGGTGCGTTAAAGTTCTAAGTCAAACCCAAAGGCCATAAACGTTGCATGTGGATGAAACCATTTGAGCAGTTAGTTTCTTCCAAGCTCTTTCAACCGCCTCATGTGTGAAATCAGTGCGGCCCTCAATGAAGGTTTGATGTTGTATGGAACTCCGAACGCAGTGGCTGTTTGCTCCACTATGATCGAAAGATCTTGATAATGCATGTGGCAGATATTGGGGAAGAGGTGGTGCTCCACCTGAAAGTTAAGTCCTCCCACATACCAGTTCAACAACCTGTTGTTCCTGGCAAAACTGGAGGTAGTTAATAGCTGATGGATGGCCCAGCTATTTGCTGTTACGACAGTTTCATTGGGGATAGGTTGTTGTGCTCCTTCGGTAATATGTGCCATTTGAAATACAATGCTCAGAATAAAACCGGCCACAAGGTGCATCACCAGGAAGCCCGTAACTACCTGCCACCACGTGTAATCCGTATAAAGCAAAGGGAGGGCAAGCATCACAAAAAGGTAAATAACTTTCACCAGCAACGCTTTTAAAAGTTCCCGCACCGGACTTGCATTGTGCTTTCGGGTGATGCCTGTTTGGTTGTATGTTATCAATTGGGTGATATCGCCAAAGAGCATGGATAGCGACATGAGCGAATAGAGGAACAAAGCATACAAATGCTGAAACCGGTGAATAGGTTTTACAGGTGTATGTTCGCAGAGCCGGATGATCCAACGGGTTTGAATATCTTCATCTAAACCATGCATATTGGTATAAGCATGGTGGTAAATATTGTGCTGGATCTTCCAGTTGAACACATTGCTGCCTATCAAATACATGCTGGCACCGGTAAGGCGATTCACCCACTTTTTGGAAGAATAGGAACCATGCAACCCATCGTGCATTACCGACATCCCAATACCTGCTTTGCCAATGCCCGCCAGCATTACCAACAGTAAGCCTATCCATACATTTACCTGAAAAGTGAGTAAAATAACAACAGGAGCCAGGTAGAACATGAGCATGGCGATCGTTTTCGCAACCATTGCGGGATTGGATTTGGTGGAAATTCCGTTGGTTTTAAAATGATCAGAAACGTTTCTTCGGAGTGTTTTCCAAAACTCCTTTTGCTGCGAACCTTCAAACCCGGTAAGGTTCATATTATTGCTGATAATGTGTGGACTGCCAAAGTAGTCCAATGGCTGGGTTCAAGGTTAGGTGTTGAATGTGTTGTTAAGATGTTGTTATGCTTATGAAATGGTTAGGGAAATTACAATGTAACTGAAATCAATCTTTGAGGAAGAGTAACTTCTTAGTTTTTCGATATACCAATAATATCAGGGTTTCAAGTCAGATTAAATTAACCTATAATTAATATTATGTTAAATAGATACTAACAAGATAAGGGAACCTAAGCTCCCTATCCTGTATCTTATATTACTTCATTCCGCAATCGGAACTCCGCATCCTCTTAAAGTTCCATTCTCCTCTTCTTCATCTCCATTGTTTTCTTCTCATCACCCAGATTGGCATATACTTGTTGCATACTGAACAAAATGCTTCTCAGGGTTTCGTTTTTGTATTCCTTTTTTGAAGGCTCATTATCCGGTAACGTTTCTGCGTATTCCAATGCTTTTGAGAAATATCCTAATGCTACGGTTAACACAGCATCCTGTTCCTTTTTCATGGCACTCCATTTTTTGTCGTATTCTGCCTGGCTGGGCGCTTTAATGGCGTTCATCCGTTCAACAATCTCTGTCGTCTTATTGTTGGTTAATGCACCTAAGTTGTAATAGGCATCAATATGATCCTCTTTTACTTCAATCACTTTTTTGTAATCAACCTCAGCTTTGGCTACATATTCCTTGTGCATGCGGTACAATGAATCGGCCAGTTTGCTGTAGCTTTTGGAGGCGGCTTCCAGTTTTGGTTTATTGACCGGTGTGGCTCCCTTAGCTTTGTTACTTAACGTTGCCGCGGTATCCTTTGCGCTTTTGGAACCCTTAATGGCGTTTGCTGCGTAGTTATCGTAAACATTTCCTCTTACAAACAATAAGGTTACATTCTCGCCATCCATCTCCAAGGCATCATTCAATTTTTTGAGCAATACATCCTGTTTGCCTTGTGCGAGGTAAACATTCAGCTCGGTATTGATCAGGTCCTTATCAGTCGGAAATTTACTTCTGCCCAGCTCCACATAACTCAAACCTTTGGCAGTATCACCTTCTGTGAAATGAATGTTTCCCATCAGGGTGTACACAATCGGTCCCTGGTAATCCATATCAATCAGTTTTTGGAGGTTATACTTGGCAGCTGCATAATCTTTGGTTTTCAGTCCAAGGTCGGCCATGTTTAACAAAATGGCTTTCTCATTGATGTTATTCTTTTGCAGGTTTTTGTCCTTATCATAAGGAAACACATCAATAACATACTGGAAATATTTGGCCGCATTCTTCGGGTCCTGCGCCTGAATATACTCTACAGCCTTGTTGTAGCTTGCGAATGCACTGTTAATAATGGCTATGCTGCAATAGTATTCATATCTTTTTTTGGTATCGGTTTCCATGCATTTTTTACATGCAATGGCAAATTTTTCCACTGTTGCGGGATCTGAAATAGCTGCATACGCAGCTGGGTTACGGTACAATGTATCATACACTGCTGCGCGGTAAAACCACATTTTAGGGTCATTTTTCGTTTCGTCATCCTGAGCCGCGGCATCAATGGATTTTTTTGCATCTTCCATCTCTCCGTTTCTTAGATAAATGGCGGCACTCTCTACTGCACTCTTCTGTGCAGATACTGCTAAGCCTGAGAAGGTAGCCAACATCAACAGTAATTTTTTCATGTAGCGATATTTAGGTTTTAAAAAAGCGAAACTAATGGATTTTCGGTAAAAAGTTAATGAGTTATTAAGTTATTGAGTTATTGGATGATCGTTCAGGGGGCTTACGATGATCAGAAGTAAAGTCACCTCCTGTGAGTTAATAGTCAACAAATGATAGTTAGTAGTTGCCAACAGCTAATTGCTAAAAGCCTTCGTGGTAATAATGTATTCAATTAGACCTTGTTCTCAATCCGTGCCGCACAATACCTTTCACAAGCACTCAAACTGACTACTTCATCAACTGATAACATTAACCCCATAACAAATAACCAATAACCATCCCTTGCATTATCTTAACGTTAAATCTTGATGCCCATTGTCTATAAAAATCAGCGGGTGCTTATTTTCGTTGGTAACTCACGCGGTTTACATGTGTTGATTGATTATTTTTGCACATCTCACTATGATTAAGGAATTCCAAAGTTACCTCTATAAAGACCGCGAACTCAGCTGGATGTTGTTTAACGAACGTGTGTTGCAGGAGGCTGAAAACACTGAGACTCCCCTGCTGGAACGGCTGAAATTCCTTGCCATTTTTTCATCCAACAATGATGAGTTTTTTCGGGTACGTGTTGCAGCCCTGCGCAGGGGACAAAAAGGAACACGGAAAGCACTACCTGATACACAGTTTCCTCCGGAGACAACCCTGGGCGAGATTCAACGTGTGGCGGTGATCCAACAGGATCGTTTCAATAAGGTGTACAATACCATTATAGAAGAGCTTGCCAAACAAAAAATCTTCATCATCAATGAGCAGGAGCTTGATGATAATCAAAAAATAACGGTTAAGGATTATTTTAAACGGGAAGTTCTACCCCACCTGTTTCCGGTGCTGATTGACGACCTTAAACATATTCCGCACTTAAAGGACCGTTCGATATACCTTGCGGTACGCCTGAGTGATACAACGGAAGCTCTTAAGCCCAAACATGCACTGATTGAAATTCCGGGTGACGCGTTAAAGCGTTTTTACATTTTGCCACGTACGGATGAAAATACGTTTATCATGTTTCTGGACGATGTGATCCGCATTTCACTCAAGCATATTTTCTCTATTTTTGATTACAATACCTATGAGGCATATACGGTAAAGCTTACCCGTGATGCCGATTTTGTATTGGAAAACGAAGAGAATGATGTGTTTAAGGAAACCCTGCTCGATAAGATCCAGAAAAGTATCAAACAGCGTTCAAAAGGTGTACCTACCCGATTTATCTATGATAACAGCTTGCCCAAAAGCATGCTTGATTTGCTTTCACTGAAGTTGCAGCTTAAAAATGTGAACCTCATTCCGGGCGGACGATACCATAATTTTAAAGACTTTATGGACTTCCCGAAAGTAGGAACCGTTGATGATTATTATCCGCCCATGCCTCCCCTGCCAGTAGCTGAGCTGGATAAGGCACGTACCATGTTTGATGTCATCCAGCATAAGGATTTTATGTTGCATCATCCCTATCAGAGTTTTGATTACCTCATTCGTATGTTGCGTGAGGCGGCTATTGACCCCAAAGTAACAACTATCAAAATAACCTTGTATCGTGTAGCCAAACATAGCAATGTGGTGAATGCGCTGATTAATGCAGTGAAAAACGGCAAGAAGGTAATTGTATTGATGGAGTTGCAGGCTAGGTTTGATGAAGAACACAATATCTTTTGGACAAACCAGTTGCAAGAGGCCGGAGCACGTGTTCATTTTGGCAAACCCGGGCAAAAAGTACATTGCAAGGTATGCCTGATTTACCGTGAAGAGGAAGGTAAAACAACCAAATATGCACACCTCTCAACCGGCAATTACAATGGTGTAACGGCTAAATTATATTGCGACCATGGGTTGTTTACAAAAGATAAACGGCTCACCGAAGACATGGAAAAACTGATGGACGTTTTGTTTCAGGGCCCACGTAAACATAAGTTCGACCATTTACTTGTTGCCCCCGATTATTTGGCCAAGCAGTTCATGGAGTTGATTGATAAGGAAGTTGCCAATGCCAAATCAGGCAAACCGGCATATATTATTGCTAAAATGAACAGTTTGATGGATGATGGTGTGGTGCGAAAATTATACGAAGCCAATCGTGCCGGGGTAAATATCAAGCTGATTATCCGCGGGATTTGCACGTTGGTTCCCGGTGTAAAAGGACTGAGTGAAAATATTGAAGTGGTGAGTATCATTGACAGGTTGCTGGAGCATGCCCGTGTATTTATTTTTGCTAATGGAGGCGATGAAAAAATGTACCTCTCCTCTGCCGACTGGATGACACGGAACCTTTACCGCAGGATTGAATGTGCTTTCCCGGTGTTTGATGAAAATTGCAGGCAGCAAATTAAGGACATCATAGAAATTCAGTTAAAGGATAATACCAAAGCCCGTGTAATTGATCATGACTTTGACAATAAATATGTTCACCGCATTTCGGGCAGCAAAGCCATCCGAGCGCAGTATGAAACATATGAGTATTTAAAACGATTATAGCGTCCCCGCTCAGCTGCCTTCGGCCATTGCGCTTCGCGCAAGCTCAGGCACCTTTCCCTCCCACACTTAATCTGCACATCAGTATTCAATCATTCGTGACCCGATAAATCGGGCTGCTGCGTAATTTGTTAATTGCATTCTCAAATTACTTATCTTTGTGCGGTGCAAAACAGATTGTCGCCTTGTTGAAATACATAGGGAGGAAAGTCCGGGCAACACAGAGTACCGTGCCACCTAACGGGTGGGAAATCCAATATAATGTTGGGTTTACAGAAAGTGCCGCAGAAAATTAAACTACCCCACTTCTATTCTTAGTTGAGGGGAAAAGGTGAAAAGGCGGTGTAAGAGACCACCGCTCCCATGGCAACATGGAAGGCAAGGTAAACCTCACGGGTTGTAAGGCCAAATAGGCCGGTGCTTCGGCTCCGCTCAGCAACCCCGCCAAGCTGGTTTGGTTGCTGAGTGGAGTTCGAAGCGGGGACTTCTCGTTCTATACCGGTGGGTAGGCTGCTAGAGGTAATCAGCGATGGTTATCGGAGATAAATGACAATCGCCCGCAGCCAAGCAATTGGCTGCGGGAACAGAACCCGGCTTATCGTTTTGTACTAAAGATAAAGGGGGCTTCGGCCCCCTTTTCCAATTCCGTTCATCCTAAGGTAACAATATTGTTTTTGATGGCATAAATAACAAGTCCGGTAACATTGCGCGATCCTGTTTTCTGTAAAAGATTGTTGCGATGTCCGTTTACCGTTTTTACGCTTATGAATAGTTTTTCTGCTATTTCCTCAGCCGTAAATTGTTGACACACCAATTGCAAAACCTCGATTTCGCGCTTGGTTACTTCTAACGCTATTTGCGGACGAACATTTCGCTTCCTGTTAAGGTTGTGTTGAATTGCCTTCAATGTGCGCTCATTGATATAAGAACCTTTTGTGTAAACTGAAACTACAGCATTATACAACTCCTGCGGGTCACAGTCTTTTACCAGGTAACTGTGGGCTCCATATTCAATGAGCTGTGCAATAAAATTTTCATCGATATGCACCGACAGAACAATGATTTTGATATCAGGAAAATGCTTCAGGATATCACTTGTAAGGTGCATGCCACTGTACTCCTCCGAACCATTGGGTGGCAATGATAAATCCACAATCATGATATGTGGGAGATTTAATCGCTTACCGGCTAAACTATCCACTACGGTGTAACCTTCGGCAGCTTCAAATACAACCTCAACATCGGACCAGCCATTAAGAATAGCCTTTAATCCCTCTCGGAATAAATGGTGATCTTCAACAATGCCTATTTTGATTACATCAGTCATACATCAATATTTTATTTTAAAGGAATTTGAATGGACGCGGTAAATCCCGCAGCTTTTGATCCCCCAATGGTCAATTGTCCTTCAAGGGCATTGATCCGCCCCTCAATATTTCTGAAGCCCAAGCCATTCAAAGGTATATGCTCCGGTAGGCCTATACCATTATCACGGTACAAACACCATAAGTCATTTTTATCACCCGATAAATCTATATGAATTTCAGAGGCGTTGGCATGTTTAATGGTGTTATTCAAAAACTCCATGAGAACCCGGAACACACCTAATTGTATAGTCCACGAAAGTTCCGGTAAATAATCATTGGAACTAAGCGTAACCGTAATTTTTTTTGTTTTGGATAATTGTTCAGTGATGGATTCTAGCGTTGGAACAAGTCCGAATTGCTCGAGTTGAGGAGGAATAAGTTCGTGGCTGATTCTGCGCATTGATGCAATTGAGGTCTCAATATATGATCTGATTTCAGCTATGGTTTCACAATGTTCACCATCCCCTATATCACCTTCCATCTGTACCATCCTCATTCTGGATATTGATAGAATGGCTCCCAATTCATCATGAAGATTTTCTGCTATTCTTTTCCGCTCACCCTCTTGTACGGCAATGCTTGTCTGCAATAAAT
Organism: Bacteroidota bacterium; assembly: GCA_040387195.1. Lineage (GTDB taxonomy): Bacteria > Bacteroidota > Bacteroidia > UKL13-3 > UKL13-3 > UKL13-3. Next base: position 297,608 of record JAZKEF010000011.1, read on the forward strand.
CAAGCTGATGTTTATTCTTCAGTTCTTCGTTGAGCAATTGTTGTTTGTAAATATTTTTCTTGAACTGCAAATTCAATAAAACAACTCCAATTGTTATAATAAAAACAATAGCAACAAAAGGAAGAAGTGCTGATAGCACTGTTATGTCCGAAGATGCTTCCATAAACCGGTAAAAAAACAAGTTGACATGATAATGTAAAATAGCGAATGGGATAGCCAAACATACCTGTTCACTTCCATGCTGAAGCTTTTAATAATGATATCGCCTGCGTAAAACAGGATTAAAGCTGAAGCGTAGTAGATAAATAGCCCGGAGTTAATCCAGTTTAAACTTTTGACATCTGTCTCGTTGGTTAAATGGCTGCCGTAATTCATTAATAATAAAAAAGTAGCCAATGAGAGAATAACAACCAACACGCATTGGATTGCCAAGGCATAAGAATTAAACGTTGTCAAAGGCTGAATAAACAATGAATTTATAAGGGTGCTTAATAGAAACAGCACCAATACAATCCAAATAACCTTGCTGTTGATGAACCTTGAAAGCAGTTCGTTGTAAAAAATGGCAATACAAATAGAGCTTATGGGAACGAACAGATGATTTAAGAATAAGTTATTGATACTAAAGAACCATAACGTGAGCGAAATACATTGAACAATTCCCGATACAAATATGAACCATGAGAATAGTTTAAACACTTCGCCAAGTCGCTTATAATTAACCCACGCCAATAGCGCACTCGCACAGATTGGTATGTTGGAAAAAACCAACACCAGCTTAATCCAGCTCATTAGTTGAAGGCAGTATACAATATGCTTGCTTCATCGCAGGTACGAGGACAAGGGGTTGTTAAATCAAATACTTGTTGATCACCACTTTCGGGATTTGTGAGGATTACATCAACTCCATCATCATTTACCGGGGTTAGATATAAATGGATCATATTATTTGCATCAATACCTAAATAAGCCCGTGCCTGCTTGTAATTGCATTGGTTTATTACATCCATCGAACCTGTTGTGGGTTGCAACACACCAACGAGATCACTTCCCGGAATCAGGAATGCCCTTGTAACTTTTATAAGTGTCGTATCCGCCATGTTCAAGGATCTCAACCAATCGCCATAGGCGTGAATTGCTGTGGTTGCTTCCGAGAGAGGGACAGCTTGAACCGACTTGAAAGCAACAGGCTTATTAGGCTGTTCTTTTTTTTGAGCATTGTTCGAATCGGTATTGGAACAAGCAATAAATGTAAGCATTGGCAACGCGCTACAGACTGTTACCAGGAGTGTTTTAAGTTTCATAGTATATAATTTATGATTGTTAAAATCAATATTACAACATATGCCGAATAGTTGATTCATCCGACTGTAAAAACACATCATTCTATCCGTGTATTGGTAAACAAACAAGTAAAAATACCTGATTGTTAAAACAGGCATATATCCTCTTATTCCTGTTGAGTAGCCGATTCATCTTTGTTATGTAAAAATTTTATCGGTGGAGCCAGCTAACCACTAAAATAAACGGGTTTGCCTACAGGAACATTTACTGTGGGGGCGTAATTTCTGAAAAGCCACACGAGTAGGAAACTAAATTTAACTTATTATGACAAACGAATCAGCTCAAACAAAAACAGACTATGTATGGCAACCTCTAGCAATGTTGGAGAGTGGCTATTATCCGGCAGCCATTTGCCTCACTAAAAGCAATCAACTGTTTGCTGCTACTTGGAATCCGGTAGCTAAAACCGGTTATCTCCAGAGATGGTCAGTTTCCCAATCAAAATGGCTTCCTGTGGTGGGATTGTATTTTAAAAGCCAAATCAATCAGATGTGCTGCGATACATTAGGTAATATCTATTTGGTAGGAGACACAAATGCGCTGGGCAACTATGTAATAAGCATTTATAATGCAACCAACGGCTGGAGTTTTGTTGATAACGGCTATAAAGTTCCTATTAATTATATCTGTTGCGACACCAACAACAATGTATATGTTACTGGGAATTTTATTGATACCAATAATAATTTTAGCGTAATGCAATACAATTTAGGCCAGAATAAATGGACACAGCTTACGGGAAGTGGCTTTAACCAACCCCTTTCCGGCTTATGTTTAAATCCTTCCAATACCCTGTTTGCACTGGAAGTAGCATTGAACCAGGAGGTTTCAATTAGTTATTGGAATGGCCAAAAATGGTTCAGCTTTACTTCGCCTAACATGCAAACTGCAACAGGTATCGGTTGTGATAATTCCGGAAATGTATTTTTCAATTCATCTTCAAGCATTTGGTCGTATAATTTATTGCTTAAACAGTACACCGATCTGAAGGCTCCGATTCAAACTTTCAGCGGTACCGTTGTGTTTACTAACTTTTTTTACATTGATAACATATTGTACTTTTCAATAAGCGGATACACTGATACGGGCGCTACGGCTTGTTATGTTTGGGTTTATTCCAACAACACGTGGACGGATATCACACCATCCAATATCAATGAGAACAATAATGCGGTGATTTATGATATTGCCTGTTACACCGGGAAATCACATAATATCATACTCGGTACAAACCTGAACAAGGCCTATGATGGAAAACAACTGATCCATTAAAACGAATACCTATCTAGCTATGAAACAAAAAAAGCCATCAATCGGGAAACCGGCTGGTGGCTTTAATTATTAATTCTTGTGCAGGTGGTTGTTTGAGTATTTTGGATGACTACCATACTCAATACAGTATCGCCTTCGGCAAGGATAATTTCTTACATAAAGTAACAAATTTGTTCTTAATTTTGAATACACCTCTAAAATTCAATAGCTTATCATTAAACCTTCATTGGTTGTAGTATTTAAACCGATAAGTGCTAATGAAGCTAGATGCGGCTTGGAGTATTTTAATATCAATATAAAACCAGTGTTATGAGATTAGTTTGTACATCCATTTTTGTATTGGTTGTTGTTATTGCTGAAGTTCGTCCATTGTTTGCACAGCAAGGCCAGATAGACACAACATTTCATATTGGAACCGGAGCCAGTCATATTACACAACGACTGGAATTACTTTACGACCAATCGGTTTTTGCAGGAGGCGACTTTACTTCATTTAACGGTAGTTCGTTCAGGCGTTTGATACGTTTGAGTTCAAATGGCAGTAGCATTTCGGGTTGGGCTCCCCATACGCCAACAATAGGCGGAGCTGATGGCCCGGTGCGTTCAAGTGCATTACAAACAGACGGAAAATTACTGATAGGTGGATTGTTTAATACCATAAACGGAATTGCAAGTAAAAACTTTGCAAGGCTTGATACTTCTGGTGTGATAGATAGTTCGTTCAATATCGGTACCGGGTTTAACAGTGAGGTAACAAGCATTGCCAGTGATGGAAATCGAATATTTGCTTCAGGTTTTTTCAGTTCATACAAAGGGGTTTCAGTACCCGGATTTGTTTGTTTAACTATGACCGGTGATATTGACACTTCATGGTTGAAGCCATCAGGCTTTATTGCTGTCGAGTCGATTGTTACCACTACCGGAGGCAAAGTGTTTATTGGTGGTTCATTTACATCATACAATGGTGTTCCAATCAATCGTATTGCAAGACTGAATGCGGATGGCACACTGGACACAAGCTTTAATACCGGCACCGGAGTTAGCGGTGGAAATATCCAGGCAATGTGTGCCCAACTTGATGGTAAACTTATTATTGCAGGCTCCTTTTCCGCAGTAAATGGTGTTGCAAGCGGTCGTATAGCCCGACTTCATACAAATGGCAGTGTGGATGCTACCTTTAATGCAGGAGCGGGTGCAAACAGCAATATTCGTAATCTAGCAATACAGCACAATACAGGCAAAATATATATTGGAGGCGACTTTACTACCGTTAATGGAGTCAGCCAACCTCGTATAGCCCGTTTACTTTCAAATGGATTATTAGATTCTGCCTTTCCTGTTGGAACTGGTGTGAATGGCACCGTATACAGTATCCGTATTCAACATGACGGTAATGTTATCATCGGTGGCAATTTTAGCCAATACAATGGTATTACTGTGGGCAAAATTGTGCGGCTTATCGGTGATTCGTCAACAATTTTGCCGGTATCCTTTTTAAGCTTTGCTGCCACTAAAATGAAGGAGACTGAAGTGCTTTTGCAATGGACTACAGCCGGTGAAAGGAATAATAGCCATTTCGAAATTGAACGCGCAACCGACAACAAATACTTTGTGCGGATAGGTAGTGTAAAGGGTGCGGGGAATACTTCAACCATTACACCATATAGATATGAGGATAAGCCGGACGAACAGCTTTCGGAACATAGCTTCTTCTACCGACTCAAACAGGTAGATAATAACGGAAGATTTGCTTACAGTAATATTGTAAAGGTTAATTATCCAATGATAACACGGCCTAAAATGGTTGTTTTTCCTAATCCCGCTAATGACGAAATTGTGATACATGGAGTTCCCGAATATGGCGCAACAATATATGACAATAACGGCAGCGTAATGATGATCATTTCGGGGGATGGTACATTTAATACGCATTCGTTTAAACAAGGTTTGTATTTTATACGAAGCGAAGAGCGAGTGCTTAAATTAATAATAGAATAAAGACTGTGTTGATTGGTCTAATTTGATTATCGGGTATTTTTATTGCCACTGATTTTCATAGATTAAATTGAAAAATGGCATGGCAAAATTTTACTCTTCAATCTAATTCAGGTAATTCAGTCTATTTAATCAGTGATCCCGATATCGGGAGTGGCATTTACTATCAACGCGGTTCTATTATTAATGCTCCACAAAAAAGCCACCAACCGGTTCCCCGATTGATGGCTTCTCTTTAAATCATTAATTAATAACTATTCTGCAGGTGGTGCATCAATCGGAGCATCCGCTTCACCTGTTGCAGGCGCATCCGGAGTATCTATGGTTGGCTCCTCTCCTGTTGCTTCGGCACCTTCAACGCCTTCCACAACCTCTTCCACTTCTTCTACATAATCCACCTTGGCTATCGATGCAATTGAGTCTTTATCATCAATATTGATCAACCGCACTCCTTGTGTTACGCGGCCTAAAACCCTTAGGTCTTTTACACTTAAGCGGATAGTAATACCCGCTTTGGTCATAATCATGATATCGTTGGTGTCGTCCACCTCTTTAATGGCTACGAGCTTACCTGTTTTTTCGGTAACGTTCATGGCCATTACTCCCTTACCTCCACGGTTGGTAATGCGGTAGTCTTCCACATCCGAACGTTTACCCATACCATTTTCGGTTACTACCAATACGTTGGTTGTTTGCGGATTTTCAATGGCAATCATACCCAATACGGTATCGCCTTCGGCCAAACGAATCGCTCTCACTCCGGTAGCTGTTCTACCCATCGGGCGCACGCTGCTTTCATTGAAACGAATGGCTTTACCTTCCTGGCTGGCAATGATAATTTCGCTTGAACCTGTAGTTAAACGAGCTTCTACCAGCATATCACCTTCGCGCACGTTGATGGCATTTACACCATTTGCACGCGGACGTGAATATGCTTCTAAAGTTGTTTTCTTGATGGTTCCCTGTTCGGTACACATCATTACGTAATTGTTGGCCAGGTATTCCTCGTCAGTAAGCGTTTTTACATTCAGGTACGCCATTACTTTATCGTCTGCTGTAATATTGATAAGGTTTTGGATGGCACGACCTTTAGTTGTTTTATCACCTTCCGGAATTTCCCATACTTTTAACCAGAAACATTTACCCTGATTTGTAAAGAACAACATATGGTTATGATTGGTGGCCATGAATACATGCTCTACAAAATCTTCCTGACGTTTGGCAACGCCTCTAGAACCACGTCCTCCTCTGTTTTGTGTACGGTATTCGGTTAATGATGTACGTTTAACATATCCTAAATGAGAAATGGTAATCACCACTTCATCATCCGGAATTAAGTCTTCCATGCTCATGTCGTTTCCTGCAAAAACAATTTCGGTTCTGCGTTTGTCACCGTATTTCTCTTTCATCTCCGTCAACTCGTCTTTGATGATTTTGTAACGCAAACCTTCGTCAGCCAATACAGATTGTAAGTAGTTAATCAACTCCATCAACGCAGCATACTCGTCTTTAATCTTATCGCGCTCCAGTCCTGTTAATACACGCAAACGCATATCTAGGATGGCTTTCGCCTGAATTTCGCTCAGTTTAAAGTTGGTCATCAACCCTTCGCGTGCATCGTCCGGAGTTTTAGCTTCACGGATTAACTTGATTACTGCATCCAGGTTATCTAAGGCAATCAATAAACCTTCTAAGATATGGGCACGTTTTTGTGCTTCTTCCAATTCAAACTTGGTTCTGCGAACAACTACATCATGGCGGTGCTCAACAAAATGCCTGATTTGGTCTTTCAGGTTCAGCATTTCAGGACGACCTTTTACAAGGGCTACGTTGTTTACGCTGAATGATGTTTGAAGGGCTGTGTATTTATATAATTTGTTTAAAACGATGTTAGGAATCGCATCACGTTTGATATCGTAAACAATACGCATACCATCACGGTCACTCTCGTCACGAATTTCAGAAATACCTTCAATTACCTTTTCGTTAATCAACTCCGCTGTTTTGGCAATTAATGTAGCCTTGTTTACCTGAAAAGGAATTTCGTTAACAACAATTTGGTCCTTACCTGTTTTTGAAGTTTCGAATACCGCTTTGGCACGCATCACAATACGGCCTCTTCCTGTTTCAAATGCTTCTTTCACACCTTCGTAACCGTATATGATACCTCCTGTAGGAAAATCGGGTGCCTTCACAAATTTCATCAGCTCACTGATTTCAATTTCGCGGTTGTCGATATAGGCTAATGTTCCGTCAATTACCTCAGTAAGGTTATGCGGAGCCATATTGGTAGCCATACCTACAGCAATACCTGATGCTCCGTTTACCAGCAAATTCGGGTATTTAGCCGGCAATACTGTTGGTTCCTGTAATGAATCGTCAAAGTTGGGACGAAAATCAACAGTGTTTTTATCAATATCTGTCAGTAACTCTTCAGCAATTTTACGCAAACGGGCTTCCGTGTAACGCATTGCTGCCGGTGGATCTCCATCAACCGAACCGAAGTTTCCTTGTCCGTCAACCAATGTGTAACGCATGCTCCAGTCCTGAGCCATACGCACCATTGCATCGTAAACCGAACTATCACCATGCGGGTGAAACTTTCCTAAAACCTCTCCTACGATACGAGCCGATTTTTTATACGGACGGTTGGAAGCTAATCCCAACTCTGTCATTCCATACAAAACACGCCTGTGAACGGGCTTTAAACCGTCACGAACATCAGGTAGCGCACGCGAAACAATAACCGACATCGAATAATCGATATAGGCCGTTTTCATTTCATCTTCAATGTTGATGGTAATAATTCTGTCTTCTGCCATTATGAGTTATGTTGTAATTATCTTATAAAACGCTAGTTTACTGTTGGTTAAAACGGGATAGTGTAAAGCAATCCTTAATCCGCTTCAACCTCATATTTAACAAGCGTTGCAAGATACTTTATAAGTGTAAGGAATGCACCATTTTTTAGCAGAAAATACCCACAAAAAAATAGATGCTTGTGGATAATGAAAAGAGTGTGATTGAAGCTGTTTGGTTAGAACTTCACATTACAAAAAATAGCCTTATCGTTAATGGTAATACCCCCGGTTTTTACCAGAAAGATTGATGTCAGTCATGTGTCACTGAAGAACCAATTTCTTTAGTCCAACGCTCTTTTGCAATTCTCCTCCCAAATTGATCAACTATCAGGTAGGAAGCCCAGAAGATGTAAGAGCTAAACAGGAAGGTGTTTGTTGGTTTAGAAAGCATAATCAAGGTGAAGATCATTTTCGCCAGGTAATCATGGGTAATGGTTATACCGGGTATTTGATATCGATCTAAAAAGTCAGGAGTTAACTTTTGCATGCTTATAAAAGCTTTTCCAATAAGATAATCTGCAATCGTGAATGCCATCCAAAAAACACATGTATTAATGCTATAACCTCCTGAAAATACCGATAATACCACAATCAAGAAGATTGATTTAGTTATACCTTTTGGTGTGAGCGACATTCCACTTACATTTATAAATTTGAACTTCATTGTTTGGTTAGATTGTTTACATTCATAAACGGCAAGAGTATGATTCAATTCGAAAATATGTCTTTTTATCGAATCCCCGAATACACAAAAAAGGAGGCCATAAAGCCTCCTTTTTTAATATAAAAACGGGTTGTGTTATTGCTTCAACACCCTGATGGTTTTCACTTCTTCATCTTGCTGTAACAACCGAACGGAATAGATGCCGGCTTTTAAACCCGATTCATTAAACTCAACCGATTGATCACCGATTATTGCATCAACATGTTGCGAATGGATAATACGTCCCAAACCATCAACCAACTCAATGGTTATGGGGTGTTCGCTTGCTGAACTAAAGGTGATGCTGAAGGCCTGGTCGAACGGATTAGGCTGAACCTGCAAGGTTTGTTTTGCCGCTTTCTGTTGATTGGATACTGTTACCGTTTTTGTGTATGTGGTTTTTCCATCGAAATCAACCTGTTTCAGACGGTAATACGCTTTGGTTTGCAACAACATGCCATCCTTGTCCTCATATTGGTATTGGTGCAGGGTATTGCTTGTTCCATTACCGGTAACCTTCCCTATGCTTTCAAAGTTTTTACCCGTATAAGAACGTTCTATTTCAAAATGGCTGTTGTCTGTTTCCTGTGCTGTTGCCCAGTTAAGCAATACATCATTGCGGTTTCGGGTGGCTTCAAATGATACCATTGTTACCGGCAATGGAGAGCTTATATCACCCAGTCCGAAGATTCCGAGGGTGGATACTCCGTTTACGGTAAAGTCGTAAGGGTTCACTCCTGCTGCTGCTCCAAGACCTCTGATGGAAGCCCATGGTGCATTGTAACGGGCAACTGTCATGCTGGTGCGGTTAATTGTGTTCTCATCAGCACCTGCCCAGCCAAAAGTGATATTGGCGCTTGATCCACCGGCAACAGACTCACTGATAAACCATGTTTTATTTACCACTCCGCTTGCATAAGCAGTTCCAGAAGGCGTTTCACCCGTATAAGTCGGATATGCTCCTGTAATCACGCGTACGCTGAAATTATCAACTGTTCCGTTATTCTGAATTGTTACTGGAGAATAAGATGCTACGCCTGCACCAACAGGGAATAAGATATTTCCGCTCCGACCACCGGTACCCATATTGGATTGAGTAAGTTTGCCAGCACCATTGGTTACTACATAAGAAGTAGCAGAACCTCCTGCAATAACACCCGAATTGCTAATGGTTAGGTTATTTGCAACCAATAATAATTTTCCGTTCTGGAACATAAGCGAGTCGATGATGGTTGTGTTACCGGCCAGTGTTTTGAATGACCCTCCTGCTATCTCCAGTTTACCATATACGCCTCCCGGAATAGTTTGGTCAACTGTACCACCGAAAATTACTTTTCCGCCTGTTTTGGTAAAGGTTCCCGACTCAGTGATGGTTCCGCGGATATCAATGCTGCCATTGATTCCGGTAAACCCTAAAGCTGCTCCTGCACCTATCTGGATATTGTTAACTGTAGTTTGGGTATTGATAAGCGGACTGTTTGGCGTTCCAGCTGTAATCAGAACATCTGAGGTCGAAACCGGCACTCCACCACACCAGTTGCCTGCTGTATTCCAGGCATTGCTTATTCCTCCCAACCATTTGCCATTCGAAATAATATTCACAATAAACGAATCCGTATTCACTATTCCGCAACTGCCACTTTGAACCACTGCACGGAAGGCTGTGTTTTGGGCCAGATTGCTTGATGTGAGTGCAGCGTTTGTGTTTGCGATGGTTGTCCATGAGGTATAAGGCGAAACGGAACTTTCCCACCGTACCACCGAACCTGTGTGCCCGGTAAGCGTTAAACCTGAGGAGGTATTGATACAAACCGGTGTATTACCCGATACTGATCCTTTTACAACCAGTGGTGTTACGGTTACAACAGTTGAATCGGAATTGGCTATACCGCAATTTCCGCTTTGCACCACTGCACGGAAAGCTGTGGTTTGGGTAAGAGCATTGGATGTATAAATGGTGTTGGTATTGGTAACAGGTGTCCAGCTTACGAATGGAGCCGGGGCACTTTCCCAGCGAAGGATAGAACCTGTTTGTCCGCTTAAGGTAAGCGTGCCCGATGTTGAACCTGCACAAATGGTGGTACCTCCAGTTACGGCACCTTTAACTACCAATGGTGTAACCGTTACAATGGTTGAATCGGAATTGGCCGTTCCGCAACTACCACTTTGCACTACTGCACGGAATGCGGTATGCTGTGTAAGTGCAACCGAAGTATAAGTAGCATTGGTATTGGCTATGGTTGTCCATGAAGTATACGGAGCAACCGCACTTTCCCAACGTACAACTGTTCCTGTTTGGCCGTTTAATGTAAGCAAGCCCGATGTTGAACCCGAACAAACAGTTGCACCACCACTCACGGCTCCTTTTACAACCAATGGAGTTGCTGTAATTACAATCGAGTCAGTGTTTGCAGCGTTGCAGGTTCCACTTTGAACAATGGCTCTGAATGCAGTTGTTTGCGCCAGAGCCGAAGAATTATAAACCGTATTGGTATTGGTAATGGTCGTCCATGATGTAAATGGAGCAACAGCACTTTCCCATCTTTGCACCGAACCGGTGTGCGCTGCTAATGTTAAAGCTGCCGCTGTTCCCACACAAACAGGAGATGTTCCGTTTACGGTTCCTGCAACAGTAAGAGGACTTACCGTTACAACGGTTGAGTCGCTATTGGCCATCAAACATGCTCCGCTTTGCACAACTGCCCTGAAAGCGGTTGTTTGCGTGAGTGCCGGTGAAGTGTAGTTAGTGTTGGTATTGGCAATGGTTGTCCATGTTGTAAATGGAGCTAATGCTTTCTCCCATCTTACCACCGCACCTATTTGTCCGGCCAACAACAAGTTGTTGCTTACAGAACCTGAACAGATGGATGTACCACCTGTTACGGCACCTTTTACGGTAGTTGGAGATACCGCAATGGTTACCGGAGTTAATGATCCGGAAGCACAGGTGCCGCTCGAAACTATTGCCCTGAATTGTGTAGTT
>JAZKEF010000011.1:308775-331444 GCA_040387195.1 Bacteroidota bacterium
TGTAGTTTGGGTGATTGCTCCCGGACTGTATGAAGTTGTTGTATTGCTGATGGTAGTCCATGAAGTAAACGGAGCCACTGAGCTTTCCCAGCGATCTACCGTTCCTGCAAGACTTGTTATGGTTAAGCCTGCAGCTGTGGCACCCATACATATAGGGGCTGCACCTGTGATGGTACCTCCCACTGTTCCGCTTGTTACATTCACCATTGCCGAATCCGAATGGATACTGCTACAGGTACCACTTTGTATGATTGCCCTGAAAGCTGTGGTGATGGTTAATGATCCGGATGAGTAGCTATTGTTGGTGTCAGCTATGGTTGTCCAGGATGTGAATGGTGAAACAGCACTCTCCCATCTGATAACTTTCCCTGTTTGGCCAATTACCGTTAATGGTCCGCTACTCGAACCGGAACAAATCGGAGACGCACCGGAGATTGTTCCTCCAATGCTTACCGGAGCAACCATTACGATGAACGAATCACTGTTTACATTAGGACATACCCCGCTTGCGATAACTGCACGGTATGCAGTTGATGCCGTAAGCACCGGAGTGGTATAACCTGTTGTTGTATTACTGATATTGGTCCATGAGGTATAAGGTGCTACAGCACTCTCCCAGCGAACAATTGTTCCAACGTGATTGCTGAGGGTTAAGGCAGCGGTTAGTCCGGTACAAATATTAGATGTTCCGTTTACTGCTCCTTTTGTTGCCGGCACATTAATGGTTACCATAGTTGATGCTGAATTTACCTCGGTACAACCGGTTCCTTGCTGCACAATTGCACGGAATGCAGTTGTTTGCATTAAAGCGGGTGCAGTATAATTAGTGCCGGTGTGTGTTATGCCTGTCCATGATGTAAACGGAGACACTGCCTTTTCCCAGCGTACCACCGAACCTGTATTACCTGCAAGCGAAAGCAATGCAGAAGATGAGCCTGTACAAATGGTTGACCCGCCTGATACCGAACCTCCTGTTGCAATCGGAATAATAGCAACAACCGTTGAATCGGATATTGCCGTACCACAGGTTCCCAATTGCACTACTGCACGGAAAGCTGTTGATTGTGTTAGTGTACCGGAAATATAAGTTGGATTGGTATTGTTGATGGTTGTCCATGATGTATAAGGAGCAACCGCACTTTCCCAGCGAATCACAGAACCGTTATTGCCACTTAGTGTTAATGTTCCTGAAGTTGTTCCGGAACAAATGGAAGAACCACCATTCACCGCTCCACCTGTTACAAGTGGTGTTACAGTAACTATGGCCGAATCGGAATTGGCAATACCACACGCACCACTTTGAACCACCGCACGGAAGGCCGTGGTTTGTGTCAATGAACCCGAAGTATAGCTTGTGTTGGTATTCACAATGGTTGTCCAGGAGCTGAAAGGAGCAACTGATTTTTCCCAACGGATAACCGTACCTGTTTGTCCGCTTAAGCTTAATAAGGCCGAAGGAGTATTATAACAAATGGTGCTTCCTCCGCTCACCAATCCTTTTACCACAAAAGGTGTAACGGTTACAATGGTGGAGTCGGAATTGGCAATACCACAACTTCCGCTTTGCACCACTGCCCTGAAGGCTGTTGTTTGGGTTAATGCCCCTGAGGTGTATGTTGTATTAGTATTGGAGATGGCAGTCCAGCTGGTAAATGGAGCGGTGGCAATTTCCCAACGCAACAATGAACCAGTTTGACCACTCAGTGTTAATACTCCAGATGAAGAGCCCGGGCAGATGGTTGAACCACCGCTTACGGCACCTTTCACTACATTAGGTGTAACTGTTACCACGGTTGAATCAGAGTTGGCAATACCACATGTCCCTATTTGCACCACAGCGCGGAAGGCCATGGTTTGGGTAAGCGGTCCTGATGTATAACTGGTATTTGTATTGGCAATGGCAGTCCATGACATAAACGGAACAGGCGAACTTTCCCAACGCACAATCGATCCTGTTTGTCCAATAAGACTTAACGTTCCTGAAGTTGCTCCCGCACAGATATTAGATCCTCCTAACATTGAACCGTTTACCACTAGTTGCGTAATGCTCACAATGGTTGAGTCGGAATTGGCAGTTGTACAAATACCTGTTTGCACCACTGCTCTGAATGCGGTGTTTTGCATCAACGGTCCTGAAACATAATTGGTATTTGTATTTGCAATGGTAGTCCAGGAAGTATATGGCGCAACGGCACTTTCCCAACGGATTACGGTGCCTACCTGTCCGGCCAGGGTTAATGTTCCCGAAGTGGCACCCAAACAAATGGCTGATCCTCCGCTCACACTACCCCCAAATGGAAGTGGGGTAACCGTAACAACTGTTGAATCGGAATTGGCAACTCCGCACGCACCGCTTTGTACTACCGAACGGAAGGCTGTGGTTTGCGTTAAGGTTGTTGATGTATAAGTTGTAGCGGTATTGGCTATGGTTGTCCACGAGGTAAATGGTGAAACCGCTTTTTCCCAGCGAATAACAGCACCTGTTTGACCACTAAGGGTAAGCAATGTAGAAGTAGCTCCGTTACAAATGGTACTTCCTCCGCTAACAGCACCCTTCACTACCAGCGGTGTAACCGTTACGATTGTTGAATCGGAATTGGCAACTCCGCACGCACCACTCTGCACCACTGCGCGGAAGGCTGTGTTTTGGGTTAATGCTGTTGATGTATACGTTGTGGCGGTATTAACGATGGTAGTCCATGACGTATAAGGTGCATTGGCACGCTCCCAACGAACAACCGAACCTGTTTGTCCCCCCAATGTAAGCAAGCCTGATGTAGACCCTGAACATACGGTTGCACCTCCGGTAACAGATCCTTTAACTACAAGTGGGGTAACCGTAACAATGGTTGAATCGGAATTGGCAACCCCGCAGGCGCCACTTTGCACTACTGCACGGAAGGCCGTGTTTTGGGTTAATGTTGGAGATGTATACGTTGTAATTGTGTTTGCAATGGTTGTCCATGAAGTATAGGGTGCATTGGCGCGCTCCCATCTGAGAATTGTTCCGGTGTGCCCGGCCAGGGTAAGCGGTCCAGAAACTGTTCCGGAGCATATAGTTGTACCACCTGTAACAGCACCTTTAACAACCAATGGCGTAATGGTAACAACTGTTGAATCGGAGTTGGCAATTCCACAACTTCCACTTTGAACCACTGCACGGAAGGCTGTGTTTTGAGAAACAGCAGTTGCCGTATAGGTTGTAGCAATATTCGAAATGGTAACCCATGAGGTATAGGGTGCATTGGCTCTCTCCCATCTGATAACCGAACCTGTTTGTCCGGTTAAGGTGAGCACTCCTGAATTTGACCCTGCACAAATATTTGTTCCTCCGTTCACAGCACCTTTTACAACCAATGGAACAACAGTAACAATAACTGAATCGGTCTTGAGAATAGAACACGATGAATTTTGAACCACTGCTCTGAAAGCTGTCGATACCGTTAATACACCCGTGGATTGATCCGATGTATTGTTGGCGATGGTTGTCCATGAAGTATATGGTGCAATTGCTTTTTCCCACCGTAACACACTTCCTGTATTTCCGGTTAAACTAAGTGTGGGTCCTGAAGTACCAGCGCAAATTGGTGATCCGGCAGATGATACTGTTCCCTTAACTGTTTGAAATTTGATGGTGATGGTATTGGAAGTAGCCAGTGTTGGCAATGCGCAAAGGATACTTGATGTCACCTCACAGGTAATAAGGTCTCCTCCCAGTAATGAGGCAACGGAGTAGGTATTGCTGTTGGTTCCAACGTTGATTCCGTTTTTCTTCCATTGATACACCGGAGTTGCACCTCCGTTGGTTGCAGTTGCTGTAAATACTCCAGGGTTACCGGCACAATTACTTGTATCTGCCGAAGTAATAGACACACTCAAAGGAACCGGTTGAAACTCTCCTATCTGAAGATCTCCGGCTGTAGAAATACCACTCATTGTTGCGGAACTCACCCCTGCATTCGCTGCATAATTTCCACTCCATGCCGTACCATTATAAACCTGGGCACGCATGTTTGAATAGTTAACCGCTGCATCAGTGTCGGATGCCAGGTAATTTACCGTAGCGTTAAACAAACCCGGAGCAACTGTTGACAAAAACTGCCAGTTTCTGTTAATCGTTTTGGCGCTGTTGAAACATGATGTAGCAATAGCAGGAACATCACCACTGTTTAGTTGAGCGGTAAAAACACCTTCTGTGGTAACACTTGGGAAGGTAATCACTACCGGTAAATAATCTGTGGCCGAACCCAGGTGAAACGTTTTGGTAATGGAATTGCCGGTACCTATTCCCATTCCAATTTTACCGATAATATATCCGGTAGTACGTGTCACTGATCCGGCTGTTGCAATCACCAGCGAGTTGCTGTTGGTGGTAATATTTACTGTTCCCAGCGAAAGTATTCCTGTAAACGTAAATGTTTGTCCGGTGGTGCTTAATGTTACACCCGTTCCGTTATTTAATGTTACTGATGTAAAAGATCCGGTTGATGTTCCTGTATTGTTTCTAAAAACTCCCGAACCACTTATATCCTGGTTATTAATAATGTTGTATCCGTTTCCACCAAGCGTAAGCGGCCATGCTGAGGTCATTGTTCCATTATTAATGATATTACCTCCGATTGCAAGCTGGCTGCTCACATTATGCCTGAGTTCCGAGCCGCTTGTGATGGTAAGGTTCCCGGTAAAGAACAAACCGAAACTTCCCGAATTAAAGGATGGCGAAGCCCATCGGCCCGTTGTACTTCCTCCGTTTACCTCTATATGGCGCAAGGGAACTACTCCCGAACGTTTATTGTCAATTACAAAACCATTGGTATTACCTGCCTGGGTGCTGATGCCGTCTCCAAGTCGGATGGTGTGACCTCCGGTAAAACAACTCAGGGAAGCCGAAGCCGTAATCCGTATCGACATGGTGGAGTTGGTACTATAAGAACTGTGAGGAGGGTCAATGATGGTAATCATTCCACCACTGCAGTTTACATTGTTGGTATTGATGGAAAGCAAATGTGTTCCGGATGCCACACTACTTGCTGCTGTACCTGAATTACCATCGATATTGAGGAATCCCCCCGATTGTACAAATTGTGATCCTGCAGCAACAATCATGTTGCCGTTTACATTCACTGTTCCTCCGCTAATATTTACGACACCCAGATTATTCAAGGTGCGGTTCGAACCTCCTGAAGCTCCCAAATTTACAGTACCTGATGATACGTTCATGACACCGGTAGTGGCCGCTATGATTATTCCGCTTGCTGCTACTCCTGTAACAGAAAGTGTACCACCTCCTACTGCTGCTGTTCCGTTTAAAAACAATGTACCTGCAACGTTTAATGTATTATTGTTTACCTGCAATGTTGCTCCGGCCGATACAGTTAAATCATTACAGCTAAATGCTGTGCCTGTAGGGATATTGATGGTATAACCTGAAGGAATAAAAACAGAGTTGCTGGCATTGGGCATATCATAATTGCTCCAGGTTGTGGAATCACCCCAACTACCATCGGTAACAGCAATAATCACAGGCGAAAGAGGATTGATCGTTACATTCGTTCCGACATAAAAAGTATCATTTAGTTGCCCCAATGATAACTGACCCGCGCTAAAATCTCTATTCACCTGTGGTAATACGGATGTTCCACTTCCATTTACGGATGTACCGTTTGTGCCATCTGCCGCTCTTATCATACGCAGGTCTGCCGCACTTGCAACGGCACCAATACCTTGTGCACTTAATTTTACACTCAAGATGTTTGCTCCTAAATTGATGCCCGAGGTATTAAAAATCCAATTGCTGTTAGTGCGGATATCTATTGCCAGACCACCATCGGTAAAGCCCGGAATTAAATCTGTATTACCACTTACATTGTTGTGCTGAACACTGATAAAACCTCCCGCAGTTAATGGTCCCGATGAACTTATCAAAACCCTGCGGTCATTGATGCTGTTTAAAATAGGAAAACCATTGGAGTCTGTTCCCGATGGTGTTGATCCCGTTGCATACCATCGCGTAAACACTCCACTGATGCTAATCATTCCAAAGTTTCTTACCAGTGTTCCGGCATTGGTTGAACTTGTTCCTATGGTGAGCGCGTTGCTTCCCATTACAAAATTTCCGCCATTTAAAGTAAGGTTGGTAAGGTTTAAATTACGAGCAGATGTTAATCCCTGCGCATCATTAATGGTTAAACTTATAAACGTTCCGGTACCAGCTGCTACCTCATTAAAGGCTCCGATGCTGCAGGCACTTGATGTTGGACCATAAATAAAGCTGGGTACACCAACATAGGTAGGTACAGAAGTAAATGAGCCTGCTGCCAGTGTTTCATCCACTCCTCCTATTTGCACAACAGGATTTCTTCCGCTCAGTCCGATAGCTAAGTTACTGCCGGGGTTCATTGTTCCGCTCAAAAGATTTGTTTTCCAGAATGCCATAGTGCTGGTATTGGTAAATTGAACACCTCCTGTTGGATTATTCACCACCAGTGTATTGCAATTGGTTGTTGAGCCTGCCCCCGAAAAGGTTTGGATACCCGATACTCCGGTAAAGGCTGTGCTCCCCAATATCTGGGTTCCCGCAGGTTCCGTTCCCGAAAGCACACCGTTGTTTACAATATTTCCTTGCAAATAAAGGGTGCGCTCAACATTACCCGAACCTAAAAACAAATAACTGGCAGCCTTCAGGTCGAGTAAATTGGTAACTGTTAAATCGGCCAGCAACCTTACCATTCTGGTGTTGGAGCCGGTAATATTATTATTTAATTCGATATTGTGAATGGGAACGGTAATATTAAGACCAAAGCCTGAAGTATTGCCGCCTCCACTGATGGAAGACGAAGCCCCTCCAAGGATCAGCTTTCCTCCGTTAAAACTTTTGATCCCCCCTGCTGCTATAAATACAGCTGTTCCTCCTGATGTTGAATGGGGATCCACAATGGTAATATTTCCCGAATTCCACTCAAGCGTAGAAGCAGAAGGTATATTGAAGATCATTGTTCCCGAAGCCAGACTGGCCAGTCCCTGCGGATCCAGAACCAGGTTTCCGCCATTCATAATTAAAGAAGATGTTGCTGCTGCAGTCAATTGAAAACTTCCTCCGATATTCAGCGTTCCTCCATTTAGCCTTACGATTGATGTGGTATTGCTGAATCCGGAAAAAGCTCCGGTACCAATGGAAAGTATACCCGCATCCATCCGGATCTCACCTATAAACTGATAGAATGTTCCACCCGATGCGCTTGTTGTTAAAATTTGTGCCGATGCATGGTTCACCCATAATTTAGCATTGAGATTACAAATGGTAAAACCAGTAGAGCCCGGATACGGAGTAATAGTTGATGCACTCGATAACCTGAAAGTACCTGCATTCAGCGTTAACCTTGAAGTGGTTGTTGCTGCGAGCATCGTAATGGGACGCACGATATCCAACATAGGTACATTGGTGGTACCTTTGTTTACAGATAGATTGGCAAAGTCGCACACACTTCCCGAACCGGAAACAACAGCATCAAGCAAGCCTCCGAAAGTTATAGCAACATTTGCATTTGTAGCCATATCAAACTGTCCGTTCACAATTAAATTTGCGGAAACGTTATTCGTGGCAGCATTGCCAATGTTTAAGGTATGATTGGTGAGAAAACCCGTTCCGGCATTGAAATTTCCGGAAGCATTGACCTGAACATTCCCATTCACCGTTAATTGTGCCGAGGTCGATACCGGATACAATAATGTTCCCGAAACCTCTACTGCTCCAGCCTGTGCTCCAGTTGCAAGCGTAACGGTATGCCCGGTTGCAATTTCGACACTATCCGATAAGGTTGGTATCAATCCGCCATCCCAGGTAGCCGATGAATTCCAAACACCGGATGTAATGGAAGTAATGATCCCTCCTGCAAGTGTAGTTTGCACCGCATCCTGTGATGTTCCAATGCTTTCCCTGATCGGATACAAACGCCAGTAATACGTTGTACTTGGAGTTAAATTGACCTGAGTAGTAAAAATTGCGTTGGCAGCAAATGTAGATACAAAGGTATACGTTAATCCGTCTGTCGACCGGTACAACACGTATCCTATTTCATTGGAAGCATCTGTCCACGAAAGTGACATGGTATTTTTGGTTACCGCTGAAACCATAAAATTGGTTGGATCGTTTGGCGGATTAGGAATCCAGCGATAATAACGCCTGATGCCATTTGCAAAACTGTTCATGCTGGTGATGTATCCATTTGAACTGAATGTATTGAAGGTTGAAATGCTGGTGGATGAGGTATGACTTGTTACATTCACGCTCTGAAATACGGTTGGTGAAAACTGCATCCCAACATTAAAACTTAATGGTGCACCTGCCGTAACAGCCATTCGTCCATATACAAATTCAATCTCACCATTGCTCTCATACATCCTCACCTGAAACGTTGTGGTATCATCCAATACTGATGAATTGATTGACATCCGCAAGAACTCAATCACACACACACGTGACGGAGCGGTACCAAATACTTTATAATGAACCCTGCCGATAGCCGAAGGAGCCATAGAAGTTGTGGTTGAGCCTAAAAATGGTGCCAGCCTGATGCCGGTTGTTCCCAACCATGTATTGCTTGGAATTGCTGTTGTTCCGATTCCCACCCAGCCGTTTGTTGTGACATTAAAAGTGGTTTGACGTGTTCCATTCACAAAAAAATCGAAACCGATATTCTGAAGGGTTGATTGTGTGTTGGCCTGACTCCCAAACAACAGAATGGTTGTGCCGACCGACATATTGATATCGTCAATTAAACTTCCATCCGTCCTCGCCAGTGAGGCATCACTGCCGGTTGTGTAAGCATAATTTGAAATACTTTGTGCATAAAGATTCTGGCACAATAACAGAATGACGCATGAAAACGTGAGGAGTAGTTGCTTCATATTTGGTTTTAAGTTTGAATAGTGTAAATCTTATAAGTATATTTCATGGACAAGCGGAAAAATCAGTTTCAGACTAACTAGCCTAAAACCCAATGTCGCATTTCACATACTGGCTTTCAATCAAAAATATAAATATTAAACTCTGTTTGGGTACTATTTTATACCGATAGCTTGTGAACTATTGATTGATCTTAATTATTAAGAAAAAATTAAGACAAACGGGTAGCTATAAGGTAATTTCAGTTTTTCCGTTTATTTTGTTGTATGAAAAAAATGCTCTTGTTCTCTGCGCTGTTTTTAGTTGCTGTAATAAGCAATGCTCAATTCGCAACCGATACTCCTGCCGTAAGTTGTTACCCCAATCCCTTTTCAGATAAACTTACTGTATCTGTTGAAAGCAAAACAGTACAACCCATCACGTTCCAATTTGTGAACTCCCTTGGTGAGAAAATGATTGAAGAATCACTCACGCTTACCAAAGGGCTGAACAACATGAGCTATTCATTAATAAACAAACCATCGGGCATTTATTATGTGATACTCACCGGACAAGAATGGAGTCGCAACCAGCGGGTTGTTTATATGCGGCCGGCTCCTACCCGTTCCGATTCTATCAGGATTGTACATTATGATCTATCACTTTCCATCCGCAACCTTGCCTCCAAAACCATTTCGGGAACTGCTATTTTAACGATTGACCCCACACATGTTGACAGTCTTACCACCATCAAACTCGACCTGCTTAAGTTGAATGTTACAGATGTGAAAGTAAATAATGCAACCGCATCGTTTTCAAAAAATGATTCCGAATTGTATGTGGTCATCAACAAAAAAAACAGTCCGAATGCCGACTCCTTAATCAATGTCGCAATTACCTATAATGGCCAACCGGTGAGTGATCCGCAATGGGGTGGTTTTTATTTCAGTGGAGATTATGCCTACAACATGGGCGTTGCTTTTAAATCCGTTCCACACAATTTCGGGCGTTGCTGGTTTCCATGTATCGATAACTTTACCGACCGCGCAACCTATACTTTTCATGTTACCACCGATGCTACTTTTAAGGCCATATGCAATGGGTTGATCTTACCCGAAACGAATAATGGCGATGGAAGTACTACCTGGAATTGGGAACTGAACCAACCTATCCCAACCTACCTTGCCTCTGTTGCAGTTGGTAAATATGAGTTCATCAAATACGATTTTCAAGGCATCAACCGCACCTATCCTGTTTGGCTTGCTGTGGTTGCAGCTGATACCGCCAAGGCAAGGCTTTCCTTTGCGAAACTCAATAATGCACTAACCTGTTTTGAAAGCAAATACGGTCCGTATCCGTTCGATCGGATCGGTTATGTTGGTGTACCTTTTAACTCGGGTGCTATGGAACATGCTACCAATATTGCGTATCCCAATTATGCCATTAACGGTAATACCAATTATGAAACCCTGTTTGCACACGAACTTTCTCATATGTGGTGGGGTGATCTTGCTACCTGCCGCACAGCCGAAGATATGTGGCTCAATGAAGGTTGGGCAAGTTTTAACGAAGCCTTGTTTTTAGAATGTGTATATGGAAAACAATCATACATTGAGGATATTAAAGACAAGTCGAAAGAAGTATTGATGAATGCCCCTAAAACAGATGGCGGTTGGTATCCCGTATCGGGCATTCCACAAAACATTACTTACGGAACACATGTATACAAAAAGGGTGCACTAATGGTTCACACCCTGCGCACCCTGATGGGCGATTCGGCATTTTTTGAGGCCTGTAAAAATTACCTCAACACCTATCATTTTGCAGATGTGAGCAGTGAAGACATGAAAAAAGAATTTCAACGGTTCACTACCCTTAATCTTTCCCACTTCTTTCAGAAATGGATTTACAGTCCCGGCCATACAGATATTGTGCTCTCTAGATACGAAACATCAAAGGTTAATACAGACAATCATTACCGACTGGAGTTTTCAGAGCTTCAACGTAAACACACGGACGTTTCTACAATTTTACCTGTAAGCCTTTACCTGTACCGGTTAAACAGCAGCACTCCCCTCTATGTTACATTGGAACTCATCAATGGAAGGGCTGTTTGGGAACAAACCCTCTCATTGGGGGAAAGTATTGTCGGCTGGTCAATCAACGAAGACAAAAGTATATACCTGGCAAATCATTTTGAAGAAGTCACTATTCAGACAACAGGACCTGTAACGTTACCGAATGTATTGATGGGATTGAATGCACAATCGATGGGAACGGGAGGTGCTGCAAATATAAATCGAATGTATGTTACCCATCATTGGGTAGGCCCGCTGGATTATAATTTGAAGGTTAAAGGAATCCGGATCTCAGGCGAAAGATACTGGACAATCAGCGGGTATTATAAAGATGGCTTTAAAACGTGGGGGTATTTAAATTATGACGGCACATCGGGCAATTACCTCGACAATGAGTTGATTAATAAATCGGAAGACAGTCTTGTCCTGTTGTACCGAGCGTTTCCGGGCGAAGATTGGCAGATTCATACCGACAATACCTTTCAGCCTGGTGCCAGCAAAACAGATAAGACCGGACGCTTTTGGGTAAATGATTTAAAGAATGGCGAATATACTTTTGGGATGCGTGACGCAAGCGCAGTGGGAATGAAAGAAATACCTGCAATCAATAAACAACAATCCTTTGCGGTGATTCCCAACCCGGCAAACGACCATCTCTTTCTTCAGTTTAAGGAGAAAATATTTATAAAAAACATTCGGGTTTATTCATTGCAGGGAGCAATCATCAAAAGTTTACCGGTTAACAATAGCGTAGAAAGTGTACCCGTGGATATATCATATTTGGTGCCCGGTCAATACATCATCACTGCCGAGTTGCGCGACACCTCAATTACTCAAAAGTTCATTAAAAGCGATAACCGGTAATAGTGAAAAATTTGGATCAATAACATTCGCCATCCTTGCAAACACTGTGTTAAAAATGTACCGTCCTTAAAAAGGTGTTTTAGTTATCGCCTTCACGGTAAGCATATCCGCATAATTATCGGCAACCATAGAACTGAAAGCTGAAGGGTCATTGAATACGGGAATACTGTCAATCCGTGCCTTGTTGGGACTGTTGAACCACTCCATCACATCAGCATTGATATCAATGATAGTCCGTTGAAGCGTATCAACAACCGTTTGCGGGAAAGATAATTTTACGGTTCGGATGCCCGAATATGGAAGGTCATATCCCCCGCAATGCCACATATAAATAGCATTGGGATTGTTACCTTTTTTATAACTCCCTTCTATTTTTGCCATAATATACCCGGAGTTCCAGGTCCAGAACATTCCCAAAACAGGATCCAATGCTCCCATTTGAGCACCTGAATAGTTGCGGGCGGCATCCACTCCAATCAAGAGTTCAATGCCGGTTAATTTACCTTCAGGTATGTGAGGCAGCCGGATGGTGCGGCTTGTTGTTTTCCCCTGATCTACCAAAAAGTAGGTTTCGGGTAAAGGCATCCGTGTAGCTGAATCATAAATAAGTACCAGGTTACTCAGGTAATACCGGAACACATCCACCGTAAACTGCTCACCCCATTGATTGGTATAATACGTATCAAACTCCAGAGGCTGGTTGCCCGCAATATGGTTGAGCTGCAGTATTAGTAAAGGTTTTGGGTCGGCTACTACTACTACTTCAGGAGTGGGGTTTCTGCCTATAACAATAACATTCCGTTCTGTAATCTCCGCATCTTTGGAACACCCAAAAACAAACATCAGGCATATAGCGATAAGGCTAAAAACCAAACGTGTTTTCAGTATGAGAAGGCCGGTGTTCATTAATCCCACAAATGTAACCACGCCCAGGCTTTTTTATCAACAAGTAGTAAACCTGCTTTGCAAAGTGCCAGTCTTTTATACATTTGCCGCACTAAAAAATATCAACGAACAGAACATGAAGAATATCACCGTTATCGGATCAGGAACAATGGGCAACGGAATCGCCCACGTATTTGCACAGTATGGATACAACGTATCATTGGTTGACGTAAATGCTGCTGCTTTGGAAAAAGCCATTGCCACCATTGGTAAAAATTTAGACCGTCAGGTTGCCAAAGGAAGTTTAACAGAGGAGCAAAAGACCACTACATTAAAAAACATTGCGACCTTTACAACGCTCAAAGAAGGTGCAGCAAATGCCGATTTAGTAGTGGAGGCAGCTACCGAAAACATTACCATTAAACTCGATATCTTCAAACAACTGGACGAAATTGCTCCGGCACACTGTATTTTAGCGTCAAACACCTCCTCCATTTCCATCACCAAAATAGGCTCAGTAACCAAACGTGCCGATAAGGTAATCGGAATGCACTTTATGAATCCGGTTCCTGTAATGAAACTGGTTGAGGTAATTAATGGTTACAAAACTTCCAAAGAAGTAACCGATACGATTGTAACGTTATCAAAAGCTATTGGTAAAATTCCGGCCGAAGCCAATGATTACCCGGGTTTTATTGCCAACCGTATCCTGATGCCGATGATTAACGAGGCTATTTGGACCCTGCATGAAGGCGTGGGAACAGTTGAATCGATTGATACCGTTATGAAACTGGGTATGGCGCATCCGATGGGACCGTTGCAACTGGCCGACTTTATCGGTTTGGACGTTTGCTTGGCCATTTTAAATGTATTGCATGACGGATTCGGAAACCCTAAATATGCTCCATGTCCATTATTGGTAAACATGGTAACCGCAGGTAATATGGGTGCCAAATCGGGCGAAGGGTTCTATAAATATACGGCAGGCAGCAAAGACCTGGTGGTTTCATCACAGTTTGCAAGCCACTAAGATTTAACCATAAATTCAGTTTATATAAGCCTCTCAATCTTGGTTGGGAGGCTTTTTTTGTACCATCTTCAGTCGTTCCGCCAATGTTTTTCTTTATTATTGATCTATGAAAGCCTTTTACTTCTTTACGATATCAACTATCCTTCTTTTGTATAGTTGTAAAAAAGACGGGGACTCGGCCACTATAGATACGAATGAGTATGTGATGTTTACGATTACAGGAGGAGGCTTTAACAATGAACGGATTACAATTGATAAAAGTAACGGAAATAAGCCCAGTGCTATTAAAATCGATAATAAACTTTTAATTAATATAAACCGGAGCGGCCGCACATTGGTATCGCTTTCAATAAAAGCCAAGCAGCCCGGTACCTATTCATTTGAAAATGATGCATCTGCAATCCTCGATCTCGAAGGACGCATGGGGTACCCGAGCATTTGGGGTAAGACAGGCTTTATTACTATTACCCAATATTCATATTGGCCATGGACTCAGGAGTATTATGAAGGAACTTTTGAAGGCCAATTCAGCCCGTTTTTCCAGAATGATACGTTTAGCATTACCCATGGAAAATTTAGGATTAAACCAACGTATTAAAAAAAACAGTTGTAAGGGTGGATTGCTGTTTTTTCCTTTGCAGGAACACTGCCATAACGTCAAGTCGGCTAAATTCTTTCATTAATAGCATATTTTGAAGGCCTCGACCCTTTCAATCCTAGAGCATTAAATAAAATTGTATAAGGGACTAACGTACAATGTTACATAAAGAAATGTTAAACTATTGGTGCTGTTGGGTATTTTTGAATTCTTATTTACAAAAGTTTATGGAAAGTTTGCCACATAACACAACTAGAGAAATGCGGCCTTTGTTGTGTGTTCTAAACGGTGATGGGGATACCTCAGAGTGTGAAAACTTTGCTATTCTAATTAAAACTAGGATAAACAATGGTGCTTTTGTGGGTATTGAAAGTGTCGAGGGCAGAGGGAATGACATCAGCAAAATCAAAACCCTCTTTAATGAGAATGTCAATGGTAAACGCTCTAGTTTCTCCTAACGCCCATAATACTATTTTATCCGCACCTTCTCTTGTTAAACTACTATTGTCAGTAGTGGTGTAGTTTACATTTACCGTGATACTAATAAGGCACAAAATATCTTTGCTTTCCCCTAAAAATGCTTGCTTGCTTATTATCTTACACTTACCTTTTATTGGGCTTTTTTCAAACTCAATTCGGTGCAAAATATCTATTTCACCTATTAGCGGAGCGTTTAACTCAAACTTGTTTAGTTCGCAATTTCCTGTGGCTGTTAGTTGCTGTTTCATACTCATAGGTTTTGAACCCAAATGTATGAATATTATTTACTATTCGGTTTTACCTGCAATAGTTTCTTCATTACATCGTCAAAGGAGTATACACCGTCAGGCATTTTTACTCCTTTTATATCGTGGCTTTTGCCGAACGTCTTAACGGGCTTTTTCTTTTTCATAATTCAAATTTAATCATTTTTATTATGTTTGGGCAACTATGAACAAACAAACGGTTGACCAAATTATAGAGGGAATACTAAAAGCATTTGATACAAAAACGGGCTATAGTCCTACATGGAATGAATTGTGGGAAATATGGATAGATACGCCAGAGCTAACAGATGCCGTAAATAAAATGCAATCATTGGGCATATTAAAACTAAATGACGGAAAGTATTATGCCCTAGATAAGTTTGGGCATGAGGTTAATGAGATGGGCGGATGGAAAGGATATAAAACGCTCGAAAGGTATAGGCGAAAATCAATATTGCTGTTTTGGTTAGGCCCTTTTATTGCTTCTTGCGCTCTTCTTTACACCGTGTATTTTAATGAACAAAAAAATCGTACCATAACTGAATTAGAAACGAAAGTATCAAAAGTGGAGTTGAAACTACAGCGTTTACAAGAATCACATCCTTATCTCTTACAGATACCACAACCAAGCGCCACCATAATCGAAAAAAATTAAGCATTTGCGCCTCCTTTCCTTACCAATGTTTTGTACTTCAATGTTCCTTTTGTCGTATTAAGCAGGCACGAATTAACTTTATCATATTCGCTTAGTTTGCGCCTGTTAAACCTAAAAGCAAATTCATCACAATAAGCCTGTAAATGCTTAACGCTAGTAAAATGATATGTACCATAAATACCGCGCTTTAACACGCTCCAAAGGTTCTCAATGGTATTTGTGTGCGTTAATCCTCTTACATATTCCTTTGCTCCATGCTCAACAGTTGAATGTATATAATCAGCACCCATACGTGCATACAAATGGTGTTCATCTGTCATTAATTGAGAACCTGCAACTAGGTTGGCTTTAATCACAGGTACCACAAAACCAACCTTTGCAGCGGGCACATGCTTAATAATTGCTTTGCCACCTCTCTCTACCATACCAAATACAACCTCTTTGCGCTTACTACCCACCTTAAATCCGTCCTTATCTTTATTGCGCAAATGTTCGTGCTTGTTTTCTTCGCGCCCACCCAAATAGCATTCATCTGCCTCAACTGTACCCTTTAACGGTAAATCCCAAAACGAACCCTTAGACATTGCATACCTCAATCGGTGCAACACAAACCACGCGGTTTTCTGTGTTATTGATAAATCACGAGCCAGTTGATAGGAACTAATACCCTTTTTGTGTGAAGTGAAGATATACAAAGCCATTATCCACTTACGCAACGGCATTTTGCTATCTTGAAATATCGTTCCTGTCCGAACGTTAAAGTATTTGTTAGTTGCATCACATTTGTATTTACCGTTCTTACAGGTGTAAACTTTACTTACCCGTTCAAATGGTGAGGCAATATTGCCGTTCCACCTTAATACCTCTAAATACCTTGCGCAACTCTCCTCTGTTGGGAATGCTGCCATAACGTCAAACAAACTTGAGAATTCTAAAAACCTCATAAGCGCGGCTTAATTAATTGCCGCTACAAAGGTGTGTATCTTTGTATGTTATTGCCTTGTATAAAACTATTAATCAATATTATACAAAATATAATACAAAGTTATCATTGAGATCTAAGTTCCTCTTTAATTGCTTCCAGTTTTTGGGAAATAACACTGAGTTTAGTGCTGCCATTCTCTATTAAATCATCCATTTCCGAGAGGTGTTTTACCTCATCCAGCAAGATCTTATGATATTGCACAACAGCTGATTGACCTTGTTTTACTAATTCTATTTCAGTCATCAATGCATTAAGTTGAGCTATAATAGGTTCGAAATCAGGGCTTTTAGGCTCTTCCCGGTACATATTACCCACACCAAGCAACAACCAATCTGGGCTAATCCGCTCAAAATGAGTTAATACTTTCTGAATAATGTCCAGTCCGGGCTTATTTCTGCCGGTGGTAAGATGGGTGATTAAAGGCAAGGAGACATCCAAAGCCTTGGCAAAGGTGGATTTACTGTGCTCAGTCCGCACCATTACTTCAATTATACGTTTATTAAGTTCATCTATCATATTGACTTATAATATCTTAACACAAACTATTATTTACATTTGTTTCAGGTCGAATTTACAAATGTTTAAATAATAAACAAATGTTAAATACCGTGTTTACTTTTGTTAATATCTCTCATTTATCTATACTTTACATTTTTCTTTGTTTATTATTGATTAACAGATACTTATGATTAAAATTTATCCTTAATTTACCCTCTTGGAAATAGGTAAACTATTGTTAATTCACATCTTTACAAATGTTCAGGCTTTACTTAAGGAGCTATATCATGCCAACTTGTCCCCTTACGTTCAAAATTTACATTCGATAAAACTAATTGGCGTTAGTTTATGTATTGTATCAAATGAAACCACATATTCTGGAAACTACCACCATTATTAAACGCCCGCTGAGTGACGTATTTGATTTTTTTGGCAAGGCAGAGAACTTAAACCTGCTCACTCCTCCTGAGTTAGATTTTACAATAACCAGTCCTTTACCCATCCAAATGAAAACCGGGGCGATAATCAACTATAGGATTAAGCTCAATGGAATTCCCTTCACATGGAGAACAGAAATCTGTGAATGGAATCCGCCCCACCAGTTTGTAGATACGCAGGTGAAAGGCCCTTATGTGAGATGGCACCATACACACCGGTTTAAGGAAATTAATGGTATTACAGAAATGACAGATCGGATTGAATTCCTTTCCCCAGGATGGATTCTGGAGCCTCTTATCAATATTCTGTTTGTTGAACGTAAAGTGAAGCAAATTTTTGCTTACAGGGAGCAGCAGTTGAACAGCATATTTGCTTAAGGTAATCTATTGGACATATCCCACATCGGTTTTGCATAGTTAATTCGGTGAAAAACTGAATAGTAATAGTTTCCCACATCGCCCTGTTTGGGTTTGCATTAAAGCGGGAAATAGTATTTTAGCAGCATGGAAAATTTTGTGGTTTCTGCCCGTAAATACAGACCTTCTACATTTGAAAGTGTAATTGGTCAGGGGCACATTACCAATACATTAAAAAACGCAATCAAAAACAATCAGCTGGCGCACGCCTTCTTATTCTGTGGTCCGCGTGGTGTGGGTAAAACTACTTGCGCCCGTATTTTGGCCAAAACCATCAACTGCAGCAATATTACTCCTGAGTTTGAGGCTTGCAATGAGTGTGATTCCTGCAGGTCGTTTAACCAGAATGCTTCTTTTAATATATATGAACTGGATGCTGCATCCAACAACTCAGTGGATGATATCCGCGGATTGGTGGATCAGGTAAGATATGCCCCACAAGGAGCCAAATACAAAATCTATATTATAGATGAGGTGCATATGCTGAGTGCGGCTGCTTTTAATGCTTTCCTTAAAACCCTGGAAGAACCGCCTCCGTATGCCAAGTTTATCCTAGCAACCACCGAGCGTCATAAAATTTTACCCACCATTCTTTCCCGTTGCCAGGTCTTTGATTTTCACCGTATCAACATCGAAAGTGCTGTTATGCAGTTGCGCAAAATTATTGCCAACGAAGGAATTGTTGCCGAAGAGGAAGCCCTGCACGTAATTGCCCAGAAAGCTGACGGAGCCATGCGCGATGCCCTTTCCATCTTCGACAGGATTGTGAGTTTCTCGGGAAAAAACATTACGTATAAAGACGTTATTGACAACCTCAATATCCTTGATTACGAATATTATTTCAGGGGTGTGGATATGATGCTTGCCAAAGACCTGCCAGCTATGCTTCTCCTATTTGATGAAGTATTGACAAAAGGTTTTGATGCCCAGCATTTTCTTTCGGGTTTCAGTGATCACCTGCGGAATCTGATGATGTGCAAACATCCCAACACACATAAGTTGCTTGAGGTTGCCCAGAGTATTGCGGCCAGGTTTATTCAACAGTCGCAGCAATGCTCCTCATCCCTGTTGTTAAACGGATTGAACATTCTGAACAAGTGTGAGCTGGAGTATAAGTCGAGCAAGAATACCCGCTTGCATGTGGAGCTCACGCTGATGAAACTGAGTCATATCCAGTCCATCATCGACCTCAATTCGGGAAATCCCGATGCTAAAAAAAAAATTACTGATGTAACTGCTGCACCTCCTGTTTCCAACAGACCTCCACAACCGGAAATTGTTTCAACAATAGCTTCCGAACCAACAATCTCAACCCCACCCATTCCTCCGGTTTCCCTGCAGGTTGCATTAGCGGATGAACCGGCATTAAAAATTCCCATTAAACCCATTGGCAATAACAACGCCATGAGCAAGCTGGATAAATTGCGTCAGCAGGTTACCCAAACTGCTCAGCAAACCTCCAACGTAACAACGATTGAGACGGAGAAGATGCCGGTAACCTATGATGCGGATATACCGCTGACGGAAAATTCGTTTAGTGATTTTTGGAAACAGTACATCAACAAATTGGGCGAGCAGGGCAAAAACAGTCTGAGTGTCATCTACAAAAATGCTACATCCCGTATTGTGGATGCATCCATCATAGAGCTTACACTTGCCAGTCAGCATGAGCGTGAAATGATTGAAGAAGACAAAAACAGTATCATCCCGTTTTTGCGAAGCAATCTTAAGAATGCACTGATAGATTTTACCTTTATCGTTAACCAAACAAGCCAGCCGTTTAAGGCATTTACGGCAGAAGACCGTTTTAAGGTGATGGCCGAAAAAAACCCGATGCTGAATGACCTGCGCCAATCGTTCGGACTTGAATTTGAATAAACAACTATGTCGACAACAGAAAAAATAAAACTGAGCTTAAGTCAACGTGTGACTAAGCTGATTAACTATTTCCTTAAAGGATTATTGGTGGTACTCCCCTTTACCATTACCTACAGTATTATCAAATCCATTGTAATCAGTCTTGATAAGTTTGTAGATGTAGGCGTTCCGGCAGTGGGTTTCCTGATTGTGATTGTATCGGTAACCATTTTGGGGTATATCGGTTCGAGCATTATCACAAAACCTTTGTTTGCATTGATGGATGATGTGCTCTCACATATCCCCTTTGTTAAAATTATTTATACCTCTGTGAAGGATTTTATGGAAGCCTTTGTAGGCGATAAAAAGAAATTCAACAATCCGGTACTCGTAAAGATGGGTGACGGATTATACAAACCGGGATTCATTACACAGGAGGACTTAAGCGCATTAAACTTACCGGGATTGGTAGCAGTTTATTGTCCGCACTCGTATGCTTTTTCGGGCAATTTGTTTTTGGTTGAAAAGGATAAAGTGAAACCGATGGAAGGTAATTCAACCGACACCATGAAGTTTATTGTATCAGGCGGAGTAACGAGTTTAGACTAGTGCGACATTGCAAATGCGGATTGCGGAGTTTCAATTTCGGAGTGACAAATTCATAAGAAGCTAAGGGAAGTATAATAGAATATCATTAACGGAGTACAGTATTAATACATTCATGATTACAGCATTTTTAAGGCTTATCCGGTTCAACAATTTGTTGATTATGCTTTTCACACAAGTATTATCATACTATTTTTTGTCACCCCATATCGGCCTCAGTCACCTGCTCGAAACCCGTTTCATTTTTTTATGTTTAGCGACATTACTGGTGGGTGCCGGTGGTTATATTATTAATGATTACCTGGATGTAAAACTGGATTTGATTAACAAACCTTCCAAAGTAGTGGTAGGTCAGATTATCAGCAGGCGCTGGACGATGTTTCTGCATTTTAGCATGAATGCCATTGCTGTAGTGTTGGGTTTGGGCATCGGAACCAAAGTTACCCTGGCCATTATTGTTGCCGCTTTATTGCTTTGGATATATTCTGTTTCACTGAAAAGACAATTTCTGGCTGGCAATGTGCTCGTATCGTGTTTGAGCGCTTTTGTGATTGTCATAAACTATTTATACGACAATAGCCTGCAGGAGTCATTGATCTGGGCCTACAGTTTTTTCGCATTTATGCTTACCCTGCTTCGTGAAATTATTAAGGATACCGAAGACATCAGGGGTGATGGAAAATTTGACTGCAAAACCATCCCTATTGTGATAGGTGTTCGCAGGACTAAAATTTTACTACAATATGCCACAGGAGTATTTGCCATCCTGCTTTTTGTGTATACCAGCTTTTATGCTGCGGCCTACCCTTTTGAATACACCCTTACCCGGGGATCTTTTATCTTTTACATGATCACCTTTGTTATCATTCCCTTGCTCATCCTGCTCTATTTCATCAAAACTGCCGATACCTCTTCCGATTTTCACAGGTTGAGCACCTATACCAAACTTATTATGGTAACGGGTATGCTGAGTATGATTTTCTGGAAACTCTGATATGTTTGAAGCTATTGGCATAGCTGTTGTCGATAATATATAAACCAAAAAGAGCCAAAAGAAATAAACTATTTCTCTTGGCTCTTTTTCCAAATTAGGATCTTGGGGAATTACTCCACCATTATCTTGCTCGAATACTCTTTTCCACTTTCATCTTTGATGATCACAAAATATAATCCTTTATTCACGGTGGTTAAATCAACTGTCACTTCAGCTGATTGGGCTGGTTTGGTATAAACCGTTTTACCAACCGCATCCATCACCTGAACAGCGCTGATATTGCTGTTGGTTTTATTGGTTATGGTAAACAGTCCTTTACTCGGATTCGGATAGATAGATAAACTGCTGTTGCTGCTTAACTCGGATATACCTGTTACCTCAACCACATGAACATAACGCTCCATCTTCATGGATATATTATTGGAAGGATCAGTAACGCGGAATGTAATGATCTGCATGCCCGGATGTGTTACGTCAAGCTTTGTAAAATCCTTTACCACCAACTTCTGCAGGGTTGAGTCGGCATAATAGTTATCCTTGATTTTAATTCCCGGATCCTCGTACGACATGAAGCGTGGATGCACAAACGGATTAGCTCCGAGTAGTTCAATTTCAGGTGCAATACGATCCACTACTTTAACCAAACGGGTAACTGTTGCTGTATTACCTGCTCCATCTGTTGCGGTGTAAGTTACCAGGTAATCGCCCAATAAATTCATGGTTGGTAAACCTGTTCTCACAGTTGTTACATTCGGATAATAATTATCACTTGTTTCAACACCCGGATCATTAAACGCAGTATGAACATCTACTGTCAATGGGTTTTGGCCTACCAATTTAATTGCGGGAGGTACAAGGTCCTTAACCATTACGCTAACATAGTAGGTTAGTGCAATATTGCCGGATCCATCCACTGCATTGTAGATTAAACTATAGCTGCCCGGAATGCCCGGGTTAATCACACCTGTGCGGGTTGGTACAATTCCTTTCCAGTAATTATCGTTTACCTTAATCGGATCCATGTATGGTGTTCCTACCTGATGATTGATGCTGATGGTTCCTGCATTGGTTACAATGGTAGGTTTGGTTGTATCCATCACAACTACTTTGCGTTGTTTGGTTGCATTAAATCCAA
>JAZKEF010000012.1:0-112153 GCA_040387195.1 Bacteroidota bacterium
AACCAGCGACCTACTGATTACAAATCAGTTGCTCTACCAGCTGAGCTAAAGTGGCCTAAATCAAGTTGTTATCCAACTTATTTGGTAATTTGTCTGTTAAAAAAAGAACTTAAATCTCATATTCCTACTTCACACCTTTCGCAAAAAAGGACTGCAAATGTAGTGGTTTATATGAGTATTTCAAGTTGGAAGCAAAAAAAGTTTTGGAAAACTTTCTTTTTCATTTGGAAGCGTAACAGGGCCGCAATATGTGGGCAACAAACGAATCTTCAAAATTTATTTTGAGAACGTATGATTTTCAGCGAGAAAAGTTGATTCCGGCTCAAAAAGAAAGCCCAAACCGATATGGTTTGGGCTTTCTTTACTCCAAAATTCTGGGTTATCAGGCCATTTTAGCCTGTAACTTTTCCTTGTGTTTTTTTACCTGCGCTACCACTTTATCCAATACCAGGTCTGTTGCCGCTTCAAATGTTGACGAGTGTTCCTTGGCAAATACATCAATGCCGTTCATATTCAGTTTAACTTCCACCGCTTTATTCTCTTTCTCCGCATCCTTTTCAATGCGCAGGTACACATCCGCACTTTTAATTCCGTTATGGAATGTATTTACCTTCTCCAGTTTATCGGAAATGAAGGATAACAATTTTTTGTCTGCATCGAAATGGATGGATTGAATGTCTACTTTCATAATTTAATTCTTTTGGTGAAAAGTGTGGTTACCTGCCGGAATCCAGCGCTTTCCATTTGCTTGAGTGAAGGCAGGATTTAAGCTCTTGGGTGTTTATTTTTATAAATATTCTTTAACCGTTCAATACTGTTATGGGTATACACCTGCGTAGCTGCAAGGTTTGCATGGCCCAGCAATTCTTTAATGGCATTCAAATCCGCACCCTTATTGAGCAAATGGGTGGCAAACGTGTGCCGCAATACGTGAGGACTCCTCTTTTCAATGGAAGTTACTTTGGTTAAATACGTTTTTACCGTATCATAAACCAGTCGTGGGTATAGTTTCAAGCCCTTTTCTGTTAGCAACAGGTATTCTGCATCCATACCCGCTATGGATTTTGTTTCGATAAACGAAGTGATTTCGGCAGCCAGCTCCCGGGTTATGGGAATGATGCGTTCCTTATTCCGTTTTCCTAATACCTTAATGGTTTGTTTGTAGAAATCCACATCATGCTGCTTTAAGCCTATCAACTCGGATAATCGAATCCCTGTTGAATAAAACAACATAATCATCAGTTTGTTCCGCTGTCCCTTGTAATCATCACCAAACGTTACCAATTCTCCATCTATTCCCTTCTTGCCATCCAATAACTGTTGCATCGGCCTTTCTTCTACAAAAACAGGTAAGCGCTTCTCAATCTTAGGTGGCTGCACCTTGGATAACGGATTGTTTTCAACAATACCCTCTTTCAATAAATATTTGTAAAAGGTTTTGAGGGTAGACAGTTTTCGTGCAACAGAACGTGCGGTTGTTTTCTCATTCATCAGTTCCACCAGCCAGCTACGAATCATCTGGTGGTTGATCAATTTTACCTCATCAACCTCAAACTGCTGTTTAACGTAGGCTGAGAGTTGTAATAAATCTTTGTAATAAGCTGTAATGGTATGTGGCGAGAAATGTTTCTCGTACGACAGGTAATCTCTAAAATCGGTGATGTGTTTATCCAACATACCTTCCTCGAATTGCTCCTACCAAATATACCATTAGTTTTGACAATTAAAAGTGCTTTTTAGGTAAGAAAAAGGTAATAAAGTGGATTATCGGTAGCACACAGCTAAAAGCCAATTGCCGCTATTGGCTCACCAAGTCCGTAAACAAAAAAATCCCGCCTGTTTTACCAGACGGGATCTCTTATGTTAAGTATTCACAGGAATTACATTCCCATTTCTTCTCTTTGCATTTTCAATTTGTAAGCAGCACGGATGTTTTGCTCACGCTTTCTAACACAAGGTTTAGTGAATTCTTTGCGTACGCGAAGTTCTTTAACCACACCGGTCTTTTCAAACTTCTTCTTGAATTTCTTCAACGCTCTGTCTAATGATTCGTTTTCTTTAACGTTTACATATATCATGTTAATTCACCTCCTTTCCTTTAGTCTCCTTATAAATAAGGGACGGCAAAAGTAATTCATTTTATGTTCCCTACAAATTTATTTTCCTTCTTCGATGAACTCAGTATGTCAATTGCTGTTTTTGGCGAGTTGCTGCACGTCAGGCTGAGTTTACCGAAGCCTAGTCTTTTAGAACTGCGCGTGAAATTACCAACTTCTGAATCTCGCTGGTTCCTTCACCTATTGTACACAATTTAGAATCGCGGTAGAACTTCTCAACCGGGAAGTCTTTTGTGTAACCGTATCCGCCAAAAATCTGAACAGCTTCTGTTGCAGCATATACACATACTTCAGATGCATAATATTTAGCCATTGCCGATTCCTTAGTCATTGGTTTACCCTTCATCTTAAGGTCGGCCGCTTGCAAGGTCAACAATTCGGCAGCTTCAATACGTGTTGCCATATCAGCCAACTTGAACGAGATCCCCTGAAAATGTGCAATAGGCTGACCAAACTGGTGGCGTTCCTTTGCATACTTAACAGCGGCATCCAAACTACCTTTGGCGATACCCAATGAGAGGGATGCGATTGAAATACGGCCACCATCCAATATTTTCATGGCTTGTTTGAAACCTTCGCCCACTTTACCCAACACATTGGCTTTAGGTACGCGGCAATCTTCAAAAATCAATTCAGCTGTTTCGGAAGCACGCATTCCTAATTTATTTTCTTTTTTCCCTCCACGGAAACCAGGAGTTCCCCGCTCCACAACAATTGCAGTGATTCCGTTTGAATCCAGCAATTCGCCTGTGCGCACCAATACAACAGCTACATCACCTGTAATACCGTGTGTAATCCAATTTTTGGTTCCGTTAATGATATAATCGTCTCCATCTTCTTTAGCCACACATTGCATGCGCATAGCATCGCTTCCTGTATTGGCTTCTGTTAAACCCCATGCACCAATCCAATCACCTGTTGCCAGTTTGGGTAGCCACTTTTTCTTTTGCTCCTCGTTTCCGAATTGTAAAATATGTCCGGTACACAATGAGTTGTGTGCCGCCATGGATAATCCTACAGAACTGCAAACTTTACTGATTTCGATAATAGCAGTGATGTATTCAAAATAACCTAACCCTGCTCCTCCATATTCTTCAGGCACCAACACCCCCAACAATCCCAATTTGCCCATTTCCTGCATAGTTTCTTTCGGAAAAATCTGGGCCTCATCCCATTCCATAACATACGGGCGAATATGTTTTTCGGCAAAATCTTTGGCCATTTGGGCCACCATTTTTTGGTTGTCGGTTTGCTCAAAGCTGAGTCCTGCTGCGTGCATATAAATTTTCGGTTAGTTGAATAAGTTTGGCAATAATAGCACAAAAACAGAAAAGTCAATCACACGGGTCGGGTCATTTTATCTTTAAGTATTTGGTAATGTTTTGATAAATGGAATCATTTACGATCACAATTTTCTTTAAATCCGACAATTCGCGGTAAGCCCCATGCTGTGTCCGGTAATTTACAATCGCATTGCTCAACTTATATTTAAAATATGGATGTGTTTTCAACTCATCCAGCGAAACGGTATTCACATCAAAGATTCTTGCCTTACCTGCATCAACATATATTTTACCTTGTAAATCGTATAAAACATCTTCATCAAAACCATAAATTTCGGTGAGTTGTGCCAGAGATAAAAACCCTCCCAGCTTTTCCCGGTATTCAACAATACGCCTGGCCATACCGGGACCAATCCGATATAAAGCAATAAGCGCACTGGTATCAGCGGCATTGAGTTCAACAGGTTTGGTATTTTTAAATTTATGCTGGGATGAATCTTTTACAAATGGCGGTTTTCCTACAGTTGGATTGATGTGCACAAATGGAATCAGCGTTTCTATCAACTCCTTTTTCACACCATACATGTTGCGCAGATCTTCCGGTTTTTTAAACCTTCCGCCTTTACTCACAAATTTTTGGAGGGAAACAATATTCCGATCGGTAAACCCAAGGGATTTGAGTTGCGTTGATGAGGCCGTGTTGGGATCGAATAAATCAGGTGTTGATTGCCTTTCCGATCGTACACTTTGTTGTGAATTCAATCCATGAAGCGATTCAATGCTTACCTCCAGAGGTAACGGAGGTACAACTATTTTATATACGGAAGGAAATGCCATTACGGCTATGAGGAGTAAAAGCAGGGCAATGATGCCTTTACGTTCGGACTGCGAGAAATAAAAGTACTCTTTTACGAATTGCTCAATTTTTTTTGTTTTCATTTTCCTTTTGCTTACGGGGTATATAAACAAAGTAGTAATACAATAAAGCGGCTACAAACGCGCCAAAAAAAGCTTCCGTTGCCATCCACACCCAAAAATTAGCGCCCCAGTCTGTCATTATCTTTTGTATTAATTATCATTCTTGCAAAGGTGCATATTTGTTTTCAGTTTTTTGTGATCAATCTAAGTAATACCTAATCCAGCCCGATAAATTGGGAGAATACATTTTCCACCATCTGCACATCAACTCATCATTTCCCTTTCAACTGCTCATCCAGCAAGGCTAATCCCTCCTCAAACGTATGTGGTTTATATCCCAATTCTATTCTTGCTTTATCAATAATAAAACCGGTAATAGGCGGGCGTTTAGCCGGTTGTTTAATTCCTTCGCTTGTTGAAAGGTTCAGCAACGACTTATCCAGTTTCCAATATGAAGCTACGCGGTATACTAAATCAAACACACTCATAAAATCGCTGCCGCTTATATTGTAAACACCTAGTGCTCTCTTTTCTGCTGCCAAGGCGCAACCCTGGGCTAAGTCTTCGGCTAATGTAGGGGTGCGGAACTGATCCCCTACTACATTTAATGTTTTGCCTTGTTCTAAATTTCCTTTGGCCCACAAAACGATATTGCTGCGGCTCATATCACTTACTACTCCATAAACCAATACGGTTCGTAAAATGCTCCAGCTCTTGCAGTTTTCGGTGACAACCATTTCTGCTAAATATTTAGAGTTACCATAAAAACTCAATGGATTGGGAGACTCCTCCTCGGTAACCGGACCGTGGGTTCCATCGAAAATAAAGTCGGTTGAAACATGAACCAGATACGTATTATGTGTATTACAGGCTATTACCAAGTATTTCACAGCTTCCACATTCAATGCCTCACAACCGTCACGATCAGTTTCACAAGCATCTACATTGGTCATAGCTGCTGTATTAATTACAACATTTGGCTTGTGCTTAGCCATTATTTCAGTTACGGCACCCGCATTTGTAATATCCAATGACTCGTATAGATACCCTGTTTGATCTGCATAACGATCTTCTCCTCTTGCCGTAGCAATGAGCTGGATGTGCGATTGAGCCTTATAATAATCGGTGAGTTTTTGGCCAAGCAGACCGTTGCTGCCTGTTACTAGTACTTTCATATGGCAAGTATAAGAAATTGCACATTGCGAAATGACAAAAATGCGAAATACAATTACATATCCTATTCACTGACAAACTCCAGGATATCGGCAGGCTGGCAATCTAATGCTTTGCAAATGGCTTCAAGAGTATTAAAACGTATGGCTTTGGCTTTACCTGTTTTGAGAATTGAAAGATTAGACAAGGTAATCTCTACCTTCTCCGAAAGCTCGTTCAGACTCATTTTGCGCCTGGCCATCATTACATCTAAATTTACTACTATTGGCATGACTTTAAATGGTTAAATCGTTTTCCTGTTTGATTGACATCCCATATCTGATCACTTCGGCAATTACCAAAATAAATAACATGTAAAGTAAACCTGCTATAAAATCAACCTTCTTCATTACAATGGAAAAATGATCGTAGCTGATATGTGCGTACGCTACTTTAGCAAACACCCAGTTTTTCACATATTCCAACACCCCTATAAAGCCTACAATAAGCGCAAGTAGCCTGATTCTTCTGACAGTGATCTTCTCAAACACTTTTTGATGTTTACAGGATTCAACCATCTTATAAATAAGATAAGTTATGCTTAACCATAACAACGAAATACCACTATCCAATAGAGTAACGGTTATGTTATCAATAGTAAAAGCATGTGTTAAATCGGTATAATCAAACCGTGCCCAACCTGAATTCCAAACCATTGCAATTGTTTCGGCCTTATCTGGTGTTTGCAATTGATGAAAAGTGGTGTCCGGCTTAAACACATTTGGATGCATTCCGAAACCTCCTCGAACAGTATACCTCAAAGGCTCATCATGCAATACTCCCATCCAATCAAAAGAATTAAGACTGATAATAAACAATGTAACACATAATTGAATCCAAAATGCTACCCGTAAAAACCAATACATTACAAGTATTAAAACCGACTTATGTTCCATAATTAATTTTTTTTGATGAATCAAAAGTAGAATAAAATTATTGATTTACAAATTATTTTTATTGATAATCAATAAAATTTAATTCTTAAACGATTATTTTATTCTCAATTCGTAATCCGTAATTCTCAATTAAGTATCTGCCACTCTGTCATAAAAACTATTATCTTTGCCTCCCAAATTCGAACTGATTACATGAAAGGAATAGTAGCTGACGTTGCACCTGAAACCGCCACGCGAAACTTGTATATAGAAACTTATGGTTGTGCCATGAACCTTGCCGATAGCGAGGTAATGGCCAGCATCATGCAGGCCGAGGGGTTCAAAACCACCGATGATCCGTTAAAAGCGGATGTTGTATTTTTGAACACCTGTGCCATTCGCGACAATGCCGAAGCCAAAATTTGGGGGCGCCTGAAGGAAATGAAAGGCAACAAGCGTAAAAACCCGGGAATGATTATCGGGTTGATGGGTTGTATGGCCGAACGGTTGAAAAGTAAACTACTGGAACAGGATCAGTTGGTCGATATCGTTGTGGGCCCGGATGCATATCGCGATATTCCCAAATTGATTCAGCAGGTAGAAGAAGGTCAACGTGCAGTAAATGTATTGTTGAGCCGCGAAGAAACCTACGCAGAAATTACACCCGTGCGTTTGGGAAGTAATGGCGTGAATGCTTTTATCAGCATTATGCGTGGTTGTGATAATATGTGTTCGTTTTGTGTGGTGCCTTTTACCCGCGGACGGGAACGCAGTAGAGAACCGGAAAGCATTGTTCGTGAAGCCACCGAATTGTTTGAACAGGGTTATAAGGAAGTTACATTACTTGGTCAAAATGTAGATTCGTATAAGTGGCAGAATGAAGCCGGTGAAACACTTTGCAACTTTTCTCAATTGCTGGAAAAAGTGGCTCTGATTTCTCCGGAACTGCGTGTGCGCTTCTCTTCCTCTCATCCAAAAGATATAACAGATGAAGTACTCTTTACTATTAAGAAGTATGATAATATCTGCAACTACATTCACTACCCGGTTCAAAGCGGAAACTCGCGAGTGCTCAAAATGATGAACCGCACATACAACAGAGAATGGCTGGTAAAACGATTGGCCCGTATTCGCGAAGTCCTGCCTGATGTGGGCATCAGTACAGATGCCATTGTAGGCTTTTGCAGCGAAACGGAAGAGGAATTTCAGGACACGCTAAGCTTGTTCCGCGATTCTCAATTTGAATTTGCTTTTATGTATGCATATAGTGAACGTCCCGGAACATTGGCCGAACGCAAATATGAGGATGATGTAACAGCTGAAATAAAAAGCCGGAGACTTGCAGAACTGGTGGCCTTCCAAAACAGCATCAGCTTAAACAAGAAGCAGGATTATATCGGTAAAACATACAGGGTATTGATTGAAGGCTTCTCTAAAAAGTCGAACGATGATTTGAAAGGACGCAATGACCAAAACCAGCTGGTAGTATTTCCTGCAGGTGAAGGATATGCAAAAGGAGATTATGTAAATGTGCTAATTGAACGCTGCACCATGACGAGTTTGTTTGGGAAAGTAGTGACCGGTTGATGATGTTGATAGAGTAATTGGTTAATAGCAGTCAGTTCGAGTAGCCAGCGTGGGGTTTGCATTGCGCATATCGAGAACAGTTGATAAAATAATGAGTTGATTGGTTGATAAAGCCAATTACATTTAAAAATAGAGTTCATGAACATACAAGACATTAAACAACGATTTGAAATTATAGGTAACTCTCCCCTGCTGAATATTGCTTTGGAGACTGCTGTTAAGGTTGCGCCTACCGATATTACCGTTTTAATTAATGGAGAAAGTGGTGTAGGTAAGGAAGCTTTTTCCAAAATCATTCACTCGCTGAGCAACCGCAAACACGGACCCTTTATTGCTGTAAACTGTGGTGCGATTCCTGAAGGAACCATCGACTCCGAATTATTCGGACACGAGAAGGGGTCTTTTACCGGAGCACACGACACCCGTAAAGGTTATTTTGAAACCGTAAGTGGTGGAACGATCTTTTTGGATGAGGTGGGAGAACTTCCGCTTGAAACACAAGCCCGATTATTGCGTGTGCTCGAAAGTGGAGAATTCATTAAAGTAGGTTCTTCCAAAACACAAAAAACAGATGTACGTGTGGTGGCTGCTACCAACAAGGATCTATTGATATTAAGTGATAATGGTAAATTCAGGGAGGATCTATATTACCGTTTGAGCACAGTACCTATAAAGGTTCCACCATTACGTGAACGCAAGGAAGACATCCATTTATTGTTCCGGAAATTTGCTGCAGATTTCTCCGAAAAATACAAATCGAAACCTATTGTACTGGATACAGAAGCACAACAGTTGCTCATCAACAACCGTTTTCCGGGAAATATCCGTCAGTTAA
Organism: Bacteroidota bacterium; assembly: GCA_040387195.1. Taxonomy (GTDB): domain Bacteria; phylum Bacteroidota; class Bacteroidia; order UKL13-3; family UKL13-3; genus UKL13-3. Next base: position 8,828 of record JAZKEF010000012.1, read on the forward strand.
AAAACATTGCAGAACAACTTTCGGTACTGGATGATGATAAGAACATTACAGCCGAAGAATTATCGCGTGTATTACCTGCCGACCGCTCCACTGTACCGATGTTGTTTGGGGGAACAACTGCGGAGAATGCGTTGAACGAACGTGACATTTTTTATAAAGTACTCTTTGACCTGCGCAAAGACATGAACGATCTGAAAGGAATTGTATTCGGTATGCTGCAAAACGGACCAGTTCCGGATAATACTCCCAAACCGGAAAATTTTGCTCCCAACTACCACGATACCTTTGCACCAGCACAGCAGCATAACCAAGGATTTGCACAACCTGCACCAGTGTACAGCCAACAGGTATCCAACAATCCTAACGTAATTGAGATTCCGGACGCTCAGCCTGTTATTGAATCGCTTTCACTCGAAGACAAAGAAATTGAACTCATCAAAAAAGCACTTGATAAGTACAATGGTAAGCGAAAGAAAGCCGCCAACGAGTTAGGCATTTCTGAGCGGACCCTATACCGCAAAATCAAACAATACGATTTAGAATAATCTTTTTTGTTTGTCTAAATGTTGTTATTTCGCAGAAACCAATTTAAACGCCTGTACATGAAACACCTACTCATTCTTGTTGCCGTTTTATGCTTCGCCAACATATCGTCAGCTCAGGTAATTGACGAAAATGCCGGTAAGACATATTACTACTATGATGAAGAAACGCATAAAAAAGTGAAAGAGATTTTTCACCACAAGCAAGTGGTTAAGATTATGCCGGATCCTAAGAATTATGGTAGTTACATCGATACCTTCATGTATGTAAAAAATGGCCCATATACCAGTTATGATGAAAAAGGGAATTTGCTTTGTACCGGTTATTTTGTTCAGGAAAAAAAAGACAGTATCTGGAAATATTACAATCCCAAAGGTGAGGTTATTAAAACCGAACGATATAAAGCTGGTGTATTGGTAAAATAATGAACCGTATTCTTTTTATATTATTCTTTGTCTTTACCTCTGGTGCGTTTGGCCAACAACTTGTAGACAAACAGATTGAGGTAGGAATGTTGGTAAAATTAACCGCCTGCAAAAGTGGAAGCAAAGCGTTCACAAGCATGGATATGTACCGCAAAACACGGATACCGGAAGGGAAGATTATCATTGATACCCTTACCGGAGATGGTGTATTTGAAAACTTTTTTGCTCCGGGTGATTTTGATGCCCGCAGACTCCCCTGCGATTACGCCAACAAAAAGTATAAAGTTGCTGCTTTACGTGAATTTGATGATGACAAAACAAAATCCGTGAAGCGGGTGATGATTTTGTATACCAGCGATCCCTATACCATGATTTGGGTTGAATTTGACAAGGCGGTAGAGTTGAAAGAAATCGTATTCTAAATTATTCTTTCCCCTTGCTGTTCCTCTTGCATAATCTGCAGTCATTCGAATCCGCATGCTCTTCTATTTATTACTTTTCTTTCCCCATATAATTTCGCATTTTTGGCATTACGCAATCCGCATTTCTTATGACCAACTCCGATATAGCCGACATCATCAAACTATTTGCCAACCTCACCGAGTTGCATGGTGGCAATGAATTTAAAATTAAATCATACAGTGCTGCTTCGTTTAAGATAGATAAGCTGCTTACTCCATTAGAGGGCAAGAGCATTGAAGAGTTAGAGAAGATTGATGGTGTAGGAAAAAGTCTGGCAGGAAAGATATTTGAACTCAACCATTCAGAAACGTTTACCGAACTCCAGCAGTTGATTGAAGCCACACCGGCAGGGGTTATCGACATGATGCGTATCAAAGGTATTGGTCCAAAAAAGATAGCCATGATCTGGAAAGAAATGGCCATTGAAAGCATTGGAGAACTGCTATACGCATGCCGTGAAAACCGCCTGGCACAGGCTAAAGGTTTTGGCCTTAAAACACAGGAGAATGTGATTCAGCAAATCGAATTCATTTTTGCCAGTGCTCACAAGTTTCACTATGCCAAGGTCGAAAAAACTGCACAAGACCTTGTAAAACACCTAGCGAAATATGACGAAACTGATGAGGTGAGTTTAACGGGAGCTATCAGGCGAAAGTGTGACACTATTGATGCACTGGAAGTTTGCATCGCCATCAATGGAGATGAGAACAATCTCGCTCAATACATAGCCGAATCACTGAATATTTCCGAAATAGAGGTAAACACATCATCAATCTGTTTTTCCATCAACGGAACCCTTCCTGTTATCATCTATTTTTGCGAACAGGATGACTATACCGAAACCTTATTTGAAACCACAGCTGCTGCTAAACACCTTGAATTGCTTCAAACCGTTAGTGCCGGTGCTCATTTTAAAAATGCATCAAGCGAAACTGAAATATACACACGCATCAACCTGCCTTATATAGAACCTGAAATGCGTGAAGGTGTTGCCGAAATAAAATGGGCACAAAACCCTCAGCGACCGGCACTGATAGAACTTACCGACCTCAAAGGAATTTTGCACAACCATAGTACCTATTCGGATGGACAAAATACACTGGAAGAAATGGCTATTTACTGCAAGGAATTGGGATACCAGTACCTCGGTATTTGCGACCACTCCAAAGCTGCTTTTTACGCCAAGGGCATGAAGGAAGAAACTATTCTATTGCAACATGCCGAAGTAGATAAACTCAACCAAAAACTGGGAAGCGATGGCTCGTTTAAGGTATTCAAAGGAATTGAAAGTGATATCTTAAATGATGGTTCGCTCGATTACAGCAATGATGTACTGGCTTCATTTGATTTTATTGTAGCCTCCATACACAGTAACCTTAAAATGAGCGAAGAAAAAGCCATGAACCGCTTGTTGCGTGCCATTGAAAATCCCTATACAACCATACTCGGACATCCTACAGGGCGGTTATTGCTGATGCGGGAAGGATATCCTGTAGACCATCAAAAAATGATTGACGCCTGTGCCGCAAACAATGTGATTATTGAGATTAATGCTCATCCGTATCGGTTGGATCTGGACTGGAGATGGGTTGATTATGCGTTGAATAAAGGAGTAAAACTATCTGTTAACCCGGATGCTCACGAACGGGAAGGATACCATGATATGTACTACGGTGTGTGTGCCGCGCGCAAAGGCGGATTACATAAAGAAATGTGTTTGAATGCACTTTCACTTCCTGAAATAACAACGTACTTTCAGGCAAAAAAACCGTAATTCGTACACACCAATTCAACCTGCTTTTGCAAAAAATTCTCATTATAAGATTCAGCTCCATTGGAGATATTGTGCTCACCACACCGGTTATCCGCTGCATCAAACAACAGTTGCCCGATGCAGAAGTACATTATCTTACCAAACCTCAATACAAGGGTATCCTGGAGCACAATCCATATATTGACGTGTTGCATCTATTAGATAAACCCTTGTGGCAAAAAGCGCTTGAACTCAAACACATGGGCTTTAACTTTATTATCGATCTGCACCATAACCTAAGAACGCGCATCATTAAAGCATTGATGGATGTGCCGGCATACAGTTTTAACAAACTGAATTTCGAAAAATCGCTATTGGTTAATTTTAAGATAGCTAGGCTGCCCTCCATTCATATTGTAGACCGTTACTTGGATACAGCAACTGTTTTAGGTATTCAAAATGATGGTAAAGGTTTGGATTATTTTTTACCTCCAGCTTTTACATTCAATCCGCTAATCCAATTACCAGAGTCATTTGTATCCTTTGCGATCGGAGCGCAGCACGCCACCAAACGAATGCCTAATGAAAAAATAGGTGAGGTTTGTAAACATTACGGTGAAACGATTGTGCTGTTGGGAGGCAAAGAAGATGCTGAAAACGCAGAGTGGGTTAAACAGCAAAGTGGTCCTCATGTAATTAATTTGTGTGGTAAACTAAGCCTGCACGAATCCGCTTATGTCATCAGTAAAAGTGTTAAAGTAATCACACACGATACTGGATTGATGCATATTGCTGCTGCCTTTCAAAAGGAAGTCATTTCCATCTGGGGCAACACAGTCCCCGAATTCGGAATGACGCCCTACTATGGCAATAACGAATATTTAAATTCGAAATCCGAAATAATATCTAAAGATCAAATTCGAAACTCGAAATTCGAAATCCTAAATTTGTCGTGTCGTCCCTGCAGTAAAATAGGGTTTAATAAATGTCCCAAAGGCCATTTTAAATGCATGAATCTGCAGGACACCGAGGCTATTGCACAGGCTGCTAAATCATAACCGTTCACGGTTGGTTGCGACTCCGCCCAACGAGCTTCTTATCTGACAATGTTCAACACTTATAGCTGAAAATGCTGAACTCTGTCATATTTACTTCCATTTATTTCAGCCTACTTTGTAATCTCAAACCCATATAACCGATGCGCGATATTGAAAACGTTGATGATATTAAGCTGCTTGTAGATACCTTTTACCAGCGTATCCAACAACACCCTCTGCTTGGACCTGTATTTTCAACCCGAATTGAGGCAGGTAACTGGGAACCGCACCTCGAAAAAATGTATCGTTTTTGGGGGACGCTTTTACTGTATACGCAAACCTATAGCGGCAGTCCGTTTGATAAACATATCGGACTGGGAATAGGTGCGAATCATTTTAAGCAATGGCTGGAATTATTTGATGCAACTATTGATGAGCTTTTTGTGGGAGCTACAGCAAACACTGCCAAGGAGCGTGCTCATAATATCGCATTAACCTTTGAGTACAAGCTGGAATCGATTCCTCATATTCCAATCGTTAAGGCTTGAGATAGCTCTTGAGATTATCGACATACGACTCGAAAGCCTTCATTCCTTTTTTTGTTTTTTTACAGATGGTAAGCGGATAATTATCCCGGAAGGATTTAGTAACGGTAATATATTCGGCCTGCTTGAGTTTATCAATCTGAACACTGAGGTTACCTGAAGAAGCTCCGGTTTTCTCCTTCAGGTAAGTGAACTCTGCCTCCTCCACGCTCATTAAAAGCGACATGATGGCGAGCCTCAGTTGTGAATGTAATAAAGGATCAAGCTCCTTGAACATCTTTTTCGAATCTTCTTTTTAATAAATATCCCGGAATAATATACCCTCCAAGAACTGCAACGGCAATCAATATCAAGTGTATGGGTGTGCTTGGATAAATATACCCAACTGCTGCCAATACCCAGTTAAGTATTCCTCCCCACATCAGTGGTTTAAACTTTAACATCCCACCCGATGCATACAACCAAATGGAATACACGATCATAATCGTTGGGTAAAATGCTTTCCATTGGTTGCCCAGGGGCATAGTAAAACATACAATGAACAAGGAGATAGCGAAAGCCCGAACCATGTATTTCATCATATCATCCACGTATGTTTTTACCTGAACACGTTTCTTTTTGTCACGTATAGATGCAATAACCGTAATCACGCCACCCAATGGCATCATGATCATCCAGGGAATGCTATGGTATGTATAATCTGTATACATCAGCAAATAATAGTTGATAGCAGCGGCTATAAAAACCAACCATCCCCAGAACAGGAAATAGAATCCATTGTCCTTGATTTCGGTCTTGGCTTTGTTGATCATTTCTTCAATAACCAACAACGCTTGTTTTTCGTTCATCTCCATAATGGTAATGCGTTAATGCTGAACTTTGATTTTGCGCGTTACAATCATTCCTTCGTCTGACTGCAATACCATCATGTATATGCCATCAGCTAAGGCTGAAACATTAATCGATGCCTGTTTTGCATTTATGTCTTGCTCATGTGAAATGGTTCCTGTAACCGAATATATCTTGATTGTTCCGCTAATCATTTCATCACTGTGAATGGCGAATTCGGTGTTTGCAGGATTTGGATACACCTGAAGGGAACTAATTGTGATATCATTTAATCCGGTTGAATAGGTAAGGCGTAAATCATCTAGTATCAGCATGCTTTCCACTGTTGGATTAAACCCGTCTTTACTTGATGAAGCGATGATAAACATGGAATCCGGTTGGAGTGGAGAAGAATAAACAAACGGGCAGGTAGCCAATGTGTATACTCCTACCGAATCATCAAATTCAAATCCGGCTTCTGCAACGGTATCCGTTTTTTGAAGCGCTACATTCCAGCGGGTAAGGAACATTGCTACTACACAAATATCACCCGGCTGTGGAAAGGATTTGAAATATACTTCCAGTGATTGAGGTTTGGAGCTAAACGGAACTTTCATCTTCGAGAAATCGGGTTGTAATCCGGCATTAAGAATTGGCCCGGTACACAAAACGCCCGAAAGATCAGAGCTTGGTCCGGCCAGTGATTCAAGCTTAACAGCATAACTACCGCTATGAGCATCGGTTGTAAGTGTTGTAGTCGGATCATATCCAAATTGTGTAAGTGCATTCAGCGTGAACCAACTTGACGGTTGTGAGTAGCCACCAATCGTGTCCCATGATTCAAATCCGGCATTGGTAATTTGTTGTTGTGCTCCTGCATACCCTGTAAGCAAAAGCATCCATACGAATGTTGTAATTGTTCTTTTCATAGTGTTTTTATTTCGGCAACAAAGATTAGTAAATTAGTTTATATTATAAACTAGTTTGTAAATAAATAACACTTTATATACGTAATTATATAATAATCAATGAAATAAATTAAGTCAAAAATGATTTTAGTTCAAATTTAAACCAAAAGTAAGACCGAACCAAGGCTTTGATTCATACAACCAATAGCGTTTGTTATTATCTAATAACTGATCAAATCCAACTGCAAGACCTACGGTAAAGTTATTAACGGCTATAATGCCTGCGACTCCCTTTGCAAAAACTACCCCATCGTATTCTGAAGATAGCAATCCGGCTGTAGTTGTGGGTGTAATGGCTGCATTTCCAAATCCTCCAAATACACCAACTGAAAACCCATAATGGTCGAGTATCCGGTTGGATACTTTTAATGGGTTCTGTTCATAACGGACAATATACCTATCCGTGCGATAACCCAGGTAAACTGAACCATTCAACGTGGCATTGAGCTGGGATGGCACCCGGCCTTTAGAAGGTCTGTACTTAAGCGGAGTTACAAGAAAGTCAATATCGAAGCTATTCTTTTGAAACGACATACTTTCCTGATCTATAACGAAGCGCTCTTTGGGATATACTTTGAATGTCGTAACACTATCAATCACTTTTTGTCCACTAACTTTTCGGGAAGGAAATATTCTGAAATCATCCCCGAGAACATCAATATATACCAGTTGTTTTTTTTTCTCAACTTTCCCTGTGTAGTATCCGTCCTTAAACTCCTTTTTGGGCGTTTCCCGAACTATACTACAACCTGTAGCCATCAGGTAAACAATTGGTATAAACAAGGCACATATACGATCACGATACATTGATTTCACTTTGTTACAATTATTGTATACTGTTTATTCCTCAAACAACTCCACCTTGTCGGGAACCTTCTCATCGTATGACTTACAGTTTATTTCAACAGTAAGCGGTTGTTTAGGTGCTTCAAATTCAGCCTGCACTTTAAACAAGGAAGTATCGGCTGTTACCTTCTTCATATAATTGCCCCAAATGGGCATGGCCATACCCGACCCTGACCCAAGCTCCATGCTTCGGAAGTGGATGGCACGGTCTTCAAAACCTGTCCACACTCCTGTTACCAGGCTCGGAGTAATACCCATAAACCAACCATCACTATAATTTTGGGTAGTTCCTGTCTTTCCTCCAACGGCTCCCGGTATTAAATAGTGGTATTTAATCTTGGCGGCTGTTCCATGTGCCGTAACACGCTCCAGCATTTTTTCCATAATGTATGCTGTTTGTTCACTAATGGCTTCCACGGTACGTGGCACCACTTCTCGCACCACGTTTCCATTTTTATCCAGAATGGTTGCTACATAAATGGGTTCTGTCCATACGCCTTTATTGGCATAAGTGGCATAAGCTCCAACCATCTCATATACTGAAATATCCGATACTCCTAAAGCAATTGCGGGATAAGGTTCCATCTTACTTGTGATTCCCATCTTTTTGGCTAATTCAATCACAGAATTCGGACCGGTTGGCCCTAATTGTTTCATCAGGTACAACACAATATTATTTACTGAAAACTGCAATCCCCTGAACAGTGTCATTTCCGGTTCGTTATATTTCTTGGAATCGGCATTGGCCGGATTGTAGTCGGGATACCCTTCAAACTGCACAGGCTGGTTGGGTGCCACAAAACATGGGCTCCAACCATTATCCATAGCCATTGTATACACCAGCGGTTTAAACGTTGAACCCACCTGACGTTTAGAATGTACGTTGACATGATCGTATTTAAAATACTTGTGGTTAATTCCACCAACCCATGCTTTCACAAATCCGGTGCGCGGGTCCATGCTCATCAATCCACATTGCATAAAATACTTGTAATACTTAATTGAATCAAGCGGAGTCATTACCGTATCAATTTCGCCCTTGTATGAAAACACTTTCATCTTCACCTTTGTATTAAAGGCCACCTTAATTTCTTCATCCGTTGCTCCTGCAGCTTTCATCATGTGGTAACGGTCACTGCGTTTCATCCCTGCATCAATGAGCTCGGTAAATGTTCCCCATGGCTCCCTTCCTTTCCAGTGGTTATAGAATTTACGCTGATGATCCTTGGCATGATTGTATACTGCCTCTTCCGCTATTTTCTGCATTTTACTGTTAATCGTAGTGTATATCTTCAACCCGTCCTTGTACAAATTGAATCCGTTTTCTTCGCACCACTCCAATAACTCCAACCGTAAATGCTCCCTGAAATAAGGAGCCAACCCGTCATTGTGATCATCTTCCTGATAATTGAGTTCAATGGGTTTTATCTTCAAAGAATCAAATGCCGTTTCGGTTAAAAAATCATTTTTACGCATTTGATTCAGTACTGTATTTCTTCTGCGTATTGCATTTTCGGGATTACGCACCGGGCTGTAGCGGGTTGGTGCCTTCAGCATTCCTACCAGCATGGCTGCTTCCAGTTCGGTTACATCTTTCGGTTTTTTCCCGAAGAAGGTTTTGGAGGCGGAACTGATGCCGAATGAATTACCACCAAACTCGACCGTGTTAAAATACATGGTAATGATTTCTTCTTTGGTATACCGTTCTTCAATGCGCACGGCTGTAATCCACTCCTTTAGTTTGGTAGTGGCTTTATTAAACACATTATTGAAACGTTTGCGGGGAAACAGGTTTTTGGCAAGCTGCTGGGTAATAGTACTCGCACCACCGCGGGTTCCCATAAAAAGGACGGCCGTAGAAAAACGCCTGAAATCGATCCCTGAATGTTTGTAAAAACGGATATCCTCGGTAGCAACCAATGCATTGAGCAGGTTGGGACTGATCTCATCAAAATTGGCATTGCTACGGTTTTGGAGGTAGTATTTTCCAATCACTACCCCATCTTCACTATATATCTCAGAGGCAAGATACGTCTTAGGATTTTCAAGTTCTTCTAGGGGTGGCAATTCGCCAAACCATCCCCAGGTGATGGTAAGAATGAATAGCGCAAACAATACAATACCCGAGAGGAAACTCAGCCACAGCCATTTTAACCATCGGGTGTAGGGGTTATCAAAAAATAGTTCTTTCCAGTTCACTGTTTAACGGGTTTAGTTTTTTCGTACTCCACAAAAATAGCGTTGTAACTATCCACCTTTTTCTCTTTCAACATTTTTTTAAAGTTAGGAACAGAAATAACAAATGCAATAGCTCCTCCCTGGTATTGCAATCGTTTTTTCAGCGCGTCACGCGTTTTAAAATCAGTGTAAAAGGTCATTGCTTTGTTCAATTCCTTAAACTCCCTCACCAGCAGCAGTTGGTAGCCATCATTAGATAACATCGGATTGGCACGCAGGTTATCAAACTCATGGTATTCTTCATTGTAACTCATCATCCTGCCAATGAGTTCATTCATTTCCAGTTTATCATCCCTAATGGCAATCACATAATAAAAGGGACCACTTTCATCAATGGTAAAATCGGCTTCAACCGGCTTGAGCGAATCCGGCACATGCTGTTCTGTTTGCCTTTTAATGGCTTTCAGGATATCGGTTGCCCTGTCGCCAACATCCGTTTTAGGATAACGGGCAGCTACCTCCGTAAGTTCTTTTTGAAACTCCGGAATGCCTTCAGATCTTCCTACGGCAAGGGCATACAATAAATCATACTTAGGTTGTAAAGCATTTCCGGGAAACTTTTTGTCTGACTCCTTTTTCTGCTGTTTTACTTCGGCAAAATTCCCGTCAAGGTATTTCTGATACAATTGCTCGTAAAACAACACTACTTCTCTATTGGCATCCGACTCAGCGGAACTGATGCTTTTGTTTTGTAGAATCAATGCATACGGACTTGTAGGATAATCCTTGATCAACTTATTCTTAGCTGCAGTTGCCTTATCGGTTTGTTGCAGTTGATTGTACAGTTTAAACATCTTGTACAATACTTCCGGTTCATACTCACTTTTAGGAAAGCGTTTTAATAGCAACTCATAATCTTTAACCGCTTCTTTAGCATCTCCCAACTTTTCATCATAAATAACACCTATGTTAAAATAGGCCAGCGCAAGTCTGTTATTTGATTTTTTCAAATCACTTCCCGTAAAAGGAACATCGGCAATCCAGGCCTGACGATCGCCCGAAATCCCGGGAGCTCCGCGTTGCGTTTCCCCTCCTTGGGTTTCACCATCAGTTGTACCGTCATCAGGAGACTTATCTTTTTGAGAGGTAGTGGAATCACCCTCAGTTCCATCGGTTCCTACATCATCCTGCTTTTCCTTTTCTTTAGCTGCAATTCTCCAATAGTCTTCATTGGCTCTTTGACCCCATTTTTTAGAACTAAAAAACTCGGATGCTCCTGCAACCATCATTGTCGGGTTGTAAAAATACCACTGCCCTTGTTCACCAAATCCTGCAGTAGTTGTATTGGCAATAGCTCCCTGGTTATTTAATTTAGCCAAACGGTCTTCTTCCTTTTTATCCTTTGCACGCTTAACCGCATTAGCTGAATCAAGTTTGGCTGCAGCAATCCACTGGTCAATTTTTTTCTCAATATCCTCTTTTGATAGTTTAGCGATAGCCTGCAAACTATCTTCCGTTTCAATCACAATAAGGTTGTTGATCAAATCGGAGAGCACTGTTTTTTTATCAATTATCTTCTGGTAATTTTTATACGAAGGGCTGATGCTGGAAGCCGTGCTGTCGTAATAAGCCTGTGCAAGTTTATAATCGGGCATATCGAGGTAGATATTTCCCAGTGCAAGATATGCCAGTGCTTTTTGGTTTGAATTTTTACCCGGCACTACTGCAGCCATTTTAAACGCCTTTATCGCAGCCGGAATATTCTTCTCCTTGGTTTCGAGCACTCCCAATTCATACCAGATCTGATCATAAAATCCATCATTTTTATCATCGCGGAGCATCCGTTTTAAGGAACGTCTGACTCTTTTAACCGAAGCCTGATCTGCAGGATCATAACTGCGGGCAAGGTTGATGCTGGCATTGAACTCAAAATCGTAAGGTGCCAGCATCTTTAAAATTTTACCAAAATACTGATTGGCCAGTTTCACACTATCCATTTGTGCATATAGCTGACCAAGAATAAATGTATACCTGATTTTATCCTTTTTAGCGGTAGTATAATCAAGTGCAATCTTTAGTTTTTCGGCCGCGGTGCTATATTTTTCTTGCTTAATGGCAATATCTGCTGCAGTTGCATAAATCTCACGGGTATATTCTTTAGGTGTTTCGGGGAATATTTTACGGTACAGGTTTTGTTTCTTAAGCTTGGCGTTCTCTTCACTCAACAGCAACCCCATTACCGCCTCGGCCTCATCAACCTTTTTTAAACCGGTATAACACTTGGCAATCCATGCAGTAGAAATAGGACGCAACCCCTGGTTTTTATACTTAGCATTGATGTATTGAAAAGCCTCCATGGCAGCGTAGTAGTCGCGCTTAAAGTAATGCGCCTTGCCCATCAAAAAATAGCTATTGTCGGTATACCTGCCTACATAATGGTTTTGGACAGATAATGATGCCTTTTTCAAGACAATATCGAGTTGGCCTGCTACACCCTTGGATGCCGCTTCATCGCCATAAGGAAATACCTCAAGTATTTTGGTGAAATCGTTCTGGTGGCCCTTTTCCAGCACTTCTATAACCTCAACATATTTTACTTCTCCGTTAAAATATACATTGAACCGGCCCGTCATGGTGTGCCAATTACGGTTTAACCACCTGTCTTTTGTAGGGTTACAGGCCATCAACAAACAGAGTACGCCTAAAAAACTGATGAAAAATTTAAAATACCGCAACGGATTTGAATGATGATTGAATACTATAACTTTGGAAACGCAAAAATATTTTATTACCTTAAACTTCAAAGCGCAAGTAAGGGAAATTAAAAACACTTTTGCATACTCCGATTTTATTTCCAAGTATTGGAACCAAATTATGACGCAACCGAAGAAAAAGCTGATCCATAAACTCAAAAACAAGTTCCGGCTTGTTATTATTAATGATGTAACATTTGAAGAGAAATTCTCTTACAGCCTCACTCCCATGAATGTTTTTATCGGCTTCAGTTCGTTTCTGGTGTTTTTTGCGGCCATTATTATCATGCTTATTGTTTTTACCCCGGTTCGGGAGTTTATTCCCGGATACACTGATTCGGGCATGAAAAGAGATGTTTCGAAACTGATTTTACAAACCGATTCGCTTGAAAAAGCATTATACGAAAAAGATGCCTACTACAAAAACATCCTGAACGTGTTAAATGACAGAGTTGAGAACCGAGATACTGCTGTTTTAGAGGTGAATACAACGAAGAAATAACCCGAATTTCTGTTTTAAGGAAAAAACCAGTACTTTTGTGCGGAATTCCTTGCTAAGCAAGCATATTCACTAATTTTCAATCATACTTCCGGTATGATTACGATTCACTTATTAACCATTTTTGAGTATGGCAATTTTCAATTCAAATAAAGCGGCTGCCCCTTTTAACCCTAATAATTTAAACATTATCAATGCGGGAACAACCATTCTGGGCGATTTATCCTCGGAAGGAGATATGCGTATTGACGGGACAGTTAAAGGATACATTTCCTCGAAAGCACGTTTGGTATTGGGTGCAACTTGTAAAATTGAAGGCGATATTAAAGCCGCAAACCTTGAACTGTCAGGAGAAGTAACGGGGAATATATACGTAACCGAACTGCTTACCATTAAAGCATCTGCTAAAATTACGGGAGATATTGTTTCGAACAAATTGATTATCGAATCGGGTGCTGAGTTTAATGGCAGTTGCTCGATGAAAGAAGCAAAAAATACCTTAAAAAAGGTGGTAAATGAAGAAATTCCAATCGCCAAGAGTTTTGACACAGCAGCCAAACAAGCCATCCTTCAATAAGTACGCTAAATTTAGCGCAATAGCCTTTCAGTGGATTATCCTGTTTGTGGGATTGTCGCTTGGTGGGGATTGGCTTGATACTTACTTACTCAACAATTTCCCTTTATTTACGCTGATCGGGGTGTTTTTAGCCTTGTTCATCATCTTCTATTCGCTGTACAAACTCGTTACCAATCAAGATTCTGAATAATGCTGATACGTTTCTATTCCCTGTTATTGGGTCTTACTTTGCTCCAAATTGGAATTGTATTGCAGTTCCCTGAAGTGTTTGTGGTTAAAGATACTGTGATAAGTATCATGTTTATGGGTATTTTAACAGCTGCCATATACCCCATTGCCATGATCGGACGTAAAAGTGATGACGGTTACACGTTCATTATTTCGGCCTATATCAGTATAGGTCTTAGGTTTATACTCAGTTTGTGTTTTATCGTGTATTATAAACTCACCCGCACACATTACGAACTCAGCTTCATCTTTGCCTTTTTTACCAGCTATATTTTATACACAATATTTGAAATTTACTGGTTAACTGCTAAATTGCGACCCATTTTAAAGGAAAAAACGAGCACCAATGAGTCGAATAACAACTAGATTTTCAACGAGAAACGTCCTGATTTCATACCTTTTTGCACTCGCTTTTTTAGTGGGCAATTCAAGCGTAATGGCTCAACATGATGCAAAAAACGAACATTCGACTGGTGCAGAAGCTGTAAAAAATGAAGTAGCCCATCTAGATTCAACCCTTGTTGAAGGAGCAGAACATGCAGGCGAAGCTGCTATCGGACATCACGAAACCAAAGAAGAGAAATTTAATACAAGTGCCGTGATTATGGAGCATATTGCCGATGGACATGATTGGCACTTATGGGGACACACATCCATTCACCTTCCTGTTATATTGTATACGGATAAAGGAATCGAATGTTTTTCAAGCGGAAAGTTTAACCACGGACACGATGCTTATACCGGAAAATACTACACATACCGAATCGTTGAGAATAAAGTTAAAATAGTAACTGAAAGTAATGCACCATTGCACAGTGAACATTCAGAAGAAGCTCATGAGGGACATGGAGCGGCAACCTTTGCAATTAATAAGGAAGCCACTTCACACTTGATTGATTTTTCTATCACCAAAAATGTTGCCTCCATGATGGTCTCTATGTTGTTTTTATGTTTGATATTTTTCAGCGTAGCTGCTGCTTACAAAAAACGAGGTATCGGAGCTCCAAAAGGACTTCAATCGTGGTTGGAACCTATCATCATTTTTGTTCGCGATGAAATTGCCCGCCCTAATCTTGGTGAGAAGTATGCCAAGTTCATGCCTTATTTGTTAACCGTGTTCTTCTTCATCTGGATGAACAACGTATTGGGTCTTATTCCTTTTTTCCCGGGAGGAGCTAACGTAACCGGTAATATTGCCGTTACCTTAGTATTGGCTCTAGCAACCTTTATTATTACAACCTTAAATGGTACCAAAACATACTGGAGTCACGTATTTACTCCGCATGTGCCACTTTGGTTATACCCATTGATGATTCCTGTAGAGATCATCGGATTGTTTACCAAGCCCTTCGCGTTGATGATTCGTTTGTTTGCAAACATCACAGCAGGTCACATCCTTGTATTGAGTTTAGTATGTTTAATATTCATATTTAAATCGATGGCGGTAGCAACCGTTTCAGTTCCGTTTGTTGTTTTCATCAGCGTAATTGAAATGTTGGTAGCGTTTATTCAAGCGTTCATCTTTACCATTCTTTCAGCGTTGTACATTGGTATGGCATTGGAGAAACCAAGTGAAGATGCACATCATTAATTTTGAAACTTTTTTTTGTTTAACCAAATAATATAAATCACACATGACAGGAAGTATTGCTGCAATTGGAGCCGGATTAGCTGCTATCGGAGCAGGTTTAGGTATCGGCCGTATCGGTGGATCCGCTATGGAAGGTATGGCTCGCCAACCTGAAGCTGCTAACAAAATTCAAACTGCTATGCTAATCGCTGCTGCCTTCGTTGAGGCAGTATCGCTTTTCGCGGTTGTAGTTGCTTTGTTAGGTAACGGCTAAGAATTAAAAACTATTGAAATAGATCCGACCTGAAATACGGTCGGATTCTTTCAATTTTTCATTTATCAAAACAGAAAAAAGAAACATACTATGGATTTAGTTACACCCAGTATAGGATTGGTATTTTGGTCAACCATCTCATTTTTGGTATTGTTTTTCCTGCTAACAAAATTTGCATGGAAACCTATTACCGCTGCTTTGCAGGAAAGAGAAGACTCTATTGATGAGGCTTTAAAAGCTGCAGAAAATGCGCGCAAACAAATGGAAAAGCTGACTGCCGATAACGAAAAGTTGTTAAATCAGGCACGTGCTGAAAGAGATGCAATGTTGAAAGATGCGAACGATATGAAAGAAAGCATCATTGCACAGGCTAAAAAATCGGCTGTTGAAGAAGGGAACAAAATGATTGCAAATGCTAAGGCAAGCATCGAACAGGAAAAAGTAGCAGCCATGAACGAACTGAAAACCCAGGTTGCCTTGTTATCTGTTGATATGGCAGAAAAAATCCTTCGCACGAAAATGGAAGACCGCGCTCAACAGGAAGCTTACGTTAACGAAAATTTAAAATCAATCAGCTTAAACTAATATGTCGGAACAGAGAGTAGCCAGCAGATACGCGAAATCATTGATTGACCTGTCGAAAGAGCAAAATGTTCTGGAAGCTGTTAAAAATGATATTACCGAGTTCCAGCGTATTGTAAAGGAAAACATTTCTTTACATACCATGCTAAAAAGCCCGGTGGTAAACAACGGAGATAAAATTGCTGTGTTAAAAAAAGTATTCGAGAACACATTCAACAAATTGACTATCTCTTTCCTTGCTATTGTTGTTCGCAAAAACAGATCAGCGGTATTGGAAAGTATCAGCGAGGCCTTTTTGCAACAATACAACGATTTCAATAATATCATTTCGGCAACTGTTAAAACTGCTCATACTATTGATGCAGTAGTAACCAAAGAAGTTACGCAGTTTATCGAAAAACAAAGCGGTAAAAAAGTTTCCCTTACTACCGTTATCGACCCTTCATTGATTGGAGGACTGGTTATCCAGATTGGCGACAATTTGTATGATGCCAGCATCTCCGGAAAGATCAATAAAATAAAACAGAATTTATTAAACACTTACATTTCAAAATAATTGAATTATGGTAGAGATCAGACCTGATGAAGTATCAGCAATCATAAGAGAGCAACTCAGTAACTTTAAATCTGATGTTGAACTTGAAGAAGTAGGTACCGTACTCCAAGTGGGTGACGGTATTGCCCGTATTTACGGTCTTTCAAAAGTACAGTCAGGAGAGCTGATTGAGTTTGCAAATGGCACACAAGCCATCGTATTGAATCTTGAAGAAGATAACGTTGGTGCGGTAATGTTGGGAGATGCAACTTCGGTAGAAGAAGGTGCAACCGTAAAACGTACCGGCCGTATTGCTTCTATCAAAGTAGGTGAAGGAATGGTTGGGCGTGTTGTGAATACCTTAGGGCATCCGATTGACGGTAAAGGTCCGATTGCTGGTGAAACATACGAAATGCCATTGGAACGTAAAGCACCTGGTGTAATTTACCGCGAACCGGTTAAAGAACCTCTTCAAACAGGTATTAAAGCGATTGATGCGATGATTCCAATCGGTCGTGGACAACGTGAGTTGGTTATCGGTGACCGTCAAACAGGTAAAACTGCGGTATGTATCGATACCATTTTGAACCAGAAAGAATTTTTTGAAGCAGGGCAACCTGTATATTGTATTTATGTAGCTATCGGGCAAAAAGCATCCACAGTTGCTCAGGTTGTGAAAACACTTGAAGAAAATGGAGCCATGGCTTATACTACCGTTGTATCGGCTACTTCATCAGATCCGGCTCCCATGCAGTTTTTTGCCCCAATGGGTGGTGCTGCTATCGGAGAGTTTTTCCGTGATACAGGACGTCCGGCTTTAATCATCTATGATGATTTATCTAAACAAGCTGTGGCTTACCGTGAGGTTTCATTGTTGTTGCGCAGACCTCCGGGACGTGAGGCTTATCCTGGTGATGTGTTTTACTTACACAGTCGCTTGCTGGAAAGAGCTGCAAAAATCAATGCTACCGATTCAATCGCGCAGGCAATGAATGATATTCCACCTTCCATCAAACATTTGGTAAAAGGTGGTGGATCATTAACTGCTCTTCCGATTATCGAAACACAGGCAGGTGACGTATCGGCTTACATCCCAACCAACGTAATTTCGATTACTGACGGTCAAATCTTCCTTGAGTCAAACTTGTTTAACTCAGGTGTTCGTCCGGCTATCAACGTAGGTATCTCGGTATCACGTGTGGGTGGAAATGCTCAGATTAAGTCGATGAAGAAAGTTGCCGGTACCTTAAAATTAGATCAGGCTCAATACCGCGAGCTGGAAGCTTTCTCTAAATTCGGTTCGGATTTGGATGCTGTTACCAAATTGGTATTGGATAAAGGTGCACGTAACGTGGAAATCCTGAAACAAGGTCAATTCTCTCCCGTTTCGGTTGAAAAACAAGTTGCGATTATCTACCTTGGAACAAAAGGTTTGATGAACAAAGTTCCGGTAAATAAGGTTCGTGAATTTGAAGCCGAATACTTGCGTTACCTTGAAACAAAACATGCCAACGTATTGGCTGCATTGAAAAAAGGAACATTTAGCGATGAACAAACCAACGTATTGGAATCCGTAGCTAAAGAATTAACGGCAAAATATAGCGTTTAGGCGCAGGATAGTTAATTATGTAATTGGTTAATCTGTTAATGATGTTGAAAGATTCAGACATCATTAACGCCATTAACACAATCAACAAATAACCATACATACATGGCAAACTTAAAAGAAGTACGTATACGCATCACCTCGGTAGGCTCAACGCAGCAAATTACCAAGGCGATGAAGCTGGTATCGGCTACCAAATTGCGCAGAGCTCAGAATGGAATTATCCAAATGAGACCTTATGCACAAAAGTTGAACGGTATCCTTGCTAACCTTGCCGATTCGATTGATGTAGATTCGTTGAAAGTATACTTTGACCAGCGTAAAGTAAAGAACGTTCTATTGGTAGTGATTACTTCTGATAGAGGTTTGTGCGGTTCGTTTAACGCTAACGTTGTAAAACGTGCCAATAACCTGGTAAAAGAAAAGTATGCAGACAATAATGTAACTGTATTGCCTATTGGCAAAAAGGGAGCTGACTTTTTTGCAAAACAACCGGTAACCTTGAATACTTCATTCAAAGAATCGTTACAGGGTTTGAACAGCGATAAGGCATTTACCATCGGACAGTACGTTTTAGACGCTTACCGTTCGGGCAAATATGACGTGGTAGAGATTGTTTACAATCAGTTTAAAAATGCGGCTACCCAAATTTTAACCAATGATCAATTTTTACCTATCGATGCGGCTTCCATGAGTGCTGCAAGTGGTAAGAAAAATGATTATTTGTTCGAACCTTCTAAAGTTGAGATCCTGGAAGAATTGATTCCTCGCATTCTAAAAACACAGGTTTATCGTTCCATGCTGGATTCACTGGCATCGGAGCATGGAGCCCGAATGGTGGCCATGGATAAGGCAACCGATAATGCCGGTGAATTATTAAAAGCATTAAAAGTGGAATACAACCGTGTTCGTCAGGCCGCTATTACAACCGAAATCTCTGAGATTGTAGGTGGTGCAGCTGCCCTGAGCCAGGGTTAACCCTAACTTTACACTTTATACAAAACGCAGTACGACACAGTTGTGCTGCGTTTTTTTATGCGGTTTATTGTTTGGATAAACGGGACAACGCAAACCTACCCTAAGAGTGACTTATTCTATGTTACTAAACTAACTATTATGAAAAGAACACTCGTTACACTTTGTACCCTATTTACCTTGCCTGTAATTGCTCAGGAAGCCATTCCAGAAGTATTTAACCGTCCGCTTACCGGATTTAACCGCATACGCGAAGAAAACCACTACATGCTGATGGATCGTGCCACTGATGCCACAGGATCCAATTGGGAACGCGACACCCGCATAACAAGACTCAAATCCACCCTCCTTAACAGAATCATTGAAGACCGCACTTCGGCATGGGAAACCAATGATTGGAAGGATCAGTTCCTGCAAAAAGACAGTATCATCACTGAGGCTGATCAAACAACCATTAAAATTGATTATAGTTATACCAGCTATAATTACGGAACATTCAGCTTCGAGCAAAAGACCAAATATCAGTACACCAATGACGCGGCAAAACGTCCTGTTCAGATTTTTGTGCAAAGTGCCAACCCTCCCGCATCCGATAATTATCAAAACTATTACAAACTCACCATTCAATACGATGCTGCCGGGCTGCGGACAAAAGACTCTTATCAGTATTATAACCCTGCCAGCACATCCAGTAAGAACTACACTTATAATGACCAGAAACAAGTAACTGCAACGTTTTCCTTTAATCAGGTCGGAGATTCATCGGGAAAGGGCTTTTATACTTATACACCGGATTACCGCATTCTTAATTTTATCCAATTTTCATTTGATGAGGATTTGGGCGACTGGATGCCTACGTCAGCCGACTCGCTTGAATATAATGCACAGGGACAGATTAGTAAATATACCCGTTACCTGATGCTCTCCACTAATGGACAAAACCCCGAATTTGGTCCTTACAGCATTGAGGAATACCAATACACGGCAACCGGGAAACTCAGTGAAATACTTACCCGCAACCGCAGCAATGATGAATGGATACTCACCAGCAACCTGGTTTTTACCTACGTAAATGAAAAACCAACAGTGGGTAATTATTACAGAAGTGATGACGGCACTACTTTAAACCCGAATCCTACATACCGGTATACTTTTGCTCCTCCAACAGGAACAACTGAAACAAATGCACTGTTGACTAATGCTTCAGTTTACCCTAACCCCGTGAATGATCTGCTCTATATTGATTTAGGAAAGGATAGTGGTACCGCAACTTTATTTGATAATAAAGGATCATCAATTGCTCAACAGCCTGTTAATGGGAAAACCTCCATAAATACTTCGGCACTCACCCCTGGAATTTATTTGCTCCGTCTTCAATGCGGTGATGAACAAACAACCCGAAAGATCCTTATCAATCATTAACACAAAAAGCAGCTTAGGCTACTTTTTTATTTTGTAATTTATCCACGTATTATCCTTTTGTTGCTTTAAACAAAGTTTACATATTACATGATCAACTATTTTGGGCCAACCCGCGTTCCAAACACTCGTAAGGCCATTTAAACAATGCAACTACCCCGAACAAATGTAAGGCTAGCTTTAATCATGTAACTTGATGATAATGTAAGGATGTTTCAGAATTAATTCACCTTAGACACGCAAGCATGCGCCTCAGACAGGCATGCTTGCACCTCAGACGCGCACGCATGCACCTCTGACACGCACGCATGAACCTCCGACATGCACGCATGCACCTCCAACACGCAAGCATGCACCTTCGGCATGAACTATATGGCACCTCGGACATGCATCGATGCACCTCTGACGTGAATTGATGGACCTCTTACTTGAATTAAAACAGGTCAATTAAAACAAAATTTAACCGATTGTTTGGTTCATGTGCCTCATTTGAGGAAACGGTTAGCTCTTCCGTTGTCGATTGAACAGCATCCGGATCGTCATCCAAACTAAACAAAAAAACAGGCGCAACGGTTCGAAAACCATTGCGCCTGTTTTGTATGAAACTCTCCTGTTAGTTTTTCAGGAACTTGGTAACTTTTGAAGACGAGCTTCCTTCAATTTTCAAAGTATACATTCCTACCGGAAGTCTTTCAAGATTGTTTACTGTAACAACTTGTTGTCCTGCAATCACATTTATGGATTGCAAAGCAACTGTTTTACCGAACATATCGGTTACAATAATCTTGATACTTTCTTCCGTTACTGCTTTGTAGCTAAATGAAACCTTATCATTCACAGGATTCGGGTACACTACAAAACGTGCAGTTACTTCATTCTCATCAAACCTTACAGCACGTATAGGTAATCTATTAATGGTACCGTCAAAATCAATCTGCAGTAAACGGTAGTAAACCACATTTACCCCTGTGTTCAAGCGAGGATTCTGATCCATGTAGGCATAATTTGAAAGCTTGTTCGTAGTTCCCATTCCTTTTACAGTAGTTATACGTTCAAACGTACGTCCATCAAATGAACGTTCCAGAACGAATCTGTCATTGTTCTGCTCGGAAGCTGTGGTCCACGTTAATGCTACATCATTCCCTCTGCGGGTTGCGTCAAATGAGTTAAGTCTTACTGGCAATGGCAATGAGTTGTCTGAACCTGTAAAATCATAAGGCGCCAGCAGGTAGGTATATCCAAATGTTTTATTAACAGTATCTAACAGCGTTAAACCTGAATAGTGAGACCACAATGCATCTGTATCTCTTGCCGATAACATGATATTACTTTCAGCATCCACGGTTCCCAACATATCAGGATGGTAACGCATCGTTACACCGTAATCATAAAACGATCCATCATTCGGGAATACCTTCAGCATTACGTCCATACGTTTACCCGGATAGTTAACTCCGAATCTTTCAGGATCGCTGACCAATGAACCAGGATAATATTTTGCCGTAACCGAAGTAGGCAAGGTACCTCCAAATCCCCAGGCAATGCTAGCCACAGTATCCCCGTAAACCATTACAAACTGTGTATTTCCTCCTACAATGGTTCCAAGGAAGGTTGCATTAATTGGTGTAGATACCGGATTGAAGTCGTGTGCACCGATATCAGGTACTCCTGTTACAGGTTGCGTACTACGTGGTTTTCCATTGATATCAATCGGGTTGTTGAATACAAATGTTGCCCTGCCGTTTGCGGCCCAAGCTGTAGGAGAGGTTGAATCGGGACGTAAGTTGGCTCCTGCAAAAACAATATCGGTATTCAATGATCGCCTGTCACTGCCGGCATTAATCATACCCTTGAAAGAATTAAAGGTTGCCGGAGTGTAATTGATTCCGTTGATGTATCCGAAGTTAACACCAGTGCTGTAATACAAGTTGTTATTCTGTCCGTTTGGAACAATAGATGCAACAGCCTGTATGTTAGCAAAGTAAATGCTATAACCGGCCGATGCGCGTAAAATATTATTCATTACACTAAATCCACTGGAAACAAGCGACTGTACCTGCGGAGACCCTGCTGCATTTCCGGAGATTGCTAATGCATATGAGCCTGTGGTGGTCGAATTGAGGCTAATGCTATTGTTGAAAATATTAACATTCGAAGAGCTGTTGAAACTCATTCCATATTGTGTATATGAACCTGCTGCTCCTGTAAAGTTAATTACATTATTAACGAATGTAGCAAGACCCGGTTCACCATAATTATTCAACTGGTTCACATAAACACCATACGTACTTTGTGACATGTATATATAGTTTTGACGAACTTCTACATCCTGAGCCACGCTTGTAAAATAAATACCATAATAGCCGGTGTACGTAGGATGTGCTGTAATCACATTCGCTCTTATTTTAGGCGCAATACGATTGGCACACCAGATACCTGCATAATAGTTTTGGAAGAAATTACAAGAATCGATACGTAATCCCGGAGTGAATTGGTTGATGATATTCTGTCCTCCAAAAAACGCTCCTCTTGAACCAAATTTAATGGTACAGCCCACAATGGTAATATTGCTGTTATGATCACCTGTAGGGCAATTAATAACATCATACGCATCCGCGGTTGAAGCAATGGATATCCCTTCCAGTAAACAGTTTCTGATTTCCAGTTCCTGTGTATTGATATTCACCGCTCCATTTTTATTAATGCTGATTACCCTTCCGAAAGTGGCATTGGTATTCCGCATGGTCATGTTTCTAAACGTAATAAAACGGGCTCCAAATAAACGTAAGGTATAGTTGGTAGTGGCGCTTGATGATGTATTTGATGTCAGTGTTACATCAGCAGGATTACCGGTTAACGATTGGAAGATGATACGATTGGTAATTGATGCCCCAAAAATGGTTGGTACTTCAATCTGTCCGTTGTAAACTCCAGAGGCGACATTAAATGTTACCTCTCCATTTACACCACCACAAATCATCTTATCAATTGCTGCTTGGAAAGAGGTAAAGTTTGATGTTCCCGATCCTGCAGGATTAATAGTATAGGTACCTGATAACCCACTGCAAACGAATACACGTGCAGTATCGTTCAAGTTTTGAATATCCGCAGCAAAGTTAGGGCTGGTTGTCCATGCTTTAACCGTACCGGCTTGTGTAGTTAGTGTAAACTGCTGGCTGGTAGACCCAACACCACTGGTTGCGGTAAATTTAACCGTATCAACCATACCCGGAGCAAGTGTTCCTGTATAACTTTTGGTTCTTACAATGGTATCAAAGCTATAGGTAACGTCTACAGAGCTAAGTGGACTTGTTCCATAATTTTTAATCAGCACAACTACATCCTGGTTACCTGCTACAATTGGTTGTATCGGTGTTAAAACTGCTGCAACTCCTGCATCTTCAGGTGGAATGGCAAACTCATTAATTCCGATATCCGAGGCATTAATACTACGAAGGTTACCGTCAATATCATCAGGAACCGATGGTAATACAATACCTACACTATCAAGCTGGGAAGTAATAGATCTCAGGTTGGTTGAAGAGAAAAAATCAGGCATCAAAAACTGTGACGCTGTTTCAGCTGTAGGTAAGGTTAATTGAATACGCGTAATGTATGCGGAGAATGGTGTATAAATATTATTCAGCAACCTTACAGGATACGTATTGGTTGAATAATAAACGTTGTTATTGATACTTAAATTTGATGTTGCAAGATTTACCGTATCAGCAAAATAAATGGCCAATGCCCCGTTTGGTGCAGTAAACACGTTGTTGTGCAGTCTCAGATTATTGTATAATGCCGCATTGTTGTAAAGCGCATAAATTGCTGCACTGGCATATGATGCATCTGTAGTGGTCAGTTTAATGGTATTATGGAAAATATCTAGGAACGAATTGCTGGCATCATAAATTCCATAAGTAACATTGCTACCTATTCCGGCCAAAACCATATTGTTGGCAACCAAGTTTCTTAACACCGAACTTCCTATGGTGTTGTCAATTCTGATACCCGGACCTCCACTCTGATTGATCACTTCATTTTTAGTCACAATGAATCCATTATCGGCTTGTGTCACATAAATACTGTATGCTGTGGCACTCATAAGGTTTCCTACATTGAGCAATTTATTTTTATGAATCACTATTCCGGATTGTTGAACTGTGTAAATACCATATACGAACGGAGATGAAACTGACGTATGGCGAATCACATTTCCAATTCCTTTTATACCGGTAATATTACACATCGTCACAGCATAATTACCTCCGGTAATATTACATGAATCAACTAAAATACGGTGTGCATTATTTCCTGCTGTAGTAGGTGCTGTTATTGCTGCCGAAACAATAAATGCATTCACCGCTGTATTTCCTGCAGTAAGAATAGGTGCTTTAATATTACATCCAATAAACTGAATACTATCTGAAGGTGTAGCTCCATTAGGCATAATATGTACAGCATGTCCCTGACTTGATCCCGTTGTTTGGATAGTCATGTTTCTGAATTCAAGGTATCTTGCTCCCTGCAATAGCAATGTAATCTTGGAAACACTTGCATCGTGTCTCAACACGCACAACTCACGGTCTGCACCTGTAAAAACAATTCTGTTAGTTGGTGAAATTCCAGGAATAGCTGATGTTATAAGTACATTTTCATTGTAAACACCATTGGCAATATTCACATTTATAGGTCCGGATACACCACAAGTTTGCAACAGTTGAACAAGACTGCTAAATGTTTTAAAGTTCGTTGTGCTCACAGGAAGAGATGCATTAATAGTGTATGTTCCTGAAAGCGGAGTACATAATGTGGCTTTAAGGGTATCATTTAACCTGAAGCTATCAGCTACCAGATTAGGTAATTTTGACCATAACTTCACGGTATAAATCCCGTCAAATGGAAAGGTATAGCTTCCAATCGCTACGGCTGCAGTATCATCCACAGCAATTGAACCCGACCAAGTATACATGGGTTGGATGGTATCATTTACCGACCATTCAATATCCGTGTAGGTAAGTGGCGTTGATCCATAATTTTTTAGCGTTACATTCAATGCATGAAAACCGGTTGTTATCGGATTAATTGGAGTATTCAAACGTGAAATACCGGCATCTGCCTGTGGAACAAAAAATTCATATGCTCCAATATCGGGAGTGGTAGTACGCGCTACTCCTGCAAAATCAACAGGAACCACAGTCAATAGATTTGCTCCTTTATTGTCCAAGGAATCCGTTGCCGGCTGAAGATAATCGGCACCAACATAGGTTCTGAATTTAGGATTAGCATATACGCTCTGCTGATCATATGCATTTGTGTTGGCTGTTTGCCAGTTGGCTAAAGTGGTATAGGTTACCGCTCCCAAACTTCCAACAAATGAGTTTGCCCCCTGCATGTAATATGCATTATTGTTGGTAACAAATGTTGCTGGTGAAGTGGTTACCGTAGTATTTAAATACATACCATACTTATTGGCCGCTCCTCCCCTGTTAACACTGAAAATATTGTTGCGCACATAATACTGATGGGTGGTGGTTGCCGAAGTAGTATTGTAATAGGCATATGTAATACCAGTAGCGGGAGCCAATGGATCGTTTAATGAAATGGTATTATGGTAAAAGTTAAGATAGTAAACAGAACTGGTATAAACACCATAATGAATTCCATTTCCACTAAAATTATACACCATATTATTTCTGTATATACCCGGTGCAGCAGAACTTGATGTATAAGCAGATGACATATAAATACCATGCGCTTGAGATGTTCCGGTTGGTACTGCCTTGTAAATATCAAAGATCTTATTGTACTCCACTGTATCACCTAAATAACCGGTATTCACCATGTACATTCCATAAAACGTTGTAACAGTTGTACGTGTAGGTTGAGAAATCTTATTCGACCTAAACACATTCCTGCTGGAATATGAATTATAGATAGCGTATACATATGGATTGATAATGTCATTATTCAGAAACAGATTGTTTGAAGGAATTGTAGAATATTCTGTGGTACCGCCAAAATGATTAATTCCATAGTATGGCCCACCGGCAGGATTACCTACAAACCTTGAATTACGGATGATATTTCCGATTCCATTATGTGTAGCTAGGGCAGCTGTGGTGCTGTTCATGGTTGCTGAAAAAGCTAGAAATGCAGTAGCAGTGCCTGTTCCAACATTTGAAAAATCAATTGTTACATTATCTACAATATTGGAGTCTGCCCGGCCCATAAATTGCATCCCGATTGCATAGGTAACGTTCAATGATTTTATCACCATGTTATTGAAACGCATATAATCCGCCCCATTTAGCAAAACCACATGGTAATTGTTAATATCAGGGGTGGCTTGAATCACCTCTCCATTTCCGTTAATTGTAACAGTATTAAGAATGCTGGTACCTAAAGATTTGGTAAATTGAACCTGAGCAGTATAAGGACCACTTCCTGCAACCACATTAGCAGTTACCGGGCCCAATACTCCCCCATTATTCAGTCCAAGAGCAAATTCTGCCATGGATTGATAATTGGTAGCACTTTTGGGTGCCAACGCATTAATGGTATAAACTCCTGATAAAGCACTGTACAGATTGAGGGCATATGCCGAATCATTAAAAATCAATCCATCCGGACCTCCATTCGGGTTTTCTGTCCATGCTACAATATTGGTTCCTATTGAGCTTGATGCAGTATAGGTTCCCAATAAAACATTAGCCGACACCGCGCCTCCATTTAACGTACCTGTCCATGGAAATGGTGTTTGGGGTACCCCATTAATTGTCCACTTTATTGTAACTGTGGAGAGTGCGGCCGTACCCGAATTGCGAAGTTGAACATTAACAGGAATGGTACCTGCTGCAAACGGTGCGGTAGCGGTAGTTATCATATTTATTCCGGCATCATTTGTTCCGGGTACAAATTCTAAAATTCCGGGATCTGGAGTTGTTGAACGAGTGTTACCTGCAAAATCCAATGGTACAGTGGCAGTAAGATTCGCACCCTTATCGTTAAAAAATCCTTCTTGCGGTGTAAGATTACCTGCAGCCGAATTCACAAAACGAGGATTCATTGCTACTGTATTGGCATCAAACAACCCACCATTCGCTGTACGCCAATTGGCAAATGTTGTATAATTAGTTATATAATAGCCAGTATAGCTATTCGGTCCTGATACCGAATACACATTGTTATTAATATTAAACAACGTTCCGGTTCCGCCAAAATACACTGCGTATTTATTACTGGCTCCTCCTCTGTTAATGTGGACTATATTGTTCCTGAAATCATAACCTCCCCCTGACGGGTTTCCTGTTGTGTAGAAGCCGGCAGTAGTATATGTATTGGTTTCTGTACCGGGTGATGCATCGAATACTATTGTATTATGATACACTTTGGTATTGCTACCCGATGTGAAGTAAACTCCATACTGGGTTCCATTTGACTTAATACTAAATATTTTATTGTTAGCAATGATTGTTTCATTGCCCACAGCTACATTCGGTGTAGCAAAATAAACTCCGTAAAAAGTACTTGTAGATGTAATGGTCGTACCAAAGGGTTCACTTATTGTGTTATTTATAATTGTATCCCTTCGTGATCCGTTGAAAATAGTAATTGCCGATACTGTTGTATTGGTGGTACGGTTCGGATTTCTGAATGTATTATTTGCGTACTTTGTTCCATTTGTATATTGTGCATATACTCCGTAACTGTAATAATTCTGTATGATATTATTGATAACCTTATTACCGGTTACAACGGTAGCACCGCTTGCAGGAAAGATAGTAATACCATAATAAGGTCCACCACTGGGATGACCGTTAATGGTATTGTTAATGATGATATTTCCACGGCACGTTGTAGCTGCTCCCGAACTTGTTGGGGAGGTTGTTGAGTTACTCATTACAATTCCACATGCAGTGGTAGCAGCAGTGGTAACATTAGCAAAATCAATGGTACAATTTGAAATAGTGTTGGAATCCGAAAGCAGGTAGAAATGAATTCCCCAGGCATACTGGATATTCATTGGTTTGATGATTAAATTGTTAATGGTTACATACTTTGCATTGCTTAGTCGAATTCCATAACAATCTACAGCGGTACCTATGAATTGCAAGGTATTTCCATTACCATTTATCGTAATAGTGTTCACCGGACTTGCGCCCGGAATTGCCGGTATTAAAACTTGCTCCAGATAAGGGGTTGTGCCTGCAACAACATTAAATACTACTGGTCCATTTACGCCGAAGGGGGCGATGTTACTTGGTCCTCCATCAGTTCGAGCATTAGCGGATGTAAGGAAGGTAATAGCTGAGTTAATATTTCGAAAAACTGTTGTGGAGGGTGTTTGTGTGGAGTCGATAACGTACGTTCCTGAGAGTTCGGCTGCTATTGCTGACCCACTCAGCAACAACAAGGACAGGAATAAGAAAATGGTGTGTTGGAGAATTTTTTTCATGATGAATTTTGGTTAGGTTAAATCCAACTACCAATTTATACAAAAAAAACTCAATATTCCTAGCTTAACTTTCCGTTAAAATGGACACGCCTTATTTTACTGATTACTTTTTTCATATAAACGCACCTTATTTCCGTCCCAAGTCTAATTTCACCCGGAGTGCACACAAAAACAGCCTGCTTTGTTAAAGCAGGCTGCGTATTTTTTAATGTAAGTAGCAGACTATAATGCCTGCTGAATGGACATAGCAATTGTCTTATATTCTTCTTCGCTAAACTTCACTCTTTCTTTTTCAAAATTCAAATCACCAACGGCATTCATCGGAACCAAATGAATGTGTGCATGTGGCACTTCCAGTCCAATCACCGCAACACCTACTTTTGTACATGGAATAGCCTGTTTTATTGCCTTTGCAACAATTTTGGCGAACAATAATAATCCCGCAAACTGCTCATCATCCATATCAAAAATATAATCCGTTTCCGTTTTAGGAATAACCAAGGTATGTCCGGCTGCAAGAGGTCTTACATCCAAAAATGCTAAGAAATCATTTGTTTCGGCAACCTTGTAACAAGGAATCTCACCTGCTATGATTTTTGAAAATATAGTCGACATATGTAATTTATAAACTGATATCTACAATTTCGAGCTGAATGGCTCCGGCAGGTGCATTAATGTTTACCACCTCCCCTAGCTTTTTACCCATCAAACCTGCACCAATAGGCGATTTAAATGAAATTTTTCCCAGTTTAAAATCCGCTTCATTTTCAGAAACCATTATATACACCATTTCCTGCTTCGATTTCAAGTTACGCACCTTAACCTTACTGAGCATCATTACCTTGCTTGTATCCAATTTGGTTTCATCAATCACCCTCGTTTTGGTAATCAAATCCTCCAGCTTGGCTATTCTGGTTTCAAGCAGCCCCTGATCCTCCTTTGCAGCATGGTATTCCGCATTCTCACTCAAATCTCCCTTATCGCGTGCATCGGCAATTTGTTTTGTAATAAATGGGCGTTGCACATATTTTAACTCATGCAATTCCTTTTGCATGTTTTCCAAACCCTCTTTCGATACGTAATTAATCTCTGACATATTCTTTCTTCTCCTGATTTTTTTAAATTGCTAGCGTTTCGTAAAAATAAAAGAAACGTTCCGCTTTTGGCAGAACGTTTCTTTCAAAGTGTGTTTGGCAAATATATTAACTTTTTTTGTTTCCGATAGTCAAGCGCAGGGTAATATTATGATTTCCGTTAAACACGCGGGTTGGCGCGTATGCATAATCCAATCCCAACATCGTTCCTGTTTTGGTAATAGGCATTTGGATGGTTACACCTCCTGAATATCCATAATACTGAGATTGGTAATCTGTTCCGGTATTATTGGATTGCATTCCATACCCGCTTCTGATCATGAAGGATTCGCGGTAGGCATATTCAAGGCCAAGAGCAGTTACATTATTAGAAAACGCATTGTAGTTAAAGTTTCCAGAAGGAGTTAAACGATGGTAATACGTATCCGGATTTTTATCTAAACGGATATCATATGAGGCTCCGATATGAACCAAAGCCGGTAAGTTAAAGGATTGTGATCCGATCATTGCTCTTCTGTCGGCACCAGTTACCGGGTTAATAGAGCGGAATGATAAACCTGAACCTTCATAACTTGCATCAGCTCCAATGTTACGAACCGCAATACCAAAGCGAAAATCTTCCTTTTTAATCTTGTTTTTAGGGTTCATAGCCGTTTGGTATTGAACACCCGCATCAAGAGCCAAACCTGAGGCGCTTACGTTAGTTACGCCTTCTGTCATGTATCTAATCAATAATCCTCCAGATATACTATTCGAGAATTTTTTTGAATAAGCGAATCCGATATTAAGTACTTGCGGAGAGTATGTTCCGAGTGTAGCATCCGGTTGTGTTTCGCTCGTTACCGGAATGTTTCCGAAATCAATTTGTGTTGCCGTTAAACCGAAAACATTTCCGCCTCCCAGGGATTGTGCAATACTTACATTGTTTACAAAAATGCTGGTTCCCTGCAAATACACCATTTGTGACAATAACACCTCCGTTTTTTCCGTATATGCCAGTCCCCCAATGTTAAACATCATGGCTTCTGCCCCTCTCAATGATGCAGTATTTGCATTCATCATCCCTCCGGAGCGCCCGTAAGGATTGAGCAGCAGTTGTGTTCCTCCGGCTCCTCCGGCACGATCCGGATTTCCTGCCATTGCCAGAAAACCAGATAGAGATAATACAATAGGTAAAAAATATTTTTTCATATAGTTACTTTTTCAACTCGTTAATTTAATAGGAGTGCATTCAACATGCACCCCTAATCATTTCGTTATTAGAATGTATCAAAATCAACCGGACGCATCACTCCAAACCACTTGATAATTCTTTCTTCACCAAAGTCTGTTGCTTTCACATGAATCAAGTATACTCCACTTGAAATAGGAACTTTTGCATTGTTCTTCAAATCCCATTCAGTGTATGGAGAGTTCTCATCGTCCTTAGTTATCGTCCTTACCAATACCCCATCCATAGTGAATATTCTGATTTCGCAACGGGCAGGTAAATTTACAATACGCACTTTGTTCTCCAATTGGTTACCCGGATCTTCATATTGAGAATAAGCGTAATATGGATTTGGAACAATATTTACTTTATCGAGTGCTTTCTTACCAATTTCTTTTGACATGGTTGGCGCAAACCCTCTTGTACTAAATGTAAAATAAGGCATGCTATCATTTACTGTTGCACCGTCAATTGAGTAACTTGCATAAGGACGTTTAACCTTAATATCATATGTTACCTGACTAGGAATAATTCCTTCTTCAGCTGATCTCAATTTATAACCATCTCCCAATACAGGCATTGTAACCCAAAGTGCTTGGGCGAATACCTGACGTTTTCTGGTGGTAAAAGAAGGTGAAGTCGGTCCGTTAGGATCCAGCTTATCACGGTAGCTTGCACCTCCGTCATATCTTGGTCCTTTGTATTTGATAGCAGATCCACCGCTTCCGAATGAAAGATCTTTCGTCCCCATTACATAGATGTAGTGCTTACCACCAAACAAAGGTCTTGCTGATGTATGAATAATGCTTGACGTAGGATTCCATATCATATCCCCTCCGTTTTCGCCAGGTAAAGACGAATCTTCAGCAAACATGACGTTTAATCTTTCACCTGTTTCCTGGTTAATTGCATAACCCGGGAACCAGCCCATACCCGTAGCTGCAATATAATCTGCATCTTCAGGGTCTCCTGATACCACTCCATCTCCCGCTCTTCCGTTCTTATCAACTGATGCTGATCTTCTGTAGTCCATTTTGTCTGCTCCACCGAAGTTGAATGCAGGATTTTCCCCTGCTTCAAGCACAACACATCTTGTCCATAAAGATTTATCGGAAGTCAAAACTACTTTCACGCTGAACAAATCAGATAACGGATTATCTAAAGATGCTCCTCCAGAACCCATAGCTGCATAAGTACCATTATCCCATGCCGGTCCAAAAGTTGGCATCTTAACAGTTAACTGAGTTCTCCAGCGAGAAGCCAATGCATATGGTGACCAAGTTCCGTCAATAATCTTAGTATATGCTTTTCGTGGATCCAATGGAACTTTTGCAATGGCAAAATCATTAATCTCAGGATTTGCAAAATCAGGCGTTCCTGAATTTCCGGAACGAATCCAGTTAAATTGAGGAGCAAGGGTTAATCCTGCTGCATATTGAATATTTGCATAAATAGGATCATCATCAACTATATTAGAGAGCCATTGTTGAGCAATATTGCTCCATGTTACCGAAGAGGTAATAAACCCGTTACTTTGATCTTCCAAATCAGATGTATTACCCGGAAGTATAACTTGTCTGATGTCCACTGAAATACCCCATTCAGGGAACAATTGTTCGTATGGTTTAGTGATATTCGAGATACCGTGCTTTTCAACACCATTGTAGCGGATAGCCCAATAAGTGGATTTAGCAGATAATGTATCCGTTTTCTTAGAACCTGTTACTGTATCTCGCATGTAAAGAACAAAATCTCCTTCAGGTAATTTTAAAGGATCAATTACTTTTACATTTACCGGACCAAAACCTGGTACATATGTTCTGTTTTTAGTATAGTAAGGAGCTCCTGAGATAATTTCTTTAATTGATTCAGGAGAAAGCTCCACCGCTGCTCCTCCATTACCTAAACCTTCAATCTGGGTAACTGCCAAACCGTCTCCGTATTTTGCATTTACCTGTGTTCCATTATTTTTCAATGATGGATCATGTGGAGTAACAGAGTATACGGAAAGCTCATTCCTTCCAATTGTTTTTCTACCAGGCAGGTATTGTATTGGGGCTGCCGCACAGTTGGTTGCTGCTCCATATGCTATAATTACGTAATGGTAGTTCTTATAGTTTACCAGTGTTTGGTCAGATCCTGTTTCGAACAAATCTTTTGTGATCTGGAAACTGTGTTTAATACCCTCATCACTACCGGTAACCATAATCCTTTTCACATTCTCCTCCAGTTCAGGACTGAAAACGGTGTTTACCAATCGTGAGTTACCATCTTTCAGGTCAAACTGAGCTACCAAACGGGCTTGCTCCTGATCATAGATATCACTTGGAATACTTGCCGTTTTTAATTGGAAAATCTGGTATCCCTGAAATTTATACAATGTTCGCTCAGCACATGGTCCTGCAAATGAATCCACAAAGTTTTCGATGGCTTCAGTTTGCGTTAATGTTACGATCATATTACGGTTCAATTCGGTAATAGAAAGTACCGGAGCCTCAGGACCTGTGATCAGGTTGAAATTATTTTTAAACAAAATATATGCTTTATCACTTGCCTCTTTCAAGAGGTTAAAAGAACCGGTTGCCCCACCACTTGAAGCCTTTGCCCATACCACACCAATGGTAACTTTGTTAACCGCACCCGGTAACAAACTGAATGAGCCGGCTGTTTGCAAGAACCGTCTGTCGCCCGGTTGATTTTGAGAACTACGTTCTGTCCATAAAGATCTTCCTCCAGGATCAGTACTTCCGGGGAACATGAAACTTGCAGTATCAGCTCCACCTTTACCATTACCTCCGTAAGTAACATTGGTACCATCTTTCCATTTACCATTCAGGTAACCCCAATAGTGCTCAGGACGGGATGGATTCCCTACATTTGAAAAGTCATTATTGTAATAGATAAATTTGGTCAGGCCAATTTCACTTCCGTCAGGACGTGTTGGTCCCTGAAAAAAGTTTACCCCAACACTCGGTGGATTTAACCCATAACCCAAAATTCCTTCATCATTATCATCACCATTGTAACAAATTCCAAGGTTACGTTTAACATCGCACTCAACATAATCATCATTATAGTTACCCAAATCAGGGTCAACCCATTGGCCAAAAACACAGCTATCAATGGTTTCACTACCTCTGTTGTAAATGGTTGTACGGTAGAATGTCATATTGTTTACCTCATCATTAGTTGAATAAGCAAACGCCTGTGTTTGCAGTTCCAACCCAATAGGCAATCCTTGTGTTTCTGAGTGAATGTTTCCTTTGTCATTTGATAACACAAACAACATCATATCCGGAATATTCTTGATTGTATTTTGGTCGAACGATGGATAATCACCAAGATTTGGTTCATACTCTCCGTTACCGTTTGCATCAACGAACGGTGCAAGGTATTTGGCTTCGCCTACAGCAACATCACCCATACAAGGCCATGTTTGAATATCACCTGCAGGATTGCTCCAATTGGCAGGATTGTTTCTGAAAGCGTCAATTTCTGTAAGGGTTACTTTCCAAATTTTGTCGAATGCTTTACAACGGGATTCAGAAATTGAAGCTGTTCCCACAGTAAGCGCGCCCGGGAAAAAGTCATTACCACTCTGACGATATGTTTGTGCAGCAATTCGTAAGTTTCCATTGGTAATACCTCCAATCCATAATGCTCCTGAGAACAATGAATGCTTAGATACCTGGCCAGGTTGAACCTTCGGAACTTCATAACGGGCGTTACTAAGGTTCCACCACATATCCCCACCATTCAAAATAGTGGTTCTAACATTATTAACATCCAAATCACGTTGGGCGGTTGCAGCAGCACAACCCGCGGATTTCAGACGGAGGTCATAGTTGTTAGGTCTTTCATCAAGAGGTGCTTTACCTAAATTCTCCTTAGCAGAGGTTGTTTGCGTTGCTACAAACAATAAACCTGAAAGGCTTAATAATTTGAAAAAACGTTGTGTATGTATGCGTGTCATGATTAATTAAATTATTTGTTAGAAATACAATGCAACACCGAGTCTGGTTAAGCGCGGCAAGGCAAATCTTCCCGGATCTACCGCTCTTACATTGTATAAGTCAACCAATGATTGAGCATTGGTTGCAGATCTCAACTGCGATTCAGCATAGGTTGATGTAATAAATCCATCATCATAGGCAGAGCCTGTATATCTGAATACGCTAAGTACATTGATATTGTCGAACAGGTTTTGTACCGACAGGAATATTCTTAATCTGTAGATGGTCGTTTTACCTCCCGGTACTTCACCACGGATAAAGAAGTTCTTATCAACGTTTAAATCCGAATAGAATTGGGAAGGAAGGTTTGAACCATTGATTGTTCCTTTAACCTGGGCACGAGCCACAACTCCGGATTGTACTTCCGGCACAGGATTGGTTGTTTGTGTGTAAGGTCTTCCGGAAGATAAGTTGAAAATCAAATTGAAACCCGCATTGGCAAAAATCTTCTTACCTGCCACAACGGGACCATCATATTCTTTATCGCCTTTATAGTGGAAATCGAAAGTACCTTTTAATGTATGACGCACATCATAATCAAGTGGGAAGATGGTACGTTGGTTTGGTGTTCCGGCCTGAATTAAGGATGCTGTTTGATCAGCATTTGAACCGGTACCATTCGCAAACTGCAACATGTAGTTTGCCGAAATATTGATATTACCCAATTCTCTTAATTCGTATTCTAACTGAATAGATTTTACAGTTGAGAAGTCAATATTTCCATATGTAGTATAATCATATGGCCAAGCCTGAACGTAACGGTATTGTTGAATCAGGTTTCTGTATTCTCTGTATGAAGCAATAATTCCCAAACTTGCATCAGTACCAATTTGCTGACGGAAACCAATCTGGTAATCGGTTACTTGAGTCATTTTCAAATCTGGGTTTGCAATGTTTGAGGAAAGCCTGTTTCTCATGTAGAAATAATCATCAATCTGGCCAATATTCGCTTGGGTTGGTCTTTGAGCCAAAACATCGTAGGTTCCGAAAAACTGGGATGTAGTAGAAATAGGGAATGAGAACCAGATACGTGGTAAAAACTTAACATCCGGAACATAATCTTTAAAAGAAGCGGCTGTTGGTTCTTTTTGTGCAGTATTTACAAGGTAAGGAGTATTTCTGTTGATGGGAGCTCCTTCCAAGGCTGATTGTTTGTATAAAGCTGTAGGATCCGAAACCGGATTACCACTTTTATCATACCAATCGTTACCCTTACGGAATCCGGATACCTGTAAACCCGGAGAGTTTGGATCTTCATTGTTTACATACACTGTATAATCATCTCCTATATTCGAAGGAATATTACTTGCATTTAAGACAAGGTTACCTCTTCTAACATCTCCGGCCGTATAGGTTGGCGCTAATGAATATGGATCTTTCAATACCAATTGGTTTGCATCAAACCGTTCCATACGTACACCTAAACGAACGATCAAATCTTTGAATACAAACTTGTCCTGAAACCATGCAGCCATGTATACAGGTTGGTAAGCTCCTAAAGTCCGGTTAGCCGGATCATTGAGAAACTTCTCAATACTTGGCTTACCACTCACTCTATCACCTTTGTGCGAATATCCATAGTAGGATACATATGAATTACCATCATTCAATAACTCATCAGCTGAGAACATATCCAATGAATACATACTCGGATCATACGCATCCGTATTTAATAGCGAATTTTGGGTTATTGGATTACCATTGGGATCTGTAGCACCGGCAGCAATTAATTTATCTCTCAAATTGCGGTCAAAATTTTTCTGATCACTTGCAATGATTCTTCGGTCGAAACGAATGGTATCCTGAAACACGCCATAGGCATTGTAAACAGCACGGCCTGTTGAGTCTTCGTTATATCCTGAGAACTGGTTGTTAACCAACTGACGCATCAACCCCCATAGTCCAACAGAATTAACAAAGTAAGATCTTTGAAATTGTTGCTCATAGGTAAATCCGAACTGCAAATCGTGTTTTGATTTAGGATTTCTGCTGGGTGCAACACTGGCTTCACTCATTACATATAAGGTATATGCCTCATTCATAAATTTCTGATAGCCGGTTTGTGACCTGCCCGGGCTGCTCCAAAGGTTTGAATACACACCATTAGGTTCATCTCCATTGGCAATTCCCTGTAACCCCCTCAGTTCACTGATGCTGCTTACGGTACGGCCAGTTAAGGTATAGTAATCATAAATTGAGCGGGTATAATTTCCTTTAATTCTGTTAATATCAGCTTGTTTGTATATCAATGCAGTATCAACTACACCGGCTTCTTTATAAAAGGAGTTAATCAACCGGATATTGGTTCCATCAGCCAGTCTGTATACAACTGCCGAATCTCTAAATCCAACAGTGACACGCTGGTATGCAGGACGTTGATATTTATCGAAAGTTCCTACAAATCCGTAATCGAATATCCTGTCGCCATGGTTTGGATCATATACTTCCCTGAATCTTCTTTCGTATGAAAAACGAACGGTGTAGAATGCGTTGGATATTACCGATTTTTTTGCATCAGCCCCTTCAGCCTTCTTTCCGAATGTTTGGGTAAACTGAATGTACGGACGAATGGTATAGTTTAATATGTTGGCATTATTGTCATAATTAGCTAACGAGTTCGCGTAGCTGTATGATTTGTCATTGCTGTACTCTGCCTGATAACCAAGTCGAACATTCACATTGGTAGTTGGCTGGTAGTTGAAGTTACCCTGAAGGTTGAAACGGTGGGTAGCCATGTTCTGTCTGTAATCAACCTTTTCAAGGTCCGCTTTGGTTAAATATTCACCTGCCGGAATAAAACCTCCACCTTGCTGAGGTACCAATGGATTTTCCTCCATTTCTCTCAACTTTGAATCTTTTACTTTATACATATCGGTTACCGACATACGTCCATCTCTCGCATACACTCCACTTCCGTAGAGTGAGAAGCCCAGAATTACTCTTTCTTTATCTTCCTTGCCTTTATTTTCAACTTTGATTGGACCTGAAACACCTACCTGCAATTCGTTGTATTGAGAGTTGTCAAGGTATTTGGTGAATGGTGATGAGGTTTGGTATTCAAAACTTCTTGTCCAGTTTTTAGTAGGTGATTTTGTAGTGATGGAGATCGCTCCCCCGATAAAGTCACCATACTGAGCAGGAGTACCACCGGTAATAACCTGAAGTTGGTCAATCGCATTTTGGGGGATATTGGTGCTTGATCCACCCTGGATACGCACACCATCAATATAATATGCAGTACCATCTGCACGGGCTCCCCTGAAAGTAGGAACATTACCTGCTCTCGAGTCAACACCTGCAGCTAAGTTTGCAATTCCATTCACGTTCCGAGTACCTAAAGCCATTACGGCATCTGAGGTTAATGTTTTCACACTGGCACCATCAGGTCTGATCAATGGTGGTCTGGATCTGATAATGACATCAGGCAGTTTTTGCCCGTCATCCTTATCCATGGCAACGTTTTCAAAGGTGATCTGATCACTGGCAACCCTAATGCCGCTTACAACGGTATTGCGGTAACCCAAATTGGTTACTTTAATGGTGTAAGTACCCGGTTGAAGTGTTTTGGCAATAAAATTACCATCATCATCAGTAAGCACCTGAGCTTTTACAACTCCATTCAACTCAATGGTAACACTAACATAATCAAGAGGTTTCTTGGTTTTAGCGTCAGCTATTTTACCCCTAATCTCTCCCATTTGAGATTGAGCATTGGCTATCAGGCAAAAGCCTACGAAAGCAAAAAGTAAGGTATATATTTTTTTCATTAACCGTGAATTTACATTACAATAAGTCTAATCTACGAATCGGCTAATTAAATTAATTAGCCTTATATTATCAATATTTAATTTCCGTCAAGTTTTACTACCCTGTTAACTGTTTGATTTTTTGGAGTAAAACCGTTGATATTTTTTCATACGATTCAACAGTCCAACCTCCAACATGAGGCGACAACACCACTTTATCCGATTTTATCAAATAGTCAAATACCCTTTCCTCTCCAGCATTCAATGTGTGTAACTTCTCATTTTCGAGTACATCGAAAGCTGCGGCCTTTAATTTCCCGGTTTCCAAATATTTTACTGCAGCTTGCATATCCACTACTTTTCCCCTCGACAAGTTAAGCAATACAATGTCCTTTGAGCATTGTCGGATCCAGTTATCATCAATCAGGTGAAACGTTTCTTCGGTTAGTGGAACATGTAGGGTTACAACATCGGACAATGTTTGTATGGTATTCATTGTCACTTCTTCTGCATATTCATTACCGTATTGCTTGAGGTACTTATCATAAGTAAATACCCGAACACCAAATCCAGATAACTTTTGCGCAACAGCCTTACCCGTATTACCGAATCCGATAATGCCTACCGTTTTACCTTTGAGCTCCCATCCCCTGTTTCCTTCCCTGTCCCATACCGAAGCCCTTACTTCCTTATCTGCTTTCTGCAGGAGGGTTGTTAAACTTAATAACATGCTAATCACATGTTCACCAACAGCATCCGCATTTGCTTCTCCCGCGTTGAAATACGTAATTCCCTTTGCATCGCAATAGCCGGTATCAATATTATCAAGTCCGGCTCCGGCTCTTGCTATAAACTGAAGTGATGTTGCCTGAGAAAGAACGTGTTGGTTGATTTCCATTTTGGTTCTCACCACCAAACCCTGGTATTGGTGAATCTGTTCCAAAACTTGCTGAGGAGAATAATCGGGGAAATAATCTACTTCCATTCCTATTTCCTTCAAGCCTTCAGTCAACCGCTCATGCACATCATCAATTATCAAAACCCTCATGAATACCTCTTATGTAATTTTTGTTGTGTACGAGTTTACTACTTTAGTACGAAAAAATGACTAGATGGTTGCACGAGCCTTAAAAAACGTCATAGAGTAAATGGCCGAGTGTAAAATAAACTACCAGCCCCAACAAATCATTGGTTGTTGTGATAAACGGTCCGGTGGCAATTGCCGGGTCAATTTTCATTTTATTCAGGACCAATGGAATAAACGTTCCCAGTACCGTGGCAAACACAATTACACTGATGAGTGCAATGCTCACCGTCATGCTTAAATCCATTGAATTGGAGAATGCCAAGTTATATCCCAGCAACAGCAATGAACAGATCAGTCCGTTCAACAACCCCACCCGCAACTCTTTCCATATTTTGGGGAGAATATTTTTAGTGCCTAGGGTATTATTGGCCAATCCCTGTACCACAATAGCTGACGACTGAACTCCCGCATTTCCTCCCATTGCAGCAATAAGCGGCATAAAAAAAGCCATTTCGGGATGAATACGCAGTTGCTCTTCGTAAACTTCGATAAACCGGGATGACGCAACTCCTCCCATTAACCCAATAAGTAACCAGGGTAAACGGGCACGCGACAGAACCCAAACCTTATCAGAAGAATCAACATCTTCGGTGATACCCGACATCAATTGATAATCTTCGTTGGCTTCCTCTTTAATTACCTCCACCACATCATCAACGGTAATTCTTCCTACCAGCTGGCCAAGAGCATTTACAACGGGTAATACAACGAGATCATATTTTTTAAACAGGTTGGCAATTTCTTCCGAATCGGTTGAAGTGGAAACAGAAATGACTTCGA
This sequence comes from Bacteroidota bacterium, assembly GCA_040387195.1. Classification (GTDB taxonomy): domain Bacteria; phylum Bacteroidota; class Bacteroidia; order UKL13-3; family UKL13-3; genus UKL13-3. The sequence continues at coordinate 49,819 of JAZKEF010000012.1, forward strand.
CATTATATACATCAGCTATGCGGGCCGAGGGGTTGGCCAGAATTAGATTTTTAAGAGTGATGATTCCGGAAAGGCGCTCAAAATCATCAACCACATACACTACATAAATATTGTCTACATTCTCTCCCTGCCTTCTTATTTCTTCGATGCACTGCGATACGCTCCAGTTTATATTGGCCTTGATAAGCTCAACAGCCATCAAACTTCCGGCAGTGTATTCTTCGTAATTTAAGAGCGATAATAAACTCGATGCAAACTCAATATCGGTAAGATTGGAGATTACATCTTCTTTATCTTTCACCGAAAAATTATTGAGCACATAGGCGGCATCATCCGAATCCATGTTCTGAATAAACTCATCAGCAATTTCCTTAGTTGAATAGGACGAAAGAAAATTCTCTCTTACGTTTTCTTCCATTTCAACCAATACCTTGATTGCCTTTTCTTTGTCAACCAAACGCATGACGTACCTGGCTTCGTCAGGTTTCATGCGATCCAGAATTTCAGCAATATCCTGTGGATACATATCATCAAGCAAAAGCTGTAATTGCCCGTCATCATTCTGCTCGAGCAATTGTTGCAATTGTTTGACTAGCGCAATATCAACTGAAATTTTCTCCATGTTGCTGTACGAGTTTGGTAAGCGTAATAAAATCGGTAAACGTTAATTCTTCTGCACGTTTATCAATGTATCCGTTGGCTTGCAATATCTCATCTTTTACATGAAATTGTTGTATGGCATTTCGTAATTTTTTTCTGCGTTGGTTAAAGGCCATTTTCACTACCCTGTAAAATGCTTTTTCATCCACATCAGGTGGTGTTTGCTTGCGTATTAACCGCACAACGCCCGATTTCACTTTTGGTGGTGGGTCAAATACATGCTCATGCACGGTAAATAAATACTCCACATCATAATATGCCTGAGTAAGTACACTTAAAATGCCATAGTCTTTGGTACGTGTTCCCGAAGCCAGACGTTCTCCTACTTCCTTTTGGAACATGCCCACCATTAAAGGAATAATGTCCTTATTTTCCAATAACTTAAATACAATCTGTGATGAAATATTATATGGAAAATTGCCAATCAATGAAAATGATTGCGGAAACAATGCGTGCAAATCAAGCCGTAAAAAGTCTCCTTCTATCAATGACTGTTCGAGTTGGGGGAAATGCGATTTTAAATACGTTATCGATTCCTTATCAACATCAATGGCATGGGTTGTAAAATCCTTTTGCTGAAGCAGGTATTTGGTTAATACCCCCATCCCCGGTCCTATTTCGAGTACTGCAGCAGTTGTACATTTTTCCGTTAGGGCCTTCACAATGTCAAAAGCGATAGTTTCATCCGTTAAAAAATGCTGTCCTAAATGTTTCTTGGCACGTACGTCTTTTTTCATGTACTGCAAATAGAAGAAATTAAACAGTGATAAACTAATAAGCATTTGAGAATGGCGATTTGGGAATGGGAGACCGGAAGTTGAAGACATGCACACTGAGTTCATCGAAGTCAGACTGAGTTTACCGGTGTCAGACTGAGTTTATCGAAGTCCCACAATTTTTCATACTTTCGCATGGATAAAACAATACCATATGCATACCGATATTCAGTTAGTTTCTAAAACGAACAATACCCTCTCCCTCTTTCTTCTTGCACACAAAAAAGCCAATTGGGCAAGTCTTGGTTTTGCCAAAAATGAAATTGCCTATATTGAAAAGAAAATAAAGGCCGATGAGCAGTTTATCACCATCAACCAATTTACACGATTGGTTTGCGTGCAACTCATGGAAGAGTTTGAGAAGAAAAAAACATACCACGAAAAATTAGAATCCTTGCGCGGAGTCGGAAATAAATTATGCAGTACCCTGAATGCACATAAATATGATACACTGCAATTACAATCAATTGATGAGCTTACCAGCGAACTGCTGGCGGTTACCGAAGGTTGCGCATTGAGTAATTATCAATTTCTAAAGTACAAGAGTAATAAGAAGGATAAGCATACACTGAAACATCTTGCAGTTATCAGTAAAAAAATAAGTAAGCAGGATTTGTCTTACATCAGTATTACCACCGATGCTGTTTTTAAAGCTAAAGATTTGGTAAACGAACCACAATCGTACCTTGATGCAGTAACCTTTGCAGATGAAATGAAAAGCATGGGTAAAAAAGCTGGATTTAAAGTTGAGGTGTTAAACAAAAAACAAATTGAATCGCTTAAAATGGGTGGGTTACTTGCTGTGAATATGGGCAGCCAGATTCCACCAACCTTTACCATCATGGAATGGAAACCTAAAAAAACTAAAAACAAACATCCGTTGGTTTTGGTAGGAAAGGGTGTGGTATACGATACAGGTGGATTGAGTTTAAAACCAACGCACAATTCGATGGACACTATGAAATGTGATATGGCAGGAGGTGCTGCGGTTGCCGCAACAATGTATGCCGTTGCCAAAGCCGAATTACCTTACCATGTAATTGCATTGGTACCCGCTACCGATAACCGCCCGGGCGAAAATGCCTACACCCCGGGAGATGTAATTAAAATGTATGACGGACAAACCGTAGAAGTATTAAATACGGATGCAGAAGGAAGAATGTTATTAGGCGATGCATTAGCCTATGCTAAAAAATACAAACCCGAATTGGTATTGGATTTCGCAACGCTTACCGGAGCTGCTGCTGCTGCCATCGGACAATACGGAATTGTGTGTATGGGAACTGCCGATGAAAAACAAAAAGCATTGTTAAAAGAAAGCGGAAACAATGTGTATGAGCGCCTGGTTGAATTCCCTTTCTGGGATGAATACGCCAAACTTATCAAGAGCGATCTGGCCGATATGAAAAATATTGGAGGCCCTGTAGCAGGTGCCATTACTGCAGGTAAGTTTTTAGAAAAATACACCGATTATCCATGGATGCATTTTGATATTGCCGGACCGGCTTATATTAGCAGTGCAGATAGCTACAGAGGAAAACAGGCTACCGGTGTTGCTGTACGTATGTTGTTCGATTTTATAAAAAACATGAGTAAGTAATTTTAGTTCATTATTAATGGATCATAGTTATGGCATAACAGTCAACTATGATCTGTGAACTATGAATCATTAACTAAAAAACAAATGAGTAAACTACCCATTATAGGCATTACACTTGGCGATGTGAACAGCATCAGTGTAGAAGTTATTATCAAAACATTATTGGATAGCCGCATTGCCGACTATTGTACTCCTGTGGTATACGGATCACCCAAAGTAATCTCATTCTGGAAAAAAATCATGGGTCATCCTGATTTTAACTTGAGTATAATTAAAAGTCTGGATCAGATTCACCACAAGAAACCTAATATTTTAGTTTGTTGGGAAGATGATGTAGAAATTAAACCTGGCGAAGAAACGGCTATAGCAGGGAAGTATGCTTTTAAGTCGTTAGAGATGGCTACACAGGATGCGAAGGATGGTAAGATTCAGGCTATTGTTACCGGACCTTTGAACAAACATAATGTAAATACTGCTGAGGTTCCTTTTACCGGGCATACCGAATATTTAGCACAGCAAGCAGGAACCGAAGATTATATCATGATGCTGGTAAGTGAAGATTTAAAAGTGGGATTAGTAACCGGACATGTTCCTCTAAGTGAAGTTGCAAAAAAAATAACCAAGGAAGGAATCCTGAAAAAGTTGCGCATTATGAATAAAAGTTTGCAAAATGATTTCAGCATTACCAAACCCAAAATTGCTGTATTGGGACTAAACCCGCATGCTGGTGATAATGGGCTATTGGGCAATGAAGACAAAGACATTATTGCAGCAGCAGTAAAGGCAGCACAGGGTGAAAATCTGATTGCTTATGGCCCCTATTCAAGTGATGGCTTTTTCGGTTCCCGTCAGTTCCGAAATTTTGATGCCGTATTGGCCATGTACCATGATCAGGGATTGATTCCGTTTAAATATTTAGCGTTTGATGATGGCGTAAATTACACAGCAGGACTACCATTTGTACGCACCTCTCCCGATCATGGAACAGCTTATGCTATTGCAGGTAAAAATGAAGCTTCCGAAACCTCGTTTCGCAATGCATTGTATATGGCAATTGATATTGTAAGAACACGAAACGACAACTATGCAATTAAAGAACATCCGTTACCTTTTAGTCCGTTTAGAAAAGAACGTTTCAGGATTGATTTTTAGTTCGAAACTGCCATATTAAAAAGCGCATTATTCCGGCAAGGATCATGCGCTTTTTTGTTGTACTCCAATGCTCTTACTTGAACTTGTATGCCGGGTAGAACGATTGGCAAGAACATAAAAAAAACGCATACCCAAAGGATATGCGCTTTACTCAAGAAATTTACCTGAATTATGCTTTTGCTTCTACCGGTGCGATAGATACAAATGAGCGGTCGTTTGCTTTCTTTTTGAAAACTACTTTACCGTCAATTAAAGCAAACAGGGTATGGTCTTTTCCAATACCAACGTTATCGCCAGGGTGGTGCTTAGTTCCACGTTGACGAACGATGATATTTCCTGCGATTGCAGCCTGACCACCAAATATTTTTACGCCCAAGCGCTTGCTATGCGACTCGCGACCATTCTTCGAACTACCTGCCCCTTTTTTGTGTGCCATGTCTTTATTCTAATTAAAAGGTTGTTACTAATTATGCGTTGATTGACTCAATCTGGATTTTTGTAAAGTACTGACGGTGACCGTTCATCTTACGGTATCCTTTTCTACGTTTCTTCTTGAAAACGATTACTTTGTCACCTTTTAAGTGTGTTAATACTTTAGCTTTCACTGAAGCACCATCAACTTTAGGTAATCCTACTTTTACTTGTCCGTTATTGTCAACTAACAATACGTCATTCAGTTCAATGCTGGCGCCTTCCTCTTGTTGTAATCTGTGTACATAAAGAGTTTGGTCTTTTTCTACTTTGAACTGTTGGCCAGCGATTTCCACTATTGCAAACATATATTTATCTATTTATTTTGTTTAAAGGACGGCAAAGATATGCCTATGCACATTGAAAACCAAGCAATCCCACATTTTTTTGTAGAACTTCTTTCATCGGGCCGTAAATGTAGCTAAAATACTGAAAATCAACAATAATTGAATAATTAAGTACTCCGTGGTGTTATCATTAATGTGCAACTGCCAATCGCAGGGTTTGAACTCCGGTAGCCGTATAAATGCTTACCCGGTACTTCCCTTTACCGTTCGGCAATCCGTTTTAACATTCATTCAATGATAATGAAAGTAAGGCAGATTAGAAAAATACGTCAGTTAACGTATTCCAGCACGTGTTCCGTTCTCTTAACTTCGGCTCACTCACATACGAACCTATGGATACTACTCAAAATATGCTCATTCAACTGATGCTGACTGCCTGTGAAAAAATTGACATTAAACAATGGGACACGATAAAACCACATGCCGAACATGAATTTAAAGGGTTGCTGATAATGCTGGAATGGATTAACAAGATGAACCGCCAAAATGAAATGAGCACGGAACAGGCGCGCATTCATATCGACATTCAAAAGAACACGATGCGTACTCGATTAATGACACTTCCCAATATTAGCATGATGGACGCTGAACATATTATCAATACCGCCATAGACAGCATACGCAAGAAATTGTATGAACAAATGGATTGGGTGATCATATAGAAATTTCGGATTGCGGAATTTCGATTGCGAAATAACGAGGATGATTCTTTGCCTATTGCCTTCCCTTATTCCGCACCTTTGCTCATTCCGAACTCCGCATTTCTCTTGCTGCTTGCGGAGTATTGATGAACGTTTGTATTGCCGCATTTACATCTGCGGCTTTTTCGAGTTGCACAAAATGTCCGGCTTGCGGAATCATTCTAAAGGAAGCACTTGGTATTAAGGCAGCCGCTTTTTTAGCAATACTCTCGGGCGTTTCGCCAAAGTGAACAAGTGTGTTTGGAATCAACGCATCCTTCTCGCCAAATAGAATAAGTGTTGGGGTTGTGATGTTCGGCAAATATTGTTGCACCTGTTCATTAAGCATACCTTTAATACTCGACAGACTCATATCTCTCCATTCTTTCATGGCGTGTGCATTCATAATGGCTTTAAGTTCTTCAATAATGGTTGAACTTTCGTTTTGGGTATTGAAAAAACTCTGGCGAATGGCTGATTCCAGATGGAACTCGTCAGCATAAAACAAGGTTCCCATATTCAGCATTCCATTCATCATCATTACTTCGTGTGCCGCAAAATGTTCCAATCCTGCCGAAGCCACCAATACCAATTTATCAATTAAATGCGGATACCGCAATGCGATAATTAACGCAATCTGCCCTCCCATTGAATGTCCCGTGAGTACCACATTTTTCAATTCCATTTTTTCAATGAAACGCACTACACATTCTGCATAAAAAAACATGGTATACGGGTAATCACCACGTGAAGAGTAACCATTACCGGGCAAATCGATGGCTATGCACCGGTTGGTTTTACGCAACTCAGCTATCTGGTATTTCCATACGGGGGCATAATTGGCCAAGCCATGAATAAACAATATGGTTTGAGTACCGCTCCCCTCATCCATGTAATTGATATGGATATTTTGATGAATAGCAAACTGGTGGTGGGTAAACGGATATTTAACGAGCATTGATACGATTGAGTAATAAAAAAACAGACGTCCATGAAATCATGAACGTCTGTAAAGATAACCTTTAATATCGGTAATTACGACTTACTGGCAACCCATGCAGCTACTTTAGGTGCTAATTCCTTTTGTGATTTAGCTCCAACAAATACACCGATGTGTCCACCCGGAAATGCATACTCTTCTTTATCCTTTGAACCTATGGCTTTCATTACAGGAGTAGTCGATGCATTCGGAATAATTGTATCTTCCGTTGCAAAGATATTTAAAAAAGGAACGGTCATGTTTTTCAAATCTACTTTACGTCCGCCTAATTCAAACTCTCCTTTAATCAACTTATTTCCCTGCCATAAATCCTTAATGTATTTACGGAACATTTCACCTGCCTGATCCGGCATATCTGCTTTCCATTTTTCCATACGAAGGAAATTGGCCAGTTTAGCCTCATCCTGCATTAAATCGATGGCATTGATATATTTTGAATATGGAGCACTCGGTTTTAACATACTGAATCCGCTATCAATCATATCAGCAGGAATCAACCCACCACAACTGTCTACCATCGCATCGATATCAATGTCTTTGGTCCAGCGGTACAACATGCACTCATTGCCACCAAAATCAAATGGAGCTACATATACAGTAAGTGATTGTAGTTTCTCCGGATGTAATGCCGCAAAGATGGTACTGAATGTTCCACCCTGACAGATTCCCATTTTATGAATTTTTTTATTGCCTGTTGATTTACGCACAAAGTCAACCGCATCATTCATAAATCCTAAAATATAATCTTCCATCGTTAAGTAACGGTGTTGCTTTTTAGGATACCCCCAGTCCATGATGTATACATCCAAACCTTCATCCAGCAACTTCTTCATCAAACTTCTGTCGGGTTGCAAATCCAAAACATCGTGGCGATTCATGATTGCAAATGATACCAACACCGGAATTTTAACTTTTGCCGGAGTATCTCTTTTATAGTGGTATAATTTTACCAGGTCATTTTGCCAAACCAACTCTTTAGGTGTCTGGCCAACCTGCACATCTTCAACTTTTTGTAGCAACTCGTAACCTTTCACCAATTTTTCGCTGGTTTTGGTCATTTCTTCCATCAAACCTGCAACATTCATATTCATCATAAGTCTTGTTTTACTATTTGTGTGTTTCGAATTAAGAACTTTTATCCGATAAAAAAAGCCACAGGCTTCACAGATTGAAGAATCGGTGAAATCTGTGGCTTAGTATGATATCAAATAAGATTACGCTTTGGTAGCTTTTTTAGCTGCTGGCTTTGCAACTTCTTCAGCAACTATATCCGTATCCAGTTGTTTTTCCAACATGGTGATACGTTTTTTCATTTCGTAAATGGTTTTGTAAGTCTCATCCATTTCCGAACGTGTAATCACAGGCATTTTTTCCATTGCTTTTTCCATTTGCTGGTTGATGGTCATTTTCATTTTGTTTCCAAATGAATTCATCTCTGCTTGCATTTTTGAATACTCATCTGTAGAGAATAATTCAACAAAATGCTTATCGCTGATGGTTAACCATGTTGTGTAAAGGTTCGTGAAATCTTTTACATCAGCTCCATTACGTACTTGTGTGTATACAGTTTCTGCCAATTCATTCATAGCGTTCATTCCTGTATTGTACATGATGTATTGCATTTCAGTGCTTTTCATTTGGTATTGAGCAAACTCATTAGCCAATTCTTTCACAGTGTTCATTTGTTGCGTATTGCTGTTGTTACCCATCAATTTCATCATTGGAGCAAAAGCGCTGTTCATTTGGTTGTTCATGTTATTATACATGTCCATAACCTGTGTAAACATACCGCTGTTATTAGGCATCATGTTAGCCATGTTAGCTTTCATGCTGTCAAACATTCCTTTGTTTGAATCCATCATGTTGTTCATGTTGGTTTTAAACATATCCATACCCGGCATTGCCATCATGTTTTTGTTAAAATCATTCATGTTAAACATTTTGTCCATCATGTCTTTAAACATTGGTGCATTAAACATGTTTTTAAATGTTTCCATGTCAAACGATTTGTCGTTCATCGATTTGAACATCGGCATCCACAATTGGAACATGTTCATGTACATTTCCGAATTGTTGAACATACCACTCATCATGTTTTTTGCATCCATGTTGTTGTAGTTTTTCATCATTTCGCTGTACGTGTTGTTCATGCTGTTCAACCAGTTTTGATACATAGTAGTCATGTTGTTCATGTTAGCAGTCATGCTATCCATGTTCATCATGTTACCAAAGTTTGGCATATTGCTCATCATTGGATTATTACCCATCATGTTTTTAGCCATTTCCATTTGGTTGTTCAGGTAAGTGTTGTAAAACTCCATTGGGTTGTTCATTTTGTTTTCTCCATTGTTAAAGAAAGCCATTTGTGAATCATACCATTTTTTGAAGAATTCAGAATTCATGTTTTCTGTAAACATTTTTTGCATGTTTTCAGTAGCTGAAGTCATTTTTTCAACAGCTTCTTTTTGAGCAGTTGTAAAAGTTTCGAATAAATTTTTAGTTTCCATGTTATAGTTTTTGTTATGTTTTGTCTTGATTGTAAATCGGGGGCAAAATTAGGCTCATTCCCTGTCCGGCAATAAAGTTAGGGTTATCTTATTCGGTACAAATCGTTAGCATTTCGGGCCATAATCCTTTTCTAGAGCCACTATCTAAGCTTTGCGCAAATGCATGACTTTTGTCAAACCCATACCGGATACGTAAAAACAGGCGTTTTTGACCATTTATAGCGAACGCTTATTCATTTTAAAGCCTATATAAGCGTCAAAAACATCTTCTTGCATATACTATTGAAGTTATTAATTTGCAGCCAACATATTTTTAACCTATAAAAACGAAACAAATGGCAGCACCTAAAGTAGGAGACGTATTTACGCATGACATTACGTACACACAAGAACAAGTAAACCTTTACGCACAAATTAGTGGCGATGTGAATCCACTGCATATTGATGAGGCTGCCGGAAAAGCAAGCATGTTTGGCCGCAATATCATTCACGGACATTTCAGCGCAAGTGTATTCACAAAGATATTTGGTGTATTGTATCATGCAGAAGGTCACATCTACATGAAACAGAACAATACATTTCTGAAACCCATGTTTGTAAATACTCCATATCAGGCAGTAATTACAGTTAAAGAAATCTTCCCTGAAAAAAACCGCGTGCTGTATGAAACCAAAGTAATTGATGTAGCCACCGGTGCCGATACCATTGTTGGTGAAGCTTTATTGATGAACAAAGCACAATACGTGTGGTAATACTATAAATCCGAAAAAAAAGCGCTCCGACTCATCTCTGAATCGGAGCGCTTTTTTTCGGATTGGGCTATGCCGATGGTGAACATCGACCATCCAGCTTCCACCCTTCAATAGCTATTTATCCTCCAGTGCAAATGCATAATACCCTTTCGAGCCATCCGGGTTGATGCCTTCCAGTAGTACCCCGCCCTTTTTATCTGTTAAAGCCCTTTTTACATCGCTTGGAGTGTAAACTGGCATTTTATCAATGGATACAATAATAAACCCGTTGGGAATTCCTGCTTTTTTAAGTTCACTTTTTTCGTCCGCCTTTTTCAAACGTACTCCGTTTCCAATTTTCAACTTTAAACGTTCTTCCCTGCTTACATTTTCAAACTCACTGTTCAGTGCTTTCCCCGTCTCTATTTTAGGAGCTTTCACTAGGTCTGTTTTCCCGTCTTTGTTTTTGAGCATTACTTCAAACTCCTTTTCCTTGCCATCCCGCATCACCAATACTTTTACCTTGTCGCCCGGATTACGTTTGCCAATCTGCTCCTGGAGCTCGGCACTTGAGTTTACCGAAATATCTCCAATTTTAACAATTACGTCTTTGTCTTTTAAGCCTGCATCCTCTGCAGCACTGTTCGGATTAACCTTCGCCACAAATACTCCCTTCACTTCCTTCAACCCTTCCTTATCGGCCAGTTCTCCGTTCACATCCTGAATGCTTACACCCAAAAATCCACGCTGTACCTCACCATACTTCAATAAGTCGTCAATAATTTTTTTCATCAGATTGCTGGGTACCGCAAAAGAGTATCCGGCATACTGACCGTTTTGAGAAGCTATTGCCGTATTAATTCCCATTAGCTTCCCTTCCGAGGAAACCAGAGCTCCTCCACTATTACCGGGATTTACAGCTGCATCTGTTTGGATGAACGATTCAATTGTGTATTGCGGACCACCTTGCGAATTGCTTCTGAGCAAATTAAGGTTACGTCCTTTTGCACTCACAATACCTGCTGTGACAGTTGATGTGAGGTTAAATGGGTTTCCAACTGCCAATACCCATTGTCCTACTTTTACTTCGTCTGAATTGCCTACAACGGCAAATGGCAGGTTCTTTTCATCAATGCGCAATAAGGCAAGATCCGTATTCGGATCGTGGCCCAATAATTCTGCATCAAACTCTCTTTTATCGTTCAATATCACTTTTATTTTAGAGGCACCGTCAATTACATGGTTATTGGTTACAATATACCCGTCCTGCGATATAATAACTCCAGAACCGGAAGCCTGACCCGGCATGGATGGCATCTCAAACCCGAAAAAATCGAAGGGATTGACTTCTCCCTGCCGTGGGTTCACGGTGGTGATAATATGTACTACAGTAGGAGTAACCAATTCGGCCACATTTACAAAATCAGGCCGGGCACCGGCATCAGCAAGGCTGGCATACCGGGCGGGGTAGCTTTCGGTGAACACGGAGGAAGATTTTCCGTTATCAAAAAATTTAGTGACTCCAACGGCTACCAAACCTCCTAGGCTTGCAACAGCCAATAATCCTAGATACTTTTTCATATATACAATGTTAAATTTTTCGAACTGATCAATTATCAATTATTATTCCAAATGACAAACATGCAGAGGTATCCACTTGTTTTATTTACTTTGCAGTAAACGAACCGTTCAAATTTTTTATTTTACCGTTCAACAAAATTCCGAAATTTGTTGCCGTTACATGAGCCATCACGATAAGCATCTATATCATTTTGAAAAGTATCTCAGGCAAGAGATGACGGATGATGAACGATTGGCATTTGATGAAAAATTGTCAGCCGACCCGGAACTTAAACAAGCATTTGTTTACTACAAAGCCCACCGGGCAAAGTTATTAAAGGAGCTTATTGCAGAGCATGAGGAAAGTCGTAAGGACAATCGTTTTAACAAGCTCATTTTCCTGCTCATTTCCCTTACCGGCATTGCACTCGCATTTAATTATGTTCTGTACCTGAATAAAGAAGAAGATAAAACTGTGGATTCAACTCCTCCCAAAAATATCTTTGTGAGGTATATCCCCTTCCTTAATTGGGATAACCGAAATGAAAAAATAGATTCGTCCAAAACCAGCCTGAAAAAGGATTCCACCCTGAAACCTGTATTAACGACTCCTGCGCCCGAAACTGAACCTATTGAAACAATTGAACCGGCCATTAAAGATGAGGAGCGATCCATTACCGACATTTTTCTGAATGATACTTTCATTACCATATATGACAAATCCTATATTGATCAGTTATTGGGCTGGAAACAATACTGCACTGATTCTGTATCCGGGGACACTTCGCTTACCGTGGTGCAGCAACCGATAAAACCAAAAGGTAAAAACAGTCCGCTTTTTGTTGAGTTCTGGCAATCGCCCGTTGGGTATAAAGGCTATTTGTTTACCGGTAAAAAATTAATTGTATATGGTGTGGAAGCTCCCTTCGATATTTATATTTACAGAGACAATAACGAGACGAATGCCCTGATTAACAGCAGCAGCATTCCCCTTATTCCTAAATCCAATTTTCAACCGTTTTGAAGATCCCATTTTACAAATACCAGGGTACAGGCAATGATTTCATCATGATTGATGACCGTATGTTGCAATTTCCCGTTACCGATCAGGCATATGTGGCGCAATTATGCGACCGCAGGTTTGGTATTGGCGCGGATGGCCTTATTCTGCTGCAGCCACATGCCGAGCTTGGTTTTTTTATGAAATATTACAATGCTGATGGCAACGAAAGCAGTATGTGCGGTAACGGAGGCCGGTGCATTGCAGCTTTTTCTGCACAACTGGGTATAGCGCAGGAGGCAACCAAATTTATGGCCATTGATGGTCCGCACGATGCCATCATCGGTGTAGCCGAAAAAAATAACCGTTACATTAAACTCAAAATGAAAGATGTGGATGCCATTGAAAAGCGTTCATTGAACACTTTTGTGCTGGATACGGGCTCCCCGCATTATGTTCAATTTATCGAAAACAACCTGCTCGAAATGGATATTGTAGCAGAGGCCAAAAAGATTCGTTACAATGATGAATTTGCTGCACGGGGAATAAATGTGAACTTTATTGCTGTTACCGGAGCCACCTCCATTGCCATTCGTACCTACGAGCGCGGTGTGGAAGACGAAACCCTGAGCTGTGGAACAGGGGTTTCCGCTGCTGCCATCAGTTTGTGCCTGTTGAAAAAACTGCCTTCCGGACATTACATTATTTCGGTAAAAGTAATGGGTGGCGATTTAAAAGTAAGTTACGATTATGATGAGAACACTCACACTTTCAGCAATATATGGCTTCAGGGGCCGGCAGCATTTGTTTATGAAGGTTCTCTTGAAGTGTAAATGAACCTGCTTTTTTCTCCACATTCTCTTTACAATATCGCGTAAAATGCTTTACCTTTACTCCTTTTAAAGGGGGTCAATTTTGCTCGTTGTTAACACGCAACCATTCGATTTAGTATACACGCTGGTAAACCATCATTACCTTGGTTGTGTGCTGGAACCACACGTGGTGCAGGTAAACAGTCTGGGTAATTTTACACTCACCCACCAACGGATATTCTCTAAAACAGCCGAATACTTCTCCAAAAAGATTACCGAAGCGGACATGAACCTTATTCAACTGCTGGATGAGGTTGATGATGACTACCTGTTCCGGAAGTATTACGTGGATGGCAAAAAGAAAATCCGCACCGCTGAATTTTTCGAAAAACACTGTTCGGAAGAGTTGATGAATGAGCAAATCCGCCCATTCATTGAACAACGGATGAACGAGGTGTTGCAGAAATTGCGTGGCCGCACCATCTACAAAACAGGAAACGATAACAACCCTACTTCTGTAAAAATTGAGGTTGCCAAGGATAAGGCGACCATTCTCCTTCATTTCCGAAGAGATGCCGAGGGAACGCGTTACTTTCCAACTATCAAGTATAAAGGCGAGCGTATTGAGTTTATGTACAAAGGTGCGCAGATTATTACCAACACCCCTGCCTGGATGTTGCTAGACAACCAGCTTTTCGATTTTGAAAAAGACATCGATGGTAAAAAATTACAGCCTTTCCTCAACAAGCGTTTTATCCAGATTCCAAAGGCTTCGGAAGAAACCTATTTCAACAAATTTGTGACCCAGCTTGTCGAAAAATATGATGTATATGCCGAAGGGTTTAACATTATATCCGAAAAAGCCGTTGGCAAAACCCTGCTCAAGGTTCAACCTTTCTATGAAGAACAAATCAGCCTAAAGCTAACCTTCCAGTATGGTAAGGCATCCTTTGAATATGGTAGTGCGCAAAATATCTCGGCTGTGGTTGAAAAGAAAAAGGACGACTACGTATTTAAACGTGTAAAACGCGACCGCAAGTGGGAAGATGAGCAAAAAGAAATCATTGAATCACTGGGATTAAAACAATTGGGGGGGGCATTTTTCTCCCTCAAAAACAGTTCTCATAAAATCATAACTGAACAACTGATCCCTATTGAAACTACCAATAAGTATGAGTTTCTGGAGTGGATAGCCGATCACCATGATGCGCTCGAACAACAACATATACTTATTGAGCAGTCGGATGATTTAAATAAATACTTTACCGGCAGCAGGGAAATAAAACTTGAGGTAACCGAACAGCGCGACTGGTTTGACATCAAAGCTGTAGTAAAATTTGGCGATTATACCTTTTCCTTTCTTACCTTAAAGGAAAACATCCTGCGTGGCAAACGGGAATTTATTCTGCCCAACGGACAAATTGCTGTGATTCCGAATGAATGGTTTGGTAATCTTGCAGGCATTCTTGAGTTTTCAACATCTGACGAGGAAATCAAGCTCGACAAACACCATATCGGGCTCATTGATGAATTAAACAATCAGGGGGGCAAATATTTACGCCTAAGCGAAAAACTGGTGAAGATGAAAGCTTATGGTGAACACATCAAATCCATTGAACCACCTAAGGATTTTAAAGGAGAACTACGCCCGTACCAAAAAGCGGGATTCGACTGGTTTTATTTCCTTAAGGAAAATGGATTTGGAGGTTGCTTGGCCGATGACATGGGATTGGGTAAAACCATTCAAACATTGGCTTTGCTGCAAAAAGAAAAAGAACTATACATCGCTTCGCGTAAGGGAGAACCAGTAGCGCTACAAATGTCTGCAGCTGTTGAAGAGGTTGGAGAACCACAATTGAGCTTGTTTATGGGCGGCCCGGAAGAACCGGCCCCTAAAGAGGAGGCTGCAACTTCACCACAGCATGAGTCGCAAAACCGGGTTCCCGATGAGTTGAGAACAGAAATTAAAACCTCACTTATCGTTGTACCGAATTCACTGGTTTACAATTGGTACCATGAGGCCAAAAAATTTACCCCAAACATGAAAGTGCTGGTGTACACAGGTATCAACCGTGAAAAAAATCCTAACCTTTTTGTGAAGTATGATTTGGTCATCAGTACTTATGGTACGGTTCGGGTAGACATTGATATTCTAAAAGATTTTAAATTTAATTACATCATACTGGACGAAAGTCAATCCATTAAAAACCCGCAATCTCAATCGGCACGGGCGGTGAAGGTGTTGCGCTCGTCACAAAAATTGGTACTTACGGGTACACCTATTGAAAACAGTGTACAGGAGTTATGGAGCCAACTAGCATTTATCAATCCTGGGTTGGTGGGCAATTTACAAACCTTCACAGAACGTTTTGTTACACCGATTGAAAAACAAAATGATGCCGGCAAAATGCAACAACTCAGAGCCATCATTAAACCGTTTGTATTGCGTAGAACCAAAAACCAGGTAGCCCAGGAACTTCCTCCCAAAGTTGAACAAGTTGTGTATTGCAACATGACTGAAGAACAATCGGAAGCCTATGAAACCGTGAAGTCATATTTTAGAAATGAGATTTTAAAATCCATTCGCGAAGTGGGATTGGCTAAGTCGCAAATAGCTTTATTGCAAGGTTTAACTAAGCTACGTCAGATTGCCAATCACCCAAAACTCACCAATCCCGATTTTGAAGGCCAGTCGGGTAAGTTTGATGAAATTATTGCCATGAGCGAAACAGCAAAAGCCGAAGGTCATAAGGTATTGTTGTTCTCGCAGTTTGTGAAACAACTCGATATTTACAAAAAACACTTCGATAATAAAGGCTGGAAATATGCTTACCTCGATGGCAGTTTAACCAACGAGCAACGCCAGAAAGCCGTTACCGAATTCCAGTCCAACGAAGACATAACTTACTTTTTAATTTCACTTAAAGCCGGTGGTTTGGGACTCAACCTCACCACTGCCGATTATGTGTTTATTATAGATCCTTGGTGGAATCCTGCTGTGGAGCGTCAGGCAGTAGATCGTTCGCACCGGATAGGGCAAACCAAAACGGTGTTTAATTATAAGTTTATCACAAAGGATACCGTGGAAGAAAAAATTCTTGCCTTGCAGGAACGCAAAAAGGAACTGGCTGACAATATCATCACCACCGAAGAGAGTTTCATCAAAAGCATTAATGTGGACGAAATTTTGGATATCCTCAGTTAATGCGCCCAATCGACTCTTTTCTTGATAAAACAAAAGCCGTCATCTTCGATATGGATGGCCTTCTCATCGATTCTGAACCTTACTGGAGAATTGCCGAAAAGAAAATATTCGGTGAGCTTGGATTGAAGCTGGACGATAATCTCTTACGCCAGGTTATGGGATTCCGTTTGAATGAAGTAGTGGTATATTGGTACAATTACCAACCCTGGCCTAACCCTGATTTTGCCCAAACAGAACAGGAGATATTGAATTGTGTAATGGAATTAATTGCAAACGATGCCGAAGCTTTGCCCGGTGTTTATGAAATTCTTGAGTTCTTCCACAAACAACAAATTCCGATGGCCGTTGCTTCCTCTTCAGCCATGCGCCTTATTGAAGCCGTGGTCGACAAACTTGGAATCCGGCAGTATTTTCAGCTGTTATGGTCTGCCGAATACGAGCCATATGGGAAACCACATCCCGGAATTTTTATCACAACTGCACAAAAATTAGGTATGGAACCCACACAATGTTTGGTGTTCGAGGATTCCGTGAATGGCGTATTGGCTGCTAAAGCCGCGCGAATGTTGTGTATTGCGATACCTGAAGAAGCCACATTTGACGATGGACGGTTTGCCATTGCTGATTTAAAGCTTCGGTCACTCGAAAACTTGTTGGGCTAAAACTCAATACAACCAATACCTACACCGGTTCGATTCTTTTTGTAGTATTATAACCACAGTGTGTCAAAATTGATCCAAAACGGTTATTCTCTCCTTCTTTACATCCCTATTTTCCCAATTTCTTGCCTATCTTGCAGCCTCATTTTTAAAAAACAATTTATATAAAACAAACATGGAGTTGGTAAACAACAATTATTATGCAGGCAATGTGAAGCTGCTAGATGTAGCCGAAGAATTCGGAACACCCGTTTATGTGTATGACGCAAACAAGATTGTAGAAAAATTTAACAAGCTTAAAAATGCATTTAAACCTGTAAACGTGAAGCTGAAGTATGCATGTAAAGCGTTGAATAATACCAATATCTTGAAACTCCTTAAAAACGAAGGTTCTGGGTTGGATACGGTTTCCATCAATGAGGTACACCTGGGTTTACGCGCAGGTTACAATCCTGACGAAATCATTTTTACGCCCAACTGTGTCGGCTTTGATGAGATCAAACAAGCCGTTGCATTAGGAGTCCATATTAATATTGACAATATCAGTATCCTGGAACAATTCGGACATGAGTATGGCAATAAAGTGCCTTGCTGCATCCGCTTGAATCCACACATTATGGCCGGTGGAAATGCCAAAATTTCTACGGGCCATATCGATTCAAAATTCGGGGTTTCCATTTACCAGTTGCGCCATGTGTTGCGTGTGGTAAAGTCACACAATATTAAGGTGAACGGATTGCACATGCACACCGGTTCAGATATTCTGGATGCGGGGGTGTTTTTGCAAGGTGCCGAAATCTTATTTGATGCCGCCAAAGACTTTCCGGATTTAACCTTTATTGATTTTGGTAGTGGATTTAAAGTGGCATACAAAGAAGGTGATATCACCACTGATGTAGAAGAACTGGGTGCGGCCATTGCCGAACGCTTTTTAGAATTCACAAAAGAATACGGACGCGATCTCGAATTATGGTTCGAGCCGGGTAAATACATTGTAAGCGAATCCGGGTATTTCCTGGTGAAAACAAACGTGATTAAACAAACAACGGCAACCGTATTTATTGGTGTGGATTCTGGCCTTAATCATTTAATCCGCCCGATGTTGTATGATTCATACCATACCATCATGAATATTTCCAACCCTGAAGGCAAACAACGCATTTACACCGTAGTTGGAAACATTTGCGAAACCGATACGTTTGGCTGGGACCGTAAAATTACCGAAACCAAAGAAGGTGATATCCTGTGTTTCAGAAATGCAGGTGCATACGGAATTACCATGGCATCCAATTACAACGCACGTTTCCGCCCGGCCGAGGTCCTAATCTACAACGGCAAAGCGCATCTTATCCGCAAGCGCGAAAATATGGATGATCTGGTAAGAAATGAAGTAGACGTATTATTGACTTCGACTCCGCTTAGTCAACAATAGATACCCGTAAACTGCCAATTTTCATGAGCTAAACACAATCAAGAAATAAACATTATATGAGAACCAGTATTGCTGTATTATTCGTTTTACTAACATTTTCAGGAATGGCGCAAACCAAAGAAAAACTTACTCCCGAACTCTTGTTCAAGCTTGGACGTGTAAGCAATCCCCAACTTTCACCAGATGGCAAAACATTAATTTATGAAGTGAAACGATACGACCTTACAACCAATAAGGGTACAAACTTTGTATACAGTATTACCATGCCCAACGGCCAACCCACTCTTTTAACTGATGATAAAAATAATGCCTTTGACGTGCAATGGAGACCTGATGGAAAAAGGGTAACCTACTTATCAAACGAAAGTGGGAGTGTGCAGGTTTGGGAAATGGATGTTACCGGTGCTAACAAAACGCAAGTTTCAACTATTGAAGGCGATGTGAATGCTTACAAATATTCACCTGCTTTAACCCATATCGCCTATGCTACGGATGTTAAAATGGAGCAGAACCCGGCAGAAATTTATCCTGATCTACCTTTCACCAAAAATGCCCGCATCATCGAAGGGTTGTTTTACCGCCACTGGGACAACTGGCATGATTATGCTTACAGTCACATGTTTGTTGCTGCTTATGCAAATGGCAAGCTGGCAACTGAAGCAACTGATATCATGAAGGATGAAAAGTATGATGCGCCACTGCAACCATTTGGCGGTTCAGAACAATTCAACTGGAGTGCGGATGGTAAAAAACTGGCCTATACATCACGTAAACTGAACGGAACAGCAGAGGCAGTGAGTACTGATGCAAATATCTACATTTATGATGTAAACAGTAGGTCAACATTCAACATGACAGAAACCAATGCAGGGTATGATGTATGCCCTGCTTTTAGTCCGGATGGTAAACGAATTGCATGGCACAGCATGAAACGTCCGGGCAATGAGGCCGATAGAAACCGTTTGATGGTGTATTATTTTGACACTAAAACAACATCAGAAGTAACAAAGGACTTCGATTACGGAATTGAAAACTTTCAATGGAATGGCAACTCACAATTGTATTTTGTAGTTGAGTACCAGGGCACCAAAAACATATTTTACAGTACCGAAAAAGCAGGCAAAGCAGGTTTCTTTTTTCCGGAAGTAAAACAACTTACAAGCGGTGATCATGACTATCTTTCTTTCTCGTTGTTTAGTACCGACAAGAAAAATTTTGTGATGGTTGGAGCGAAACAAAGTATGAGCTTACCAACAGAGCTATTTACCATTTCAGCAAAAGGAATTGATGCACAACTAACCTTTACCAACAAAGAACTAACCGACAAAATTGAATGGGGCAAAGTTGAAAAGCGCATGATTCCTTCAACTGATGGCAAACAGATTTTAACCTGGGTAATTTATCCGCCAAACTTTAACCCCAACAAACAATATCCTACTTTATTGTATTGCCAGGGAGGCCCACAAAGCATGGTAAGTCAATTCTTTTCTTACCGCTGGAATTTTCAGTTGATGGCCAATAGCGGTTACATCATCGTGGCCCCGAACAGAAGAGGAACTCCAGGTTTCGGACAAGAATGGACCGACAAAATTATTGGTGATTACGGAGGACAGGCCATGAAAGATTACCTAAGCGCCATTGATGAAGTATCGAAAGAGAACTTTGTTGCCAAAGACCGAAGAGCGGCAGTTGGTGCAAGTTTCGGAGGATATTCAGTTTACTGGTTAGCCGGAAACCACCAGGGGCGTTTTAAAACATTCATTGCGCATTGCGGAATGTTTAACATGGAAAGTTGGTATGGAAGTACCGAAGAAATGTTCTTTGCCAACAACGATAATCAGGGACCTTACTGGCAACAACCACAACCTCGCAATTTCAGCGGATCACCTCATAAGTTTGTTCAGAACTGGGACAAACCCATTTTGGTTATCCATAACGAAAAAGACTTCCGCGTTCCGTTATCGCAAGGGATGGAGGCATTTACAGCTGCACAGATTAAGGGCATTAAAAGTCGTTTCTTATATTTTCCTGACGAAAACCATTGGGTAACCAAACCACAAAACAGTGTATTGTGGCAGCGTGTATACTTCGATTGGCTGGATACGTATTTAAAATAATGTCAGTTCGAGTTACCGGGAACCGGTAGCTTAAACCTAAAAAACAACACAATATTGGCCGGATATTTGAACATATTCAGAATCCAGCCAACAAGAAAACCAAATATGAAAAAGATTTTAGTTTTAGGATGTTTACTCAGTTTAGGTGTGACCTTCTTTTCATGCACCAAAGAACAGGTTGATGAGGTACTAAACAATACAACTCCCGGCCTTACAAATGATGAAGTGATTGCCGGCTTGAAGCAAGCCTTGAATGTTGGGACCGATACTTCTGTTACTGTTTTGAATAAACTGGACGGCTACTTTAAAGACGAAGCCGTAAAAATCCTTTTGCCACCCGAAGCACAGGTGATGTATTCAAACCTTAGCAAGGTTCCCGGCATCAGCACCCTGATGGACCAAACCATTCTGGCAATGAACCGTGCCGCAGAAGATGCAGCGAGCGAAGCCAAACCCATTTTTGTGAATGCCATTACAAGCATTACGATTGCAGATGGATTCACCATTTTGAATGGAACCGACTCGGCAGCAACCACTTATTTACGAGGAAAAACCTACGACTCATTGTATCATAAGTTTCAACCCAAAATTGATGTTTCACTCAACAAACCACTGGTAGCAGGAGTTTCGGCCCAAAGTGCTTACAGTAATCTGATTAGCGTTTATAATACAGCTTCATTGGGAGGTTTATTATTTGCCGAAGTTACTACCAACTCCCTGAGCAGTCACGTTACCAATAAAGGGTTAAATGGTTTGTTCCTTAAAGTGTCCGACCAGGAAAAAAAAATCAGAAAAGATCCTTTGGCACAGGTTACAGATTTGCTTAAAAAAGTATTTGGTCCCAAATAGTACAGATGAAACAAACCCCGCTACTCCTTCTTTTGTTGGCTGCACTTATTGGTGTACACCCGATGTTTGCACAAACAGATAGCTTATACGCCCAGCAATGGAACCGCGATCCTGTATTGAGTTTATCTCATACGGCAAGTGCGCAGCGGCAAATTATCACATCCAAACAAATTCAGGCCAGTGGTTATACCCGTTTGAGTGACTTGCTGCAATTGATAGATGGGTGGACCTTTACAACAAGAGCTGCAGAAGCATGGAGGATGCAAAGTAACGGGACCGGAAGTTACAATAACCAGAATTGGATATTGATGCTGAATGGCCAAAGAATTGAGTACAACAGATATGAGGCTATTGATATTAACAAACTGGGAATTTCGGTTGCCGATGTTGAGCGGATTGAAGTTGTGAATTCAAGCGGGATGTATCTTGGTGAGTTTGCCCAAAATGGATTGATTCAAATTGTGACTAAAAAAAATTCTGAAGGCATCTCCTCACGAACTTATTATGGACAGATGTACATTCCTGATAATCCAAGAACACTGGAAAACCAATTTGGCTCTGTGATTTACCAAACCTTAGGTTACACCCGAAAGAAGTTTCATATACACGCCTCAACAGGAACAAATTCAATTAAATCAGGTCTTCATACTCAATTGGAAGTACAGCATTCGGGTAACAAAATAATGCATCAATTGCAAGCAGGATTATCTGCCATCAATGCATATACACCTGAAAATAAATATAAACGGATAGGTTATTTAGGATTGTGGACTATTTCACCCGGACATCAAATCCGATTATCAAGCACATACATTCGTGGAGAGGATTACATCCGAACCAATAATCAGGTTACCAATACACTTCAGCATCGCTTTTTTAAAGCATACAAATCCGGAAACTTTATCTGGCAAAATGGAGTAGGCATAGACTATCTTCATACTCTGGTAAATCTGGTTCACTTACGTTCATTCTATCCACACAGCGAATCTTCAGCATGGATACTTAAACCCTACAGTTCGCTAAATATTCCGATAAACCGCAAATTGAATCTGTTTACTGATGTGCAACTTGCCTTTGCCAATCAAAAGGTAGCACCCAAACTTTCAGCGGGATTCAACAAACGCGTCAGCTTTATCTCAAACTATAGTTTTGTTTTCTCCTACAATGAACATTTACTTGAGGAATTTTTCTTAAATACCATCAACCAACAAATCGGAGTACTTGAAGGTGCTCCCTATTTTTATAACCCCAAGCAGATAACAGCCGATTTTTACTACAATATCAATTTCGGAAACAGCGTCAAATTAAGTTATAACTCAGGGCTCAAAAACACATTCGACTTGCCCGATTATCGTTATTCAATTGAAACCTACTCTTTTAGAACTTATTTACAATCCTCAGTCAAACGTGCCACGCACCAGTTCAATTGGATTAACCGTGTTAACCTGCATTACGATATCCTTAAAAATATGGTAATGGATATAAACTACATGCGTACCGAAATGATAAACTCATGGGATGCGAATTTACAAGACATGCCCAAACATAAGTTTACCGTTACCATGCAATACGACTTGCCCAAACGTTACAGTCTTTGGACCCGCAACTACTGGCAATCGGAAACAAAGTGGTATAATTATACCAGATACTTCCAGTCTAATCCTTACGACTTATATATCACGCTCCCTTCCATATACACATGGGATTTGGGTATCAGCAAAAAACTATATAAAGACTACCTCAACCTGAACATCACTGCACGCAACCTCTTTAACAGCAACGAAAGATACCACCCTATCGGAGCACAATTTGATATTCGTTTCTCGGCAAGCATCACTGCCAATATTGATGGCCTTTTTGCTTCGCGAGCTGCAAAGCCTTAACTTCGCCTTGTGAACCTTGAACTAAATCCTTCCATTTTTAAAACGATTGCCAAACTTGCCAACGAAAAAAACATCGAAGCATACGTTGTGGGCGGTTATGTGCGCGATCTGTTTTTACAACGCGACTCCAAAGACATTGACATTGTGGTTTTGGGAGATGGAATAGAACTGGCCAAGGCACTATCTGAAAAAATACCGGGAAGCCAGTTTGCATTTTTCAAAAATTTTGGAACAGCAATGGTAAAGCATAAAGATTGGGAAGTTGAATTTGTAGGCGCACGCAAAGAATCCTATTCTCACAACTCTCGCAAACCTACTGTATTACCAGGTTCTCTAACCGATGACCAGAACCGCAGGGATTTTACCATCAATACACTTGCCCTCAGTTTGCAAATGCACAATTATGGCGAGCTTGTGGATCCGTTCAACGGTATTGCCGATATTGAATCCAACATCATCCGCACCCCGCTTGATCCGGATGTGACATTTAGTGATGACCCGTTGCGTATGATGCGTGCAATCAGGTTTGCCTCGCAATTGCAGTTCGACATTCTGGATGAAACCTATGAATCTATTAAAAAAAATATAGCGCGCATCCAAATCATTTCGGGAGAACGAATTGCTGAAGAGTTGAATAAAATTATGCTTTCGCCAAAACCTTCCCGCGGGTTAAAGCTGCTTTTTGATTCTGGATTGCTTCAACTTATTTTTCCTGAACTGGCCGCCCTACAAGGAGTAGAAACCATAGAAGGTAAAGCTCATAAAGATAATTTCTACCACACCTTAATGGTAGTGGACAATATTAGCCACGAAACACAAGACCTTTGGTTGCGATGGGCTGCTTTACTCCACGATATAGCCAAACCTGCTACCAAACGTTTTACAACAGGTGAAGGCTGGACCTTTCATGGACATGAGGACAAAGGCAGTAGAATGGTTTCTAAAATTTTCAGAAAGTTGAAACTGCCCCTTAACGAAAAGATGAAATTTGTGGAAAAGATGGTTGCACTTCACCACCGTCCAAAAGCGCTGGCTGAAGATGGAGTTACCGATTCGGCCATTCGAAGGCTTATTGTTGATGCCGGAGATGACCTTGAAGATTTGTTCACACTTTGCAGGGCTGATATGACATCTGCTAACCTCAAAAAAATTGATTATTACCGAAACAACCTGAAACTGGTGCAGCAGCAGGTGGCAGATGTATCGGAAAGAGATGCCCTGCGTAATTTCCAGCCACCGGTTACAGGTGAAGATATTATGCAGATTTTCGGATTAGGCCCTTCAAAAGAGGTGGGCATCATTAAAACGGAAATACGCGAAGCCATTCTGGAAGGTAAAATCCGTAACAACAGGGAAGAAGCACTCAAGTTAATGTTTGACAAGGCTGCGGAACTGGGATTAAATCCAATAGGTAAAAACTGAATTCTACCTATATTCGCATCATAATATTTTTTCTATGAAAATACGTTCGCTTGTGCTTTCTGTTTTAGCGTTTTGCATTATAGCTTTTGTCGCTTTTTCTGTTTCTTCCTGCCAAACCAAAGGAGAAAATGATGATTCAACTTATATTGATCCTTGTGGTGGCAAAGCTCCCGGAGGAATCAAAACTTCTCTTATCTCAACCGATCAGGATATTGCCATGGGACAAAACAGCGTGCAGCAGATAGAGTCCGATCCTGCTACCTACCCTGTATTGGATTCGGCTACCAACAGCGCAGCTTATGCTCATATTTACCGCATCCGCAATAACATCTTAAATTCAGGAAAAGTATACTTCAAAAACGTTTTTCCATGGAGAGTACGTATTATTAAAGACGACAGTACATTAAATGCATTTTGTACCCCAGGTGGATATATTTACGTTTATACAGGTATCATTAAATACTTGGATAATGAAACCCAGCTTGCCGGTGTAATGGGCCATGAAATTGCACATGCCGACAGACGCCATGGTGCCAACCAGATGGTTACGCAGTACGGAGCATCTTTATTAATTGAAATCCTTACCAGTGGAACCTCACAACAATTGGCAGGTCTGGCAGCAAACTTATTGTTGCTCAAATATGGCCGTGCCGATGAAACGGAAGCAGATGACTATTCGGTGCGTTATTTATTGGGAACTGAATACGACCCTCAGGGTGCTAAATATTTTTTTCAAAAAATAAGCAGTCAGGGCGGACAACAAATTCCGGAGTTTCTAAGCACCCATCCCAATCCGGATAACAGGGTTTTAAACATTGAAGAAACCTGGAAATGCCTTGGTAGTGGCGGAAACACGCAAACCTTCGACCAGCGGTATGCACAATTTAAGAGCGTTCTTCCATAATCAAGGGAGTATCATTCCTGATT
This sequence comes from Bacteroidota bacterium, assembly GCA_040387195.1. Taxonomy (GTDB): domain Bacteria; phylum Bacteroidota; class Bacteroidia; order UKL13-3; family UKL13-3; genus UKL13-3. The sequence continues at coordinate 75,609 of JAZKEF010000012.1, forward strand.
GTCAAATTTTTATCACCTATTTTTTTTTCTTGTATTGGCAACCTTGAACACCTAAATTGGGTCTTATAATCAAATTCCCACTAGTGAAAGCCATCAAGGAATTAACCGAAGCAGAAATCGTTTATCGTTGCTTACAGCAGGATACACTCGCTCAAAACGAGTTGTACCGCAGGTATGCAGGGAAGATGATGGCTGTGTGCATGCGATATGCACGCAATCGGGATGCCGCGGCCGATATCATGCAGGATGGTTTTGTAAAGGTATTTATCAACCTCAAATCCTTTAAGGGAGAGGGCTCTTTTGAAGGGTGGATAAAACGCATCATGATCAATACGGCACTTAAACAGTACCGTAAGGATTTAAAATTCAAAAATGATGTAGATATAGATAGCGCTTATGGCGTCACCTTCGAGAGTGATATCGTAAGCCGGCTTTCTGCCAAAGAACTGATGGGCCATATTCAGGAACTTCCTGATGGCTATCGAACCATCTTCAACTTATACGTTGTTGAGGGATTCCAGCACAATGAAATTGGGGAATTACTGGGTATATCGGAAGGGACCTCGAAGTCGCAACTTTCGCGTGCCCGCAACTATTTAATGCAAACGATTAAAAAAGACTATAAAAGCTAACCGTCATGGAACGCAACGAACACGACATATTTGACCAACTGGTGAGAGAGAAGCTTTCCGGTTATACCGAGCCGCCTGAGCCGGCATGGATTAAAAATATTCATGCAAAGAAAAGCCGCGTGATTAACTTGTACCATCTGTACCGGTTGATGCTGATTACCGCTTTGGTGGGTGCAGGGATATTTGCATCCGTTCAATTCGTGCCTTACAGCAACAGCATTCAATCTGTAAGTAACCAAGCTTCTGAAAGCACTTTAACTTCTCAAAGTGCCGATAAGCAACCAACCAATGGGATGGCTACTGGGTATTCCTCTGATCAGGCCAATACAATTCCTGTAGGCTCTCCACTTCTCAATATATTTTCTACCTCAGGCAATCAGTTTAACCCTGAATCAAACAACTCTCCATTCAGATCGGGAAATAACCATACAACCAAACCGGGCAATGTTAATATCGATAATCAATTATCCAAACACCCACATCAAACAACACAACCCAAACCTTCACCAGCAGGTGAATCATACCTCATTGAAGCTCCGAAAGCGACCGATGTGGAACCACAAACCAAACCCATTGAGCAGGAAGAGTCGAAAGATGCGGACGGAAAAGATGCTTCAAGCAGCTGCAACGCCTCGTTTGAATACTTCACCTCATACACCGGAGAGATTAATTTCGCCAATACATCATCCGTTTCTCCGAATGGAACCATCAGCTGGACCTTTGGCGATGGTCTGGAATCGGACGAATCGGAACCGGTACACCAATACAAAACTACCGGCAATTATGAGGTTACACTTTATGTAAAAGATAATAAAACCGGATGTGAGGATAGGATCAGCAAAAACATTACCTATAAAAACCCGAATGATAAAACCACTCCCATTACCATTAGTGGTGAGTTGTACGCAGGAACAACTCCGGTTAAAAACGGACGGGTTGAATTATACCAATATGATTTGAAAAAAGGAGGGTTTGTATTAACGAACAGCTTCCGCACTTCTCAATCGGGCTCATACAGTGTGCATATTAACCGAAATGAACGATACCTGTTAAAAGGCATTCCGAGCGATGATATGCAAGATTACTTACCTGCTTTCTGGGGTAACAGTGAATATATAGAAGATGCCTCAGAAATTGTGATAATGCCTTCTGAAAAAGACAACCTCATTGGGTACAATATTGAATTGGCATTAGGTGAAAAACAACAAGCAGATCCTGATATCAAAGATCCAGTTGCCTCAAACACTGACCAGAATGTATTGCTGTTAGATGGAAACAATAATGTAATTGGTGTTGGAACAGTTGATGCCAGCGGTCATTATTCTTTCAGCGGCAATATCCCTCCGGGAGATTATAAGGTACTAAACCCAGCAACAGGTGTAACCACAGCCAAAACAGTGCCCGGAGGAGGAAATGGCACCATTTCAGGCAGCATCTTTGATAAAGGAAGGTCTCCGGCATCAAGTGGTACTGAGGAAACAGTAAGTGTTTACCCGAATCCTGCAGGGAACACCGTTAACTTTGGTATTAACAGCACTACAGATGAAAATGCTACCATTATTATCATGAATGCTGCGGGAGTTGAATTATCCAGAAAACAGGTAGTCATTACATCAGGATTTAACCAAACACAATACGACCTAACCCATTACTCTCCGGGCATCTATTATGTGCTGGTGTTTAAAGGAACCCAACAGGTATTAAGTAACCGATTGGTAAAAATGGCTGATGCATCCAAATAGAAACTATTTAAAAGCAAAAAAAATGCAGCCCCGATTGGAGCTGCATTTTTTTTGCGCTTTCAGTAATCTTACAATGTTGTTAAATTACCTTTTATAATCTCCATCTTGGCGGCAGCATCTGCACGTTTCTGGCGCTCCTTCTCAACCAATTCGGGTTTGGCATTGGCCACAAATTTCTCGTTGCTCAACTTTGCATCTACCGATTTTAAGAACCCATCAAGGTACTCCAACTCTTTGGTGAGTTTTTCCTTTTCCGCTTCCGCATCAATTTCAATATTGAGGTGAATATATACCTCATCTGTTGCAACCTGAATGGCTGTTGTACCTTCTACTTTCTCCTTTACAAAAGATAACTCACTTATATTGGCCAGCTTTTTAATCAGGAACTCCGCTACCTCATATGTTTTAGGGTTGGTTGATTTAATGGCAATGGCAAATGTTTCTTTCGGGCTTATTCCTTTTGAATTACGCAACTCTCTGATTTTTGTTATTGCCTCAAACGCTTTATCCAATTGAATAGCATCTACAGTTGCTACAACAGGATATGAAGCCACACAAATGGATTCCCCATCCTTACGTTCAACTATATTCTGCCATATTTCTTCCGTCACAAAAGGCATAAATGGATGCAATACCTTCATAAGTTCCTCAAAGTATTGTATGGTTTGATTGAAGGTTGATTCATTAATCGGCTTACCAAACTCGGGTTTAATCATCTCGAGGTACCAGGCACAGAAATCGTCCCAGATGAGTTTGTATATCATCATCAAAACTTCACTCAGTTTGTAGTCGGTATATTTCCCTTCAATCTCTGTGAGGGCACTGCCCAATCTCCCGGCAAACCAATCAGCGCTCAGTTGGTTGCTTTTAAGAATCTCCCCGCTGAACTCTGCATCAGGTTTAACTTCCCATCCATTTACCAAACGGAAGGCGTTCCAGATTTTATTGGAGAAATTACGCCCCTGTTCAACCAGAGATTCATCGAACAAAATATCATTTCCTGCTGGTGAACATAACAACATTCCCATGCGCACACCATCCGCACCATACTGAGCAATCAAATCCAACGGATCGGGCGAATTACCCAGTGATTTGCTCATCTTCCTGCGCTGTTTATCTCGAACAATACCTGTATAGTATACGTTGCTGAAAGGCTTCTCTCCCATCCACTCATAACCGGCCATAATCATACGGGCTACCCAAAAGAACATAATTTCGGGAGCTGTTACCAAATCATTGGTGGGGTAAAAATATTTAATGTCTTCATTACCCTTATGCTTAAATCCGTCAAATACACTGATAGGCCACAACCACGAAGAAAACCAGGTATCAAGAACGTCCTCATCCTGACGCAATTGGCCAAATGAGAATTGAGAATTACGAATTGAGAATTTTGCGATAGCTTCATCCTCAGATTTAGCCACTACAAAACTACCATCCGGTGCGTACCAAGCAGGGATTTGTTGTCCCCACCATAACTGACGGCTGATGCACCAATCCTTGATATTATCGATCCAATGTTTGTAGGTATTTTTCATATTGGCAGGATGGAACTTGATTTCATCGCTCATTACCGCCTCCAATACCTGAGGATTTTTAGCAACAAACTTTTTCATATCCACCCACCATTGCAGGGTGAGGCGAGGTTCAATAACGGCACCCGTACGCTCACTGGTTCCTACCTGATTTTTATACTCTTCAATTTTAGCAATATGTCCAGCTTCTTCCAGATCAATCGCTATTTGTTTCCTTACAGCAAAACGGTCTTTTCCGATATAGCGGTCATCCAGTGCTTTTTCATTCAGCAAACCATCTTCGGTTAAAATATCAATTACTTCCAGGTTATACTTTTTACCTAAGTCATAATCATTCTTGTCGTGCGCGGGTGTAACCTTTAAACAACCGGTACCAAAATCCATTGTTACATACTCGTCAGCAATGATTTCAATTTCGCGGTTGATAAACGGAATGTTCACCTTTTTACCAATCAGATGTTTGAATCGTTCATCACTAGGATTAACACAAATGGCCGAATCGGCCAGAATGGTTTCGGGGCGGGTTGTTGCAATGGTCACAAATTCGGATTCCGGATTTGTGATTTCGGATTTAGAATTTTCCGTCAGAAAATATTTGATATAATACAATTTACTGTTTACATCTTTATGAATTACCTCTTCATCGCTGAGAGCTGTTTTTCCTTGCGGATCCCAGTTTACCATGCGCAATTCGCGGTAGATTAATCCTTTTTCGTACAGGTCAATAAACACTTCGATTACTGAATCACTCAGGCTTTCTTCCATGGTAAAACGGGTTCGGTCCCAATCACAGCTTGCTCCCAGCTTTTCCAATTGTTTAAGGATAATACCTCCGTATTTTTCTTTCCACTCCCATGCATACTTCAAAAAATCCTCACGGCTCAGGTCCGATTTTTTGATTCCACGGTCGCGCAACATCTGAACAACCTTGGCTTCGGTAGCAATACTGGCATGATCGGTTCCAGGTACCCAACAGGCATTTTTACCTTGCATACGGGCTCGTCTGATCAATACATCCTGTATGGTATTGTTGAGCATATGTCCCATGTGCAGCACGCCTGTAACATTTGGAGGTGGAATCACAACTGTAAATGGTTCGCGATCATCTGGTGTAGCATGGAAATAGCGATTTTGTAACCAGTATTGATACCATTTTTCTTCAATGGCCTGAGGTGAATATGTTTTAGGTAGTTCGTTGCTCATATATTGGGTTCGAAAATACGGTGAGAATTTGTGGATTGGAAATGAAATAAAAGCAAAAAACCCCATCGGCTTGTGAGCTGATAGGGCAATTTTGCAATTTAACTATGAAAAAAAAATTAACCTCTTCTTTCTTTAACTTTTGCTTTTTTACCTTTGGCATCACGTAAGTAGAACAAACGCGCTCTACGGACCTTACCGCGGCTAATTAATTCGATTTTGTCGATATTAGCACTGAATAAAGGGAAGATACGCTCTACGCCTACTCCATTAGAAATTTTACGTACAGTGAAAGTAGAACTTACACCGGTATTTCTGCGTTGCAACACAACACCTTGGTATTGCTGAATACGCTCTTTATTACCTTCACGAATTTTATAGTATACATTTACTGTATCACCAGCGATAAATGTAGGTAATGTTTTATTGATAAATTCTGACTCTACAAGTTTAATTGCTTCTACTGCGTTCATAACAAATTCCTTAAATGGGATGCGAAAATAGGACTATAAATTTAAATACAAAAATTATTCTCGAAAAAAGTTCAACAAATTTCTCCGTTGCCGCCAGCCGTGCTACTTAAGCAAATCGGGCCTGCGCTCTTTGGTACGCTCTACACTTTGTTCGTGCCTCCATTCTTCAATTTTGGCTGCATGGCCACTAAGCAAAATATCAGGCACTTTCCATCCTTTATACTCTGAAGGCCTTGTGTATACTGGCGGACTCAATAAATCATCCTGAAAGGAATCGCTTAGGGCAGACTGTTCATCGTTTAAAACACCCGGTAAAAGTCTCACAATGGCATCCACCATGGTTGCAGCTGCCAGTTCTCCACCGGTAAGTACAAAACTCCCTATAGAAAGCTCCCTTGTAACAAGATTTTCCCTAACCCGCTCATCAACTCCTTTATAATGTCCGCACAGGAACATCAGGTTTTTTCTGGTAGAAAGCTGATTGGCAATCTTCTGGTCAAACACTTCGCCATCGGGACTAAGGTAAATGACCTCGTCATAAGTTCGCTGCTCTTTTAACCTTTCAATGCACCTATCAATGGGTTCAACCATCATTACCAATCCTGCACCCCCACCAAACGGGTAATCGTCAACCGATTTGTGCTTATTGGTGGCAAAGTCGCGAATATTCACACATTCAATTTCCACCAAGCCCTTTTGTTGGGCACGTTTCATCATGGAGTGCCCGAACGGACTCTCAAACATTTCAGGAAACAAGGTCAGAATATCGATATGCACTTTTTAGTTGATTGAGTTAATTAGGTAATTAGTTTATAGGATTCTAAAGTTAAATATCTAACAAGCCATCCGGCAATCTAAGGTAAATGGTTTGTTTGGCTTCATTCACCTCAGTTATAAATGCTTCTACGGCAGGTATGAGTACTTCCTGACCATTATAATTCGTTCGAATGAGCAACTGGTTTGGATATTCTTCAATTCCCTCTACCACACCAATGTCTCCCAGCTTTTCATCGATCAGGTTAAATCCGGTAAAGTCATCCTCTGCATAGAGATCGCTTTTCTTCCGTTTGCCAATAGGAATCAGCAAAGTCCTTCCTACAAATGAAGACGCTTTCTCCACCGAATCAATGTCCCGGAGCTTAAGTAATGCCCCATCATCAAAAGTAGGCTGCAACGACTCGACATAAAACGGAACGGGCTTTCCCTGAATTTCAAGGAAAGCCCATTCTTTAAAGGATTTATCGGTAGTTAATGAAATACGCAATTCACCTTTGGTTCCGTGCGTTTTATCAACCGATCCGGCTTGGATGAAATCTTTTCTTGCGATGGATTTAATGCCTGATTGTTTATTGTCTTTTGGTGGCATTGAATTCGTCTTAGAAAATATACAATTACGTACAAGCCTTATTCAAGACTCATTTCATCTGCCAATATTATTCAGCTGTTTCTTTAGTTTCGGTTGTTTCTGCTGCAGGAGCTTCTTCAACGGCCGGAGCTTCTTCAACGGCCGGAGCTTCTTCAGTTGCTACTTCTTCAGTTACTACTTCTTCTTCAGTTGCAACTTCTTCAGCTACAGGATTCGCAGCAGCTTCTACAGCAGCGCGTTTCTCAGCTATTTTCTGCAATCTTGCTTCTTTCACTTTCGCCTCTTGAACCATCTTAGCCGCAGTTACGTCTGAGATTGATTGCTGATGACGATCGCCATGAGCCGCAACTTTGTTTTGTTTCTCATCCAACCATGTGCTGAATTTAGCCATTGCTGCTTCTTCTGTTAATACTCCTTTGCGCACACCAGCCATTAAGTGGTGCTTGTAAAGAACTCCCTTGTAAGAAAGGATGGCACGGCAAGTATCTGTAGGCTGTGCACCTTTTTCTAACCATGAAAGAGCTTTGTCTGCATCGAGTTCGATAGTAGCTGGAACAGTTTGCGGTTTGTAATAACCAATGTTCTCAATAAATTTACCATCTCTCGGAGCACGTGAATCCGCCACCACAATGTGATAATAAGGCGCTTGTTTGCGTCCATGACGCTGTAATCTGATTTTTACTGACATATAATTCTTATGTTTTAATCCCTGGGTCTCCACACCAGCGGGCGGCAAAGATGAAACAATTTTTCATAAAATCCAAGGCCTCGTATCTTTCTGTTATGTATATATTCGTTTCACCTAACCAACACACATGAAAGCACCATTACTGTTTGTTTCTCTTTTTGCCTTCAGCATTGTTAATGCTCAGGATTTGAGCCATGCCTTTGTTCCTAACATGGTGAAATCGCCAATTGCAACTCAGCAAACCCGACAAACCCCCAAATTAAAACCTGCCAGTTATACTGCTTTGGGATATAATATTCCTTTAGGTGACAAAGATATTGTGATTGGAGGTACTACTATTGTTTATAAAAAATTCGGAACCTTTATTTCGTACAAAATGGGTATTCAGAACCTGATGATGCCAACACGGGGAGAAAGAGGTGAATACTTTTACGATAATGTAAAGCAAAATGGATGGCCAATTACCGACAATACGGAACAATCCATTGCATGGACCTTTTGTGGCGGGCTAACCGTGGCACTTGCTAAAAAAGTACCATTATACTTCGGTGCGGGAGCTACCCGGTATCGTGAATTCTTTGAGTACCTCGACCCTAATGACAACAATAAGCCAAAGTGGAATGTGAACCCCAACCGCACCCGCATTGAACCCAATTTTTGTGCAGGTTTGTTTGTACCACTCTTCGGGCGCGTAGTTCTGAATGTGGGTTACGAGCACAATCCCCAGGTTGTATTTGTAGGATTGGGAATCCGCGGATTATATACGTTTGAAGATGCTGATGAATGGTGGTGGGGAGGAGGAAATTGACGCACGGTACTCGATACATGTTCGATGAGGTTCAACGATGAGAATTGGAGAGCTTTCGGACTACAACATACTTCCCCTAATCCCACTGCGAATCGGATATCGCGCATCCGGAATTGGTATCGGATTATTTCGTGAGTTCATCCACCCAAAACATGTAAGGCATAAACGTGCGTAACCCTTCGGCCATCCATATATTTCCGGTTTCACCTTGAAGGATAATGCGAATGGGTTTCTTAAATTTAAATTCAAACTCACTCATGCTTTGTAAGCATGCTCCACAACTGGTAATGGGCTTATCAACCACATACCCTTCTGCCTTTACCGTTATTGCCATTGCTTTCACCGGAACATCCGGATAGGCGGCTCCTGCATGAAATATAGCTACCCGCTCGGCACACAAGCCGGAGGGATAGGCAATATTCTCCTGATTACTACCCTTAATTACAACGCCATTCTCGAGTATGAGGGCACAACCTACATGGAATTTAGAATATGGCGCATAAGAAGTGCTTACGGCCTCTTTTGCATCCTTGAGCAATTCCTGATCTTCTGCTGAAAGTTCATTTGCCGAACTATATTGTTTGATTGTAGATTCCGTTTTTATTTCTTCCATAGTTTCCCAAGATTACAAAAAATATTTGAATCGTTTGTTAGTTTCGCATCGCTATTTGAAAAGTAAATAATCACCATGAAAAAAATACTGGTACTCGGTGCAGGACTCTCTTCGTCATACCTCATCAACTATTTATTAAACCACGCCCAACCCGAAAACTGGCATGTAACTGTTGCCGATGCAAACCTTGCTGTTGCCCGACAGAAAATAAATAACCATCCGATTGCAACAGCCATTGAGTTAAATATTACAAACGATTCGGCAAGAGGCAAGACCATTGCAGAACATGACCTTGTTATTTCTCTATTGCCACCAACCATGCATGTATTGGCTGCCCGGGATTGTATTTCCTACAAAAAACACATGGTAACCGCCTCATACATTTCGGAAGAAATGAATCAACTGGATGCTGCTGCTAAAGAGGCAGGTATATTGTTACTGAACGAATGTGGACTGGATCCGGGTATTGATCATTTATCCGCTCTTAAAATTATACATGAAATAGAACAGCGTGGTGGTACTGTGACCTCTTTCAAATCTTTTTGCGGAGGATTGGTAGCACCCGAATACGATGACAACCCCTGGAATTATAAATTTACCTGGAACCCGCGCAATGTAGTGTTGGCAGGGCAGGCCACTGCCAAATATCTGGAGGACGGAACCCTCAAGTTTATTCCTGCAGCCCATATTTTTGAACAAACTGAATCGGTTTCCATTGCCGGTTACGGAGAGTTTGAGTCGTATGCCAACAGGGACTCGCTAGGGTATATTGAACCTTACGGAATTACAAAAGCACACACCGTGCTGCGCGGAACATTGCGCAAAAAAGGATTCAGCGATGCCTGGAACCTATTGGTGAAGCTAGGCTTAACAGACGACAGCTTCACGATTCACCAAGCCGATAAACTTACATTGCGTGAATGGGTGAATGCATTTGTTCCGGGAACTGATATCACAAAACTTGAAAGTAGAATTTGTCAATACCTTACGATTGAAGCCACCAGTGAATCCTTTCAAAAACTTCAATGGCTCGGTATCCTCTCGGATGTAAAAATAACCTTAACTGAGGCCACACCTGCACAGATCTTACAACAGGTATTACAACACAAATGGAAGTTGAATGCAGGAGAGTTGGATATGATTGTAATGAAACACCAGATTGATTTAAGAATTGAGAATGCTGATTTGAGAATTGAGAGTGAGTTGGTGGTGAAGGGTGAGGATGAGGTATTGACTGCGATGGCAAAAACAGTTGGGTTGCCGATGGCGATTGCGGCCAAATTAATCCTGCAAAACAAGATTCAAAGCAGAGGGGTTCATATGCCCATCCTTCCGGAGTTTTACAACCCGATTTTAGCAGAACTTGAAAACTTTGGAGTACGTTTTGTTGAGACGGAAACAATTCTGTAAAGTTAGCCTTAAAAAAAGGTAGATTATCCTCCTCTAAAGGTAGATCTTCTATTGAAACTATTGCTTATTCCAGAGCAAAAATGGCATTGTCGCATCTTTGTATTGTTGGGAATAGTGTCCCGATTCATCTTTGATGTAAAAAGATGCCAGTATTGTTTCCTGTTGTGTTTTCGCTAGGCAAAACACTAACCTGTTGAACGGTTTATTCGGATTTGGGAACACGAAAATCTGATGTACTAAACATAATCCAAAAGCCCTTGCCTTCTCTACTACTAGCTCCCCTTCCTTTTTCGGCAATACCATCCAGCATCTACCATCTGTAATCAATAACTTAGCAATATTCTCCAGCAATTCATCAAACGACAAGGTGGCTGTATGTCGCGCGTGCGAACGGTTTTGGGCTTCAATTCCATAATGGTTCTCCACTTCGTAATAGGGCGGGTTGCTTACGATTAAATCATATTGATGTGTTGATTGGCGGGCAAAGTCCTGCAGTGATTGATGAAACATATTTACCCTATCCCTCCATTTACTTTGCTGTGCGTTCTGAGTTGCTTCGGCAAAAGCCTCTTCATCTATTTCAACTGCATCAATACGTGCATCCTTATAGCGTTGAGCCAACATCAATGCCAATAGCCCTGTGCCTGTTCCGATATCTAAAATATTTTGTGGATTTTCAGTCTCCAGTAACGAGCCCAGCAGTACGCTATCCGTTCCTACTTTCATAGCCGAATGTTGTTGCACAATATCGAACTCTTTCAATTTAAAGACCGACATCAGCTTTTAATAAACACAATTGCACAATACATCTCTTTTGGGAATGGAATACTGATAATCGGGGGCAGTAAGTTCCGAATAGTAAATAATGGATAAAGTAGTTACCTGTTGACCGGGATGTTCGGCATTCCATTTTTTGAGGTAATAGTTACAGAAATATCCCCTCATATAGTTATTGCTTATAAAGATGAGGTTCTCGGAATACTTGCGCCACCTGTCGTTTTTAAACATGGCAGTTATACTTGCCGGCTTTTTATATGAAATAGAATCATTGGGATGAAACAAATCAATTTTTTTATTTTCTGCCGTAGTTGCTTCCATCATAAACCAACCATCATCCTTAAACACTCCGGGAGCAAACATTCCCCAGTTCTGATCCAACCGTAATGTATATGCGATAAAACGAATTTCATCAGCGAGTTTATAATGATTGAACGATACGTTGCCCGCATTCCAGCAGAATACATATACGGTGAGTACACTTAAGATATACTGACTGATCATTCCTTTCGGTGCATCGGTTGTTTGTTTCCATTTAAGTATACCGGAGAACAATGCAGAAACTCCCAAAAACGACTGAGCTACTTTCCCTTTCCAGTTTCGCATTCGTTCATCAAATCCATCCATAAACGATGTGGGAAGCAATCCCAATGCCGCCACCATTCCTATCCATGGGAAAAAACCAATAAGTAAACTAAAGGCATTGAATCCGTGAAAACCTATAATGAGAACAACAGCTGAAACCCTTAACCAATTATTTTTATAAGGAATAAAAAACAATACGGGTACCAGCATTTCAAACCAAAAAGCTATGGCTGTAAGCACCTTGAGCAATTGCGGATAATAATACAGCAGCTGAGTATGAGGATAAGCAATCTGATCGAGACTGTATACATAATACAATGCATCCAGCCGGGTATGCCACTCGGGACCTTTTAATAAAGCCGATCCGGTATAGAGGTATGTTATCTGTAAAACATAAGCGAGCGTTGCCAGTGTAAAAATCCGAGTATCCACATCTGCATCTTCTTTGTTGAGCAGACGGTCGCAGGAGTAACGTTTACCCCAGGGAAGGAACATCCCCCAAAACAAAACCATGCGCAACAAATCATCTCCACCCTGTAATATGATCACGTTGCGGTTGTGCAGTGATAATAACATCACCCACGATAGAATCGTCATTAACCTGGTACGATACCCAATAAGCAATAACAATGCGCAACAAGCAGAAAATAGGAATAACACTAATTGAACCTCCCACAAACCACTGATGGTATGGAACGACCAGTAGAACTCGTTCCATTTGTATTGAAAAACCATACTGAGCGGAACAGCGCCTGTATTGGAATAAAAGGCTTCGAGATCAGATGCCCGTATACTCAGATCAAGGAGAATAATACAAGCAACACCTATGCGCATCAAGGAAAGTGCGCGCACATCAAAGGCTAAGTTCTTTTGCAGGTAGGAGAGTAATTTCACTGTTGCAAAATAGAAAAATTTACGAGATGTATTTACTGAAGGGTGTCACTTTCAATTACACCATCGCGCAAGCGGACAATACGTTTTGCCCTGCGGGCAATATCTTCCTCATGTGTTACCACAATAACGGTATTCCCTTTTTGGTGGATCACTTCCATCAACTCCATAATTTCGTGGGAAGTTTTGGTATCAAGGTTTCCCGTGGGTTCATCGGCAAGAATGATGGATGGATTGTTAACCAAAGCCCGCGCAATGGCTACACGCTGGCGTTGCCCTCCGGAAAGCTCGTTGGGTTTGTGATCCATCCTGTCGGCTAATCCAACACTTGTAAGCGACTCAATGGCTTTTTCGGTACGCGATTTTTTACTGTAACCGGCATACACCAATGGCAATGCCACATTATCCAATGATGTATTGCGGGCCAATAAGTTGAAGGTTTGAAACACGAAACCAATTTCTTTGTTGCGGATTTCTGCCAGTTCATTATCTGATAAGTTGCTTACATCATTTCCGTTCAATACATAATGTCCTCCGGTGGGTGTATCCAAACAACCCAAAATATTCATAAGGGTGGATTTTCCGGAACCCGAGGGGCCCATAAAAGCAACATACTCGCCCCTGTTAATCACTAAATCAATCCCCCGCAAGGCATACACATCCGTATCGCCAATCTTAAAATGACGGGTGATGTTTTTGAGTTCAATAACTATCTCTTCGGGCATATATTACTATTTAACTAAAACTGTGGACCACGGACTCTTCCTATTTATCAATAAACTTCGGTACCCTGAAATAATCCGAATCTTTAGCTGGAGCATTTTTCAGAGCTTCTTCATGGGTGATTTCCTGCTTTACCTCATCTTCGCGCAAAATATTTACTGCATCACTCATAAAAATAAGTGGTTCCACCCCATCCGTATTCACCTTATTTAATTGCTCAAAAAAGGCCGTAATCTGAACCAAATCAGCTTTGATTTTTTCCTTTTCTTCGCCATCAAATTCAAGCTTGGCCAAATCTGCCAGCTTATCTACCAACTCATTCGAAATATCCATATTCTGCTAATTTTTGTTCAATTATATGATAAACTTTTTGTTTTAACGGCTCAACATCGTCCAATGTCATACCTACCGTGGAAATTGGTTCGTGCACATATTGGGTAATAACAGCCGGCCTAAATCTTAATTTTCCCTGATCGGGTAATGCCAGCCAATTTCCCATAATGGTTATGGGCAGCACCGGCCTTTGTGTTTCAATGGCCAGCCTGAAGGCTCCTTCCTTAAAACGTCCCAGCTTCGGGACTGTGGTGGGAATAGTTCCTTCCGGAAAAATAACAATACTTCTACTTTCCTTCTGAATCTGCTCTTTGGCTTGCTGAAATGCCCATACCGACTGACGAATATTTTTCCTGTCAACGGCAATATCAATTGTACGGAAAAAGATGCCGAACAATGGAATACGCGACAACTCGATCTTTGCCATAAAGTTGATGAACATGGGAATTTTCACCGCCAGTGTTGGAATATCAAGATAAGAGGTATGGTTAGGTGTAACAATATAGGACTGCTTCCAGTCGACCGGTTTCTCTTCTATCTGTTTTACCCATAAACCTCCTGAAATAAAGAGCCACCATCCCCATACTTTACGGGTGATGTGTCCGGCACCATACCATTCGCGTCTGCTAAAAAACAGTGCGAAAAAAGGATACAACACAATAAAACCGATGAGCGTTGAAATGCCAAAATAAATTGCGAATATGATTTTGAGAACATCTTTTGCTTTAGTCATCCTATGGTTGTTATTGGTTACTTGTTATTCGGTTATTGGTTTATGCCTTCTTTTATATTTTCTGATTACTAAATCCTTTTCGTCTTTGTAAAAAAGTTGCGAGCTACTTAATACGGGTTGCGCGTTAATACTTCCTGCACACTCCTTACTGCCCCCACGTTGCGGGAGATTTTCTCCACTCATTGAGCACGGCTACCTGTTCCGGTTTTACAATTCCCTTAGCTGCTGCCACATCAATCAATGTATTGTAATTACTCAATGAATAATACGGGCAGTTTTCGTTGGCAAACACCTCCTGTGCCAAATCAAAACCATAGGTAAAAATAGAAACCATACCCAATACCTCACATCCGTATTCTTTAAGATTTTGGACTGCCTGCAAACTGCTTTTTCCGGTAGAAACCAAATCCTCCACAACCACAATTTTTTGTCCGGGGCGGATATCTCCTTCAACTTGTTTACCCATTCCGTGTTTTTTAGCTTCCGAGCGGATGTACCCGAATGGCAGGTTGATCTCATCAGCCACCAATGCACCAGGAGCTATCCCGGCAGTTGCAACTCCTACAATAGCCTCTGCGTCTTTAAATTTATCCTGAATAAGTTTACCTAATTGTTGTTTGATAAATGTTCTCGCCTCCGGAAACGAAAGGGAAAGCCTGTTATCGCTGTAAATGGGCGACTTCCATCCAGATGTCCATGTAAAGGGAGCGTCCGGACTGAGCTTAATGGCATTTATTTCTAATAAATATTCTGCTATCTTAGCAGCTGTAATATCATATTGTTGCATCAGGCAAATGTATAAAATTTTCATCAACGAGAAGCCATTCATTATTGCAGACCTTTCGGAAGATGTGAGTGCATTTTCAGGTTGTAAAAGGGTGGAACATCATCCTGCCAAAGTTGCCGAGCATATAAAAGACTGCGAGAGTCTTAAATCCAAGGGCATTTTAATGGTTACCGATGATACTGAATTTGCCTTTAAAGATTTTTACACACACTTTGTTCCCATTGAAGCTGCGGGTGGTGTGGTTTTTAATGACAACAAAGAGGTTTTACTGATTAAACGACTGGGTAAATGGGATTTACCAAAAGGAAAAATTGATGGAGGGGAAAGCGATGAGGAAGCTGGCCTGAGGGAGGTAGAAGAAGAATGCGGCATCAATGGTTTGAGCATAACCGAAAAACTGCCCTCAACTTACCATTGCTATAAACAACATAACCACCGTTTCCTGAAGATTACTTATTGGTTTACGATGCATTGTACCGACAAACGCAAACTGGTACCACAAAAAGAAGAACATATTACCGAAGCGATCTGGAAAGATTGGAAAACACTGGATATAGAATCGCTGGATACATATGAATCGGTGAGGGATTTATTAAAGGCAGTTGGGTAACCCACTCAACCACCTCGATTTTGCTATCACAAAACCACTCCTCCTGAAAGGAGGAGATTAAAAAACAAGCCTGCTTGTTTTCAATGACTGCCCGCCTTGCAGGAGGGCGGAAAAAATTGCTGCAATTTTTTCGGGTGGTGGGGCCCGCAAGACCTTATCAATGTTCAAAATGTTTGCGTATCTCATCTAACGCCCAATCGGTATTCTCAAAAACATACTGATTCTCAAACCTCAACACCTTTATCCCGACTTCTCTTAAAAACGCATCTCTTTCGTTATCTCTTTCCTGTTGAAGCAGATTCAAGTGATATGCTCCATCCAGTTCAATTGCCAACATTTCGCTGTAATAGAAAAAATCAACAATATAATATTCAATGCTGTGTTGTCTTCTAAATTTGCGTCCTTCCAGCTGCGCTTGTTTCAGGTAATTCCATAAATATGCTTCCGCAGAAGTCCCATTGTTGCGCAAGTGTTTGCGAACTGGTGTTAGTTTAGAAGGTGAATGACGGGGTTTCACGTTGGGGTTTGATAATAATTTAAGTTATATAGGGATCGGTATTCCTTTTGATTTCGGTGTTTGTTCCTTCGCTCGGTATTCGAATGTATCCTTCCGTCTACTTCTTCATCCACCCACTCATCCATTCCTGCATTTTGCCCATTCCCTCTTTCATTTGTTTGCCCCACTGTTCAAGGTTTTCTTTAGTGAGCTCCTGCGCTTTTTCCGCTGCACTTTGTAATTCAACTATTTTCTCCTGAATTTCCTTTCTGGCTTTTTCCGATTCTTCTTTTACTTCCATTTTAGCCAGTGCAAATTGCAATTGTACTATTTCCAATCCTGTTCTAATTGCTTTCGAATTGTTTTCAAACAATTCCATCATGTAACCATAGTTTCCATGGTAAGCCAGCTTACCGGCTGCAAACACTTCCTGCAATGCCATATCTATCTTCTTACGCTGCTCTTCAAACATTTCTTTCCCTTCTGCTTTTCCCAGATTTAACTGCAGGTTCAACTCCTCCAGCTTGCTGCGCAATTTTGTTGCATTTTCTTCTGCTACATCTGTGGCCTTATCTAGGTTGGTTTTCATTGACTCCATAAGTGAACGCAGTTGTGTCTTCTGCTTTTCAAATGCTTCCACTGCATCCATCTTTCCCATTGAAAACTGCATACGCATTTCCTCGAGTGATTGTTTCCAGTTGGTAAATAACTGCTTAAACTGTTCTTCTGCTTGTTTAGTATCCATGTTATGGTTGATAAAGTTATTAGGTTGTTGAGTGAATGGTTATTTATTGCGAGTTGAATATTCAAATGTATTCCCTGTTTTTTTATTTGCACATCTGCACATCAGTATTTCACCTCTTTGGGTAAATAAGGTGCGGCATTGCCCCCATTGCGAATAAGGTCTCTAACTACCGATGAGCTGATAGGCGTATACTCCGGATCGCACATTAAAAAAATAGATTCAATATGATTGCTCACCAGCTTATTCATTTGTGCAATGTTCTTTTCATAATCAAAATCGCTCATGTTGCGCAAGCCACGCAGGATATAGTTGGCACCGATCTTCTGGCAAAAATCTACGGTTAATCCCTCATAGGATTCCACCCGAACTGTAGCCACATTTTTAAAGATCTCTTTGATCCAGTTTTCACGCTGTTCCAATGGAAACAATGTTGATTTTGAACTATTGTGTCCGATACCGATCACCACTTCATCAAACAACGGAATAGCGCGTTCCAATATATTTAGATGACCAACAGTTATGGGATCAAATGTTCCCGGGAATAATGCAATACGTTTCATATATACGATTTAACAATACGAATATGGCAAATGAAAACTGATTAATAAGATTACTTCAGTATTTTTTTCACCAGAGGAGCTTTTATTCCCTCCACGTATACCAGCACAAAATATACCCCCTTACCCCAATCTGCTGTTTGGATCTGCAGTTTTTCATTCACCTCATGTGTGGCATACATTCTTTGTCCGCTGGTATTAACCACCGACAACCGTTCATATTTATATTGGCCGGGCAACTCAATATTTACTGATTCTGTTAAAGGCACAGGATACACTTTAACTTGGGCCGGCATACTACTGTTCCGTTCAAACAAACCTATCGGATCCGGGTTTTTCTTAAATAAACTCTTCACATCGTAACTCATAGCGGAACGCGCAAATGTTCCTGCAATAATTTTGTAGTTAACAGAATCGTAATCCAGATCGAACACCGGAAACACCGGCATATTGTTTCCCATCCTGTTCCAGGTGGCTCCCGAATCGATGGTGATGTATACTCCACCATCGGTAGCTACTGCCAGTATGCTATCATTTTTATCAAATGAAAGCACATCATTAATAGCAAAGGTTGGCAGGTTGCCCGAAATATTTTCCCAGGTTGTTCCATTGTCTGTTGAACGATGAATATGAGGGATTGTATCATCACTCCGGTAACCCGAATGAGTCACGTAAATAAGATTTGAATCCAGAAATGAAGTTGCAAAATTGGTAACATACCTATCCGGTAATGTTGTAGTAATATTTTGCCATGTATCTCCTTCATTGGTACTGCGCCATACATTACCATCACTGGTTCCTGCGTAAACATGCTTAGACGTTACTTCGTGTTGTTTCAGTGCCGAAATGGTATGGAAAGATGCTCCAAAAATATTGCCATCGGTAAGGTCGGGACTTATTTTTTGAAAGAATGGAAAACCATAATCATCGGCCTTGTATACATATTGTGTTCCTAAAAATGCGCTGCGGTTATGCTTACTCAGCAAATAAGGGGAATCCCAATTCTTACGGTCTGTTTCGCCCACACCATCAGTGGCTGATGTAAAATTAATACCCTTTTGCAGGGAATAATAAATCCTTCCGTTTTGTGTGGATGCCCATATGATATCCTCATCCGTATTGGAGAATTCTGTCCTAAATCCATCTCCTCCTAATACACGCCCCCAGTCATTCAGCATTGTTGCATTACCCCTTGAGGTACCTTGATCCTGCGCACCTCCATAATATACACCTGGCTCCCATGGATTAACACTTACATGGTAAAATTGTGTAATGGGAAAATTACTAAGTTTATTCCAATTCACTCCGCCATCTGTTGTTTTATAAACTCCGCCATCAGTTGCCAGCAAATAAGAGGATGCCGATAGAAAATGGAGGTCGTGCTTGTCGGCATGCACAATATATTGATACCACTCCGGAGCTCCGTAATCCCAATTGCTACCACCATCTTTTGATTCCCAAAGATCAACTCCCTGCAACAAAATATGGTTCACATTATACGGATTCACCCTCACCTCACCGAAGTACCAACCAAACCCTCCCAAAGCTGTAGAGTCAATATCGGAAGTATTAAGTGCCTGCCAGCTAGTCCCGGATGTAGTACTCCTGTAAATCCCCTGCAATTGCAATTGTTGATTCACAACCGAAGCAAAAAGTGTGTTGGGTTGGGTTGGATGCAACTCCACGTTTACTTTACACCATGGTTTGGGGGGCAATCCTGTGGTAAGCTCTCCCCATGTATTTCCTCCATCTACACTTTTATACAAACCCGTTGTATTACCGTAAACGATGCTCTCTTTGTTGGTACGGATTCTGCGCATCGTTGTGGCATACATTACCTGGGAATTACCTGGGTGAATGACTACATCCATGGCTCCGGTTTCATTGTCTACATATAAAACACTGCTCCATGTAACACCGCCATCTGTACTTTTATACACACCTTTATGATTGTCCCTGCGCATCAAAAAACCCATTGTTGCTGCAAACACAATTTGACTATTGGATGGATCTATAGCAATTTTAGCCACTACTCCCGTTTTTGATAACCCTAGATACGACCAATTTTCACCTCCATTGGTCGATTTATAGATTCCATTTCCGGTAAAGGCTGTAAAGGCTGTCGAAGGATCTCCGGTACCGGCATACATAATATTGGGATTGGATTTATCTATGGTAATACACCCTATTGAGAGGTATGCTGTACTATCAAACACCGGTCTCCAGTTATTGCCACCATCAGTTGATTTATAAATTCCTCCGTAAACACTTCCTGCAAATATGATATTGCTATTGGTTGGATGAACCGCCAAACACACAATACGCCCACCTATATTTGTCGGTCCTTCCTGCACCCAGGTCCCAGAAAAGGGATTTGTTTTAGCGTGTTTATGCATACCCATCCTGCACTCATCAATGGCCTTATTAAATGCATGTATATCCATGGTAAATTCGGGATAATTACGCGCCATTTCAAAATACTCATACGGAGCCATTTTGTCGTCTCCTTCCTTTTGCTGCTCTGTTTGCTGTTTGTCCTTAAGCAATTCCGTTTGCCAATAATAATAGGCTACGGTGCATAACAACAGCACAAGCAGTATGGGTACTAATCTTTTCATAAGGGTTATGTTTTATTTCAATAAATGTACATTTTATCCTGAAGAATCCACGCTGAGTTTATGCAGCACTTGTGGAATCATGTCGATAATATCGCTTGCAATCATGGTTTGATTTCCATTGCTCACCCACTTATCGGCACATGCACCATGTACAAAAACACCCATAATTGCAGCCTCCTCAGCAGTATAATGTTGGGCAAGTAAACTTGTGATGATTCCCGTTAACACATCTCCACTGCCTGCGGTTGCCAGTGCCGCATTACCCGAGCTGTTAAAATATGTTTTCCCATCAGGCATAGCGATGCTTGTGTGAGCACCCTTTAAAACCACCACCACATTATAACGTTGTGCAAAAACACGCTGCTTGTGCAACCGTTCGAAACTATTGTTGCTATGCCCCGCAAGCCTGTCAAATTCTTTGGGATGCGGTGTGATGATACATTGCCCCGGGAAAGTACCATCTGCTTGTTGTAGTATTGCTGCTATAATATTCAAAGCATCAGCATCAATAACAACCGGCTGGTGCAACTGGTTTAAAAACTGAATCAACCCTGTTTGCGTGTATTCGCCCGTACCTATTCCCGGCCCCACTCCCACTGCACTGTATAAGGATGTTTGAGGGAAATTCCGAAGTTCAAATACCTCATCATCTGTAAACACCATTGCTTCCGGTAATGCTGTTTGCATCACCGTATATCCTACTTTTGGAATAAAAACAGAAAGCAATCCGCAACCTGTTCGCAAAGCCGCTTTTGACGTAAGGATAGCAGCTCCCAGTTTTCCATAACCTCCGGCCGCTATCAGCACATGTCCAAATGTTCCTTTATGACTGAATTTTGAACGTGTTTTAACAATCTTTTTCACCATTGGTTCCGTGATGTAAAAATGATGGGCCGGTACAGAGGGAAGAAATTGTGGATGCAGCCCAA
Organism: Bacteroidota bacterium; assembly: GCA_040387195.1. Taxonomy (GTDB): domain Bacteria; phylum Bacteroidota; class Bacteroidia; order UKL13-3; family UKL13-3; genus UKL13-3. Next base: position 96,860 of record JAZKEF010000012.1, read on the forward strand.
TGTCGAGAATGTTAACATCACCCGTACATTCATGGCATTCGGCATGCATAAATGATTTTTTTGGTACCTCAAACGTAAGGGTGCAATCAGCCTTTACGATAGAATGATTTAAAATTTCTTCGATATCATTTACTTCTGCGGGTAATCCGCTCGGAATATCAATAGCCACCACATATGCTTCCGACTCATTTATCAAATCAATCAGCATGACCATTAATCCCTCGGGGGGACGATTTAACCCACTGCCAAACAAAGCATCAACCACCAGCAGATTTTTTGTAATAACCGGAATATCCTCTTTTGAAAGAATCTCTTTTACTGTTACACCTTCAGGTATTCTTTGTCTGTTAGTTTTAAAATCTGCAGTAGTTTTGGCCCCTGCAGTTAGCATACAAATTGCTACTTTAATTCCCTGCTGAACCAATAACCGCGCAATGGCCATTCCGTCACCACCATTGTTTCCGGGACCACAACAAACCATCACTGAAGAAAGCATTTGCCGGGTTTTCAATATTCTCTCAATTTCCTCAGCACACCGTAATGCCGCTCGTTCCATCAAATCTAGCGAGGAAATGGGTTCATGCATCATCGTGTATGCATCCCAATCTTTAATTTGTTGTGAAGTGAGGAGTTTCATACATCCCCGAAAGTACAAAATAAAGGTCACTAAACCTTAAAGAAACTAAAAGCCGATTGGCCGTATATGCGCTTATCAAAAAATCCGGGTTCTTTATCCAAATCCAGTAAACTTTCATGTTCCACTACCAGCCATCCTTTTTCAGTAAGCAGTTGTTTGGACTGCACAATACGCGGTATTTCTATAATTTGTTTATGGGCATAAGGAGCATCCGCAAAAATAATATCATACTTTTCCGGAGCATTGTTGAGGAAAGCAAAGGCATCTTTTTTTATAACCTGAAGTGCTGCAAGTTTCAACTTTTCTTTTACGCTTTTGATAAAGGATATACATTTTTCATTGATATCAACAGCCGTAACTTTTGTAGCACCCCTCGAAGCAAATTCATACGCAATATTTCCGGTTCCACTAAAAACGTCAAGCACATTCAGCTCGTCTAAATCAAAATTATTTTCAATTATGTTGAACAGACTTTCCTTAGCCCGGTCGGTTGTGGGACGCACAGGCAGACCTTTAGGAGGTTGAATTAAAATACTTCTATGTGTACCGCTAACTATTCGCACAACAACACTGCGGTAGAGGTAAAGTACTGATGATCCTGAAACTCCCGGAACGAAGCTGGATAAGTATATGCAGCATCACGTTTCAACAGCGACACTTCAAGAACATATTTTTTAAGTAAGGATAACAACGCTCCGCTGGCATTCAGTTCTCCTGTTAACACCAGACTGAGTTTGTCTCCGTTTATCTTTTGCTGCTCTGCTACACTTAATATAAAATAGATAATATCCGTATCTGCTTCCGTTTGGAAGGTATTAGCAAACAATAACTCTTGTCCGTTTAGGTGGATAATATCGATATATTGGCTATGCACATTTACATAAAGGGTATCCTTACTTTTTGGGTTGATACCTGCATATGCTTGCAGCATAAATTCTGCATAATGATGCACATCGGCCTGGGGAAACAATACCTTCACGGTTGATACAAATAATTGCGGAACAGCAAACACGTTCACACATTGCAGCTGTTGAATACGGTTGGTTAACACCGCACTGAACTTCGGCAATTCATGCTGCAGCGACAATATTATTTCTGCCTTTTCGGTTGTGAACAATGCTTCCGGAACAATACTGAATTCGGGGCACCCAAAAACCAGGTGAGTATTGTTATACTCCAAACCATACAGCTCCAACCCTTCTATCCAACTGCGAAGCTCAAACAGTCCCTTTTGAAATACATGCGCATCAGGACTCTCCAATACAGTGAGTCCTGCAACACGCTGGTTTCCTTTATCGGTAGCCAGTAACGTTATCTTATCCGCAGTAAACAACACCCACAAATCACAAGTTGCCGCTATCTGCGACAATTGTTCACGGTCGATAAAATTTTTGGTTACAGGAAGTGCTTGTGTGCTCATTCTTAAATTTGCGTACTTTCGCAGTGCACCAAAAGTAAGAAATTAAATCATTTGATTGTTTACCGGCTCGGATTATACCTGGCTAAAGGCAAAAAAATGATGATAATCAGCATCAAAACATCGGCCCGAAACAAACGGAACAAGCTGTTTCATACGTTTCGATTTGGCTACAACCAACACTTATGACATTTACACCTCAAGAACCTGCATTTATAGAAATGGTACGCGAAAAAATTGGCGGCAACCATTTCACCAATTTTATCGGATTTAACATTCACACCATTGAGGCAGGCCTTATTGAGGGCTCCTTAACGCTGGAACAACAACACCTCCAGCAAATGGAGTTTGTACATGGGGGTGTTACAGCTACCGTGTCGGATATTGTGATGGGATTTGCTGCTTTTACGCTGGTAAAGAAAGGACAAGGAGTAGTGACGGTAGAGATGAAGGTTTCTTATTTCAACCCGGGTAAAGGAGATACCTTGCATGCCATTGGCCGTGTAGCCAAGGCAGGCTCACGTTTGCATTTTTGTGAAAGTGAACTTTGGGTTCGCAACGGAGATCAACAAACGCTCATAGCCAAAGGTACTGCTACCATGGCACTGGTCAATCCCGAAGACATTAAACGCTAACAGCCACTCTTCAACGTATGCTACAACCTATTCAACAGTACTTTCATCAACACCCTCTCAGAAGTATCCTGCTTTTGGGTTTATTCGTTCGGGTAATTGCTGCGTTATGTTCGCACGGTTATGGGTTTTCGGATGATCATTTTTTGGTAATTGAGGTGGCCCAGCAATGGGTGGATGGAGTGGACTATAAATCCTGGATGCCCTGGAATGGCAATACAGTGGCTAGCGGGCACAGTTTGTTTTATCCGGGTATGCATTTCGTACTGTTTTCATTTTTCGAGACCATAGGTTTAAATGACCCTGAGGTTAAAATGTACATCGTGCGCCTGCTTCATGCGTTGTACAGCTTGGTTATCGTATTATTAGGCTATAAAATATCTGCTCACCTGAGCGGACCGGTTGTCGCCAAAAGAGTTGGACTCATACTTGCCTTGTACTGGTTTATTCCAATGATGAGCATTCGCAATATGGTAGAGATGGTATGTATTCCACCATTAATGATGGCCACCTGGCTGCTCATTAAAGCTGATGAACGAAACAAACTACTCAGCTTTTTTATTGCAGGAGTAGTTGCAGGGATTGCCTTTTCTTTCCGTTTCCAAACAGTGATGTTTATTGGTGGAATGGGGCTTGCCATATGGGTGCAACGCAAATGGATTCAGGGACTGTTTTTTGGTATGGGAGCCGCTTTGTCAATGGCTGCAATTCAGGGTGGGATTGATATGTATATATGGGGACGCCCGTTTGCAGAATTTGCAGAATACACCAACTATAATATTGCCAATGCCACCAATTATATCAACGGGCCCTGGTATAATTACCTTATATTGGTAAGCGGTCTCATGATTCCTCCGGTGAGTTTGTTCCTGTTTGTTGGAATGTACAAATCGTGGCGACAATATCTTTGGGTAATTGTACCTGCGTTATGTTTTTTTGCGTTTCATAGTTATTTCCCCAATAAACAGGAACGGTTTATCCTGCCGGTGATTCCCTTTTTTGTGATTGCAGGAGTGGCCGGCTGGACAGCCTTTACCACACAATCCAATTATTGGCTCAAACATCCTGCGTTTTTAAAAGGAACCTGGCGTTTTTTCTGGATTGTAAATACACTACTCCTTATTGCATTAACCCCGAGTTCTACAAAAATAAGCCGTGTGGATGCAATGAGCTATTTGTATCACAAAAACGATATGAAAACCTATATGGTAGAGTCCAGTAATACCTGGAATGCCGTAATGATGCCTTTGTTTTATGTTGGCAAGTGGGATAAACCTTATGAGATTGCCGGTGAATTTCCTGCACAAATGGTATTCGACAGCATCAGTCGCAATCATCTTCCAATGCCCGACTACATCATCTTTTCGGAGGCGGAAAACATTGAACAACGCGTTGAGACCATCAAAAAATATGTTCATGGCTTGACGTATGAAGCTACAATTGAATCAAGTTTGCTCGATAAAACAATGCATGTACTGAATCCGGTGAACGTCAATCAGACCTATTTCATTTACAAAGTATCTAAATAGGATATTACCAGTCAATTAGGCTGGCAAAGCTAACAGCAGCTGCACTCTCGCCAATGTTGTAACCGTTCCTGGTAGGTTCGCATACAATGTAATTTTGGTCGTTGAACACAAAATTACCTCCAATATTCTGTTTCCAACTTTGCACGGCTACGTTGATATGATCAGCACCTTTGTAGTATAATGCCACCGTTTTAAGCCTGTATATTTTGTTTATCAATACAGCAAACAACATTGCCTTATCTTCACAATCGGAATAGGTATTGGTAAGCGTTTCTTCGGGAAATGAGAATTTCTCCTCTCCATATACCAGCTCGTCTTTTTTATAATCAAATGTGGCTTGAACAAAACGTAAGATAAAATTCACTCCTTCTGTTGTCGACATGGAAGAAGTAGCCTGCCTCATTTCTGTAATTAGTGACGCTGTAGCCGAAGCTGACAAACCATAATTCAAATAAACAGTGCTGATATTGATGGTGGGTAGTTCCTTGTAATACTCCACCAATGATTGATTAATGTTGGTTGTAAAAAAATATAAATAGCCATCATGTTCAAACGGTATTACCTTTTTTGCCTGCTTAGCAGAGAACCCCGGAGGCTCAATCATATTCATTACAATAGGTAGTGCCTTTCCCTCATATCGCATCACAAACTGATGTTCGGCATGTGGCTCCACGTGTTGATTAAACGACAGGTCGAAATATTTTTTGGTTCCACGTTCAATAAACAAACAATTATCAATCATTACATTGGTTCTGCCATAAAGCGTAATGCTTGTTTCAGTATACCCTATAAAAACATCAAATCCTTTTTTTTGCAATAGCGCATATTTAAACAAGGTTTTACAATCTTCACTCCCATGTTTAAGCATTGACTCCGTCAGTCTATTCAGCATCATTAAATACGCCATATCATCCATCTTCAGCTCTGCGGCATATTGATTCATGCGTGTAATCAATGAATCTGTTTGAGTATTCTGCATCAATTCGCTCACGCTGCTTTGTAACGTTTCCTCACTGAAACATTTATTATCCGCTGCTGCAAATCTTTCATGAAGTGTAAATGTCAATTGATGACCGTATAAATCAACTGTTATTTGTTTCGACCATTCATCAGCATGTGCCACACCTATCCCAATCAACAGCATGGGAAGCAGTCTGAGTATGTGTAAGACACGCATGTTAATGTTCAACTTCAAAATGAGTAACTGATTTAAAGGTATTTATCTCTTCATTCCGGTTTTGCCTCTCAAATTTAGCAATAATATTACGTTATAACAAATGAAGGTTAGATACATGAGATTAAGGGTGCCTTTCAAAAAAAATAAAAAAAAATTCAGCCCGCAGATAGGATGCGAACAACCTGCTAAACTTTGTACACGAAAAGAGAAAGTAAATGTGCAGAGAAAGTGGTCTACAACTTTTGCACATCCCTTTTTTTTCAAGGTATTTATCAGAAATTCGAAACAGAATAATCAATCATTATGAGCGACAAACAAGACAACAAAGAAAAATTAAAAGCACTTCAGCTTACCATTGATAAGTTGGAAAAAACTTACGGTAAGGGTACCATCATGAAATTGGATGGTGGTGTGGTTGAGGGTGTAGAGGCTATTTCCACCGGATCACTTGGCTTAGATATAGCATTGGGAATTGGTGGATTTCCTACCGGAAGGATTATTGAGATATACGGACCGGAATCATCAGGTAAAACTACATTGGCACAACACGCCATTGCACAGGTTCAGAAAAAAGGAGGAATGGCTGCATTTATTGATGCCGAACATGCCTTTGATAAGGGCTACGCTCAAAAACTGGGTATTGATGTAGATAATCTATTGATTTCTCAGCCTGATGACGGAGAACAGGCACTGGAAATTGCTGATGCCCTGATTCGCTCGGGAGCTATTGATATTATTGTAATCGACTCGGTGGCTGCTTTGGTTCCTAAAGCAGAAATTGAAGGCGATATGGGTGATTCCAAGATGGGATTACAGGCACGTTTGATGAGTCAGGCACTGCGTAAGTTAACCGGTACCATTAACAAAACCGGCTGTATCTGTATTTTTATCAACCAGTTGCGCGAAAAAATCGGGGTAATGTTTGGGAACCCTGAAACCACTACAGGTGGTAATGCATTGAAGTTTTATGCTTCGGTTCGTTTGGACATCCGCAGAATAGGACAATTAAAAGAAGGTAACGATATTATTGGTAACCGAACCAAGGTAAAAGTGGTAAAAAACAAAGTAGCACCTCCATTCCGTACCGTTGAGTTCGACATTATTTATGGTTCGGGCATTTCCAAAGTTGGAGAGATTGTAGATCTGGGAAGCGATATGGAGATTGTGAAGAAAAGCGGTTCATGGTTCAGCTATGGTGATACCAAGCTGGGACAAGGTCGCGAAGCCGTAAAACAATTGTTTCTCGATAATCCTGAATTAGCGGATGAAGTAGAAGCTAAAATCAAGGAAAAAGCCTTTGGTGGTGAATACAATATAAAAGTCGATATGACGGAATAATCCTGTAATCCTTAACTTAAACGTCCTGTATGAGTATATCATGCAGGGCTTTTTTTATGCACTTGCTTGCTGAATTTTTTGTTTAACCCAATCATAAACCAACTCAAACTGATCCTCACGCGACATGTGCGAATTATCAAGCTCAATGGCATCATCCGCCTTCTTAAGAGGACTATCAGCCCGGGTTGTGTCAATATGGTCGCGTTTTTCAAGATTGGCTAAAACCTCTTCAAATGTGGTATTCTGTCCCTTTTCTTTCAATTCATCCAACCTCCGTTGTGTGCGAATTTTGGGGTCTGCCGTCACAAATATTTTTAACTCTGCATTCGGAAATACAACAGTACCAATATCTCTTCCATCCATCACAATCCCTTTATGTTCTCCCATTTTTTGCTGCTGTTTCACCAAAAACCTGCGAACCTCACTGATGGCACTTACCTGGCTCACAATACTTACCACACGAGGATTGATACGTATTTCATTTTCAACATTTTCTCCATTCAGGTAAGTGTCTTGGGATTGTGTTGCTTTATTCACCCTGAAATCGATGTGAATATCATTTAGTGCTGCTGCCACATGTTCGGGATGGTATATATCAATTTGATTACTGATTAAATACAATGCGGTTGCCCGGTACATTGCTCCCGTATCAATATACCTGTAATCCAAAGCAGCCGCCACCTGTTTCGCAAGTGTACTTTTCCCGCATGATGAATAGCCGTCAATGGCGATGATTATATTAGACATAATGGTGGCTGTGTTTCACCACAAATAAACCTAAATTTCTTTAGACTAGGAAGCTGAGTTCCGCTTCTTTTTCCTGAAATCGTTCAGGTTGAAGATAAATGAAAAGTGATTGGTTCCGTGCCCCACATAATAACCGGTGTTTCCATAAGCCACCTGAATTTTTTTTACTTTAAAGCCAAAACCCCAGGAAAACCCTGCAAATCCACCTAATTCCTCTAGTTTCATTTCCCATCGTTTGTAATGGTTATATGCCAGTGCTATGTAAAACGTTTTACCCAACAATACCTCAGAACCAAAGGTAAGATGAGCCAGCGTTTTTTCACCCACATTAAACGTTTCAGGAATAACCTCGCCTGTTTCGAGTGATTTTTTCAAACCCGGTCTTTCATTATTGGTATACAATAACTTTCCTGCTTTCTCTAAATGATTGGCAACTACCGTAAACCTGAAAGGATTGTGCTGAAATTTTTTGGAAAATGCCAGTTGGGCGTTAAAGGGCAATTCTTCATTGTTACCACTGCTGTATTCTGTGATCTGACGTCCTACATTGCTAATCACCACTGCAGCTGTAAACAATTTATTTTCGTTATGATATGTTGTGGCAATATCCGTTGAAATGCCCACCGAAGCATATTCGGCCATTGATGAGTATATCAGTTTAACCTGCCCTCCTACCGAAAAATAATCACTTAATTTTTTACCATACCCCACATTGGCAGCATACTCTCCGGCACTGAATGTTCCTATATCTTCACCCGCTGCAGTAGTTCGTTTAAAATCACCATACCCGATATATTGAATCCCAAAAGAGAATGTGCCGACACTGTCTATTTGTTTGGCAAATCCAACATAGCCAGCACCAATATCCTGAAACAGAAATACATGATTATAGGTAATCTGATTATCCATACCACTTCTCAGCAATGAGGGATTTTGAATGGCCAAGTTCATATCATTATCATCTAAGGTAATGGCAGTACCTCCTAAGGCAGCAATCCTTGCATTAGGTTGCAGCGTTAGAAACTGATAAGTGCCTGTGCCTCCTACCTGTCCGAAAACAGTTGCTACAAAAAGACACAAACAGATGATAAGGGATAAAATATGGTTCACGAACATCAAAAATATTGAATAAAACGATATTGCAACACAAAAAGTATCGTGCATAAAAAAGTCCTCTAATTGCGCGCAACTAAAGGACTTTAAAACAGGCCATCTTATTACACTTAATCTCTTCGACCTGTAAATATTGAAACATAATAAAGCAATGTTGCCAATGATGACAATGCTGCAATAACATAGGTAGATGCGGCCCAGTTCAAAGCATTACGTGCCATGGAGTATTCATCCTGCTGTACAATTCGGTTTTGATTCAACCATACCATTGCCCTGTTACTTGCATCAAACTCCACCGGCAAGGTTACCAGCGAAAACAAGGTAATAGCCGCCAGCATGATAATACCGATAAGCAATAACTGAGGAAATGAATTGAGCAACAATATTCCGCCAAGCAATACCCACTGAACATAACGTGAGGTTATACTCACTACAGGCACAATAGCCGAACGGAACCCTAACCACGAATATGCATCGGCATGTTGAACCGCATGTCCGCACTCGTGAGCTGCTACCGCTGCGGCAATTACACTGCGGCCATGAAAAATATCCCTGCTCAGGTTTACAGTTTTATCTTGTGGATTGTAATGATCCGTTAATTGACCATCAACACTGATAACTTTGACATCATAAATGCGGTTATCGCGCAGCATCTTTTCTGCAATTTCGGCCCCCGATAGATTATTATGCAAGGCAACCTCACTGTATTGCTTTACTTTACTCTTGAATTTCCAGCTTATCAATAAGCTCAGTCCCAAAAAAATTAATCCTATAAATAACATAATATAATAATGTGTTTAGACTTGAGTATTCAAACGCCATTCCATTACCGGGTGCAACGGTAAATCATGACAATAAGTGCAAACAAAAACATGAAAATTGAAATACGGTTAATTCCATGCATCATTTTCAGGTTAAAAGATGACGGTTCGTCAGCAGGGCGCGGCTTCCAAAACGCGATGTACGACCATATTTTATGTAGTGTTTTCATAATATGATGACAAAGGTAACCATTTAAAGTTTGCCCGCTATTTTTACGGCTTGTAAAAATTTATTTTTAGACCCATCTAAATTTTTATCTTTGTACCATGTATTCATTTACCGAAGAAAATTACCTGAAGGCTATTTATAAACTATCCGAACGCGAACCGGAGAGTATCACCACCAATGCTATTGCAGAAGTATTGGAAACCAAGGCTGCTTCGGTTACGGATATGATTAAAAAACTATCAGACAAAAAATTGCTGAAGTATGAAAAATACAAGGGTGTTACCCTTACCGAAAAAGGCCGGATGATTGCAGTTGAGACTGTTCGCAAACATCGTCTGTGGGAAACATTCCTGCATGAAAAGCTGGAGTTTGGATGGGATGAAGTTCATGATATAGCCGAACAACTAGAGCATATAAACTCAGAAGTCCTTACAAATAAGCTTGACGATTTTTTGGGAAACCCGTCCCACGATCCACATGGGGATCCTATTCCCACCCGCTCTGGCGAGATCAAAAAATCAAACTTGATGCTCTTATGTGACGCCAAACCTAAACAAAAGGTGGTTATGTCGGGGGTGGTTGATCACAGTCCTCCTTTTCTGCAACACCTCAATAAAATTTCCATATCATTAGGCAGTTTGATTGAGTTACTCGATAAAAATGAGTATGATGGTTCCATTGAAATCAAACTGCATCCATCATCACATTTACACTTAAGCAAAGAGGTTGCAAAAAACATCCTTGTAAAAATACGCTGATAAATATGTCATCGACTAAATCACTAAGCGAAGTTCACGAGAGTGTACAAATTCCGGGAAAAAGAAATTTCTGGAGAACCTTACTGGCCTTTTTGGGCCCTGCTTATATGGTAAGTGTCGGTTATATGGACCCTGGAAACTGGGCAACGGACATTGCCGGGGGAAGCAAGTTTGGGTATCAACTCATTTGGGTATTGCTCATGAGTAATCTCATGGCCTTATTGCTGCAAAGTCTCGCAGCCAGGTTGGGTGTAGTTAAGGGACTTGATTTGGCACAGGCTTCCCGGCAACAATACGCCCCATGGGCTAATGTATCATTATATGTGCTAGCCGAATTGGCCATTGCCGCATGCGATCTGGCGGAAATTATCGGGATGGCAATCGGACTGAACCTGTTGTTTGATTTGCCTTTAATGTATGGTGTTATCATAACAGTACTTGATACCTTTTTGCTACTTTTTTTACTCAACAAGGGTATTCGCAAAATGGAACTATTTATTGTGAGCTTAATCGCAATCATAGGGCTATCGTTTATTGCTGAAATGCTCATTGTAAAACCTGAGGTAAATGCTTTGGCAAAAGGATTTATTCCTACCGCCCTTACACACGATGCTTTATACATTGCTATCGGAATTATAGGTGCTACTGTTATGCCCCATAATTTATACCTTCATTCTTCACTGGTTCAAACTCGTATGTTCAAGAAGGATATTCCCGGTATTAAACAAGCCCTCAAGTTCAATTTTATTGACTCAACTATAGCCTTAAACCTTGCCTTTTTCGTGAATGCGGCCATCCTGATTCTGGCCGCGTCCGCTTTTCACAAATATGGATTTCAATCAGTGAGCAGTATCCAGGATGCTCACTTATTGCTGACCAATATTTTTGGTAACTGGGCTCCTACTTTATTTGCCATTGCACTTATTGCTGCCGGACAAAGTTCAACCATAACCGGTACACTTGCCGGCCAGATTGTGATGGAAGGCTACCTGAACCTACGGATTAGTCCATGGATTCGCAGGCTGCTTACCCGCTTGCTTGCCATTGCCCCGGCTTTATTTACCATATTCTATTTTGGAGAAGAAAAACTCGGTGATCTGTTGGTGTTTAGTCAGGTAATTTTAAGTATGCAACTTGGCTTTGCAGTAATCCCTCTTATTCATTTCACATCAAGTAAAAAACTTATGGCCTCCTTTGCAATTGCTACCTGGATGAAGATTGCCGCTTGGATATGTGTTGCTATCATTCTCTCCCTCAACATTCAACTTGTGATCAGTGAAGTTACTTCCTTGTTTGCTTACCTTGGAGATGCTTACTTTCCCATCAAAATTGCAATTCTTATTGTTTTACTGTTTGTCTTCACGCTGCTTGTGTATATCACACTTGAACCGATTGTGCAACGCACCAGGAAATCTAAGAATATTATCCCACATGGTGATGCCATTTCGTTGGACCATATAGAACAATCCGTGTACAAACAAATTGCCATCACAGTCGATTTCTCCAAAAATGATACCTCCACCATCCAGCATGCTTTATCATTAGGCGGAAAATCGGCATCATATATACTCATTCACATTGTGGAATCGGCCGGGGCAATCCGGTTGGGCGAACAAATTATGGATAATGAAACCATGCACGATATGGAAAATTTGAAAAAATACCAGCTCGATCTGATGCGCATGGGTTATTCTGTCATTACCGAACTGGGCTATGGAAAATCGGCCAATGCCATTTCTGACCTGATTAATAAAAGTGCAGCCGATCTATTGGTAATGGGGGCGCACGGACACAAGGGTATTAAAGACATTGTTTTCGGAAGCACAGTAGATGCGGTGCGCCACAATGTAAAAATCCCTGTTTTGATTGTGAAATAAGATGGAAGATCTGCATGAACTAAAAGCTAAAGCTCTTCAGAAAAAGGCCGAAAACAAAAAGTTTTTCGATCAGCTTAAGAAACGCACGCCCAAAGATCTTGATCAGCAGTTTCAGGAATTGCATGAAGAAGCATTCGACCATATCGACTGTTTGACATGTGCTAACTGCTGTAAAACAACAGGCCCCTTGTTTAAACAAAAAGATATTGAACGGTTAGCCTCTCATCTCAGAATGCGCCCGGCCCAATTTGTCGAAACCTATTTGCACATTGATGAAGACCATGATTATGTGTTAAACGTTTTACCGTGTCCTTTTTTAGGTGCCGATAATTATTGTTCGGTATATGAGCATCGTCCCAATGCCTGCAGAGAATACCCTCATACCAACCAGCGCAAAATGCATACCCTGTTCAAAGAAACATTCAACAATGTAGCTATCTGTCCGGCAGTATATGAAATTGTAGAAAAACTGAAAAAGGTATATTGAGGGGGATATTAAATATGATTGGTTTGCGGGTTAATCAATAAACAACGAACGCTGGCCAGGAGTAGGCACCTTACACTGGTCAAATTTCCCAAACCATCCGTAACGGTTGCGCGCCACAAAATCGTAAACCACATTGCGGATAAATGCCGGAACAATCATCAACACATAAGCCATACTCCAAAGGCCTCCCAATGTTTTCAAAACCCGGAGTGCTGCCGTTGAACGGTAATACGCCTTGCCGTTTTCATAAAAGATAAACGAATCAAACGTGATGTGCTCTCCAAGGGTTTTATGGGCAATATCCGACTGCAAAGCAGCATATCGGATTACCCGTTTTCGGTCGTGCCGGATGATAAACTGAATACTGCGGTCGCATAGACCACAAACTCCATCATAAAACACTACCGGATGATTATCCATCTAACTACAAATCAATTATTTAAACAACCCGAATATGCACTCCTGAATTTTCAGGACTACATTCAGCATTTATTGCTATTTTCGCGCCTCAAATTTACGTCATTATGTTCGAAAGTTTAAGCAGTAAACTCGATAAAGCATTTAAAACCCTAAAGGGCCAAGGAAAGATCACCGAAATCAACGTTGCCGAAACAATCAAAGAAATTCGCAAAGCATTGATTGATGCGGACGTAAATTATAAAATTGCTAAAACTTTTACAGATACCGTTAAGGAAAAAGCCCTTGGGCAAAATGTACTTACAGCTGTTTCTCCAGGGCAATTACTCACCAAGATTGTAAATGATGAGCTGACATTGCTTTTAGGTGGACAATCGGTAGAGCTTAACTTGAAAGGATCTCCGGCCATTATTTTGATGGCGGGTTTGCAGGGGTCGGGTAAAACCACTCACTCGGCCAAGCTTGCAAGTTATATTAAGAAAAAAGGTAAAACCGTAATGATGGCTGCCTGTGATGTTTACCGTCCTGCTGCTATTCAGCAGCTGCATGTATTGGGTGAACAAATTGGAGTACCGGTATACAGCGAAGAAGGCAATACCGATCCGGTAAGCATTGCGCAAAATGCGCTCAGAGAAGCCAAATCAAGCGGAGCATCGGTAATCATTATCGATACTGCCGGTCGTTTATCAATTGATGAACACATGATGAAGGAGATTGGCGACATCAAAAATGCCATTCAACCTCAGGAAATTTTGTTTGTTGTAGATTCGATGACGGGGCAGGATGCTGTAAATACAGCCAAGGCATTTAATGATGTATTGGATTTTACCGGTGTAATCCTTACCAAACTGGATGGTGATACCCGTGGTGGTGCTGCTCTTTCTATCAAAACAGTAGTTGAAAAACCTATCAAGTTTGTGGGAATGGGCGAAAAAATGGAAGCGCTGGATGCTTTCCACCCCGACCGTATGGCACAGCGCATTTTGGGTATGGGTGATATTGTGAGTTTGGTAGAACGCGCACAGCAGGTATTTGATGAGGATGAAGCCGAACGCATTCAGAAAAAACTACTGAAGGACCAGTTCACTTTCGAGGATTTTTATACCCAAATCCAGCAAATTAAAAAAATGGGTAACCTGAAAGATTTGATGGGAATGATTCCCGGAGTGGGTAAAGCTGTAAAAGATTTAGACATCAGTGATGATGCATTCAAGGGGATTGAGGCGATTATCAACTCGATGACTCCAGCCGAACGCAATACTCCTGACATCATTAACGGTGGCAGAAGAAAACGTATTGCATCCGGTAGTGGAACAGATATCCAGCAAGTGAATCAACTTTTAAAACAGTTTGAAGAAATGCGCAAGATGATGAAGTCGTTTGGTAAAATGCAAGGTGCCGGAAGAGGAATGCCGAAATTGCCTTTTATGAAATAACCTTCGCTAATTTCGAATGATTAATTTCGAAATTCGAATGACCATTATGGTTGTGAGGTAAAAAGTAAAATACCGTTTAAAGGAACTCTTTCCAGCGAGGACCTTGGTTAAATAATACATCTATGATGCTGAGGTTAGGCTCAAAGGTATACTTTTCAGCAAACACCTGCAGATACTTTGGCATAACTACCACTTCTTTATTCTTAGGACTGATAAACATTCTATAATCTGCATTTTCGTTACCCTTTTCACAATAGTGCTCACTGTATATGAATGGTTTTTCAACCTTCATCAGCTTGAAACAAACTTCCAGTAATGCCCTATTCCATTCTAACAGAAACGCATATTCCTTTTCATATAAGGGTTTGAAATAATCCTGATAATAAAAAAAATAGGGGGCTGAATTATATGCCGAAACAATAGCCTGCCAATGCTGATGCTGCCATGGAAAATCATTTTCAATCATCATCGCAGCTACCGGAGTATGGTTAGCCGACTTCTTTAGTGGAACCGTTAATGCCATCTTTCCATTTGCGCTCAAAATGGTTGTGCGGTTGCGGTAAGTTTGCTTCAAAAAATGTTCAAACACATCAATCACAACTTCACCTTCCGACAGTGCTGCCTGAAACCATTGGATGCACGGAAGATAATGTGAGCTCAGGATAATCATTGTTTGCTGCTGTTTGCTGTTTGCTGTTTGCTGTTTGCTGTTTGCTGTTTGCTGTTTGCTGTTTGCTGT
>JAZKEF010000012.1:112253-221541 GCA_040387195.1 Bacteroidota bacterium
TTGCCTCGGCACAAGTGCCTTCGGATTTTCCGCTTCGCGGAACTTTTAACCTATCTGTTCATTTGTATTACCCTTATTCAACCTTGTGCTTGCTATCAATATTGAACCCCATAAGGGTTCTGACTCTTTCATCTGCACAACTTCTCCTATGCACATTTATTCACTCTTCCATCAACCAATTAATCTGATGAATTCCCGGTTTATATTCTTTGCAAATAAGAGCTTTTACGTTTTCATAATGATCAGTATTTCCAACAAAATCAAGGCTGCTGCAATCGATTAACAAAATGCGTAAATGCTGATTTGACTGTAGGTACCGCATATAACCATCGCTTAATTGCTGTAAATAGGAATCTTCAATGTGTTGTTCATACACCCTGCCCCTGTTTGCAATATTCCATTGTAGTTTTTCTATCGGATTATGGAGGTATACCAATAAATCGGGTTGTGGTAATTGTTGGTTAATAATATCAAACAGCTTCACATACAAATCATACTCATCATCATCGAGGTTTACTTTTGAAAACAACAAACTTTTAGGAAAGATATAATCACTAACGGTATGTTGCCTGAAAAGATCTTGTTCGAGTAATTGCCTTTTTAACTGGTTAAAACGGGCCGCCAGAAAACTCATCTCTAATGGAAAAGCATACCTTCTGCCATCTTCATAAAACTTAGGTAAAAATGAATTGTCCTCAAATTCTTCTAAAATAAGTTTGGCGTTAAAGTCGGTACTGAGCTTTTGCGCAAGCGATGTTTTGCCTGCACCAATGTTGCCTTCAATGGCTATGAATGAATAAACCGGAGTGGATCCCATGAACTACAAATGTGCAGTTCATAAGGCAGATGATACGTACATTTTTTCCACCATATCAGAAATACTAATCTTAAAACATATATGTTTATCACTCATAAAGTGAAACCGAACTATTATCCGTGCATTCGGCCATGAGTTCAGTTACCGTTTTCAATAGCTCCGGGTGCATTAAATCGGGGGCAATTTCAGATAGTGGTAACAGGGTAAACCTTCTCTCATGCAACAATGGGTGCGGCACCCTGAGGGGTTCTGTTTGAATGATTGCATTCCCGTAAAACAATATATCAATATCAATAATTCGAGGCTCCCACTTTTCAATACGGCTGCGTCCCATCTCCTGTTCAATTTTCAATATTCTCTCCAATACTTCTTCGGGAGTCCATTCTGTATGTACCTCCAATACCTGATTCAAAAAATCCTGCTGATTCTTATTGCCCCATGGTTCCGTTTTGTAGATAGAGGACTGCACCATAACTACACCCACCGTTTCCTGAATAAGAGAAATAGCCGTTCTTAAATGCAAACGACTATCGCCCACATTACTTCCTAATAATAAAAAAAGAATGCTCATTATTTAATCACAAACTGAACACCTGTGCGTGTACGTTGTTCCAGCAATATTTCCCGTTTACCTACGATACTTTTTAATGCCTTTTCATCGTAATGCATCACAGTAAGGAGTTCAACATTTTCGTTAGTTTTCACCACAAACAATTCAGCCAAATCTTTTTTAAGCAATGCCAGTTTCTCCGGTTTATTATCTACACAAATACTAAAGCTGATAGCTGAATTCTGCATCAGATTAATATTGATGCGGTGTTTAGCCAGTGTGGCAAAAATCCCACTCAGGTTATCCTCAACAATAAATGAAAAATCCTTACTGGATACCGACAACAATACCTGGTTGGTTTTCGAAATATATGTGGGAATGTTTTTCTCCTTGCTGGTTGTAGAAACAGTTGTTCCCTTCCCTTTAGGATTGATGAAGGATTTTACATACAACGGAATATGTTTACTTTGCAGTGGTTGAATGGTTTTGGGGTGAATAACGGTAGCACCATAGTATGCCATTTCAATTGCATGACTGTAGCTGAGTGCATCAAGTTTGATAGCATTTTTAAACTTCTTCGGATCTCCGTTCATTACACCATCCACATCTTTCCAAATGGTAACCGACTCGGCATCCAGACCGTATGCAAAAATAGCAGCCGAATAATCGGAACCCTCCCGTCCAAGTGTTACCGTTTTCAACTCCTGGCTGCGACCAACAAATCCTTGAGTTACCACCATTTGTTTAGCCACAATCGGCTTCAATTTTTTCTGAATCATTTCTGTTGTTGCTTCCCAATCCACCTTGCCTTCTCTGAAAGTACTGTCGGTAACTACAAAGTTTTGCGCTTCCATCCATCGGTTCCTTCGGCCAATTTCATTCAAATACGTACTGATAATACGGCTTGAGAAAACTTCACCATAACTCACTATCTGGTCATATACACAATCAAAACTGCTTTCGGGTTTGGTTTCCAGAATACACTCCAGTTCAATAAATAAATTTTCAATATCATCATACGCATTGCTGTCCTTGTGCTGCAGCAACCCAGAAATAATCTCATCATGAAATGCCTTAATTTCCTTATAAATGGTATTCTTGGATTTTTGCTTCTTGTAATATGCTTCTGCTAATTGTTCCAACGCATTGGTTGTTTTACCCATTGCCGAAACCACTACCAATAATTGTTCTTTGGTAAAAAGACTCAATACATTGGCTACATTCTTTACTGCTGCTGCATCCTTTACCGATGCTCCTCCAAATTTGAATACTTTCATTGTATGCTTGTGTGATGTAATTAAGGCCTCGAATATAGCAATTTCAATGCTTTTTTTCCTGCGCTCAACCCTTATTATCTGGTGGCTTAGCTATAATCCCTTCATCACCTAATCCCTTAATTACACATTTATCTTATATTCGCGCCACTATCAATTAAAAATCACATACTATGTCACAATTCAATTTTACGACACTTGGCCAGTTTATTATAGAAAAGCAACATGAATTTCCATTTGCCAAAGGTGAGTTATCACGCCTTTTACGCGATATCGGAATTGCTGCCAAAGTAATCAGCCGTGAAGTAAACAAAGCCGGTATAGCCGAAATTATTGGTGATGTGGGTCAAGTAAACATCCAGGGTGAAGATGTAAAAAAACTTGACCTTATTGGAAACGAAATGTTTACCACCGTACTGGAACGTGGGGGTGAAGTGTGTGCATTTGCCAGCGAAGAGGAAGATAACATGGTTATATTGAAAGGACCACATTCAAAAGATGGACATTACGTAGTATGTATTGATCCGCTTGATGGTTCGTCCAATATCGATGTTAACGTTTCTATCGGAACTATTTTCTCCATTTATCGCAGGGTCACTCCTATTGGAACTGAACCTACTCTGGATGATGTGTTGCAAGCCGGTAACCGTTTGGTAGCTTCCGGATATATTATTTACGGTTCGTCAACCATGCTCGTGTATTCAACAGGTAAAGGGGTAAACGGCTTTACACTCGACAACTCCATCGGTGAGTTTTGCTTATCGCACCCAAATATTCAAACACCTAAGGATGGTACAATTTATTCATTGAATGAAGGAAACGCTTCCGATTTCCCTGAAGGCGTTCAGAAATACATCAGCTGGTGCAAGGAAAAGGACAAAGAAACCAAACGTCCATACAGTGCCCGTTATATAGGCTCGATGGTAGCCGATTTGCACCGTAACCTGCTTAAGGGGGGGATTTTTATTTACCCTCCAACTGCAAAAGCTCCCAATGGTAAATTACGTTTAATGTTTGAATGTATTCCAATGGCTTTTATTGTAGAACAAGCGGGAGGCATTGCCACCACAGGTAAAGAACGGGTGCTTGATATTGAACCGAAAGAACTCCACCAGCGTGTTCCTGTTTTTATCGGTTCGGAAAACATGGTAAACAAAGCCATTTCGTTTAGTTAAAATGAAATACCCTCTTTGGAGCCTTCTTTTGATTGTTACCTTTTCATCCACAACACAAGCGCAAGTGAACGATACATCCTTACTTATCGGTACCATTGAATATAAGAATCTCACAACTTACAGCTGGTTTGATTCTACCTACAATGCTTATAAAACGGAACAATCAGTTATTGATAGCATTAAACCCTTTGCAAGCGATCTTCGTTTGATGGTTGTATTGGGTACATGGTGCAGCGACAGCAAAGAGCAGGTTCCAGCACTTTGTAAAATTGCCAACCAATGTGAAATAAGTATGGCACAACTTGAATTTATAGGAGTGGACCGAAAGAAACATTGTCCATTACCCGATATTACTTCGCTCAACATAGAATATGTTCCCACTATTTTCGTTTTTGTGAAAGGTACTTTAAAAGGAAAGATTGTGGAGGTACCTGAAAAAACGATGGAACAAGATCTCCTTAAACTTATTATAAAATGACAAACAGACCACTTATATTGGTTTCGAATGATGATGGCATCACTGCTCCTGGAATCCGAAATCTAGTTGATGCCATTAAACATTTGGGAGAGGTTGTTATTGTGGCTCCCGATAGTCCGCAAAGTGCCATGGGACATGCAGTAACCATCAGCAAACCGCTTCGTCTCGACCAAACTGATATTTACGGGAATATTAAGGCCTACCAGTGCAGTGGAACTCCGGCTGATTGCGTAAAGCTGGCGGTAGATAAAGTGCTTCACCGTAAACCCGACCTCTTGGTTTCCGGAATTAACCACGGATCCAACTCATCAATCAACGTCTTGTATTCGGGAACCATGAGTGCTGCTATGGAAGGCGCTATTGAAGGTATTCCCGCAGTTGGATTTTCCCTTTGTGATTTTGCCTACGATGCCGACTTTAGTTATGCAAAAAAGGTGGCGACACGTGTGGCCGAAAATATTCTAAAGAATGGACTTCCACAGGGAACACTATTGAATGTAAACATCCCGGATACTCCTGAAGCTGATATTAAGGGCATCAAAATATGCCGTCAGGCAAATGCTAAATGGAAAGAAGAGTTTAATGAACGCCTCGACCCTAATGGCAGAAAATACTTTTGGCTTTCCGGCAAATTCATTAATAACGACAAAGGGGAAGACACAGATGAATGGGCACTTGCCAACAATTATGTATCCATTGTCCCCGTTCATTTTGACCTTACAGCGCATCATGCCATTCCTTTTTTAAACGATTGGACCTTCTCCATTTAATACAACTTAAAACTATTATGAAACATAAAGACTCGTTGCTTCTCGGACTGCTACTAGGTTTATTGATTCCGGTAGTTGGAGTAGCCATTTTTTATTACTCAAAATTTGCCGCTATCGATATCTGGCAATTTATTCAGGTGGCTACCCAACATAAGGTTCTCTCTCCAATGTTGAGTTTATGTGCCATTCTCAACTTGGCAATCTTCTATTTGTTCCTCAACAAAAATCTATACCTCACAGCTAGAGGCATTATACTGGCTACAATAATATATGGGGTAACAATTGTCCTTTTAAAATTTGTGCTGTAAGGTTAGATGAATATATTTGCCCAACCAAAAATGGATTTGAGATTTCAACTTCCACTCCAAAATCGTAAATCTCAATTCTTAAATTATCCTTTGGGGGATTAGCTCATTTGGCTAGAGCGCTTGCATGGCATGCAAGAGGTGGTCGGTTCGAATCCGATATCCTCCACTAAAGACTGCAACTATGCGGTCTTTTTTGCTTTTATAAGGTTTGTTTTAAGATGTTCCCTTACAACCACTAGGCTGTTCCGGCACAATTCCATTTCCGTTTGTGGCTTTTATAAGTGGTAATAATACAGTATGGGATGGACAATGGCCTTATTCATCGGGACCACTTTGGCTCGTTGAAAGGGCAAATGGTGTTTTTAGGAAAATAATTAGCTATTTTACTATTCCAAATACAGTCCCCCCTCTCCGGCTAATGATGTTGAACATAGACATCTCCCTTTCTGCCACCCATCCGCAGAATCATTTTGGAGAGAATACAGTCAAAATCACTCCATTGGCCGTAAAAAAATAGCTGCACGCTGCCAGCAAACACTAACAATTAGACGTATTTGATTTCATTTTCAAGCATTTAACTTATACTTTATGTTAGAATTATATTTCAAAATCCATTTGAAAAATTACTTCATTTTAGTTTTACGCATCCACACTTAATCCGGTTTTCCGATAAACTCATCCTAATTCCGTTTTTCGCGGAATTGCACTTATCTAGTTTCGCCCACTGTTATGATAAGAATGAAATCACACGTTTACATTGGTTTATGCCTATTTTTTGGGCTTATGGCTCCAACAACAATTTATGCTCAAAAGAAAAAGATAGAACTCGGAATGCTTGCCGGCACTTCATACTATTATGGTGATATTGTAAATTATGAATTGGAGCCGGCATCCATAAAACCTGCGGCAGGGTTATTTATGCGGTACCACCTTAATCCGTACCTTACTTTAAGAGGTAATGTAATGTATTGCAGGGTATTTGGAGCGGATTCAAACCTCCAATATATTGAGGGTAAAAAATGGCAAAGAGAACGAAACCTTGCTTTTTATTCAGACATTTTTGAATTATCGGGCATGCTCGAATACAATATTATACCTGATAGAAACAGAGGGCGTACAATACACACACGTTGCATTCCATATGTATATGCGGGGGTTGGTGTTTTCCATTTTGAGCCCATGGCAATTCATCCCATCACAGGCGAGCCAATTGCTCTTCGTCCGTTAAGACTTGATGGAAGTGCATACTCTCCTATTGCTTTTGCAATGCCTTTAGGTGTTGGTTTACGTTTTTACCTCAATAAAAACTGGCAAGTTGGTCTTGATTTTGGAATGAGGCTCACCACAACAAGCCATCTAGATGATATTGATGGTAACAGTAAATACCCAAATCCGGAAAACCTAGCTTCAGATGATGCGCGGATTATGGCTTCTAGAAACCATAACAGTTTGAACCACTCTACTCAAATGGTACCTAATATTGCCGGAAAACCACGAGGCAAAATCGACTATATTACTGATATCTATTTCATCAATGGAATCACTGTATCTTATAGGTTCTGGACATTTTCCAAAGCTGTTCGCAGGGGTCGGTTTTAAGTATTGCGGCAAAAGAGCGTTCTTTCCATAATCTATAATGCTCCTATTAATGCAACAAAGAGGTCGGCCAGTTGAACCTCCGCCCTGCTTGCAACCGCAATAATCTCTTCGATACTAACCGGCTTAAGGTTATCAGGGTCACATTCATCTGTAAGTACAGAAACCGCAGCACATGGCAATCCCATATGTTGTGCGGCAATCACTTCAGGAACAGTGCTCATTCCAACAGCATCCGCGCCAATGGTTCTTAAGTAACGGTATTCGGCCCGGGTCTCCAGCATAGGTCCCTGAACAGATGCATACACTCCTTTATGCAGAATGATCCCACGTTGTGCTGCCAGCCGTTCCAATTGCTGGTTCAGTTCGATGGAATATGGGGCACTCATATCAGGGAATCGGGGGCCAAGGCTGTCTATATTCTTGCCGATCAAGGGATTGGTTGACTGCAAATTGATATGATCATCTATAAGCATTAACGTACCTTTTCTCCAGCTTAAGTTTAAACAACCTGAAGCATTCGAAAGCAAGAGTTGCCTGATACCCAACATTTTCATTACTCTTATGGGAAACACAATCTGTTCCATGGAATATCCTTCATAATAATGAAAACGTCCCTGCATTGCTATTACCATTCTTCCTTCAATGGTTCCATAAATAAGCTTCCCGGCATGTGATTCAACAGTAGAAACTGGAAAATTAGGAATATCCTTGTATGAAATCTCCTGAATGATTTGAATGTGCTTTACCAAATGTCCCAACCCGGTTCCGAGCACAATACCTACCTGAGCGTCTTTAAAGCCTTTATCAATGAGGAAGGCTCTTGTTTCGTTAATCTCTTTCATCCTTAGTAATAATGGTGCTAAATACGCTCATTCGAGTTACATTTCAACTCTCAGCCATGCCAATCTTTAAACTCTCCATCTAGTCTTGCGGTATGAATATAAAAAAAGCAGCTAAAAGCTGCTTTCTTAAATTATTTTTTTGCCGTAGGTTTAAATTCACTCTTCACTCCCTCCAGTACCCCTTTAAATCTTGTGGCATCAAAGTAGCCTCCTACTACATTAGTCTTTTTTGTTTTGGGGTAGTAAAAAACTGTTGTTGGATATCCACTCAACTGGTTTTGACTAATCGCTCCCGCAAGTTGATCGCCACTATACTTTTTTCCTTCAAACGTGTAGGTAACACCTGATACTTCAGGATTAAACTTGATAGGAACATAATCCTCGCTAATCAAACTGATAATTTCCGATTTGGCATACGTATCTTTATCCATACGCTTACACCATCCACACCAGTCTGTATAAACATCCACCAGCATAATCTTTCCCTTTTTCTGGGCTAGTTTATACCCTTCATCAAAGCCGAACCATTTAAGTTCATCTGCTTTCTTAAAAGAGGTTGTGGTAAATACTAAAGTTAATGTTAATAATATAAATCCGATGTTTTTCATTCGTATGATGTTTAATAATTGAATTACGAAGTTAAGGTAATTTTCGATTTGAGAAATCTTAAAATTTTATGAATAAAAAAAGACGACCAAGGCCGTCTTTTTATTATGTAATAACTTCTCTGTATTATTCTGCTGAAGGAGTTGTTTCTGTTTCGGCTGCATCAGTTTCCTTTGGAGCCTTCGCACGACCTCTACGTGTTTTCTTAGTCTCAGTTTTAGCTGCTTTGTCGTTCATTACAACATCATTAAAATCAACCAACTCCATGATAGCCATTTCTGCATTATCACCTTTACGGTTAGTCAACTTCAGAATGCGGGTGTATCCACCTGGTCTGTCGCCAACTTTAGGAGCTACTGTTCCAAATAATTCTTTTACTGAATCTTTATTTTGTAAGTAACTGAACACAACCCTGCGAGAGTTTGTTGAATCTTCTTTACCTTTGGTAATGATTGGTTCAACATATTTTCTCAATGCTTTAGCCTTAGCCAAAGTAGTAGTAATGCGTTTATGAACAATTAGTGAAGAAGCCATATTAGCTAACATTGCCGCTCTGTGCGATGCTGTTCTTCCTAAGTGATTAACTGTTTTTCCGTGTCTCATCGTTCAAAAATTTTGTCTGTTTTACAGTCTGTTTATTATTCTTCGTTGCCTAAATATTTAGCTACATCCATTCCAAATGTTAAGCCCTTGTCTCTTGCAAGTTCTTCCAATTCAGAAAGTGATTTTTTACCGAAGTTGCGGAATTTCAACAGGTCGGCAATATCAAATGCAACCAACTCACCCAATGTTTTGATATCAGCAGCTTTCAAGCAATTGTAAGCACGTACTGAGAGATCAAGATCAGAAAGTGGTGTTTTTAATATTTTACGAATATGCAATACGTTTTCATCAACTTCTTGCGGTGCTTCTTTTACCTGAGTATCTAACGTGATTAACTCATCAGAGAACAACATAAAGTGTTGAATAAGGATTTTAGCAGCTTCTTTTAGTGCATCTTCAGGGTGAATAGATCCATCGCTCGAAATTTCAACGGTTAATTTTTCATAATCCGTTTTTTGTTCTACGCGATAATCTTCAACGCTGTATTTCACATTTTTAATAGGTGTGAAAATAGCATCTACCGGAATCAATCCGATTACTGCATCCTTAGGTTTGTTTTCTTCTGCAGGAACATAACCTCTTCCTTTTTCAACCGTAATTTCCATTTCAATCTGAACCTTAGGGTCCATATTACAGATTACAAGTTCAGGATTTAAGATTTTGAATGCATTGGTATGTTTACTGATTTCACCTGCGGTAAATTGCTCCTGGCCTTTTGCACTGATGAAAATCTTTTCACTATCAACACCGTCAACAACACGTTTAAAACGAACTTGTTTCAGGTTTAATACGATTTCGGTTACATCTTCAATTACACCTTTGATGGTAGAAAACTCATGCTCAACACCGGTTATTTTAACCGAAGTGATTGCATAACCCTCTAAAGAAGAAAGAAGAATTCTGCGCAAAGCGTTACCAATAGTAACACCGTACCCTTTTTCCAAAGGGCGGAACTCAAACTGACCAAAAAAGTCAGTTTCTTTGTGCATGATAACTTTATCAGGTTTTTGAAATGCGAGAATAGCCATTTATGTAATTGATTAATTATTATTTTGAGTACAACTCAACGATTAATTGTTCTTTAATATTTTCAGGAATGCTTTCTCTTTCGGGATAAGCCAAGAACGTTCCTTTTAATGCTTTTTGATCAGCACTTAACCAATTGAATTTAGCAGGGTTGCTTGCAGCTACCGAATCAGAAATCACTTCAAGTGTTTGTGATTTTTCACGAACTCCTACTACATCACCCGGTTTTAACGAATAAGAAGAAATATTTACAACCTTACCATTAACAGTAATGTGACAGTGACCTACCAATTGGCGAGCCATACTACGGGTTGTAGCAAATCCTAAACGGTAGACAGTATTGTCCAAACGTGCTTCCAAAAACTTCATTAAGTTTTCACCGGTAACACCTTTTTTCCGAGCTGCTTCTTCAAATGTTTTGTAGAACTGACGCTCCAACAAACCATATGTGTACTTAGCCTTTTGCTTTTCTGACAACTGAATAGCATACTCAGTTGGTTTGGAACGCTTACGCGCTTGTCCATGTTGTCCCGGAGGATAATTTCTTTTTTCAAAGTTTTTATCAGGACCGTAAATCGCTTCTTTAAACTTACGTGCGATTTTAGTTTTTGCTCCTATAAATCTAGCCATTGCTTCTTTCTTGTAATTCGTTAATAATTAAACTCTTCTCTTCTTTGGAGGACGGCATCCGTTGTGTGGAAGTGGAGTAATATCTTTAATAGTTGTTACTTCCAAACCAGCACCGGCTAATGTACGGATCGCTGAATCACGTCCTGAACCCGGTCCTTTAACGAACACTTCTATTTTTTTCATTCCCAAGTCAACTGCAACTTTCGCGCAATCTGAAGCTGCCATCTGAGCTGCATATGGAGTATTCTTTTTTGAACCTCTGAAGCCCATTTTACCTGCCGAAGCCCAAGATACAACCTGACCTTGTGAGTTGGTAATGGAAATAATAATATTGTTGAAACTAGCCTGAATGTGTGCCTGACCCAATGAGTCAATCACAACTGTCTTTTTCTTGCTAGTCTTTTTACCTGTATTTGTAGCCATTGCTAATTCTTATTTACAACCTATTATTTAGTAACCTTTTTCTTACCGGCAACCGTCTTACGTTTACCTTTACGGGTACGTGAGTTAGTTCTGGTGCGTTGACCGCGTACAGGCAAGCCTTTACGGTGACGTAAGCCACGGTAACAACCGATATCCATCAAACGTTTGATGTTCAATTGTTTCTCGGAACGCAATTCGCCCTCAACAGTAATCAATTCAGTGATGTGCTTTCTGATTTTATTCAAATCATCATCATCCCACTCTTGAACTTTTTTGTCCAGGCTGATTCCATTCTCTGTTAAAATCTTAACAGCTGTTGAACGGCCTATCCCGAAAATGTAGGTAAGTCCTATCTCACCACGCTTATTTTTTGGTAAATCAATACCTGATATACGAGCCATAGTTATATATTATCCTTGACGTTGTTTAAATTTTGGATTCTTTTTGTTGATCACGTAAACTCTTCCGTTACGTTTCACAATCTTGCAGTCTTCACTGCGTTTTTTTACTGATGCTCTAACCTTCATGTTATTTGTATCTATAAATTATTCTACCTTTTGATAAATCATATGGCGACATTTCAACCGAGATTTTATCTCCCGGCAGAATTTTAATATAGTGCATTCTCATTTTTCCTGAGATGTGAGCTATAATTTCATGTCCGTTTTCAAGTTGTACCCTGAACATTGCATTTGATAATGCTTCTGTTATGACACCATCTTGTTTTATAAGAGCTTGTTTCGACATATTTTCAATTTAAGGGCTGCAAAAATAGCAGATTATTTATTATTTGCCAATTTATTTATGCAGCACCTACCGTTGATCTTCCTTTAATGCGCCCTGATTGCATTAAGCCATCATAATGACGCATCAACAGATGACTTTCGATTTGTTGCAATGTATCCAACACTACCCCCACTAAAATCAACAATGAAGTTCCTCCGTAAAACTGAGCAAACTGACTGTTAATGTTTAATACTCCCGCCAATCCAGGCATGATAGCGATGGCCGCTAGGAACAATGCACCAGGCAACGTTATGCGTGACATTACCTGATCAATAAAACTTGCAGTTGCTTGCCCCGGTTTTACACCCGGAATAAATCCTCCGTTACGTTTCATATCATCAGCAATCTGAGTTGGGTTTACCGAAATAGCTGTGTAGAAATACGTGAACACAATGATTAATATAGCAAATGTAAGGTTATAGGCCATTGACCCCGGGTTTACAAACTGAGCTATAATTCCCTGCATGGTTTCATTAGGAAAAAACTGCGCAATTGTTGAAGGAATGAACATCAAAGCCTGAGCAAAGATAATTGGCATTACACCTGCAGCATTTACCTTTAACGGGATATACTGACGAACTCCTCCATATTGACGGTTTCCTACAATTCTTTTAGCGTATTGAACCGGAATCTTTCTAACTCCTTGTACCAACATGATTACGGCCATGATAACACCGAACAATGCAGCAAGTTCAATTAAGAAGATTACCAATCCTCCACCTGACTCTGATAATTTGAAGTAAAACTCATCTTTCAAAGCAAATGGTAAGCGGGCTATGATACCGATCATGATAATCAATGACACTCCGTTTCCGATACCTTTATCTGTAATACGCTCTCCTAGCCATAATACAAACATGGTACTAGCTGTCAATACAATCACAGAAGTGACCATAAAGAAGAAGTCTGATACTAACTCGGGATGTGTAATTGAAATAATAGCACCCGGATTCTCCGATTTCAAGTTAATTAAGAATCCTACCGACTGCACCACAGTAATAATGATTGTTAAATAACGGGTAATTTGATTGATCTTTCTGCGTCCGTCTTCTCCTTCTTTTTGCATTTTCTGGAAAGAGGGAACCGCCATGGTTAATAATTGAACCACAATGGATGCTGAAATGTAAGGCATGATACCTAGGGCGAAGATAGATCCGCGTCCGAAAGCACCACCCGCAAACATATTAATCAATCCGAATATTCCACTTGAAGCTTGCTGTGCAGAACCTTCCAAAGCATTAGGGTCAACACCCGGAAGGGTCACATATGTACCGAAACGGTAAATAAGCAACAACCAGAAGGTGATGGCTAACTTATACCTCAACTCCTCAATTCGATAGATATTTTTTATGGTCTCGATGAGTTTTTTCATGTATTACGCGTTTGCTTCTTTAGCTACTTTATATGTAGGAACAAGAACTACTGAACCACCAGCAGCTTCGATTGCTTTTTTAGCTGTTTCTGAGAATGCGTGGGCTTTTACTTCTACTGCCGCTTTGATTTCTCCGCGACCTAAAACTTTCACTAATTCTTTCTTAGAAACCAATCCGTTTTCGATAAATGTACTCAAGTCAATTGATTTCAAAGATTTCTCTTCGATTAATGTTTGAATTTTATCCAGGTTGATACCTGCGTATTCCACACGATTCAGGTTTTTGAAACCAAACTTAGGAATACGTCTGTATAAAGGCATTTGACCTCCTTCAAAACCTCTCTTGGTACTAGTACCTGAGCGAGATCCGGCACCTTTGTGTCCACGCGCAGCAGTTCCACCTTTTCCGGAACCTTCTCCACGTCCTACACGCTTACCTTCTCTTTTTATTGAACCAGCAGCTGGTTTTAATGTATGTAATTTCATTATGCTTAATCTGATTAAACGTTTTCAATTTTGAGCAAATGCGCTACTTGTCTGATCATGCCCATCACTTGCGGAGTACCTTCTTTTTCCAATGTTTGGTTGGTTTTGGTAAATCCTAAAGCTCTGATGGTTCTTTTTTGTGGTTCAGGTCTGTCGATAATTGATTTTACCTGAGTGATTCTAACTGTTGCCATCTTATTACTCTCCGTTAAAAACTTTCTTTAAACTAATTCCTCTTTGTTGAGCAATGGTAAATGCATCACGCATATTCAGCAAAGCATCAATGGTTGCTTTTACCACATTATGTGGGTTAGAAGAACCTTTTGATTTTGCCAATACATCCGTTACACCGGCACTTTCCAATACCGCACGCATCGCACCACCTGCAATTACTCCAGTTCCATGAGCCGCCGGTTTCAAGAACACGCGTCCTCCTCCGTATTTACCCAATTGTTCGTGAGGTACTGTACCTTTTAATACCGGAACTTTGATCAGGTTTTTCTTTGCATCATCAATACCTTTATTGATTGCATCGGTAACCTCATTAGCCTTGCCCAAACCGTAACCAATAATTCCGTTTGAATCACCAACTACCACAAGTGCCGAGAAACTAAATGTTCTACCACCTTTGGTCACTTTGGCAACACGGTTTATCGATACAACTCTTTCTTTGAGTTCGATGTCGGTTGTTTTTACTCTTTTTACGTTAGCTGTTGACATATCTTTCCTTTAATTAAAGGTGCATTGCTGCAACCTTATAATTGTTATTAAAATTTTAAACCTCCCTCTCTGGCACCATCAGCTAAACTTTGCACGCGACCATGGTATAAGTAACCATTTCTATCGAATACTACTGAGCTGATTCCTGCTTGCAAGGCTTTTTCTGCTAATGCTTTTCCAACTAATGCCGATTTCTCAACACTTGTCATTTTATCGGTTAAGTTCTTTGATGATGCAGCAGCAAGAGTTTTGCCATGAACGTCATCAATAACTTGAGCGTAAATCTGTTTATTACTTCTGAATACCGACAAACGTGGTCTTTCAGGTGTACCAAAAACACGGCTTCTAATGCCTTTTTTGATTTTTGTTCTTCTTTGTACTTTAGCCAACATAATTCTTCGATTTTATTTAGACGCTGTTTTACCGGCTTTTCTTCTTAATTGTTCACCTACGAATTTGATACCTTTTCCTTTGTATGGCTCAGGTTTACGTAAGCTTCTTATTTTTGCGGCTACTTGACCGATCAATTGTTTATCAGCACTTTCCAATGTGATAATCGGGTTTTTACCTTTTTCTTGCTCTGTTTTTACTTTAACTTCCTTAGGAATTTCAAAGTAAATATGATGCGAGTATCCTAAAGTCAAATCCAAAATGTTACCATCGTTGGCAGCTTTGTAACCCACACCCACAAGTTCTTGTTGTACTTTATACCCTTCAGTTACACCTGTAACCATGTTGTTAATCAATGAACGGTACAGGCCATGCATGGCTTTGTGACGTTTTTGATCTGTAGGACGTTTTACTAAAATTTCGTTGTTTTCAACTTCAACTTTAATATCGGCATCTACAGTTTGGTGTAATTCTCCTTTGGGTCCTTTTACTGTTACTACGTTACCGTTTGAAACTTTTAATTCAACTCCGGCAGGTAATGTAATTGGCGCTTTTCCTATACGTGACATATCTTTTTACCTCCTGTTGATTAATAAACGTAACATAAAACTTCACCGCCTACGTTTAGTTTGCGGGCTTCCTTATCGGTCATTACACCTTTGGAAGTTGTTAATATAGCAATACCCAACCCGTTAATAACACGTGGCATGGTTGCCATACCTGTGTATTTACGCAAACCCGGAGTACTGATACGTTGTAATGATTTAATTGCTGACGCTTTGGTGATAGGATTGTATTTCAAAGCGATTTTGATAGTACCTTGATGGTTAGCGATATCTTCAAACTTGTAGTTTAAGATGTAACCTTTTTCAAATAGTACTTTAGTAACCTCTTTCTTCAAATTTGAAGCAGGGATCTCTACAATGCGGTGGTTAGCCTTGATCGCATTGCGTAACCTTGTTAGGTAGTCTGAAATTGGATCAGTCATGTTTGTTAAATTTTACTCGTGAGTAGTAAGCCAAAGGCACTCTTGCTCACTGAGTTGTTTGTAATTATAAAAATTCAGGGGTGCGAATATATGCATATTCCCATCCCTGAACAATTTTTTTTTGCTTTTATTACCAGCTTGCTTTGGTAACGCCCGGAATCTTACCCATCAAGGCCATTTCGCGGAATTGATTACGGCAAATACCGAAATCACGCATGTAACCTTTGGGACGACCTGTTAGTTTACAACGATTGTGCAAACGCACCGGTGATGCATTACGAGGCAATTTGTTCAAACCTTCGTAATCTCCTGCTGCTTTTAATGCCTCGCGTTTTGCAGCGTAACGTGCAACTACCGCTTCTCTTTTTCTTTGGCGTGCTTTAACTGATTCTTTAGCCATTATTTTTGATTTTTAAATGGTAAACCAAACTCTTTTAGTAACGATAAGCATTCTTCATCTGTTTCGGCTGTTGTCACAAACGTGATATCCATACCGTTGATTTTGTTTACTTTATCAATTACAATCTCCGGGAAGATGATTTGCTCGGTAACACCTAATGTATAGTTACCGCGGCCATCAAATCCTTTATCATTCAATCCAGCGAAATCACGTACACGAGGTAACGAGATAGACACTAAGCGATCTAAGAATTCATACATTCTGTCACCTCTTAAGGTAACGCGTGCACCAATTGGTAAATTTTCTCTCAACTTAAAGTTTGAGATCGCTTTCTTAGATTTTGTAGATACCGCACGTTGTCCAGCGATGGTTGACATCTCTTCAACTGCCTGGTCTACTAGTTTTTTATCTGCTACTGCAGCACCAACACCTTGGTTTAAGCAAATCTTAAGCAATTTAGGTACTTGCATTACGTTAGCGTATGCAAATTTTTCCCTCATTGCCGGAACTACTTGAGCTGTATATTGGTCTTTTAATCTTGGAGTATACATATCCTTAGTCAATTATTTCACCTGATTTTTTAGAGAAACGTACCAATTTACCTGCATCGTTCAATTTACGACCAATACGGCTTGCGTTTCCTGTTTTGTCAACCAACATCAAGTTAGAAATATTCACAGATGCTTCCTTCTTGATAATGCCACCTTGCTGGTTTTGAGCATTCGGTTTGGTGTGACGGCTTACGATGTTGATACCTTCAACCAACGCACGGTTAGTTGCAGCAAACACTTGTAATACACGTCCTTTTTTACCTTTATCGTCACCGGCCATAACCTGAACCATGTCGCCTTTTTTAACATGTAGTTTAGCCTGTTTATTATATCTTCTTTCCATATTATAGTACCTCCGGTGCTAATGAAACGATTTTCATGAATTGTTTTTCGCGTAACTCACGGGCTACAGGTCCGAAGATACGGGTTGCTCTTGGCTCGTCTTGTGCATTTAATAACACGCAAGAGTTATCATCAAAACGGATGTATGAACCATCAGCTCTTCTCACTTCTTTTTTGGTGCGAACAACAACAGCTTTAGAAACTGCGCCTTTTTTAACACCTCCTGAAGGAATAGCAGACTTAACAGTTACTACTATTTTATCGCCAACAGACGCATAACGTCTTGCTGTACCACCCAATACTCTAATACAAAGTACTTCTTTGGCACCGCTATTATCGGCTACTTTTAAACGACTTTCTTGTTGTATCATCTTATTTAGCTTTTTCGATAATTTCTACTAATCTCCATCTTTTATCTTTACTCAGCGGACGAGTTTCCATCAACTTAACTATATCGTTAATAGAGCATTCGTTTTTTTCGTCATGAGCCTTAAATTTGGAAGTCATCTTGATGAACTTTCCATATTTCGGGTGCATTACCTTACGCTCTACACTCACAACGATGGTTTTTTCCATCTTGTTGCTTAGAACTTTTCCGATAATCACTTTACGCGAATTTCTGGTTTCTACTGTTGTTTCCATTTTCTAAATATTATTGAACATTCGCTAATACCCGTCTTGTCTTCTCAGTGAGCAAACGAGCTACTAATTTCTTGCTTTCTTTTATTTTAGCAGGACTATCGATAGGAGATACAGCGTGACTAAATTTAATTTTAGTTACTTGAGCTCTTTCTTCCTTGATTCTTCCAGCAAGTTCTTTATCCGATAGTTCTCTGATTTCTGAATTTTTCATATTATTCTGCGTAATCATTTTTTACGATAAACTTAGTAACTACCGGAAGTTTTTGAGAGGCAAGTCTCATAGCTTCTTTTGCTACTGCCAATGGAACACCTTCCGCTTCGAAGATGATGGTGCCGGGTTTACAAACAGCTACCCAATACTCAGGAGCTCCTTTACCCTTACCCATACGTACCTCTGCAGGCTTTTTAGTCATTGGTTTGTCAGGAAATACTCTGATCCATACTTGACCTTCACGTTTCATATAGCGGTTTAAGGCTACACGGGCTGCTTCAAGCTGTTTTCCGGTGAGGAAACTTACTTCGGTTGATTTCAATCCGAATGATCCATATGCAATCTCATGACCACGTGTTGCGTTTCCACGAACACGGCCTTTTTGCATTTTCCTATATTTGGTTCTTTTTGGCTGTAACATTATTCTTACAGTTTAAAATTAATTGTCAATAATTTATTTCTTTGGTCTTCTATCTCCGCCTGCACCTGCAGATGGTCTTCTATCACCACTACCGCCTCTGCGGTCATTACCTCCACGTGATGGTCTATCAGGTCTGTCGTTTCTACGATCATTTCTTCTTTCACCACCCTTATTTTCAGTACTGCTCATTCCCAGGTTCGGAGACAAATCACGTTTACCGTAGATTTCGCCTTTACAGATCCACACTTTAATACCGATCTTTCCGTATACTGTTAATGCTTCAGCGATTGTATAATCAATATCAGCACGCAGTGTATGCAATGGTGTACGTCCTTCTTTGTAGCTTTCTGTACGAGCCATCTCTGCTCCACCCAAACGACCTGCAACCTGAATTTTAATTCCTTCAGCACCCATTCTCATGGTAGAAGCAATTGCCATTTTCACTGCACGCTTGAAAGAAACACGAGCCTGCAATTGGTTAGCAATAGTTTCACCTACCAAGGCTGCATCTAGCTCAGGACGCTTAATTTCGAAGATGTTGATTTGAACATCCTTTTTAGTAAGCTTCTTGATTTCTTCTTTAATCTTATCCACTTCTGAACCGGCTTTTCCGATAACGATACCAGGACGAGATGTATGAATAGTGATGATAATGCGCTTAATTGTACGTTCGATGATGATACGTGCAACTCCACCTTTGGTGATACGAGCATTCAAATATTTTCTGATCTTTTCATCCTCGATCAACTTTTCGGCAAAGTTCTTACCACCGTACCAGTTCGATTCCCAACCACGTACGATACCAAGTCTAATTCCTATCGGGTTTACTTTTTGTCCCATTATATTTACTTTTTTATGCTTCGGTTGCTGTTTCTACTGCGGCTGTTTGAGCAGCTGCTTTACTATCTACTATCAGGGTAACGTGGTTAGAACGTTTTCTGATTCTGTGTGCGCGTCCTTGTGGAGCCGGTAACACGCGTTTTAGCATTGCACCACTATCAACAAAAACAGTTTTTACATACAGTTCAGCGTCCTCAACACGAGCACCTTCATTTTTCTGACCCCAGTTAGCGATGGCAGAAAGTAATAGTTTTTCAACGCGTGGAGCACTCTCTTTTGCGTTATTGAAACGTAAAATATGTAATGCTTCAGCTACTTTTTTACCTCTGATAAGGTCAACGATCAATCTCATTTTACGAGGTGACGTTGGGCAATTATTTAATCTTGCTACTGCTTCCATCGTTAGTCTTTTTTAACAGGGTGAGTTTTGAATGTACGGGTAGGAGCAAATTCACCTAATTTGTGACCTACCATGTTTTCAGTTACATACACCGGGATAAACTTGTTACCATTGTGTACAGCAAATGTTTGTCCAACAAAATCCGGAGAGATTACTGATCTTCTCGACCAAGTTTTGATGACAGTTTTTTTGTTAGACTCAACTACTACGCTTACTTTCTTTTCAAGTTTAGCGTCAATATAAGGTCCTTTTTTTAGAGAGCGTGCCATATCTTATTTCTTTCTCCTTTCGATGATGAATCTGTTAGAATATTTCTTAGGTGTACGTGTTTTGTAACCTTTTGATTTAATACCGTTACGTGAACGTGGGTGTCCTCCTGAAGCTCTACCTTCACCACCACCCATAGGGTGATCCACCGGATTCATTACTACCGGACGAGTTCTTGGTCTGCGACCTCTCCAACGGTTAGCACCGGCTTTACCCATACGTTCCTGGTTGTGATCAGGATTTGACACCGAACCGATTGTAGCTGAACAAGCAACTAAAATCATACGTGTTTCACCTGAAGCAAGTTTCACGATCGCATATCTACCATCACGGTTGAGCAATTGTGCAAATGATCCTGCTGAGCGAACTAATTTACCACCACGATCCGGTTGCAATTCAATATTGTGAATTACTGTTCCCAATGGAATCTCTGCCAAAGGCAACGTGTTTCCGATTTCAGGGGCTGAACCTGGTCCGCTCATTACTGAGGTTCCAACTTTCAATCCGTGTGGAGCGATGATATATCTCTTTTCGCCATCAACATAGTGCAACAAAGCGATGCGTGCACTACGGTTTGGATCATACTCAATAGAGTGTACTGTGGCAGGAATTGTTTTCTTCTCGCGAATGAAATCAATAATACGGTACTGTTGTTTGTGTCCGCCTCCCATGTATCTCATGGTCATTTTACCGCTGTCGTTACGACCACCTGAGCGTTTTTTGGGTACCAATAATGACTTCTCTGGAGTAGATTTAGTAATCTCCTCGAAAGTATTTACGGCTTTGAATCTGGTACCGGCTGTTACGGGTTTAAATTTTCTAATTCCCATTGCTTAATTATATGTTTTGGAAGAAGTCAATAGTCTGACCGTCTTTCAATGTAACAATTGCTTTTTTGAATGCAGGTTTTCTGCCCTCGAACAAACCCTTTTTGGTGAAACGTGATTTGGCTTTACCTGCATAACGCATAGTGCTGATGCCGGTTACGTTCACCGAAAACAATGTTTCGATTTCTTTGATAATTTCAGGTTTCGTAGCTAATTTATCAACGATAAACCCGAATTGTCCCAACTTCTCACTGTGAGCTGTTGATTTTTCAGTAATTAAAGGCTTTCTAAGTGTGCTCATTATTTCGCTGAATTTAAAATTTCCTCAATAACCGAAACCGAAGTATCCACTAAAATCAATCTGTTGGCAGCAAGAATCTCATATGTATTCAAATCCTTGGCTGTCATTACTTTTGCTTTAGGCAAGTTTCTGCTCGATCTGTAAATATTGTCGTTGTAATCAGGAATTACCAATAACGTTTTTTCCGTATTCAACTTCAAGTTGTTTAAGATGCTTAAGTATTGTTTGGTTTTCGGCCCTTCAATATTGAAGCTTTCTACAACAGTGATATTGTTTTCTTTAGCTTTGTAAGTCAATGCTGATTTACGAGCCAATTGTTTCAATTTTTTATTCAGTTTGAAGCTGTAGTCACGGGGACGAGGACCATGGATACGAGCTCCACCAACCATTGTACCACTCTTGATACTACCTTTACGTGATCCACCTGTACCTTTTTGCTTGTGCAATTTTTTGGTAGAACCGCTTACTTCACTTCTTTCTTTTGCTTTATGCGTTCCTGTACGTTGGTTAGCAAGGTATTGCTTTACGTCAAGATAGATAGCGTGATCGCTTGGCTCAACACCAAATACGTTCTCAGAAAGCTTTACTTTTTTTCCGGTTTCTGTTCCGGATGTATTTAATACTGCTATTTCCATCACTATTTCTCTATTAATAAGAATGATCCCTTATGACCAGGAATACTTCCTTTTACTACCAATAAGTTTTGCTCTTTCAAAACTTTCAAAATCTCAAGGTTGGTTTTCTTAACACGAACACCTCCCATACGACCAGCCATGCGCATTCCTTTGAATACACGTGAAGGATCTGAAGATGCACCTAATGAACCCGGAGCTCTCAAACGGTTATGTTGACCGTGTGTTTGCATACCAACTCCACTAAATCCGTGGCGTTTTACAACACCTTGAAAACCTTTTCCTTTAGAGGTTCCAACTACGTCAACGAATTCGCCAACTTCAAATAAACCAATCTCGATAGATTGACCCAATGTAAGTTCGGTTTCAAATCCTTTGAATTCAGCCAACTTCGTTTTAGGAGTCGTGTTAGCTTTAGTGAAGATTCCTTTTTGCGCAGCGGGAGTGTTTTTTTCTTTCCTATCTCCATACGCTAGCTGAACAGCTTGGTAACCATCTTTCTCAGTGGTTTTTACTTGTGTTACTACACAAGGCCCTGCCTCGATAACAGTACAAGGAATTTGTTTCCCGTTGCTATCGAACACGCTGGTCATGCCTACTTTTCTACCTATTATTCCAGACATAATATCTTAATCTCTTTACAAGTTATACTTTGATTTCAACATCTACTCCGCTCGGCAAATCCAATTTCATTAATGCATCAACAGTTTTAGCGGTTGAACTGTAGATATCCAATACCCTTTTGTAAGAGCATAATTGGAATTGCTCTCTTGCTTTCTTGTTTACGTGTGGCGAACGTAACACTGTGTAAATTCTCTTGTGAGTTGGAAGTGGAATTGGACCACTCACTACCGCACCTGTTGACTTTACTGTTCTAACAATCTTCTCTGCTGATTTATCAACAAGATTGTAGTCGAAAGACTTTAATTTGATCCTGATTTTTTGATTAACCATTTTATTAAGCTTTAGCTGCTTTACCGTTTACTTTTGCTAATATTTCTTCTTGTACGTTACGTGGAGCTTCAGCGTAGTGATCAAACTCCATGGTACTGCTTGCGCGACCTGACGATAATGTACGTAATTGAGTAACGTATCCGAACATTTCAGAAAGTGGAACTCTTGCCTTGATTACTTGTGAACCGGCACGTGTATCCATTCCATCTAATTGTCCTCTGCGTTTGTTCAAGTCACCAATCACATCTCCCATATTTTCTTCCGGAGTCAAAATCTCAATCTTCATGATTGGCTCCAACAATACTGGCGATGCTTTACGTGATGCTTCTTTAAAGGCAATGCTTGCTGCAATTTCGAATGACACTGAATCCGAATCCACTGCGTGGAATGAGCCGTCAAACAAACGAACTTTTAAGCTCTCAACAGGATATCCTGCTAATACACCGGTTCCCATTGCTTTATCAAAACCTTTTTGGATAGAAGGAATAAATTCTTTTGGAATTGAACCTCCAACAACTTCATTAACAAACTCCAATCCGTGTTTTGCAGGATCGCCGGGAATCAATTCAAATTGAATATCAGCGAACTTACCACGACCACCCGATTGTTTTTTGTATACCTCACGGTGTGTTACCGATTTGGTGATTGTTTCTTTATATGCTACTTGCGGAGCACCTTGGTTACACTCTACTTTAAACTCGCGTCTCAAACGATCCACGATAATTTCCAAGTGCAACTCTCCCATTCCTGAGATAACAGTTTGACCTGTTTCCTCGTCTGTTTTTACTTTAAAAGTAGGATCCTCTTCAGCTAATTTAGCTAATGACATACCCAATTTATCCGAGTCAGCCTGAGTTTTAGGCTCAATTGCCAATCCGATTACCGGCTCAGGGAAATCCATTGCTTCTAACACAATCGGGAATTTCTCAGCACATAAAGTGTCACCGGTTTTGATATCTTTAAATCCTACAGCTGCTCCGATATCTCCTGCTTCTAATGCTTCGATAGGATTTTGTTTGTTGGCATGCATCTGGAAGATACGTGAGATACGCTCTTTGTTTCCGCTACGTGTGTTTAATACGTATGAACCTGCATCCAATTTACCTGAGTACGCACGCATAAATGCTAAACGTCCAACAAACGGGTCAGTAGCAATCTTAAATGCAAGAGCTGTGAAAGGCTCATTTACATCCGGCTTGCGGGTTACT
Source organism: Bacteroidota bacterium (assembly GCA_040387195.1). Classification (GTDB taxonomy): domain Bacteria; phylum Bacteroidota; class Bacteroidia; order UKL13-3; family UKL13-3; genus UKL13-3. The sequence goes on from JAZKEF010000012.1 coordinate 136,093, forward strand.
TCTTCGTTTGTATCAGGGTTGATACCTGTTATTTCTTTTTTATCCATTGGAGAAGGCAACAATTCCATTACCAAATCCAACATGGTTTGAACACCTTTATTCTTGAATGACGAACCGCACAACATGGGAACGATTTTCATGTCAATAACTGCTTTACGCAAAGCGTCCAAAATTTCTCTTTCTGAGATTGATGTAGGATCTTCGAAGAATTTCTCCATCAATTTATCATCATACTCAGATACCGCTTCCAACAATTTCTCTCTCCATTCAGTTGCTTCTTCTACCATGTCGGCAGGAATTTCAACATCCTGGTAAGTCATACCTTTATCATGCTCATTCCAGATCATTCCGCGGAAGTTGATTAAATCAACTACCCCTTTAAATCCATCTTCAGCACCGATAGGTAATTGCAATGGAACTGCGTTGCTACCCAACATCTCTTTTACTTGTTTTACAACGTTCAAGAAATCGGCACCTGAGCGGTCCATTTTATTTACGAAGCCTAAACGAGCTACGTTATAGTTATTTGCAAGTCTCCAGTTAGTTTCCGATTGTGGCTCAACACCATCAACTGCAGAAAACAAGAACACTAATCCATCCAATACACGTAAAGAACGGTTTACCTCTACAGTAAAGTCAACGTGACCCGGTGTATCGATAATATTAATATGATAATTTTTATTACGGTATTTCCAAGGCACAGTAGTTGCTGCCGAAGTAATTGTGATACCACGTTCAGCTTCCTGAACCATCCAGTCCATTGTAGAAGCTCCATCGTGAACCTCACCTATCTTGTGGTTTACACCGGAATAGTAAAGGATACGCTCAGTCGTAGTAGTCTTACCCGCATCAATATGCGCAGCAATACCAATATTTCTTGTTAATGTTAAGTCGCGTGACATTCGTTTATATACTCTCTAATGGGTTATAATTAACTTACTTTGAAATGTGAGAATGCTTTGTTAGCCTCAGCCATTCTATGTGTGTCTTCACGTTTCTTTACTGAAGCACCTTCACCTTTTGAAGCTGCGATAATCTCAGCAGACAATTTATCTGCCATTGATTTTTCAGAACGTTTACGCGAATATTCAATCATCCATTTCATCCCTACTGCAATTTTACGGTCAGCAGGTACTTCCATTGGAATCTGGAATGTTGCACCACCTACACGTCTTGCTTTAACTTCAACTGAAGGCATTACGTTATTCAATGCTTTTTTCCAAACATCAATACCCGGCTCCTGAATTTTGGCTTCTACTTTGCCTAATGCATCATAGAAAATTGCAAAAGCTGTACTTTTCTTTCCGCTCCACATCATGTTGTTTACGAAACGTGTTACCATCGTGTCGTTAAACTTAGGATCTGGTGTTAAAATGCGTTTTTTAGGTTTCGACTTTCTCATGTTATCTAAACTTTCCTAATTTGATTATTTTTTACCTTTTGCTTTTGGATCCGGAGCTGCACCTGGTTTAGGTTTTTTAGTTCCGTATTTAGAACGTCTTTGGTTACGTCCGGCAACACCCGCTGTATCCAATGCTCCACGTACGATGTGGTAACGAACACCCGGTAAATCTTTTACCCTTCCTCCACGTACAAGTACGATAGAGTGTTCTTGAAGGTTATGTCCTTCACCCGGAATATAAGCGTTAATCTCGTTACCGTTGGTTAAGCGCACACGCGCTACTTTACGCATAGCCGAGTTTGGTTTCTTTGGTGTAGTAGTGTATACACGTGTACACACGCCTCTGCGCTGTGGGCAAGAATCTAATGCAGGAGATTTACTCTTGTAGTTGATGTCTGTGCGGCCTTTTCTTACAAGCTGTTGTATGGTTGGCATATTAAAACTTTTGTTCGTTTACTCTATTTTTAAAGGACGGCAAAAGTACGAGGAATAAATTAGCTTAGCAAGTGCCTGACAAAAAATATTTTAAATATCTTAAAATATTCAGTGCTGAGCGGGTTACAGAAGAGAATTTAACCATCAGTCTTTCTACCGAGAAGTGTCCGGCTTTTTTCAAAACCGGGCTGCAAATATAAGGGCACTTTTGTATTTACCAATATTATTTTCAGGTTTTTATAAAAATATTTCCTGACTTTGATTAGTTCCAGAGCGGGTTCGTATGCCTGAATCAGCTTGAAGTGGCTTTTCTGCTTTATCTGTGTACTATGACTGTAATATGTTATTTGTCTGCAGGATACAATTAGCTGCACAGCTTATTGGGTGCTTATATTAATGGGTATTACCTGGTAGCTGAAGCGTTTTTTGCTTCACTATTTCTCTCACAACCTCTTCGATCAATATATTATATACGGGCCATGTATCCCGTTCCATCACAAAAACTGCAATCGTCAGGTCCACTTCGGGGATATACTTTACTTGGGTACCCCAAAAACCACCATGCCCGAAAGCTTTATATCCGGCTACGTTTGTATGCATTAAACCAAAACTGTATGATGGCGCTAATCCATCGGTCGTAGCAATGGTTGTATAGAGGAGTTCCTGCGTTGACTGTTTCTCAAATATGTTTCCTGAGAACAAATATTGTGAAAAGCGGGCTAAATCAGTTACAGTAGACGCCAGTCCTCCCCCTCCAAAGGCATCAAAAGAATAATCGAGCCGATAGCTGTTTACATTGTATGCTGTGGCTGTTTGCTCAACAAGTGGGAGTACTCCTTTAGGGTAATCCTCTTGCAACAGGAACCAGGTACTGTTAAGTTTGAGTTTTTCAAATTTCAGTAACGTTCGAACTGCCAAATGAAACGGAAGTTGTGTTTTTTGCTCTATAATTTCGGTTAACAGTAAATAATTCGTTTCTGAATACGCGAATTGCTCTCCTGCTTTAACAGTAAATAATCCCGAATCAATGGCCAGTTGGATTTGCTCATCCCTTGTCCAGCGATGTCCCGGATCTGATTGGGTAAGGTTTTGATACTGTTGCGTGTTCACAAAGTCAAATATTCCGCTGGTATTGGTAAGCAAATGAGCTACCGTTATCTGTTCGGTATTATATCCTCCCCTAATCAACAAACGATTCGATTTATCTGAAATTATCTTAGCAATAGGTTCAGTCGTTTTAAGTTTACCTTGTTCAATTAAACGTAGCATGGCTGCAGCAACATATGTTTTGGTATTCGAAGCAATATTTGCAGGCATTTCCGGAGTTAATTTCCTTCCTTTACTATCGGCAAAACCTACAGCTCCTTTCCATGAAAGATCATATTTCGGAACCTCAATATGAACTGCAATTCCCTTGGTTTCAGGATGAGCTTTAAAAACAGAATCAACAATTTCCTGTATTCGTGTCAGTTGCTTTGAATTGTTATGATGCATATCTTTTGAATGTTGGGCCATTACGCAGGAAACATTTGTCACACATATTATCAGGATGATTGCAATTAATCTCATTTTGTAACGGCTGCCTTTTGGTGCAACTTATTAAAAAGTATGCATAGATTTAGTACCAATATTAAAATATGCATTCGGAAGACAAACAACTTTATCCAGTTTCATCATTATTCTGATAAAAGGGTGAACTACTCCTATATTTGCCGTTATGTTAGGACTTAAACTTGCCACCGACCCCCGCTGGGCCAATGCTGCCGAAAAATCGATTGACGAAATTCTGATTGACCATGCTTATTGTGAGCAGAAAGCTGCCACTACAGGTATCTCCCTTATTGTTCAATATCCTGAATTTGAAGAAATGGTGAAAGTATGCACAGCCATTGTTGCAGAAGAGTGGGGACATTTCCGCAGGGTGCTCAAGGAATTGGAAAAAAGGGGATTTAAGTTTGGGAGGCAACGAAAAGATGAGTATGTAAATGAGCTTATGAAGCTTATCACACGTGGTGGCGATCGAAATGAACAGGTCTCGGAGCGGCTATTATTGTTGGCAATGATTGAAGCCAGAAGCTGCGAACGTTTCAGGGTACTTTCTTTAAACATTCAGGATCTGGACTTAAAGCAATTTTACCATGAATTTATGGTGAGCGAGGCCGGTCACTATAAAACATTCATTGATTTGGCCAAGGAATACAAAGGAGAAGCCTATGTTAAAAAACGCTGGCAGGAAATTTTGGATGGAGAAGCTGAAATCATGAAAAGGTTAACCCCTCAGGGATCGCGTATCCACTAATTGATATAGCGAAACAACCGGGTGTTAAACTTACTTACCAAACGATCAAATGGAACTGTGGTATAGGATGGTTTGCGGGTTTTATTCTCTGCCGCTTTAACCACTACGTAATCAAACACTGGATTGGCAAGTTGATTAGGAGCATTAAATGGTTTTTCCATTTGAATCATCTGCTTATCGTATACAAACAAACCAAAGTGTTTACGTTTGGTATACTCGGAAACATCTTCGCAAAAACTGGCAATAAAGAAATTATCAGTGTTTACCTCAATTGTGGTATCCACCTGCAGGTTATAGTTTACAAAAATCCCCTTGATATTTCCCGACAGAACTTTATAGATACTTGTATCCATAAAATAGTATACCGGGCAAAAACTGAAATTCTTATTAAACTCACGAATCACTTTATTGTTGCGGATGCGCAAATCAGCTTCGAGCATTTCTATTTCATCCGTTTTACGTTCCGCTCTGAGGCGATTAATTTCTTTTTCGTTGGTGGTTGGTAACATTACCAATAATACTCCTTTATGCAGGTGTTGCACCAACTCTTCGGTCGATTGGTTCTTACCATCCAGACTTTTGCGAAGCGCAACTGCGTTCAAACGCAAATTCACTTCAACAGTTGAAGATCGCCCCTCAACCTTAGCGGGCGAATTATTGCTTGTTAGTCCTTGATTATAGATTACTTCAAGGTTAATCACAGGTGACAATGAAATAGCCATTCCTAACATGAGTCCGGCATCCAGCTGTCCTTTTTTATTCCGATTGATGGCTAAATCCTTTGTGTTATATGAGCCGGTTTCAAACACTTCGGAACTATAAGCAATGAGGTAAGAGGGTTTGATACCGCCTATAAATGCAAAATCGGTATTAATGGATGATGGATAATAATACAGGAAGGCATTGGCATCAATATAATTATTAATATACCGGGTATCTGTTTCGCGTTCTCTAAATGACACTGTGGAGAACGCAGGTTCAACAAACCAACTCACCCTGTTACTGATAGGCTTGGTAAAAAACATTCCGAGGTTCACTCCGGCCAATCCACTCCAATCGGAATATTGGGTTCCATTCATCGAGTAGTTAATTCCCAGCTTTAATCCATAACCCAAAGGGTCAGATTCCTCCTTTTTGATTTGCGCAAAAACAGAGGTTATACTTAATCCAATAAAGAGAATACACAGGTATATATTTTTAACGGGCATCATGTAAAGCCAAATTTAGATGTTCAAGTATAGTTAATCGTTGTTAAATATGAAGTCAATATTTCTCTTTAAACCGTTGTATTTGGTTCGTTTGACCGGTGATTTTTTAAACACCCGCTGAAATACGTCTTCTGTAATCTCAAGCCAGTCTTGCTTTTTCATATCCAATATTGCCTCTCCGGGTTCAAATCGTTTTTCGGTATTGGGTTTTGAAAAACGGTTCCAAGGGCATACATCCTGGCAAACATCACAACCAAACATCCAGTTATCAAAGGTTCCTTTCATGGCCGGAGGAATTGCATCTTTTAATTCGATGGTAAAGTATGAAATGCATTTGCTTCCATCCACTTTATACGGTTCAACAATTGCCCCAGTGGGACAAGCATCAATACATGCAGTACAGGTTCCACAATGATCGGTTGCCGGTTTATCATAATCCAATTCCAGATCAATGATCAGTTCACTCAGAAAAAAAAACGACCCTTTTCCCTTGTTAATGATATTGGTATTTTTTCCAACCCAACCAAGACCGCTATTGAGGGCCCAGGCTCTTTCAAGCACAGGTGCGGAGTCTACAAATGCCCGTCCGTCCACTTCTCCTATTGTCTCCCTAATGTATTGCAGCAATTCATGCAACTTATCTTTTACCACCACATGGTAATCTTCTCCGTATGCATACTTCGATATCCTGGGGGCGTTTTCATCTACCTGTTTTATATCACTGTAATAGTTATATAAAAACGATACCACCGATTTTGCTCCAGCCACCAGCAACCTTGGATCCAACCGTTTGTCGAAATAGTTTTCCATGTACTGCATCTTTCCTTGCATTCCATCGGCCAACCATCTTTCCAACCGGGGAGCTTCCTGCTCCAGAAATGTTGCTTTGGACACACCACAAAAAGAGAAACCTAATTCGGCTGCTTTTTGTTTGATGAGAAAAGTATGTTGTTTGGTTGACTTCAATAAGCACAAAGATACTTTTAAAAATTACCTTTTAGTCTGCCCGACATCATTTTCAGCTCTCGCCCACCCAAAATTACAACCTGATTTCTCTGCTGCCATCAATTTAAACCCACGCACAATAAGGCAACATAAAAATGTACTTGGAATTCTTATATTTTATTTCCAACATTTGCGCCTCAAAATTTTTTATGTCGTAACAAAGCAAACGCACAACAACAGCACATTACAGAAATGAAAAAAAACAAGTCATTCCAATCGATTAACACTTCCCGCATTTTTGCTGTTGTGTTATCCTTGTTTTCTACTCCCCAGGAGCTAGTTTTTATACACCTGCGAACACCGTTCGTGACCAGACGCTAGTCGTACGTCATTCTCTTTCTGCTTACGCAGCGGAAAACAATAGCATTTAATTTTCTTATTTATTTAACCTCAGCTTAGCGGTAAGGCTAAGTTGGTTTAAGCATTTTGCATATGCACCAAACATTTATAGTGGTGGTGGCTAGTGATAGCCATGCACCCTATGCACAGCAAATATGCGATGAGATGGCTTCTTCTGCTAAGGCCCGCGGTACGGGTATAGCCAAAAGAAGTCCGGAATACATCGTACAAAAAATGAACGAGGGTAAGGCTGTAATCGCTTTAACCCATGCTGGCGAATGGGCCGGCTTTTGTTACATCGAAACCTGGGGACATGGCAGTTATGTAGCCAATTCAGGACTCATTGTATCTCCGCTTTTGCGGAAAAGCGGGTTGGCCAAACGTATCAAGCATAAAATATTTGAACTCTCAAGGAGCAAATATCCCGATGCCAAAATTTTTGGATTAACAACCGGACTGGCTGTGATGAAAATTAACAGCGAACTGGGTTATGAACCGGTAACCTACAGTGAACTGACCAGTGACGATGCTTTTTGGGCCGGCTGCAAAAGTTGTGTGAATTACGAAATCCTGATGAGCAAAGACCGTAAAAACTGTTTGTGCACCGCTATGTTGTATGACCCCGCGGATCATTACAAGCCGGAAGAAACAACAGCCTTCTTCGAGGAGAACAAATCAGGACTCGAGCGTTTAATTCGTTTTAAACAACACATATTTTCAAAAATTTTCGGACGTAAGGAAACGTCTAAACTCAAATCATTCATTCATTTTTTGCTCCCGTTTTAATACCATGAAAAAAGTAATTTTAGGATTTAGCGGTGGATTAGATACCACCTATTGTGCCAAATATTTAAGCTTAGAAAAAGGTTATGAGGTACACAGTGTAATTGTAAATACCGGTGGATTCAGTACTGATGAATTGCAGCAAATAGCCACCCATGCTAACAATTTAGGGGTGAAGTCACACACTACTATTGATGCTACACAATCATACTACGAACGTATTGTGAAGTATCTCATTTTTGGCAATGTTCTCAAGAACAATACCTACCCGTTAAGTGTAAGTGCCGAACGGTTGAGTCAGGCACTTCATATTGCCGGACATGCACAAAAACTGCAGGCTGATGCAATTGCTCACGGTAGTACAGGTGCAGGAAATGACCAGGTGCGATTTGATATGGTCTTTCAAATCCTTACACCCGGAATGGAGATCATTACCCCCATCCGCGACTTAAAATTGAGTCGGGAGGATGAAATCAATTACCTGAAGAAGAAGGGCGTTTCCATGAATTTTGAAAAGGCTTCGTATTCTGTCAACAAAGGACTTTGGGGTACAAGTGTTGGAGGTAAAGAAACCTTATCGTCAAACGGGATGTTGCCTGAGGATGCATGGCCTACACCCGTTACGCAAACAAAAGCAGAACAGCTGCAACTCTCTTTTGTAACAGGAGAGTTGGTTGCAGTAAACGGACAAACATTCGCGCATCCTGTTGAAGCTATTCAACATTTGCAAAATATTGCTGCACCATTCGGTATTGGCCGTGATGTGCATGTTGGTGATACCATTATCGGCATCAAGGGGCGTGTTGGATTTGAAGCCGCAGCTCCCATGCTCATCATAAAGGCCCATCACCAACTTGAAAAACATGTACTCACCAAGTGGCAGCTGAACTGGAAAGATACGCTGGCCCAATTTTACGGAAACTGGCTTCACGAAGGGCAAATACTGGATCCTGTGATGCGTGATATTGAAGCATACTTCACGCATACCCAGGCACAGGTTACCGGAGATATATTCATCACATTGCATCCTTATCGCTTCGTCATTACCGGTATTGAATCGCCAAACGATTTAATGAGTAAACAGTTTGGTACTTATGGTGAAATGAACAACGGCTGGACCGGTGATGACGTACGCGGTTTCAGTAAAATATTCGGAAACCAAACATCCATTTTTCATCACATAACAAACAAAACCGGATATGAAAATTAAAGCTGGAATTATTGGTGCAGCAGGCTATACCGGAGGTGAGCTCATTCGATTATTATTGAATCATCCTCATGCCGAAATCTCTTTTGCACATAGCAAGAGCAATGCAGGAAAACCGGTATCTCACATCCACAAAGATTTGTTGGGAGATACGGATATATCCTTCAGCAGCAAGTTTCATCAGCAAGTTGATGTATTGTTTTTATGTACAGGACATGGAGAAGCGAGAGCGTTCCTGAGCAAAAATGACTTTCCAGACAACATACGCATTATTGATCTGTCGCAGGATTTCCGGCTTAAATCGTCATCAACCATAGGCGATAAGTCCTTTGTGTATGGTTTACCGGAGCTGAATAAAACAAGCATTCAATCGGCTCAATGTATTGCTAATCCGGGATGTTTTGCCACCATTCAGCTTGCGTTGTTGCCTTTGGCTCACAAAAAAATATTGAATGAGACATACATCACAGGTATAACCGGCTCAACGGGAGCAGGGCAAAGTTTATCGCAGACTTCACATTTCAGTTGGCGCACCAATAATATTCAGGCTTATAAAAGTTTAACGCATCAGCATATTAGTGAAATTGGAGAGTCGCTGCAACAAACTTCCGGCAAAGCTGCCACAGTAAATTTTATTCCGTGGCGGGGTGACTTTGCGCGCGGGATATACATTAGCGCTGTTACGGAGTGCGCACTCCCTTTGGATGATGTGTATGAGCTGTATGAGGCCTTTTATCTTAGTTCGCCCTTTACGCATGTGAGTAAAGAAATGATTGACCTCAAACAAGTTGTGAACACCAATAAATGTTTGATTCATTTGGAAAAAGAAGGTTCCAAATTAATTGTTCACGCGGCCATTGATAACCTATTAAAAGGTGCATCCGGACAAGCCGTTCAGAATATGAATATCTTGTTTGGACTAGATGAAAAATGTGGTTTAACCCTTAAAGCAAACTTATTTTAACATGAAAACTTTTGATGTATATCCCCTGCTCAACGTAGAACCGGTAAGAGCGGAGGGCTCTCATATCTGGGATAAAAACGGCACCCAATATCTTGATCTCTATGGTGGTCATGCGGTCATCTCAATCGGACATACCCATCCGCATTATGTTCAGCTATTATCGCAGCAATTAAATCAGATTGCGTTTTACTCCAACTCGGTGAAAATTCCCTTGCAGGATGAGTTAGCTGAAAAGCTGGGTTTCTTATCGGGATACACTGACTACCGGTTGTTTTTATGTAACTCGGGAGCTGAGGCCAATGAAAATGCACTTAAGCTGGCCTCCTTTCACAACCATCGTAAAAAAATTATTGCTTTTCGTCAATCGTTTCATGGCCGAACCTCATTGGCTGTTTCGGCTACTGATGACCCTAAGATAAGTGCCCCTGTGAATGAGTCTTCCCTTATTACTTTTCTTCCTTTGAACGATGAGGATGCACTCACGCAATACCTTACCAATGATGTATGCGCGGTCATTGTAGAAGGGATTCAGGGTGTGGGTGGTGTTCATACTGCAGGCACGTCATTCTTGCAGCTGATGCGTAAGTTGTGCAATGAGACCGGTGCTGTGATGATTTTGGATGAAGTGCAATCGGGTTATGGTCGTACGGGGCATTTTTTTGCACACCAGCACGCAAATGTAGAAGCGGATCTTATTACCATAGCCAAAGGAATGGGCAATGGTTTTCCGGTTGGAGGTGTATTAATCTCACCCAAATTTGAAGCAAAACATGGTATGCTTGGAACAACTTTCGGAGGCAATTACCTTGCTTGTGCTGCAGCCATTGCTGTACTTGATGTTATTGCCTCCGAGCAACTGATAGGTCATGCCGCAACGATGGGGCAATACATCATGAATGAGGTAAAACGCTTACCCAACGTGAAGGAAGTCCGTGGTATGGGTCTAATGATTGGAATTGAATTATTTGAACCATGCGCCTCCATACGCAACCAATTATTGCAGGACTATCACATCCTTACCGGGGCATCATCCGACAAAAACACCTTGCGCATCTTACCCGCTCTCAATCTTCACAAACGTGATGCCGATGAATTTATCACGGTACTTACACATCTCTTATCATTTAAATTTACTCTTTGAACATATGCAACACTTTACTTCAGTACATGATGTACATGATATCAACCACTGGGTTGAACAGGCTCTTCAAATCAAAGCTAATCCCTATCAATGGCATGAGATGGGTAAGCATAAAACTATTGGCTTAGTGTTTTTAAACCCAAGTTTACGTACGCGTTTAAGCACTCAAAAAGCTGCCATGAACTTAGGCATGAACGTGATGGTGATGAACATGGATAAAGAGGGCTGGGCGCTGGAGTTTGGAGATGGTGCTATTATGAATGGTACAACTGTTGAACACGTTAAGGACGCTGCTGCCGTGATGGGTCAATATTGCGATATTATTGGCATTCGTTGTTTTCCATCCCTTACAGATAGGAATGAAGATAATAATGAAACTATACTGAATAAATTTATTCAGTATGCCAAAGTACCGGTGGTAAGTTTAGAATCGGCTACACGGCATCCGTTGCAAAGCTTTGCAGATATGATTACCATTCTGGAAAACTGGAAACATACACATAAACCAAAAGTTGTGTTAACGTGGGCGCCACATATTAAAGCGCTCCCACAAGCCGTTCCCAATTCCTTCAGTGAATGGATGTGCAGGGCCGATGTGGACTTTGTAATTACCCATCCGGAAGGGCTTGAGTTAAACAACCTATTCACGAAGGGGGCAACAATTACACACAACCAACAAGAGGCTTTACAAGGTTCCGATTTTGTGTATGTAAAAAACTGGTCGGGATACCATGATTATGGTAAACCTTATGAAAACGGAGCTGATTGGCTATTGACCGAGCAACATTTAGCCTCAAGCAACAATGCTAAACTTATGCACTGTTTACCTGTGCGCAGAAATGTAGAGTTAACAGACGTTTTACTGGACGGCCCCAATTCACTTGTATTGCAGCAAGCAGGCAACAGATTATTCGCAGCACAAACTGTTCTTAAAAATATATTGGAGCAGCATGGATAAACCTGTTTTACACATCATCAAGATTGGTGGGAACGTGATTGATGACGAATCCGCATTATCTGCATTTTTGCAACAACTCCAACAATTGAACGACCCTTTTATCCTTGTTCATGGTGGGGGAAAACTGGCTTCCACCTTGAGCAAGACATTGGGTATTCCGGCACAATTGATAGATGGGAGAAGAGTAACGGATGCGCAAACATTAGATTTGGTTACCATGGTATTTGCCGGTTTAATTAATAAAAAAATCGTTGCTCAGCTACAGGCATATCAACTCAATGCGATTGGATTGTGTGGTGTGGATGCCAACATCATTCCGGCAACCAAGCGCAATAACATTCCTGTTGACTTCGGTTTTGTTGGTGATGTAAATCCAGAAAATATCTCAACAGATAATCTGCATGTTTTACTCAACAATAAGATGTTTCCGGTTATCGCACCCATTACGCATGATGGTGCCGGACAACTCCTGAATACCAACGCAGATACTATTGCTGCAACTATTGCCATAGCTTTAAGCAGGCTATACACTACAAAACTATATTACTGTTTTGAGAAAGAAGGCGTGCTGAACGATGTAAATGATAATCACTCATTAATCCCTGAGTTATCTCAGGTAGCTTATTCAAATCTGAAAAAATCGGAAACCATTTATTCGGGTATGTTGCCTAAGCTAGACAATGCTTTTGATGCTTTAAACAGGAACGTAAACGAAGTATATATTTTACATGCTTTGCAATTTCACCTTTTAATTAACAACACCCATGCTGGAACCAAACTGGTTAGATAGCGCATATGCGCAAGCGGTCAGTCGGCTGCAGCAGCTTATTGCAATACCATCATTCAGTAAAGAGGAACAAAGTGTTGTTACACTATTTGAATCCTGGATGAAAGAAGATGGTATCATCTTTCTCCGCGAAGGCAATAATCTCATAGCAACAACCTTCAACGGAACTAGTACCAAACCAACCATTCTGCTCAATTCACATACTGATACCGTAAAACCCAATGCCGGATATACGCGTAATCCATTTGATGCAAGCATTGAAGAACACAAATTATTCGGACTTGGGAGTAATGATGCCGGTGGTGCTCTCATTTGTTTGTATACTGTGTTTAAAGAATTGTATCGGCAAAATGACTTACCCTTCAATATTATTTTTGCCGCAACGGCCGAAGAAGAAATATCGGGTACAAACGGAATTGAATCAATCCTACCGAAACTGGGTAATATAGACCTTGCCATTGTTGGAGAACCTACCCTCATGCATTTGGCCATTGCAGAAAAAGGTCTTCTTGTGATTGATTGTGTTGCACACGGAAAAGCCGGACATGCTGCCCGTAAGGAGGGTAACAATGCCATCTATAACGCACTTAAGGACATTTCCTGGTTTGAGTCTTATTCTTTCCCGAAGATATCTGAAACGTTAGGAGAAGTAAACATGAGTGTAACAATGATGCATGCGGGAACACAACACAATGTGATTCCAGCCGAATGCTTTTTTACTGTTGATATCCGTTGTACCGATGCCTACACACATGAGGAACTATTGGTTATCATTAAACACCATGTGCATTGTGAAGTAACTCCCCGCTCCTTGCGATTACGCCCTTCGGGTATACCTGCAACACATCCTGTTGTGCGAGCTGGGTTGCAACTTGGCCGGCAAATCTATGGTTCGCCAACTTCTTCCGATCAGGCATTGATACCCTTTCCTTCTGTCAAAATAGGACCAGGTGATTCAGCCCGTTCACATCAGGCGGATGAGTTTATTTACCTCGATGAATTGAAAGAAGGCATCCTCATTTACCATCAACTTTTAACAACCTTACAATTATGAAAATCTGGCAAAAAAAACATACCAACACTTCGGCCACAATAGATAAATTTACCGTTGGCCGTGATAAAGAATTTGATCTGTTGCTGGCAAAATATGATGTTCAGGGTTCTTTGGCTCACGCTCAAATGTTGTACAGCATTGGTTTACTTACCCAACTGGAATGGGAACAAATTGAAATTGCCTTAACTGCCATTTTGAAAACCATCGAAGTCGAAACTTTTCAATTAGATGAAGAGGTGGAAGATATTCACTCACAAATTGAGTTGATGTTAACGCAACAAATTGGTGAGACGGGTAAAAAAATTCACAGTGGGCGTTCACGTAACGATCAGGTTTTAGTAGATATCAAACTATACCTACGTGCCGAAACAAAACACCTTGCTCAACAGGTAAACGGATTGTTTGAACAGTTGCTGCAACTCAGCGATACACATAAAAACAAATTATTACCCGGCTACACTCACTTTCAGCTGGCCATGCCTTCTTCCTTCGGTTTATGGTTTGCGGCATATGCAGAGAGCCTGCTGGATGATATGGAATGGATTCGGGCTGCATATAATATGAACAATAAAAATCCTTTAGGTTCAGGAGCTGGATATGGTTCATCTTTCCCTTTAAACAGAACATTAACCACCGAATTGTTGCAGTTTGAAAGCATGAACTACAATGTGGTATACGCACAAATGACCCGTGGAAAATCCGAGAAGGCTATGGCTACAGCCTTGGCAGCAGTTGCAGCAACACTTTCCAAATTTGCATATGATGTGTGTTTATATATGAATCAAAACTTTGGTTTCATCACTTTTCCGGATGAGCTGACAACAGGTTCCAGTATCATGCCACATAAAAAAAATCCGGATGCATTCGAATTGATTCGCGCAAAATGCAATCGCATACAAGCCTTACCTAATGAACTCACTTTATTAACCAACAACCTGCCATCGGGTTACCACCGAGACATGCAGCTCACCAAAGAAATCCTTTTTCCGGCTATTGAAGAACTCCATTCATGTTTAGAAATAACCGGATTTATGTTAGAACACATCATCTTAAAAGAAGATATTTTACATAATGACAAGTATGCTCATTTATTTAGTGTTGAACGAGTAAATGAGATGGTGCTAGAAGGAACTCCATTCAGAGATGCATATAAAATGGTTGGACAGGAAATTGAACAAGGCACATTTAAAGCCCCTGACCAACTAAACCATACACACGAGGGTAGCATTGGCAATCTGTGCAACGATAAGATCCGCGAACAGATGCAGCAATTTCAATATCTCTTCCAATAACAGAAAAGGCAGCCCAATTGGAGCTGCCTTTTCTGTTATTTTCGGTATATTTAGTGATGATGCCCGCCCGGACCATGCACATGGCCGTGGTCCAATTCATCTTTTGTTGCTTCGCGTACATCAAGCACCTCAACATCAAAATTTAATTCAACACCTGCCAATGGATGGTTGCCGTCAACGGTTACTGTTTCTGAACCTACATTGGTGATGGTTACGATAAAACGTTGCTCTTCCGAACCTGCTTCGAATTGCATACCCGGTTTTACATCCTGTCCGCCAAAAGCACTTACCGGAATTTCCTGAACCATACGTTCGTCACGTACACCATATCCTTTATCGGGACTGATTTTAAGGTTGAGTTTATCACCGGTTGTGCGGCCATCCAATCCTTCTTCCATACCGGGGATTAAGTGACCCAATCCATGAATATACAATAAAGGCTCTTTTCCTGCGCTCGAATCCAGAATGGTTCCGTTATTGTCAGTTAGGGTGTAGTGGATGGATACCACTTTGTTTAAATCTACTTTCATACTTATTGTGTTATAGGACGTGTGAATCCTGTTAATTATGTAATTGGGCAGCAAAGGTGTAATTACTTAGGAAATAAACAAGGGTAAAATGGAATTAATCTTGTGATCGGGTTGCCAAATCCTGATGTGTATTTTCTGTCATCAGTTCCCTGTCGATATAAGGCAGACGCTTCAGATAATTTACTTCAATACTTAAGAAATCATACTCTACGGTTACCTTTCCCCTGATGTGGTAACAACCGTTTCCGGTAAACGCAAACTGCCTTGCGCTATCGGGAAAATGTACGGTATCAATCCAGTTTCCTTCAATATCCACAAACGTACCAAAATACATGTTCTCCGACTTACTGGTATATGTCCTTTTTGTATTCACCAAATACCCCACAATACTTACTTCCTTATTGATATGTTCGTTCAGTTCTTTAGCAGTGAGTTTAGATGGCATGCTATCGCGTAACAACTCAAATGGAGGACACAATGAAAATCCAAGCAACTCCATTTCATCAAACGCATCATCGAGTGCCGAGCCTGTTAAAGCAGGCAATGAGAAGGATTTATATTGTTTTTTGAACAATTGGTTTCCTGCATCATCCTGCCTTACCGGTTGGATGATAGCATGTGCCTGCCACAACAATTCCTTTTTATTTTTACCCGTAAAATTAAACGCACCAACACGGATCAACAGCCGCATCTGTTCGATGGCAATGGGAACACGATCAATAAAATCTTCCATACTTGTGAATAGTCCATGTTTACGTTCCCGGAGAATCATTTCCCGTGTATGCTCAGTTACTTCTGCAATCATTTCCAATCCGAGGTAAATATCTGTTCCGTTGATGGCAGTATCATCATTGCTATTATTTACACAGGGAACATGGATGATGGCACCATGCATGCGGGCTTCATGGATGTATAATTCTTTTCTGTAAAATCCCCCACCGTTGTTAAGTGTTGCCACCATATACTCTAACGGATAATATGCCTTTAAGTAGAGTGCCTGGTAACTCTCCACCGCATAACTGGCTGAATGTCCCTTAGAGAAAGCGAAGTTGGCAAAACTCTCTATCTGGTTCCATATATCGGTGACTACTTTTTCATCGTGTCCTTTTTGCAAACAATTTTTAAAAAACTGCTCGCGTACTTTAAAAAACTCATTCCGTTGTTTAAACTTCCAGCTCATACCCCTACGCAGGTAATCGGCTTCGGCCAACGTAAGATCCGCAAACTGATGCGCTACTTTAATCACATCTTCCTGGTATACCATTACGCCATATGTTTCTTCCAGGATATCATACAGCTGTGGCAACTTGTTCCGGGCTTTTATCCGCAATTCCTTATTTCTGAACCTATCAATATATTCCCGCATCATCCCGCTTTTACTTACCCCGGGACGAATAATGGAACTGGCAGCCACCAATCGCAAATAATCATCAGCCCGCAGCTTGGCCAGCAACATGCGCATGCCGGGCGACTCTACATAGAAACAACCGATGGCTTTACCTTCGCGCAGTAAGTCTTTTACCTTTTCATCTTCCTTAAATTGTTTCACCTGGTGGATATCAATCTCCACACCTCTGTTTTCTTTAATGATGGTAAGGGCGTCTTTAATTTTCCCTAATCCCCGCTGACTCAAAATATCAAACTTGAACAAACCGATATCCTCAGCTTCGATCATACTGAATTGAGTGGTGGCATACCCTTTGGGAGGTAAGTTGGTTGCCGAATAATACGTAATCGGTTTTTCCGAAATCAGGATACCACTTGCATGAATACTCAGGTGATTCGGTTTACCGATCAATGTTTGGGCATAATAAAAAAGTGCTTCGGTCAGGTTTCCCTTCGTATAACCTTTCATATTGGCATAACGCGGGGCCAGTTTTTTCAACTGCTGAATTTCGGCCGGAGGAAATCCAAACACCTTTCCAAGTTCCTGCACAACCGCATCTTTTTGAAATGTGCTGTATGTTCCCTGTAAAGCTACATTTCCATCTGTACCAAAACGTTCAAAAATATACCGCGTCATATCTTCTCTGTCGCGCCACGAGAAATCAATATCAAAATCGGGAGCATTGCTACGGTGTTCATTGATAAAACGTTCGAAATACAAATCGAGCTCCAGCGGATCTACATCGGTGATGCCAATTAAATACGCTACCAGACTGTTGGCACCACTCCCTCGTCCAACATGGTAATAACCCCTGCTCCTTGCATAGTTTACAATGTCCCAGTTAATCAAAAAATAGGATGTAAACTCTTTACCCGCAATAACCTTTAACTCTTTTTTCATCCGTTCTCTGGCTATCTCAGTCTCCTGTGTATCACCATACCGATATTCCAATCCTTTTTCACATTCACTTAGCAGCAATGCCATATCATGCTCTATGCTGTCGGTATAAAACTGTTTATTCTTGCTTTTGAGCTTACCGTATTCAAAGGTCACACTACAGCTATTGAGCAACACCTCTGTATTGGAAAGGATATGCGGGTATTCAGCATAGGCAGCTGATAATACATCGTGCGCAATCATCATTTCATTTCCTTTTGCATGTTCGGTGGGAGCTAGTTTACTCAACAAGGTATTGGTATCAATAGCCCGCAAGAGCCGGTGCAAACTGAATTCCTTTTTACCTGCAAAACTCACTTCGTGCAATACCACTAATTTTGAGGTAAGTTTTTTATAAGGCGAAACAACCAATTGTTTAAGATCGTTCACCGAAACCCCAATGTATTCGTTTTCCCGGAGTGGCCAACCTTTGTATCCTGCAAACGGATAAATAATATAGGCATGAAAAAACTCAGGAGCAACAGTATCAAATACTTCACTTGTATGCAAATGTTTGGTTAGATGTTCGTTTAGTTCTTTAAAGCCTTCATTGTTTTTAGCAAGTCCTACATACTGCTGCTTTACTCCATTTCTGAAATCAATACCAATAACAGGCTTTACGATTTTCCCTTCGGTAAGTCGCAATGTTTCGAGCACAGCAGAGGTATTATTGATATCCGTTAAAGCAAATATCCGGTATCCGTTATGATAGACTGCTGTAAGTAGTTCCTTAATGGAATAGGTACCATAACCGAAGCTGTAATAGGTGTGGCAGTTGAGCAACATTTGAGAATTGTGATTTTGGAATTGGGAATTGAAAACTGTTAATTATGTTGACTAGTTGATTGGTGGAAAAGTTACGTGTTGTTTATTCCAGGTTATTTATTGAGAACAGATCTTCGCAGTGTTTACATGCAAGTCTCAGACTTGTTTGTGTAACTTGTTTGAAGTTGCATACTTCAAACAGCAGTGGTAACATCATAACACAATTAACAGATACCATAATTACCATGCTCCATCAACCAATCACTTTATCAACTAGCCTATCGCTTAATCCCATTAAACGGATTCATTTCCCTTCGTTTGTAATCTGTTCCAACAGCTCTTGCTACAGCTTCATCACCATATCGTTTTCTTATTTTATCCATGGCCATATATAATTGAATTTGTTCGGGTGTCTGATCGAAAAGGTTGTACTGATGTCCGCCATGCACCAGGTGACTGAACTTGATTCCGATTAAGCGGATGAGCATCCGTTTCTGGTAGAGCTTATCAAACAATTCTTTTACTTTATCAATCAGCACATGGTCGAGTGATGTATAGGGAATGCGCGCTTGCATGGTATATGTATTAAAATCTGAATAGCGGATTTTTACCGTTACACATGCTGTTAATTTTTGTTCGCTGCGCAATTGATATGCTAACTTTTCAGTCATACCAATAAGTAGTCCCTTTAACATTTTGATATCAATCGTATCCTGTTCAAAAGTTTGTTCGGTTGAAATCGATTTACGCTCCGAATACGGCACCACGGGCGAGTTATCAATGCCCTGTGCTTTTCTCCAGATAACAGAACCATTTTCACCCAGCACCTGTTGCAATAACTCCATAGGCATTTCCTGCAGCGTGCGAATCCACATCACACCCATTCCACGTAATAGCTGGTAGGTTTTATCGCCCACCATCGGAATTTTTTTGATGGATAGCGGTGCTAAAAACTCCTTTTCTGTGCCAAACAGAATTTCCTTTTGTCCATTCGGTTTAGCCTCACCTGTTCCCACTTTGGATACCGTTTTATTGGCCGACATGGCAAACGAAATAGGCAGGTTGGTTTCCTTCATGATTTTTTGCCGTAATTCGGTAGCCAGTTTGTAGCAGCCAAAAAATTTATCCATGCCGGTAAGGTCCATGTAAAACTCGTCAATAGAGGTTTTTTCATACATGGGAACCGACTCCTTAATGATGTCCGTAATCTGATCGGAGTAATAACTGTATTGAGACGTATCACCACGCACAATAATCGCTTCGGGACAAAGCAAGCGGGCCTGTCGCATGGGCATGGCCGAATGAATCCCAAATTCGCGCGCTTCGTAACTGCAGGACGCAACAACTCCCCTGTCGCTAGAACCTCCCACAAGCACAGGTTTTCCTATCAGTTTCGGATTCACCAATCGTTCCACCGAAACAAAAAACGAGTCGAGATCAATATGTACGATACTGTGGTTCATCGCTACTTCCGATAGCTATCGGGATTTTTGTTGTGTAAAAGAGTACCCGTTAGTTACCGCTGAGCAACGCAGAGAATAGTACAGCCATCGAAAAGAGTAATACGCTCTCCGCGTTGCCCCGCGATAAAAAACATTGTCCATTTCAGAATGCAGGTGAGCAGTAATGAAGCAAGTCAATTGTAGCGTCTTATCTCCCGATAGCTATCGGGACAACCAATCACTCTATTTACTTTTACCCACCCGTGTAATCAATCAAAAATTTCACTTGCAAGATTACTACATTTTTTAGTATTGTTGTACTAAATTTTTTAGCATGTCGAAAATATCACGAAATATCAAGCACTTACGTTTATTAAAAAACTGGAGTCAGGGCCAATTGGCCGATGAGGTAGAATTGAGTCGCGCACGTATCGGTTCTTATGAAGAAGGGCGAGCCGAGCCATCCATTGAAGTGATGGTACGCCTGTCGCATATTTTTCACGTGAGCATTGATGCCTTGGTTAAATCCAACCTAAGTGGATTAAAAGATACGCAACTGATGAAGGTTGCCGAAAACCGGTTATTGTTTCCCATTATGGTAGACGTGAACAATAATGATCTGGTGGAAGTTGTAACTGCCAAAGCATCGGCAGGCTATTTAAACGGATACAGCGATCCCGAGTATTTTGAAAAATTACCCAACATGAATCTGCCTTTTAAGATAACGGGCAAACACCGTGCATTTCCCATTAAGGGGGACTCAATGCCTCCGCTCAAAGACGGCAGTTTTGTGGTAGGTAAGTTTGTGGAATCCATTAAAGATATTCATGACGGCTCCACGTATATTTTGATTACCAAAGACGAAGGTATTGTATACAAACGGGTGCGTGCTAAAGCAAATGTGCTGGAGTTGATTTCTGATAACAAGGTGTATTCGCCTTATATGGTTCATGCTAAAGATGTATTGGAAATATGGGAGTTTGTATGCACACTCAATGTATCAGATACAAAAGAGGAAGAACTCAACCTGGAAAGTATCATGGATATGCTACGTAGCATGCGGGTGGAAATTGAGCAATTGAAAAAGCATTAAACATAACCTTATGAAAACTAAAACCTCAACCCATTTGGCTATTACGGATGAAAAAGTAATCAGCAAAATTTACCACATCCGTAGTAAACGTATTATGCTCGACAGCGATTTAGCTCAGCTTTATAATGTAGAAACCAAGGTATTGAACCAAGCAGTAAAACGTAACATGTTAAGATTCCCGGAAGACTTTATGTTTACACTTACCGAAACAGAGTGGGAGATTTTGAGGTCACAATTTGTGACCTCAAAATCTCCTGCCCCATCTGATATGCGGGGCGGACGTAGAACATTACCCTTTGCTTTTACTGAACAAGGCATTGCTATGTTATCTAGTATCCTGAACAGCGAAACGGCTATTCTGGTAAACATTCAAATCATCAGGGTATTTACACGCATGCGGGAGTTATTGTCTACGCATAAGGAGACCTTATTGAAACTCGAAAAAATTGAAAAGGCATTACTTGGTCAACTCTCACGACTGAACAAGCATGATGATGATATTGATTCAATTTTCAACGTACTGAAAGAGCTGTTACAACCACTTAAACAGCAAACACCGTCCCGCAAACGGATTGGATTTAAAAGCGATTAACCACTTTCATCCTGCCCTTTTTCACAAAAACCCCATCCTCTTTTAGGCATTCACATTATGCAAATCGAACTTATTAAAGGCAGGGGCTCGCAGCTCAATACTCCCAACCGTTTCAGCAAATATGAAACAGTAACCGAATTCATCGAGGGGTTGGATGAACCGTTGATTCAGGAGGTGCGTACTCAGGTATTTCTGGATTATCCCAAAAAGATTGTCAATAAAATTGAAAGTCCGGATGTGGGTATGCAGTTTTCAGTGAACCCATACCAGGGATGCGAACATGGATGCATTTACTGTTATGCGCGAAACACACATGAATACTGGGGATTCAGTGCCGGATTGGACTTTGAATCGAAGTTGATTGCCAAACCCAATGCCCCACAGTTATTGATACAGGCGTTTGAACATAAAAAATGGAAGCCTTCCGTTATTTCGTTATCGGGCAATACCGATTGTTACCAACCCATTGAACGAAAATACCAGCTCACCCGAAAATTATTGGAAGTATGCTTAAAGTATAAAAATCCGGTGGGCATCATCACCAAAAACCAATTGGTATTGCGCGATCTTGATTTGCTGAAACAGCTGGCAGCCCATCAACTGGTGCAGGTTTATGTAACCATTACTTCACTGGATGAAAGTATCAGGCAAAAACTGGAACCACGAACAACTACGTACCAAAACCGTCTCAAAATTTTGAGAGAATTAACAGCTGCAGGCATTCCGTGTGGGGTGATGGTAGCGCCTATTATTCCCGGATTAACCAATTATGGTATTGCCGAAGTACTTGAAGCTGCAGGTAATGCCGGTGCTTACACAGCAGGATATACCATCCTTCGGCTTAACGGACAACTGGAAAATATTTTCACCGACTGGGTGCACAAAGCATTCCCTGATGCAGCCGATAAAATATTAAAACAAGTTGCCGAATGCCATGGAGGAAATCTTAACGATTCACGTTTTGGAACCCGCATGAAAGGTGAGGGAAAAATTGCAGAAAGCATCCGCAACCTGTTTATTGCAGCACGCAAAAAACACATGAGTTTAACACCTGCATATGCATTTAACATGACGGCATTTGAGAGGCCTGTGAGGGCGGGACAGCAGATGGCGTTGGAGTTATTTTAACGCACCATTCTTAATTTCCTCCACCACGCCCGGATCCAATAATGTGGATGTATCTCCAAGGTTAGATGTTTCACCCTCCGCTATTTTGCGTAAAATTCTGCGCATAATTTTACCGCTTCGTGTTTTCGGTAATCCTGTTACAAACTGAATCTTATCGGGTTTGGCAATTGCTCCAATGACACGGGAAACTGTTTGCATAATATCTTTTCGCATTTGTTCTGCATCTCCATGGATGTGTTCCAAAATAACATATGCATAAATGCCTTGCCCTTTGATATCATGCGGATAACCAACCACCGCACTTTCTACCACACCACTGTGCATATTGAGTGCATTCTCTACTTCGGCTGTTCCGATGCGGTGTCCGCTCACATTAAGCACATCATCCACACGACCTGTGATTCTGTAATGCCCCTCTTCATCGCGTAAACAACCATCTCCAGTGAAGTACATATTTTCATACGTAGCAAAATAACTGGTACGGCAACGCTCGTGATCACCATATGTGGTACGAATCATTCCGGGCCACGGATGCGTGATGCATAAATTTCCACTTACCGAATTTCCCTCAATAATCTTCCCGTTTTCATCTACCAAAACAGGTTGAATTCCCGGTAAAGGCAACGTAGCAAATGTTGGCTTTTGAGGTGTGACTCCGGCAAGACCTGAAATCATGATCCCACCTGTTTCTGTTTGCCACCAGGTATCTACAATCGGGCATTTTTCTTTGCCTATATTTTTATTGTACCATTGCCATGCTTCCTCATTAATAGGTTCTCCAACCGAACCCAATACCTTCAGCGAACTTAAATCCTTATCTTTTACATAATCCAACCCAAAACCCATTAAACTGCGAATGGCAGTTGGTGCTGTATATAAAACATCGACCTTATGTTTAGCTACAATATCCCAGAACCTTCCCGCATCGGGCCAAGTAGGGATGCCTTCAAACATGAGCGAAGTTCCTCCGGCACTCAGTGGACCATATACAATATAACTGTGCCCGGTGATCCAACCGATATCGGCCGTACAAAAATGAACCTGTCCCGGTTGGTATTGAAACACATTGACAAACGTATAGTTGGCCCAAACCATATAACCGGCCTGTGTATGCACCACTCCTTTGGGTTTGCCTGTAGAGCCTGAGGTATACAGAATGAATAGTGGAGCTTCGGCATCCATGGGTTCGGCCGGAAAGTGGACGATGCCATCTTTTTCCACTTGTGTTTCGGCAAATTCCATTTCATCCTCCCACCAGATATCACGTCCTTTGATCATGGATACAGGAATGCGGGTACGAGTATACACAATTACCTTTTTTACTGTTTTGTTTCCTACCAAAGCGTCATCAATTACACTTTTCAATGGAATATCTTTTGCACCCCGGTAGGCTCCATCGCAGGTAATAATAAATTCGGCCTGGGCATCATCCAGTCTATCGGCAATACTTTGTGCTGAGAACCCTCCAAAAATGACACTGTGAACAGCACCAATTCGGGCACATCCCAATACTGCATATGCCAGCTCCGGAACCATTCCCATATAGATGCATACCCGGTCTCCCTTTTTTACACCATTGTTTTTGAGCATTTGTGCAACCTGGCAAACACGTTTATGCAATCGGTTATAGGTGACGGTGCGTGTGCGCTCTTCAGGATCATTGGACTCCCATATAATGGCAGGTTCTTCTCCCCTTGTTGCAAGATGCCTGTCGATACAGTTCTCGGTAATGTTTAACTGAGCTCCTTTAAACCATTCAACTTTGGGTTCTTTAAAATTCCACTCCAACACTTTGTCCCATTTCTTTTTCCAAACAAAATTTTCTGCTACTTCAGCCCAAAACTCATCGGGAGACTCAATGCTCTTTTGATAGGCTTCTTTATATTGACTCAAACTTTTGATCTGAAACGGATAGGTCATATATGATTTTATTAATGCAACTAAATTACTATTCCTGATGAAAGTGTCGATATGGTTTTTTTCAAAAAATGATTACACAAAAAAACCGGCCTTATGAGCCGGTTTTGAATGCAGTTGACGTATTATTTTTACGCCTCCGTATAAGCTCCCATATCCGAGAATTTCTCAATGCGCTTAGTTACCAATGTTTCAGGATCCAGTTTTTTAAGTTCACTAATATAGCTCAACAAGGAAGTTTTCATTGTTTTATACATCTGCTCAGGATCGGCATGAGCACCTCCCAAAGGCTCTGCGATGATGCCATCTATTAATTTATTGGATAACATATCGGTTGCAGTAAGCTTCAATGCTTCGGCTGCTTTGGCCTTGTGATCCCAGCTTCTCCATAAAATAGATGAACATGATTCGGGCGAAATAACCGAATACCAGGTATTTTCAAGCATCACCACTCTATCGCCTACACCTATACCCAATGCTCCTCCAGAGGCCCCTTCTCCTATTACCACACAAATTACCGGTACTTTAAGCACGCTCATTTCCAGTAAGTTTTTAGCAATGGCCTCGCCTTGTCCGCGTTCTTCCGCTTCCAATCCGGGCGATGCACCTGGCGTATCTATCAATGTAATGACGGGTTTGTTAAATTTCTCTGCCAGTTTCATCAAACGCAATGCCTTGCGATAGCCTTCAGGATTAGGCATTCCGAAGTTACGGTACTGACGTTGTTTGGTGTTACGTCCCTTTTGATGGCCAATAACCATCACGGTTTGATCACCCAAACGCGCAAATCCGCCTACAATGGCTTTATCATCCTTAACGTTACGATCTCCATGCTGCTCAATAAAATCTTCGAAAATATTCTCGATATAATCCAGTGTATACGGCCTATCGGCATGACGTGAAATCTGAACACGTTGCCATCCATTGAGGCCTCCATATACCCTTTTCTTCTCCTCAAGCATCTTTTCTTCAAGGTCTTTTACGGTTGCCGTGAGATCTATTTTGCTCTTTTCTGAAAGTTGTTTTGCCTTTTGTAACTGCTCTTCAAGCTCTTGTATTGATTTTTCAAAATCGAAGTAAGTTGTCATACTCATTTTTAAATGCTGTGCGCAAAGTAAATAAGAAAGTAGGATAAAAAACTTTAAAGTTTAAGTTGACAAAATAAAATATAGGCCTATATTTGCATCCCGTTTGAGAGAGAAATCATTCAAACATTGTTCTAAAGTTTACGGTTTGTAGTTCTCCCGATAGCTATCGGGAGGTTAGAATACCAAAACGATAATACCATTGGTGTGGTAGTTCAGCTGGTTAGAATACCTGCCTGTCACGCAGGGGGTCGCGGGTTCGAGTCCCGTCCGCACCGCAACATTCAATTAAAAAGCCTTTCCAAAAGAAAGGCTTTTTTGTTGCAAAATGCACCGGATTCCATAATCATCAGTGCCATCACCTCGTCTTCATCCGAAACACTCCAACCTTAATACATTGCTTATCCAAACAGAAGTCCGAATTCATGAAACCATTCTGCCGGATACCAAAACGGAACAAGAATTGAGTCCTATCCTGTAAAATTAAGACGATCATGAAATTCACAGTTTTAATCGGACGGATCTGTTATGCTCTTATCTTTCTGAACACCATTATTGGACATTTTTCGCAACAAACCATCGCCTATGCCCATTCACATGGTGTACCCATGGCATCGGTTCTTGTTCCTTTTTCGGGTATACTGGCCTTTGCGGGGGCGTTGAGCATTATATCCGGATACCATGCGAAATGGGGTGCATGGCTTATTGTACTTTTTTTGATTCCGGTTACTTTCACCATGCACAATTTCTGGACAATTGCCGATCCAATGGCCAGGCAATTGCAACTTACTATGTTTATGAAAAACATATCAATGCTTGGAGGTGCCTTGCTAATCAGTTATTGGGGTTCAGGCCCGTTAAGTCTGGATGCAAAAATGAACAGCACTCCAGTAAAGAAGGTAACCCTTACATCCTCTGCTGAAAAAGGAATAAAATTTGAACATATTGAGACGTAGTATTTTCTTTCGGAATGCCTTGTGTAACAATAAGGCTGAGATTATAACCGTAAAACTTGATACAGACAATGCTGTCGAAAGGATAAAGGACTACTTACAGGCAGTCTTAGTTACAAGACTGCCTTTTTTTGTATATTTTACTCCGTTTGGAAACATTTTTGTGCCTCCTCCAGAAATGAATTTTCTTACCCATTTAAGGCAATATTGTACTCATACGTAAAGGTGGCATGCACCCTTATAAAATAGACTTCTGAAAACAATCATAGTAGGAAGATCCTGTATATTTTGATTCCAGCCATGCATTCAAGCTGATGTATTCCTTATCCCCGGGAATGTATTTTTTCAGGGATACAAAATGCCTGTAATCCACTTTGAATTTGTCACTCCCTTTATACCCTTCATGCTTAATCATACGCTCCAATATGCGCAGAAACAACATTTCACGTTCAACATTTTTGGTGTGTGATGCTCCTCCGTATTTACGTTTGATTCTTTTCAGCAGGTATAATACATATTCATCATCTCCTTTTTCGAAATAAAAAATGAGCCCGTACAATTCTGTAAACAGGAGCATCTCGAGTCCCAACCCTTCTTCCCTGAGTACCTGCTTTCCATATTGCTGGAGCAATCCCGAGTATATCCTTATGCACCTATCATAATCATTGAGTTTAAAATACAAAGCCAGCAGATTGATGCGCAATAAAAAATAGATGATGGCATTTTTATTCTCCAATGAATATTTTTTATCAAGCCTGAGCAAAATGGACTTTGCTTCCTTCACTTTACCCGTGAACATATTCAAATCAGCTGCCATAATCTGGGAGCGAAAATCAAAGTAGATGTATTTATCATGCTGTGCCTTAAAGTTTTCCTTTTGTGTTTCGTACACCCGACTGAATTTTATTGCAACCTTATAATCATAGGTTCTTACGGAAGACTGATAAATGGATCGCAGCAATTCCATCAGCAATTCAGGAGGCACTTTATCCAGCATTCTTCTTCTTTGCATCACTCCGTAACTTTTCACGGAGTATATTTTTAATCCCTCGTAATCTTTCTTCTCACGGAATGCACGGCAAACCATGCTCACAATTTTAGCATATACTTTGGGGTTGTCGTAAATGCGATCCTCTAGCTGGTATTGTTTTAATACACGTTCAATGATGGCATCTATATTTCCAAACACTTCTTTTGAAAAAAGTTCGCTGATCTCAAACAACAATAATGTATAGGCTGCATTTGCATCACCATTGCTTTTGGCCAATACCACATTCCGATCGCGTTTTGCAAGCAATGCCGGTACCGATACAGAAGGTGCGGTAAGAGGCCATGTACCCAGTGCATAATCAATCTGGGTGTAGTAAATATAATCAAGCAGCTCAAACGACTCTGTTTCATGTGCCGATTTTTCCGCCTTTCCCAAATAGTTCCATGCTTCCTTGTAACGCTCTTTCCTGAAAAAAAACCGGGCAACTTCCACATCATTCAAGATCCCTGAGTTTGCATCATGCTTGGTGTTTTCGAGTTGCACAAACAGTTCAAGTTGCCTTTTTAACCGTTTACGTGTCTGGTGATATGCGTTACTGCTTTGGCTGGAAGAAGGGATCTTTTTGCGAATAGCATCTACGAGCCGGACATCCTCGCGCTCCTGCACCATATTCGCCCTGCCTTTGAGGAAATACTTAAACTCCCGTAATTCTTCTCGGGTAAATGAAAGGATCATTTCTTCGATGAGGTGATGCATATGTAATAGTCAGTTATAAAATATAAAAATACACTAAAATTAAGACTAATTACAAATAACTAACATCTGTACACGACAGTTTTATGCATTTTTTGCGTGTCACATTTTACCTCAATTGTGTATCATTGGTTAATACAACCTCTATTATTATGAAAAGACTATCTACCATCCTTTTTGCTCTCCTTTGTTTTTCTTCCCTGAGTTATGGACAACTCAGCGGAATTAAAACAGTTGGAGGAGTGTCTCCCGACTATGCTACCATCAGTGCCGCTGTAACCGCACTGAATGTAAACGGTGTTGCCTTCGGAGGTGTTACATTTAACATTGTTGCGGGACATACCGAAACGGCCAATAACCTTACCATCACCACCACCACGGGTGCCGACACGAGTACGATTGTATTTCAGAAATCAGGGATAGGTGCCAACCCGCTTATCACGGCAGCGCCCGGTACATCAACCACTGTGGATGGTATCATCAAAATTGCGGGAACCGATTATATTACATTTGACGGAATTGACTTGCTCGACCCGACAACCAATACCACCACCACCACCCGTTCGGAATGGGGATATGCTATTCTGAAAGGTTCGGCTATGAATGGCGCACAGCACGTAACCATCCGTAACTGCACCGTTACTTTACAAAAAGCCTACGCTTCCACTAAAGCTATTTATTGCGGCAACCATCTTACAACCTCTGCGAGTGCACTTACGGTTACCAATCAAACAGGAACCAATTCTTATATTGATATTTACGGAAATAATCTCACCAACTGTTATACGGGTATTTATACCATTGGAGCTACGAATGCTACCTATTATGATGACAGTTTAAGAATTGGCACCTATGGACAAAATGTGATTACCAATTTCGGAGGAACAACCACCATTGCATATGGAATTTACGTTCAGAATTTCAAATATGCAGAAATTATGAATGATTCGGTAAACGGAGGAGTGGGAACAACCCGGGATTTGATTGGTATTTATGCTGCAACCGGAACCAATTGTAATGCACTTATTCAAAACAACTACATACAGATTGGCTTTAGTCCGAGCAGTTATGACGGATATGGAATTTACTATGCTGCAGGAACTGCTGCTAATACCGTTGTTATTGATCACAATACGATCAAAAACTGCAGCATTGCAGGTAGTATTAGCGACTTTTTTTCCATCTGGGTATCAACACCAGCAGCAACAACCATCAGCAACAATACTGTTGGATTTAACACCGGCTCCATGAGCATTGGAAGCTTTTACCAAATATATACAGTGGTTGCCAGTGCCACTCTCAATATTCACTCCAATACCATCATGAATAATAGCGTTACTCCAGGAACCGGTGGAGCTTCCTATGGTATATATGCAACCGGAGCAGGAAATATTTACAACAATATTATTACGGAAAATGCTAACAGCGGAAGCAATGGGTCGTATTATGCTATATATGCGAATGCTGGAGGAAACATATACGGGAATGAGATAGACAGTAATATTACCGGAACAAGCAGCAGTGCCAATTATGGAATATATACACTTGGTGGGGCTGCATCCATTTATAAGAATACGATTTACGAACTGATAACGGCCGGGTCGGGTGTTGTGCAGGGTATTGCTCTGGCAGCAACAACGAACGTGATGTATAGTGTTTACCAGAATAAAATTTACGGACTCACCAGCACAAGCAACAGCAGTGTGGTGAGTGGAATTGTTCAGTCGGGAGCAAGCACTGCTACCATTGACAATAACCTGATCGGGTTGCTCACTTCGGGTGCGAGTACCACAACAACCAATGGTATTAACGGGATTAACATTACCTCATCAACTACCGGAACCACGAGCAATATTTACCATAACTCTATTTATTTAAGCGCCACGTCAACCGGTGGAACAAATTGCATTTTACTCAACACAGCCGTTTCTGCTACCGTTGCCAACAACCTTTTGGTAAACCTCTCGGGAGCGGGAACAACTACAAACCGTGCAGCCTGTTTATTAAAAAGAACCAGTGCTACCTTTACGACTTACATGCCCGCATCGGATCATAATTTCTTCTTTTTGGGAGCACCCGGTACATACAGATATGTGTACTATGATGGAACAACGGCTCACCAATCACTTCCTATGTTTCAGTTATATGCGGTAAACCAGGATCAATCTTCCATCTCACAGAATATTACATTTGCCAGTCTCACCGGATCTGCCACCAATTTTTTACTGCCACAGGATACTACCTATACGGAAAGTGCCGGAAAAATTATCGCTGGATTGGAACGGGATTATACAACAACCAATCCTAGAGCCACCTATCCGATAACAGGACAACTCAACGGAGGAGGAGGAGCTCCCGATATTGGTGCTTATGAGGCCGATCATATATTTGTTGACATTTTCCCTCCGTCTATTCATTTCACTCCAATAGGTAAAAGTCTTATAAGTTCAACCAAACTGCTCGACAGTGTGAAAATTTTTGACCCGAGCGGAATTAACCTTGGCTCAGGAAGTGTTCCAAGGTTGTACTACAAAAAATCGACTGAAACGAATGCGCTGGCATTTACTAACAATGCATCAGCCAATGGTTGGAAGTATGTTGAAACTCCCAACACCTCTTATCCATATACTTTTGTAATTGACTATTCATTGTTATACTTAACCGGAGCGGTATCTGACGGAGATATTATTCAGTATTTTGTGGTTGCACAGGATAACTCCACTACTCCCAAAGTAGGTATTAAAGGAGCAGCCCTCGCAGCAGCGGCACCTTCGGTAGTGTTAACATCGGCACAATTCCCTGTTACAACCGGTTATTCCTATACGCTCAAATCGGCAGGTATACCGGCATCTGTAACGGTTGGTTCGGGTTCAACTTATACAAGCTTTACGCAACCCGGAGGTTTGTTTGAAGCCATTAACAACGGGATTGTTACCGGCAATATTACAGCAACTGTAACTTCAGATATTTTAACGGAAACAGGTACCATTGCCTTAAATAAGTTCACCGAAGAAGGACCGGGAGTCGGAACTTACACCCTTACCATCCAACCTGCAGCACCTACCGTGTATACTATTTCGGGAACGTATTCCCTCGGTGGATTGTTCCGCCTGATGGATGTATCGCGTGTGACTTTTGACGGAAGCTTTTTGGGCGCAGGACGTTATCTGAATTTTGCAAACAAAGCTGTTACCGGAAGCAATGCCGTATTTCAGCTATCTGGTTCTACTCCGGTATTAGGTTGCGATAATGTAAATATTAAAAACTGCACAATCTGGACCGACACCGCTTACATGAGCGGTAACAATGGAATCTTTATAGGAGGTACAACCATTGGTGTATCTACCGGCACACAACAGGGAATCAGCAACAGGAATATTACCATTGCAAACAACTCCATCAGCAAAGCCTTTAATGGTATTCTGGTAAACGGATCTGCCAGTGTTCCCAGTACAAATATTTCGATTACCGACAATGAAATCGGTCACGACTCATCCACAAAATACATTGGAGCGAACGGAATCTTTCTTCGCGGAGTAACCAACAGCAAAATTTCGGGGAACAAAATTTTTAACATTATCAATCCTTACAACAATGTGTTATCGGCAATCAACTGTGATCAGGATGTTACGCAGACCGCTCTTTCAGCCAACAAAATCAGTAATATTGTTCATACGGCTGCTGCCAGTGTTGCGGTGTATGGCATCTATTCCAAAACAGCAACAAACAACTTCCTCACGATTAGCAATAATGCCATCTCTAAAATCCTCGGACAAGGAGCATCAACGGATATTGCTACAGGGCCGGTGGCCTTGTTCATCAACAATGGTGACAATAGCAAGATTCTTAATAATTCGGTAACGCTAAGTGGAAACAGGCTCGAAAACACAGTTGGTGGTGCATATTCAGCCTGTTTGTATGTAAGAAATACGGTTGCGAATCTTACGGTATCCAATAATATATTCAAGAATGTAATGACTTCCTCAAACACAGTTGGTGTGGGAAATAATTTTGCCATTGTAACAGGTTCCACCAATGTTAATTCATTCGGAGTGCTCAATAATAACCTTTACTATGTAGGCTCAACAACACCGGGAATGGTTAGTGCACTTGCACTCACAGGAAGCACCGTTCGTGCAGACCTCCATGCATGGAGACAATATTCGTTACTCGACAAAAATAGTTTGTGGGGAGAACCGGGATACCTGGCCGATTCGATTGTTGAACCCAATCCATCCGATATTAATGTATGGCATATCAATGGCCGCGGATACCCGATGGCTGCAGTTGACAAGGATATTCTGAACAACCCCAGAAGTACAACACTTGCAGGTGGATCTACGGATATCGGAGCTTATGAAGTAACTCCGGTATCCGTTCCACCTAATGCAAATGCAACTGCATTACCTGCGCCCAATACCACCACGTATTATACTTTGGGTAATGATACCCTTGCTTCGATGGCTTGGGCGGCAGCAAGTACGGTACCTTCTTCCATCAGTGTAAAATATTATTCGGGAACAATTCCTCCTTCAACAACTTCTGGTTCACGATACCTCAATACTTATTGGGATATTCAAGCTGTACCAAGTACCGGATTGAACTATACCCTTACATTGTTTTACAAGGGAGAATCCATGCATACACTTAATGCAGAATCTGCTCTTGCGATGGCACAAAAAGATGGATCCAACCCATGGAATCCGTTTTTGGCCGGAGCAACAGTTTTGAATACAACGCTTGACCGTATGGCTGTTGCAGGGATGCCAAATGTTGGAATTTTTACCGGAACAGATACTTCCGTTTCACTTCCTGTTACACTGATTGGTTTTACCGGAAAAAGAATGCATGAGGATGTACAACTGCGCTGGACAACTGTTTCTGAAAAAGACTTCAGCCTGTTTACCATTGAGCGTTCTGATGATGGAAAAACATTTGAGGCCATTGGCGATGTAAAGGCTATTGGGAATAGCAATACAACCCACCATTACCAATTCATCGATGCAAATGCAAAACAGCCCGATTTATTCTATCGACTACATCTGGTAGACAACGATGGTACTTCTGATTATTCAACCATTATTCATTTGACGGATGGAGAAACTTCCGGTGAAGAAACATTCATGGTATACCCTAATCCATTCTCCGAAAAGATTGTTGTAACCATAGCAGGAAACGACAGTCGTGTTATTTCATTAAAAGATGTTACAGGCAAAACGATGTATGAGCAAACGATTACCGGAGCAGGAAACCATGAGGTAACGATTCCTTATTATGTAAATGCAGGTATTTACTTTTTACATGATAGCGGAACAGGGAAAACTACGAAGGTCATTCGAGAGTAGCTATTGACTATTGGAGAGAAGTCTCCCGGAATAGTGTTGCCGCTGATTACGCTATTTGAAATATATTATCAGAAAGTTTAGATTCTCTTATAATTAATTAAATCTGCGGCTTCACCTTATTCAGTTCTCATTATTTTACGTTGCCGATTAATCTGAGTACACCTTGAAGTAGTCATTGCGGATGGCATACACCACTAAGCCGGCCAGGTTTTTGGATCCGGTTTTATCGAACAGTATCTGGCGGTGGCGTTTTACTGTTTTGGGAGAGATGAACAGTCTTTCACCGATTTCATCTGTTGAATGTTGCTCGCAGATCAGTTTCATGATCTCGATCTCACGTTCCGAAATTTTTTCCTGTCCTGTGATTTCCTTTTTTACCTTTTCCCGGTTGAGGAGTGTTTTGAACAATGATTCATGTACATCCCTGCTGTAATATTGTTCGCCCTCGTGTGCCAGTTTTAACGCTTTGGTTAATTCGATTGCATCTGTGTTTTTGATAATATATCCTGCCACCCCAATATCATACAACTCAATGATATAGCGGGCATGCGTAAACATGGTAAGCACAATTACTTTTTTCTCCGGATACTTATCCCGAATGATCTTGGTGGCTGCAATACCATCCATCACCGGCATTTCGATATCCATAAAGATAATGTCTACCGATGGATCTGCTTCAAGCGCATCCAATACTTCGAGACCATTTTGAGCCGTTGTAATCTTACCTACAATGTTAATTTTTTTGAGCGTTGCCTTCAACCCATCCCTGAATATGGGATGGTCGTCTGCAATAATGAGATTGATTTTTTCCATTGTGTTTAAACTTTAATCTAACTCAGCCGGGATCCGAAGCACATAGGTTGTTCCGCTTCCTGTACCGGACATCAATTTACAACTTGCCTGAATAAGCTTCATCCGCCCTTCAATGTTTTTTAATCCGATTCCGGTAAGTTTATGTTGTTCGATAACTTGCCGGTCAAATCCTTTTCCGTCATCCGAAATCCTTACTTCCAGCAATCCATCTGCATAATTTGTATTCACCGAAACGGTTTGTGCTTCGCTGTATTTAACTGCATTGTTGATGATTTCCTGAACAGCCCTGAACACATGGATCTGTTTGTATTCTTCTATATTCAGTTTACCCTCCACCTTGTTTGTAAACACAATACCTGTGCGTCCATTCTTTGAAAAAAACTGGCAGCAATCTTCAATGGCATCGATCAACCCAAATGTATACAACACCTTTGGCATCAGATCATAGGATGCGGAACGCAAATCATCGATGATACCGTTGATCATTTTGGCGTTATCGCTTTTAAACGTTTGGAGATCCATATCGGCATCAAACAAATCGATGTTGAATTTTAAGCCTGATAACAACGGGCCAACCTGATCGTGCAAATCGCGCGCAACCCGTTCCTTCTCCTTCTCCTGCGCATCGAGTATGGCTTTAAAAATTTCGTTCTGTTTGTTTTGTTGCTGCCTCAGATACCGGTATGATAACAGGATGATGGCAATTGACAACCCAAATAACGTAATGGTGCTCACGATGACCGTGAGCATAATATTCACTTGTTGGTCTTCCATAATAAGGCTTTTGTAAACATCCATATTGTAACCAGCATAACGAGCAAATTGTATATCCGAAAGTAGATCTTTCCCCAAACAGTATCCAATATCATATGCTTGAGTAAAAAATAAAGACTCAGTTCCGAAAGGGAATAAATGATAAAGCCGCACAACAACCAAAACACCCCCAGTTCCATGGCATTGTCGGTATCAGGTGCCGTTAAGGTAAACAATTGCACCAATGAGGAGAAGCCGACAAATCCATAAATAAGAATACTGCTGTAAGCATTCCAGAAACTATGGGATTGGTAAATGGCCCCAACGGATAATACCAGTACGATCCAGAAAAGTGCCTGATGCATACGTGATATCCGCACACCCTGCTTAATACCCCAATAATACACACAGAGGCTCACCACATCCATTATATTGTATACAATATAATTGTGAATACCGTTGAGTGCAAACAAACTGGCGATTATGCCTGCCACCACAATTACTAATGCATACCAATAAAGCATCTTGAAATAGGGTGATTCAAGACGCTTTGTGTGCCTCAGGTACAATACCATCGGAATGATCCAGATGAACTGGGATATGTAAGAAATAACTTTCAATTAGCAGTTCAGGCTATTATCCTCTGAACAATCCGGAGGACATGCAATCCCCTTATCGAGCACAATATCTTCACACTGGTCATTGCCTGCTTCGTTCACTCCCACCAATACCAACTTGGGTACTCCCTGATTTGATAATCCGTAATAGATCCTGATTCCGATACAATCGGTTTGATTAAGGATGGCCTGGATGCCTTCTGTGCCGAAAAACTGTGCTTTAACATACACCGTTTCCGTTTGAGCATCGCGGTAGTTTGCAGTTAGGTTGGAAGCTTCCAACAGATCAATCTCATGATCTTTTAATCTTCTTTTCTTGAGTTTCGTAGGTTTCTTAGGTTTCATGGCTATTTGTTTTTAAGAACGTGATTGAAAAAGTATGCACAAGTTAGCTATTGGGCACATTAATCAAATACCAAAAATACAAACTCATCATAACAAGAAGTATAAAATCCTCCAACTTCCATTTTTTGGTACTAAAGAACCAATTCTTTGGTCCTTTAGTACCAATTTTATTTTTGGTATAAAAGCCCCATAAGAAGCAATCTTCTTCTTTCCATCTTTACACCTGTAATTGATATCCTAATCTACTCACATTATGAAAACGTATCACTCAGAAACAGGTAATGATCAAAAAGGGAATCCGAACACCCTGCTATTTATCCTCAGATCGGGGGTAATGGTTGGTTTGCTGGTTTGTGGATTTTTTCCGGCCAACAATTCCATGGCAACTGCTAATGAAGCAGTCCCAAACACCCTATATATAACGGCTGCTCCTTCAGTTCTTCCACAACCTGCAGAACCTGCCTGTATACATATATACAACACATCATCCAGCAAGGCTACCCCAAGGCACTCACCTAGTTTTTAAAAGCCAGCCACAGGATACAAACTGATAGATGATGCAGAACAGAAAATACAATACCAACAAACAGGGAGAAACCTGGAGCGAAGCCGATAAAAAAAACGTATGGGTGAAGGGACGGGTAATACCGGGTTTTTACCATGGCATCGTGCGGTGGGACAAATGTGGCAAGGTGATACAATACACAGCATTCGGTAACCGGGAAGCAGCGTACGGATGGGAGATTGATCATATCCACCCGGTGGCGGAAGGCGGTGATGACGAAATCCTGAATCTGCAACCCCTCCATTGGACAAATAATGCGGCAAAAGGAGACAGTGTGAACTGGATTTGTCCACCCATGCCCGTAAACGAAATGCCCCGATAACAAAACGATGAACGCACTTAGAAACAACACCATAACACCCATACTCATGACAACTCAACTAAACATCGGAGGAGAATCATCTATTGATAACTACCACATCGGTGAAGGTTTCATTATTGTAGTTTACAAAGCCGGCTATGGCTATTTATACAATGCGATAAAGCCGGGATCAACCATTGTGGACCAAATGATCAGGGTGGCAAAAGCTGAAGCTGTAGAAGGTTTGGGCCAATACATTCAAAGTCATGTAAGAGGAAATTATTATCAAAAACTGCGATAGCAACAGTACACGGAGGTTGCCAAAAATCCGATGAAGAGTAGGCATAAAAATACACAACAACATGTTTGGCTTAGGAAGCGCAGAACTCATTGTTATCGGATTACTCTTGTTTGTAGTTCTCGGTATCCCATACACACTAGGATACTACACAGGACTTTCCAAAGGGCGCAGGGAATCGTTACGGAACAATAATGCATTTAAAAATTTACAATAAACCGATCGAAATATTGATTGAACATATAGATGGCCCATACACCACACAACAACAGGTAAACAAACGTTACCCCCAATTACCTGTGTGTGGTGTAGCGGGCCCGCCCTAATATTCATGATGTAAAAACATGATCACTATCTAAGAAGCATAACTTGCCATAAATAAAACATGACTCACTCAGGAAAAACATAGTCAGTTATTAAAAAATATAACTCCATGCTCTGGAAGATTCCACCTCTTTTTATTTCCTGAATTTACCCGCATATTGCATCCATGCTTCTTTACAACACTACCAAATGGATGATGCGGAACGGACTGCGGCTGTTTTTCCGCAAACTGCATATTGACGGACTGGAGCATGTGCCCGAAAAAGGTCCCGTATTATTGGTAGCCAATCACCCCAATGCTTTTCTGGATGCGTTGCTTATTGCTTCGTTCACCAAACGTCCCATTCATTTCTTAGCACGTGGGGATGCTTTTCGCATTCCGGTGTTGGGTGCCATTTTCAGGTCGTACAATATGCTTCCTGTTTACCGTATCAGTGAAGGAAAAGAAAACCTCAGTAAAAACACTTCCACGTTTGATGCCTCCCAGGTCCAACTCCAACAACAAGGCATGGTGCTTATTTTCGGGGAAGGTAGGTGCGAACAGAACTGGGATTTACGTCCGCTCAAAAAAGGTCCGGCCCGGATTGCCGAACGAGCGTGGAATGATCCGCAATCGGAAAATTTGGTAGTCATTCCCATCGGTTTAACATACGAACATTTTGAAGGTGGCGGCAAATCGATGGTGATGCGTTTTGGAAAACCTATTACCAAAAGCGATAACGGCAACAACGTTTCGGGAGCTGCTTTTGTAAAGTGGCTTAATGGTAAGTTGCGCGAACAATTCAACACCATTGCATATGTAAATCCAAAACTGCAACCGCAAAGTGCCGGTCATGATACATTGATGCAAAACTGGAAACATGCCGAGGAACACAACCTCAATATCCTTACAACACTCCATCAACCGCCAACAGGGATAAAACCTATTTCAGCCTCCTGGTTACCATCCGCTTTTCATAAGGGATTGGTAACGTTGCCGCATTACTGGATGATGCAACGCATCAGCAAACTGTTTACCGCAGGAACCATCTTTTATGATTCGATCTTTTTTGCACTGTTGGTTTTGTTGCTGCCGTTTTATATCGGAACGATTGTGTACCTGATTGCAATGTTCTTATCAGCGTAATTAGCGAAATCTGCGGGAGACATTTGCTCGCGACAATGCATGGTCGACCGTGAATATATGTCACCCCTAAAGGGGTTTTATGGTCGCATGGAATGGCTTTTCTATTGATGTTAGACCCACTCCGGGGTCGATTTTTCTTTGAATAATCATTCTGCTTAATAAGACCATTCTGTTTCTAACCAGCCATATTATATGACTCATTCAAAACCGTATTAAACAAACTATTGCAAACAACATCAATGTTCTTATCAGCGTAATTAGCGAAATCTGCGGGAAACCCTTCACAGTCGACTATGCATTGTCGCGAGAAAATATTGCCCGTAGATTTCGCTAATTACGCAGATTTTTTAAAACGCAATTCCAAACGTCAAACATAAATTACGTGTTTACTGAAACCGGATGGCTTTGATCGGAGTTACTTTGGAAACGAAAGCTGCGGGTAATAACAATACGAGGTAGCAGATGATGAAACTTCCGAGATTGATGAACAATACATCGGTCCATTTTAAGAGAATGGGAACTTCGCTCAGGTAATAGGCATCCTGTGAGAGTTTAAACCAACCACCATAATATTGCGATAAACAGATACCTATACCTGCAATATTTCCGATGATCATTCCCCATACAATAAGATACGAAACCATGTACACAAAAATGCGTGATACACTTTGGTTATTGGCCCCCATGGCCTTAAGCAATCCAATCATATTGCTGCGCTCCACAATTAAAATAAGCAATGCCGTTGCCATGTTGATACAAGCCACAATAATCATGAGGATGATGATGACCCATACATTCAGATCGAGTAAACTGAGCCAGTCGAACAATTGCGGAAACAGATCGCGGATGGTATGAATCTCCAAATTATAGGGTAACAAACTAAGTAACTCTGTTGATACCAGGTCGATGTCCGCATGGTTTTTCAATCCCACTTCATACCCGCTCACCGCATATTCCGACCATTGGTTGAGGCGTTGTACCTGTTGTATATCCACAAACGCATACAACTTATCCATCTCTTCCAATCCGGTATTATACAACCCTACAATTAAAAACTTACGCACACGCGGAGGCTCTTGTGCAATGTATAAAAGCACATGATCGCCCACCTTGAGTTTGAGTTTATCGGCCAGCACTTTGGAAAGCAAAATGGTATTGGAAACACTATCGGGATGCAACGAAAGTGTGCTCCCCGATACAAGGTGCTGTTGCAGGAAACGCCAGTCGTAGGCCGAATCCACACCTTTAAGCACCACACCAGAAAAATCTTCTTTTGTTTTTAAAATTCCTGCTTTGATGGCAAAGGGTTGCAGGTGTGTAACCCCATCATTTTGTTGAAGGAGTTTCTCCAAAACAGTATCCCTGTATATGGGAGTTGTTTCGAAGGAATTGTTCATATCCAGACTCGATATTTGTATATGCGTGCTGAAACCGATAATTTTACTCCGGATTTCAGACTGATACCCTTTCACGATTGCAATGGAGATAATCATCACTGCAATACTTAAAGCAACAGCTCCGGTGGCAATGCGGATAATTAACCGCGAAGTTCCGGAACCTTTTTGCAACGAAAGACGTCTTGCTATAATATATGAAAAACTTGAACCCATTTAGAATGCCCGAATATAAGAAGCTGCTTGGTTTTTTTATGCTTTGTTTGTTTCAGCCTGCTTTTGCACAGCCCAAAATGATGACGGGCGCGCAGCAGGTTAACAACTACCTACCCTTACTCAAAGGAAAAAAAGTAGGGCTTGTGGTCAACCAAACATCCACCATTGGTGCCACTCACCTTGTCGATTCCTTAAAAAAATTATCCGTAAATATCAGGGCTATTTATGCGCCCGAGCATGGATTCAGGGGCAATCATGGGGCGGGTATCCACATAAAAAGCAGCAAAGATGCCAAAACGGGAGTGAATGTAATTTCCTTGTACGGCAACCATAAAAAACCAACCAAAGAAGATTTAAAGGACGTGCAGGTTGTGGTGTTTGATATTCAGGATGTGGGGGCACGTTTTTATACTTATATATCTACTCTGCATTATGTAATGGAAGCCTGTGCCGAAAACAACAAACAATTAATTATCCTCGACCGTCCCAACCCAAATGGTTTTTATGTTGATGGGCCGGTACTCGACAAAAAATACCAGTCCTTTATTGGCATGCATCCCATTCCGGTAGTGCACGGCATGACCATTGGCGAATATGCCAAAATGATAAACGGAGAAAAATGGTTGAAAGATGGCATTACCTGCAACATCAGCATTATTCCCATGAAAGGATATACGCACAACGACCGTTATGACCTGCCGGTTAACCCTTCACCCAATCTTCCAACATCCGAGTCGATTGCCTTGTACCCGAGCTTATGTTTTTTTGAAGGTACCAACTACAGTTTAGGCCGTGGTACCGGCAAACCCTTTGAGTGTTTTGGCAAACCCGAAAACACCACCGGAGATTATACATTCACCCCAAAAGCCATTCCCGGTGTAGCCGAAAACCCTCCACATAAAAACAAATTGTGCCGCGGCTATCTGGTAAGTGCATTTGCCAATACCATTCTCAAAAACGAACCACGTATTTACCTCGATTGGCTAATCAGTGTATACCAGGAAGACACATCCAAGGCAACATTCTTCACCGATTTTTTTGACAAACTTGCCGGAACCGATGAATTGCGCAAACAAATCACAGAAGGTAAAACCGAAGCAGAAATAAGAGCAAGCTGGACACCTGCATTGAACCAATTCAGGGTAACCCGTAAAAAATATTTACTCTACCCCGACTTTGTGTATTTCTATAAATAACAACCATGACGGCACAGGTAATTGCATTGCTTAAAAAAGACCTCACCTCGGAGTGGCGTATGAGATATGCCCTTAATGGCATTTTATTACATGTAGTATCTTCCGTATTCCTGGTTTTTTTAGCCGTTAAAATATTAAATGCTCCCACCTGGAATGCCTTGTTCTGGATCATCTTATTGTTTTCATCCATCAGTGCAGTAGCCAAAGGTTTTATGGGAGAAAGCAGGGGCCGCTCGCTGTATTATTATGGCATTGCTTCCCCACAGCAAATCATCATTGCCAAACTTATTTATAACAACATCTTTATGATTGGCATTGCGCTGATCTGCTTTTTGGTGTACACCACCCTGTTGGGAAATATGGCACA
Source organism: Bacteroidota bacterium (assembly GCA_040387195.1). GTDB lineage: Bacteria > Bacteroidota > Bacteroidia > UKL13-3 > UKL13-3 > UKL13-3. The sequence continues at coordinate 178,199 of JAZKEF010000012.1, forward strand.
GTCACCGGGATACTATTTCCTCACCCTTATCCTTGGCTGTATGGGTTTTTCAAGCATCTTCACCTTATTATCCTCCATTGCAGCCAAAAGCGGAAATGGACATTTGCTGATGCCTGTGCTCAGTTTCCCGATTATCATTCCATTGCTGCTGGTATTGATTAAAGCATCCAAAAAAGCGATGGATGGCATTGACACTTCGTTAATCATTCCCGATTTACTAGTGGTGCTGGCCATTAACTTTATTGTGCTGGCATTGGCTTACTTATTATTTCCTTTCCTTTGGAAGGACTAACCTTAACCCAACACTGTTTTGAAAGTTATATTTTTAGGTACTCCCGATTTTTCAGTCCCTTCGCTCGAAGCCATTATCCAGGCCGGATTTGACGTGGTTGCTGTAGTAACTGCTCCCGATAAACCCGCAGGCAGGGGAATGAAATTGCAGGAGTCGGCCGTGAAAAAATTTGCGGTTGCGCACCATATCCAGGTATTGCAACCGGTGAAACTAAAGGACCCTGCCTTTATCGAACAACTCCGTGAACTGAAAGCCGATATCCAGGTAGTAATCGCATTTCGGATGTTGCCCGAGGTTGTGTGGAACATGCCACCCAAAGGTACCATCAACCTACACGCCTCCCTGCTCCCCAACTACCGTGGAGCCGCTCCCATCAACTGGGCTATCATCAACGGAGAAACGGAAACAGGAGTATCAACGTTTTTACTCAAGCACGAAATTGATACCGGTGATTTGGTATTAAGTGAAAAGGTAGCTATTCCGGAAAGTATGAATGCGGGCCAATTGCACGATAAATTGATGCAAGTGGGTGCTTCGGTTATAGTAACAAGTCTACAGTTGATTGAATCCGGCAATTATACCCCCATTCCACAGGGAAGTTCGAGCACCAAAATTGCTCCCAAAATTTTCACGGCCGATTGCATGTTAAACTGGAATGATACCAGCTTGAACCTCTACAATAAAATTAGGGGCCTATCCCCATATCCTGGCGCTATTACCAGTCTTAACGGTAAAATATTCAAAGTATATGCAGCCGAATACAGTCTTGAGGAATCAGATTTATCGCCTGGAGAAATGATATCGGATAACAAGCACTTCCTGAAATTCAGAACTCGGGATGGATTTATTTCGACAACCGAAATCCAACTTGAAGGCAAAAAACGTATGTCTATACAAGACTTCCTTAAGGGATACTCATTAACTTAACATAGGTTAATGGGGTTTCATATAGCAAAATCCACTACTCGTTCAACAGTAAGTGGTATTCCTATAAAAATCTTTACGTTTGTTGTACTGAAAGACGAAATGAAAAAGCACTATTTATCCCTAATATTGTTACTGTTTACCCTTACAGGCACTTATGCTCAGGATTTACCTCCCGGTGATACCGGTTTATTTGAAGAGGTTCAGGACGTTCCGGTAGATGGAGGGTTAGGTATTTTACTGGTAGCAGGCATCGGATACGGAATCAAAAAACTGTACGCCAAAAAGTAACGGTAAAATGTTTCAGACTCAATATATTTGACAGGAAGTACCAAAACACTTCCTTTTTTTATGTCCAAGCAGCATCAACTTATTCGTTTTCTATGCATTGTAGGAGTGTTGTGTGGCGCCTGGTTTATAAGCTATGAATTTTTCATCAAACCACATGGGTGGGTCGACAGTCAAATTACCCATTGGGTAACAGTTGGTGTAAATCTCATGCTGAACATTACCGGGTATGACTCGCATTATGTAGTATCTCCTATACCGGGAAATGCCTACCTTTATATTGCTCCTTATGTAAAACCTGTGGTGCGGGTTGGGGCTTCGTGCAATGGACTGGAGTTGTTTGCCCTGTTTATGTGTTTCATGATTGCCTATCCCGGAAAAATATCGCATAAGTTGCTGTTCATTTCCATCGGACTCATCATCATTCATATTGCCAATCTGTTCCGCACATACTGGTTAGTATTGCTGGCCTATTACCGCTCGCCTTATTATGAACTTTTTCACCGGTATGTTTTAATCTTTTTTATTTACGGTCTGGTGTTTGGATTATGGATGCTGTGGGCCAATAAATACAGTAAACGATGAGTCCATCCAAACGAAACGGCTATCTATTATTGGTACTCTTGCTACTCATCAGTCTGGGAAAAGATTACATCACTCCCGATTACCTGAATACTCCTTCGGCTGTTTGCCTTAACCCTAATCATCCGTCCTATCTGCCAATTGGCGCATCCCACCTTACCTACCCCTGGTTTTGGATACATGCGTATCTGTATAGTTTGCTTTTTATCATCATCCCCGCCTGTATTATATACAACTTCTCGTCCAAGGACCTACTCAAACCTGCGTTATATCTGTTTGCAGGAGTTTTTGTATTTGAGTACCTGCTGCTGTTCAGTCAGCAAACCATTGCCGTTAAACATATCCTTCCTAAAATAAACCGGTATTTTCATTCTCCACTTATAACCTTATTTTTACTCGCAGCATTTACCCTGTACAACCAGTATGATAAACAAAGTGATAAATAGCATTACCCATGCTATTGATGTAAACGAGAAACCACGAAAGCTGAATAGCCTTGCGTTGTTCAGGGTGCTCTTCTTTTCCCATATACTGTTTACCATTTATTTCACACAGGTTTACAAAGGATTGATTTTTGATTCCATAGCAGGCATCACCAAAAACCCTTTTCCGTTTAATACCTTTTTGGGCATCTGGACATTAAGCGCACTGCTGATGCTGATTGGAATGGGAAGCCGTGTCGCCTCCATCATCAATTATGTTTGTGTGGTGATTTCCTATGAACTTTTTTGGCGCAGCGGAGTACTTTCCTATTATGATGATCTGTTGCTGATCGGGAGTTTTCTATGCATCTTTTTACCTGTTTCGAAAACCTTTTCAGTGGACGCTTCCCTTAAACGGATTGTTACCGGAAACACCCAACCCGTTTTTACATCCCAATTGGTTTATATTTCTTTCATTACACTGTCGCTTGGGCTTATGTATTTCGGTTCGGGTGTTACCAAACTAGTTTCTCCCATCTGGCAAAAAGGAATTGGCCTGTGGATACCGATGAGCCTTCCTTTTTTTAAGTGGAATGCCATCCCGGGACACTTAGCCGATTTTGAATGGCCGGTAAAGGCACTTAACTATATCACCATGGCATGGGAAACATTATTTGTAGCCATGCTGTTCCTCAAACGATTGCGTGCTGTTGCTATTGTAATGGGAATTGTTTTCCATATCGGGATTGGTTTGTTTTTCCACTTTCCAATGGAGGCCATGGGAACACTCGTATTTTATGCATTGTTTGTCCCTGATAGCTGGTGGGACAGGTTATCGGCTAGGTTGGAAACGTCAGCAAAAATTGAGGTGTTCATTCCTGAAAACAATATGCTTGCCGCGAGAGCCTGGGCATTCTTAAAAAGTATCGATTTCAGAAGCCGGTTTGTGCAAACAGCATCACCGTCACATGAATCCATCACACTTGCAACCCCAGCTGTTTTTACCCGGTTGTTAAAAACCTATATTTTCTTCGCTCCTGTAGCATGGTTTCTACAATCGGGTGCATACCGCGGCATACAGCAATTGGTGAAACAAGCCTTGCCTTCATTGGGAAAAGTTTCCTCCGCACAGGTTCTTACTTATAGCTTTAAAAGGAGTTTGCTCATTCATTTTATGTTATTCCTTTCGTTGGTTCAATGTTATTTATCAGCCCGACACGTGGTTCGGAAACTTGTAAGTAAGCCTTCGAGCCACATAGCTCCCGTTTCTTATAGCCAACCTCCCAAAACACTCAATCCATCCTGGCTCACCCGTTCGTTGTTCGGCATTAACGGGCGCGGACTGTTTTTGGATAATGCACTTGCCATTACCCGAACAGTATATGCCGTAAGGTATACCGACCCTGAAACCCACAGCAGTGTTAGTTTTCCGTATGCAAATGAGAAGGGCAATGTGGTAAATGATATGCATGTTGACGGAACGGCAAGCCGGCCTTACGCCCATTACATCCAAAAAGGGAATAGCCTCTCGGTAGAAGGCCTGGAAAAAGTGGTGCGGTACTGGCTCTCCAAAAAACACCAAAAATATACTGATATTCAGTTCTATATCCTGAACCGGACCTACATTCCTCCCGCCCGGTATGAGGCCGGTTATTGGCATAAAATGGAGGTTTTGCCATGGGATACGGCAGGCACCGCAAGATGGCAAAACGATACTTTTAATTATGTTCCCCACATAAAAGCCATATTTTCTGAGAAATAGTCCTGTTTTTTTGACAAAAACCTGTTGCAATTCACATATTTTTAGTATGTTTGCCCGCTTTTTTAAGCGAAAGGAGATCAAAAAAATTGACACAAACTAACAACAACTTAACAGCACCAGCAGCTGACTTTGACTGGAGCATGGACAAGGAAGGCTTTAGCCGTTACTCGCCAGCAGAACAAGAAACACTTTCAGGATTGTACGAAAAAACATTGAGTACGATTGCTGAAAAAGAAATCGTTAAAGCTACCGTAGTAGGTTTCACCGAAAAAGAAGTAGTGCTTAACATCGGATTCAAATCGGATGGTTTGATCCAAAGAACAGAATTCCGCGACACTCCGGATTTGAAAGTAGGAGATGTAGTAGAAGTATTGCTTGAAAACAAAGAGGACATGAATGGTCAGCTTGTGCTTTCACGCAAAAAAGCCGTGAGCGAACGTGCATGGGAAAACATCATGAAAGCTCAGGAAAATGACGAAATCGTTAACGGTTACGTTAAAACCCGCACAAAAGGTGGTTTAGTAGTAGACGTAATGGGTATCGACACGTTCTTACCCGGTTCACAAATCGACACTAAACCTATTAAGGACTACGATATTTACGTGGGACAAACCATGCCATTCAAAGTGGTTAAGGTAAATCACCAGTTCAAAAACGTAGTTATTTCACATAAAGTTTTGATTGAAGAAGATATCGAAGCTCAAAAATCTGATATCCTTTCTAAATTGGAAAAAGGTCAGGTATTGGAAGGTACCGTTAAAAACATGACTTCATTCGGTGTGTTCATCGATTTAGGTGGTGTTGACGGTTTATTGCATATCACTGATATTTCATGGGGACGTATCAATCATCCGGAAGAAGTATTGAAAATGGATGAGAAAATCAACGTAGTAGTACTTGATTTCGATGATGAGAAAAAACGTATCTCTTTAGGCTTGAAACAATTGAGCTCCCACCCTTGGGATAGCTTAAACACCAACCTTGAGGTAGGTGCTAAAGTAACAGGTAAGATCGTAAACATCGCTGATTACGGTGCATTCCTGGAAATCGCTCCGGGTGTTGAAGGGTTGATTCACGTTTCAGAAATGAGCTGGAGCCAACACTTACGTAACCCTTCAGACTTCATGAAGTTGGGTGACGAAATGGAAGCGGTTATTTTGACGTTGGATAAAGACGAGCGTAAAATGTCATTAGGCATTAAACAATTGCAACCTGATCCTTGGACTGATATCGCAACTAAATACCCTGTAGGTTCTAAACACAAAGGTGTTGTTCGCAACATGACCAACTACGGTTTATTCGTTGAATTGGAAGAAGGTGTTGACGGATTGGTTCACGTTTCAGATTTGAGCTGGACTAAGAAAATCAAACATCCGAATGAGTTTGTGAAAAAAGACCAGGAATTGGATGTAGTTGTATTGGAAATGGACATGGAAAATCGCAGATTAAGCCTTGGCCACAAACAATTGGACGAAAATCCTTGGGATACTTTCGAAACTATCTTCACAGTAGGATCGGTACATACCGGAACTGTTATGAAAGTAGATGAGAAGAGTGCAACAATCGCTCTACCTTATGGTGTAGAAGGTTATGCTCCAATCAAACAATTGACTAAAGAAGATAAAACAATTGCGAAAGAAGATTCAGGACTTGAGTTTAAAGTAACCGAATTCAACAAAGAGAACAAACGTATCGTGGTTTCTCATACATCAGTATGGAAAGCAGATAACGAAGTGAAAAAAGTTGAAGAAGTAAAAGCTAAAACTGAAGAGAAAGAAAAAACTACGAAAGCAGTTAAAAAATCTAACGAATCACAAGAGAAATCAACATTTGCTGACGTAGAAGGTTTAGCAGCGTTGAAAGCTCAATTGGAAAAAGGAAACGATAACAACTAATCGTTGATCTTTTGAATATTTATAAAATCCCGGCCAAATTGGTCGGGATTTTTTTTGCGCTATTCTGAGCTATCCGTCAAATTGAATTATTCAAAAAAGAAGTATACTTGAATCATGAATTATTTTCTGGTAAAATCGGAACCCTATAAATACAGTTGGGAGCAGTTTAACAAAGACAAACAAACCGTATGGGACGGTGTACGCAATTATGCGGCACGTAATAACATGCGGGCCATGAAAAAAGGCGACCTGGTATTTTGGTACCACAGCAATGAGGGTTTGGAAATTGTGGGCATTGCAAAGGTTTCCAAAGAGTTTTACCCTGACCCAACGGCAACAGAAGGAGATTGGAGTGTGGTGGAGTTAAAACCCTTTAAAAAGCTGAAGAAGCCTGTTACATTGGAACAAATTAAAGCGGATAAGAAATTACAACAGATGGATCTGGTAAGATTGGGCAGGTTAAGTGTTGGTGTGGTGAGACCTGAAGAGTTTGATCATATATTAGCATTGGCTGAAACAAAATAAATGCCCGATTTATACATTATAGCAGGACCTAACGGAGCAGGCAAAACCACTGCGAGTATGACTATTTTGCCGGATGTATTACACATTCGTGAGTTTATTAATGCCGATGCGATTGCTGCCGGAATTTCCCCTTTTAATGTTGAGTCGGTTGCCTTTCAGGCGGGCCGAATTATGCTCGAAAGAATCCAACAACTCATCAATGAAAAGCAGAGTTTTGCCTTTGAAACTACTTTAGCCACCCGATCCTATATCGATTTGGTTAAATACGCTCAATCAAAAGGTTATCATGTTACGCTATTGTTTTTTTGGTTACAGAGCCCTGAACTTGCAAAATCACGTGTTGCTACAAGGGTCAAACAAGGGGGGCATAATATCCCAACTGAAGTAATTAATCGCAGATATATAAGAGGTATAAACAACCTATTCAATGATTTCATACATTTGTGCAACGTTTGGACGATATTCGATAACTCAAATACTCATCCGGAATTGATTGCAAAGGGGCTCGGGTCTAATGAAATTGAAATCATTAACGCAGACTCCTTTAAACAACTCAAAAGTTATGTTAAGTAATAAAGAAGTTGAATTATTAATTGCTAAGATAGATGCTGGTGTTAAACTTGGTGTCCAAAAAGCCCTTGCTAAAATTAAAGCATCCGAAAATCCTTTAGTGCCTGTTTTGCGTAATGGCAAAGTAGAATGGGTAAACTTGAAAGAGACGAACCAATGAACGGAAAAGTAATTCTCGAAAAAAAACAATTCGATATCACGCTTGACCGCTTGTGTTTCGAACTTATAGAAAAGCATGGCGACTTTTCCGAAACCGCATTAATTGGTTTGCAGCCGCGTGGCATTTACCTTTCACGTAGAATCCATGCCCGCATCAGTGAAATTCTGAACACATCAAAAATACTTTACGGAGAACTTGATATTGCTTTTTACCGCGATGATTTTCGCAGGGGCAACGAGCAAATTATTCCAAGCGAATTAAAAATGGACTTCAGCGTTCAGGACAAACAAATTGTGTTGATTGATGATGTGCTTTATACAGGTAGAACCATTCGCGCAGCACTGGATGCTTTAACAGATTTTGGTCGCCCCACCAAAGTAGAATTGCTTGTGCTGATTGACAGAAGATTTAGCAGACACTTGCCGATACAACCCGATTATGTTGGCATGGCGGTTGATTCGAGAGCGAATGATAAAGTGAAGGTAGAATGGAAAGAAACATCGAAGAATGACGCGGTGCATATTGTCACGAATTAATGTGCAGATGCGCAGATTTGAAAATGTGCAAATGATGAAAAAATTTAGAATTATAAAGCACGAAATTCGAATATAACCGGGTAGGTATGCGATTTATCGCACTACATGAAATGATGGGACGATGTGCGAATGAAGGAATGTAGTCAACCGATGTATCGTGTTGATAAAATATAACAAGAAGTAAAAAAGCCAACAGCTAAAAGCCAATTGCCAAAAGCTAACCGCCAACACATGAAAAAATTCAGTCAACGACATTTACTTGGAATTAAGGATCTCACCAGAGACGACATTGAATTGGTATTTGAAACAGCCGATAATTTTAAGGCTATCATTAACCGACCGATTAAAAAAGTTCCATCGTTGCGCGATATAACGGTAGCCAATATTTTCTTCGAAAATTCCACCCGTACCCGTATTTCATTTGAGCTTGCACAAAAACGATTGAGCGCAGATATCGTTAATTTCTCTGCTTCTTCTTCATCGGTATCCAAAGGTGAAACCTTAATAGATACCGTTAAAAACATACTGAGCATGAAAGTGGATATGGTGGTGATGCGCCACCCTGCTCCCGGTGCCTGCATTTTTCTTGCCAAGCATATTGATGCGCAAATCATCAATGCCGGTGACGGAACACACGAGCATCCTACGCAAGCATTATTGGACGCCTACTCCATCCGCGAGAAGCTGGGAAGTGTAATAGGAAAAAAGGTTGTGATTGTCGGAGATATCCTCCACTCACGGGTTGCTTTATCGAATATCTATTGCCTGCAAAAACTGGGGGCCGAAGTAATGGTGTGCGGACCAACAACACTTATTCCAAAATACATTGAAAGTCTAGGTGTAAAAGTTGAACACGATTTGATGAAAGCACTGCAATGGTGCGATGTAGCCAATATGTTACGCATACAACTCGAACGTCAGGATATCAAATATTTCCCATCACTGCGCGAATACAGCATGTTGTATGGACTCGACAAAACTCGTCTTGACAGTCTTGACAAAGAAATTGTCATCATGCATCCGGGCCCAATTAACCGCGGAGTTGAAATCACAAGCGATGTAGCCGATTCTAAAAATGCCATTATACTTGATCAGGTGGAGAATGGTGTAGCTACGAGAATGGCAGTGATGTATTTATTAGCAGGGCAACAATCGTAAGTTAAGTTGACTGAAAGCTGCGGGTTGTCTTCGTCCGATAGCTATCGGACAACTCAGCCACCCCTGCTCCTATTCCACATTTTCGTTGCCTATTGCTTACTTTCCCTTTGCCTACTTCTTCCTTTGTGCATTTCCTCTTCTATTATTTTTTGTTCCGATAGCTTCGGTTACGTCTACAAATTTGTGATAACTGCTCAAAATTAGTAACCCCACAATTCAATTTATAGTCTTCATTCATTTTCATTTTTTTGAACTCCCCTTGTACGAATGTAAAATCCGACTTGTCATTTTCATCATTAATCGTATATTTGCGATATATATTTAAGGCGTGGCTATCAACAAAAAGGGTGAATTTTTAACTGATGAAATCAGTTTGTCGGATTTTGCACGCACACTCGGACATCCGGCACGTATTGCCATATTAAAAACACTGGCCGAACGAGAAGAATGTATCTGTGGCGAAATTGTAGAAGTACTTCCACTCGCGCAATCAACCGTTTCGCAGCACCTCAAAGAATTAAAAAATATGGGATTGATTCAAGGAACACTAAACGGACCCAAATCCTGCTACTGCATCAATTGGGAAGTACTGGAACAATATATGGCAGACTTTAACAAAATGACCAACGATTTAATGGCTCTGCGGCCCGCTAATACCTGTTGCTGATTGGCTTTGTGTGGTTAGCTCCCCAATTATCAATCAACCCATTCATCATTGATAAACATATTCACTTTTATAACCGAATAGCATGAAATTATCTGACATCAAAAAAATACTTCCTTCATTAAATGAACTACAATTCAAACTACCGAATGGGACAACCATTCCTGCACACTTCCATGTTACTGAAGTAGGAATGGTTACCAAGAACTTTATCGATTGTGGAGGAACTGTTCGTGAAGAAAAAGTTGTAAGTTTTCAGTTATGGGAAGCCAATGATTTTGACCATCGTTTGGCTCCACAAAAACTATTCAATATTATTCAACTTTCTGAGAGAGTATTGGGTATTGAAGACAATGAGGTTGAAGTAGAATACCAGTCGGATACAATTGGAAAATATGGATTGCATTTTAATGGAAACAACTTCGAGCTTACCTCAAAAATGACCAACTGCTTAGCCACTGATAAATGTGGAATTCCACCCGAGAAATTAAAAGTCAATTTAGCTGACTTAACTGTTGTGAATAATACGGCTTGTGCCCCCGGTGGGACTTGTTGCTGATGCAGGGTTGATAAAGTGATTGGGGAAGCTTTTAGCTGTTGGCGCATATGTACACGGGGTCTCGAAATTAAGAAAAGTAAGCAACGAGATAATAAGCAGCAGGCTACTAATATGGAATAAAAGACAAAATCTCAACGTTTGTCTCAATAGCTCGGAATCGAACTAAATTTTAATAATGAATACTTCTGTCAAAAAAAGGAAAAAATAACACAGTACCTAAACAACAGTTTAACTCGCAACCCGAATAACCCGCAACCTTCTATTCACAGAGCCTCATTAACATTATCAACAAATACCTTATCAACTTACATGCACCAACCATGAACAAACGACTTGCATTCCTTGATCGCTTTTTAACCTTATGGATTTTCCTTGCTATGCTCCTAGGAGTGGGTATCGGATACTTTATTCCTTCTTCCAAAGATGCCTTAAATGGCTTTCAAAATGGTAGTACCAATATGTTGCTGGCTGCCGGACTCATCGTAATGATGTACCCCCCCCTTGCAAAAGTGAAATATGAAGAGATTGGTAAAATTTTAAAACATCCTAAAATCTTACTAATTGGAATGGTACAAAGTTGGATTGTTGGTCCCGCATTAATGTTTCTACTTGCTTACTTGTTTATGCGGAACAATCCTGATTATATGGCGGGGATGCTTTTAATAGGTTTGGCTCCTTGCATTGCAATGGTGTTGGTCTGGAACGATCTTGCCAAAGGTGATAATGAATTGTGTGCCGGTATGGTAGCACTTAACAGCGTGATGCAAATCCTGTTTTACAGTAGCTATGCATGGTTTTATGTAACCTTTGTTCCAACATTAATTGGTATACAAGGTTACGAGATCAATATTGGTATTGGCGAAATTGCACACAGCGTTTTTATTTACTTGGGTATTCCCTTTTTTGGTGGAATGATTTCCAGGTATGTTTTAATTAAGTTCAAAGGTGCTGATTGGTTTAACCGTAAATTTATTCCTGCAATCAGTCCACTTACGCTTGTGGCGTTGCTATTTACAATCATTGTCATGTTTAGTCTCAAAGGTGATATGATTATTTCTATTCCATTTGATGTAATAAAAATTGCCATTCCACTCACCATCTTTTTCCTATTTATGTTTTTGAGCACCTTCTATCTTATTAAGAAAATGGGCGGCAATTATAAAGAGACTACCACCATTTCATTTACAGCAGGCAGCAACAATTTCGAGTTGGGAATTGCAGTTGCCATTGCAATCTTCGGCATTAACTCCGGTGCTGCTTTCGCTGCTGTTATCGGACCTCTAATTGAAGTCCCCATTCTTATTCTGCTTGTGCAATTTGCACTCAAAAAACAATCTTTTTTCACCAAGTAATTTCAAGTAACCATGTTTTCAACTATTCAACAATTTTGCGATACCCTCACAGCATCATTTGACACCATTCCTGAAGAACGCAAACTGCTCTTGTCAAAAATAAGTTCATACATTCAACTAAAAAAAGATCGTGGAGAAGCCGTTAACTTAGTATACGTATGTACTCACAACTCCCGCAGAAGTCATTTCGGACAAATATGGGCTGCTGTTGCGGGCTCTTATTATAATATTCCCAACATATTCACCTTTTCCGGAGGAACAGAAGCCACAGCATTTAACATCAATGCCATCAACTCCCTTAAACGAACCGGTTTTAACATAAGTGATGACGGTCAATCATCCAACCCAATGTACACCGTGGCCTATGCTGATCATTTGTACTCAATTTGTTTCTCCAAAGTTTACGATGACACTGCTAATCCGCAACAACACTTTGCGGCCATTATGACCTGCAGTGATGCAGAACAAAATTGTCCGTTCATTCCGGGAGTGGAGTTGCGCATCGGTACAACCTATAACGATCCGAAGGTTGCAGACAATACAGCCGAACAAGATATTACATACGATAAACGCTCCATGCAAATTGCTCTCGAGTGTTTGTATGTATTTTCTCTTGTAAAATAATAGTTACGTATTGTCTCCTTCAATTCATATAGTATACTTGCAGTCCAATTTAGATTCCATCCAATTATGAGCAAAAAACCATCCATCGCTGATTTTAATCCGAACGATATCGGAAACGCAGATAATAATATTTTTGGCTTACCTTTTTCTCCTTCGGAAGCCAATTTGGTAATTATTCCTGTGCCATGGGAAGTAACCGTTTCATATAGTGCAGGTACGGCAAAAGGTCCGGAAGCTGTTTATGATGCATCTTATCAGGTTGACTTATACGACCCGTTTGTAAAAGACGCCTGGAAACTGGGCGTGGCAATGCAGGAAGTGAATACCGAAATAAAATCGACCAATAAAAAATTGCGCAAAAAAGCAGAGAAGTATATTGATATGTATGCTCAGGGAAAAACTGCTGCAAAAAACAGTGAGATGAAAGCTATCAAAAAAGAAATTGATAGATCATGCAAGGAGTTAAACAATCACATCAAAAAAGAAGCAAACAAACTCCTTAATAAAAACAAAATAGTTGCACTCTTGGGAGGTGACCATAGTACTCCTCTTGGTTTGATGCAGGCACTTGCCGATAAAAATGAATCGTACGCCATTCTGCAAATAGATGCACATGCCGATTTACGTGATGCTTATGAAGGATTCGAATTTTCTCATGCTTCCATCATGTTTAATGCGTTAAAAATCCCACAAGTGAGCAAACTGGTGCAAGTGGGAATCAGAGATTATTGTGAAGATGAAAAAAAACTGATTGATTCATCCGACCGCATTCACACCTTTTTTGATGCCGATATTAAACACCAACAATATGAAGGTAAAACATGGAAAGACATTTGCAACCAAATTATAGCAACCTTACCCGATAAAATTTACCTGAGTGTAGATATTGACGGGCTTGATCCTAAATTATGTCCGAACACCGGAACTCCTGTACCAGGTGGATTTGAGTTTGAGCAAGTGGTATACCTTGTTCAAAAATTAGTGGAATCGAAAAAACAAATCATTGGATTTGATATCAATGAAGTATCACCGGGCGAAGATGAGTGGGATGCAAATGTTGGTGCTCGTTTGTTGTACAAGATCAGCAATATGTGTTTGGTGTCGAATGGACGATAGAGGTTAGAGAATAGAAGATAGAATATGGATGAAATAGAGAAAATCCAATAACCCAATAACCTATTAACTTATAACTAATAAGTACAATGAAAAAACTAACACTCAAAAATATAGGGCTGGGTTTACTGGCGATACTGTTACTTATTCAATTCGTCCCGGGGGATAAAAATACCGGCAATGAATTAGGACCTAATCATATTTCGACTTTGGTTATAATGCCGGATTCAATTCAACACATCCTGCATACCAGTTGCAGCGACTGCCATAGTAATGCTACCAGCTATCCATGGTACAGCAATATTCAACCTGTAAGATTATGGTTGGATCACCATGTGGATGAAGGCAAACACGAATTGAACTTTTCAGAATTTGCCACATACAAAAAGAAACGTCAGTTGCACAAACTGGATGAAATGGTGGAGATGATAGAAGAACATGAAATGCCCTTATCTTCTTATACACTGATCCATACCGATGCGGTGTTATCACCTGAACAACAAACGACATTGATTAACTGGGCCAAAGAAACCAAAAGAGCACTGAAAGATTCAACTGCACATCTTCAATAATACTTTCCCCGAAATGGTTGTAATTTGTATTTAACTAACCATTCCATCACATTTTCTTAACGCATTTGATACCATTTGACAACATCGCTGTTCGTCATTTGTCTCAAACATTTAATGTGTTATGAAAAAACATTTAACCTATTCTTTCTTCAGTGTTTGCGCTCTCCTGCTATTGCAGATCGGAGCTAAAGCACAAATCAATGCCAAATTTATTGGCCGTTACTCAATCGGTAACTACACCTCTGCAGGAGGCGCTGCTGAAATTACAGCATTCGACCCAACCTCTAAGCGTATGTTTGTTATTAACGGACCCGACAGTTCACTTCGGATTGTAAACGTGAGCAATCCCGCTCTTCCCGTTCAAATCTCCAAAATTTCGATTAAACCTTATGGTATTGATCTGACTTCGGTTGCTTGCAAAAATGGACTGGTGGCTGTCGCTGTTATCGATTCAAACGGGAAAACAAATCCGAGCAGTATTGTTTTCATGGACATCAACGGAAACTTTATCAGCAAGGTAAAAGCAGGTGCAAATGCCGATAATATTGTATTTACACCGGATGGTTCCAAACTTTTAGTAGCGAATGAAGGCGAACCTAATCTGGACTACACCATAGACCCGGAAGGTTCAATCTCCATTATTACCCTTACCGGTGGCGCTGCTTCTTTAACACAAGCAAATGTTCAAACTGCCGGGTTCACGGCATATAACGCTCCTACAGTACTCGACTCCCGCATCCGTATTTACGGACGTATTCAGTCTGGTGGCGTATTTTTGCGCAACTCTACTGTTGCTGAAGATATGGAACCTGAATACATTTCTATTTCAAATGATGGCACAACAGCCTGGGTTACCTGCCAGGAAAACAACAGTGTTGCTGTAGTGAATATTAATACTGCAACCGTTACAAGTCTATTACCATTAGGATTTAAAAATCACAATCTAGTTGGTAATGGGTTAGATCCATCTGATAGAGATGGTGCCGGTAATACTGCATTGGCTAATATCGTAAACCTGCCCGTATTTGGCTTGTTTTTACCTGATGGAATCTCATCATATAATGTAGGCGGACAAAACTATTTTATTACTGCAAATGAAGGTGATGCACGTGCTGATTGGGGAGCTGCAAACAATGAAGAGGTTCGTTTGAGTGACGTTACTTATGTGTTGGATACCGTAAAATTTGGTGGTGCTGCCAATGTTGCAGCATTAAAAGCTAATGCGGCTTTAGGTCGTTTGAATGTTACCAACCGTTTCGGTGACTTTAACAATGACGGTAAATTTGATAGTATCTTCACTTTTGGCGGACGTGGTTTCAGCATCTGGAATGCAACAACAGGAGCATTGGTGTGGGATAGCAAAGATGAATTTGAACGCAAAACACTTGCAATGTTTCCGGCCAATTTTAACACCGGACATACTACCAATGCTCTTGATGACAGAAGTGATAACAAAGGGCCTGAACCCGAATCCGTAACTATAGGTAAAATCAAAGATAGTACTTATGCATTCGTTGCCTTGGAAAGAATTGGCGGGATCATGATCTACAATATCACTATCCCTACTGCCCCTTATTTTGTTCAATACATCAATACAAGAGATTTTAGCGTAACACCAAATCAAACGAACCTGGCTACCGTAGGTGATTTAGGACCTGAAGGAATCGTATTTATTCCTGCTGCCGAAAGTCCGACTGGTCAAAATATGATTATGCTTTCGAACGAGGTAAGTTCAACAGTTGCATTCTATTCTGTGAACACACCGGAAACCGATGGAATTACCAAATTACAGGATTATAAAAACAATACCTCTGCTCCAATCGGAACGTTTCAAGGAATCAATTACAGGGAGGCAGGCTTCTCTACATTGTTCCCTATTCCCAATACAAACGGAACCGAATTCTGGACATGCTCGGACAGAGGTGTAAACATTGATTGTGCTAATGCCAACACTGCAAGTTGCCGTCCTACTTACGATAAAATGTACGCATTTCCATCTTATTCTCCGAAGATTCACCGCATCCGTATTGCAGGTGATTCGATTCATATCTTACAAAGTATTACCATCAAACGTCCCAAAGGAACAGGTGCTTCAGGTATTATTAACCCAACCGGTTTAGGAAGTACAGCAACCGAAATTGCGTCAACCGATACGGTATTGGATTGTGCGAATTTCAATTTAAAAACCACACCTAAAGATACATTTGGTATTGATCCTGAGGGATTGGTAGTTGACAAAAACGGTAACTTCTGGTTATGTGAAGAAGGTGGAGCTACAATCTGGAAACTTGACCCGAATGGTGTACTCATTAAAAGATACACACCATATGCAAACTTAGCCGGAACACAATCTGTAGACGTTCAAATTGACACAGTATTTAAATACCGCAAAAACAACCGTGGATTCGAAGGCATTTCGATTGCTCCTAACGGAAAAATTTATGCAATGATCCAAAGCGGTATCTTATATCCAACAGCTGCTGTTGGTGATAATTCAAGAGTTCACCGTATCCTCGAAATTGATCCCGCTACAGGTACTCAACGTATGATCGCTTACCTGAATGATGGTATCATCGGTGCAGCCGGTGCCAATCAAATCAGAATGAGCGATTGGAAAATCGGAGATATGGCTGCCATTAACGACAGTACTTTCTTAGTATTGGAAGCAGCGGCACGTGGCACATCTGATATCAAGCGTTTATATGAGATCAATATCAACCAGGCTACCGCTGTTCACTCCGGTTTATATGGTAGTGTAACACTCGAAGGTTTGGTTGACTCAACAGGTCTTGCAAACAATGGTATCAAAGCCGTAACCAAAAAATTGGTGATTGATCTATTAGCAAGTGGCTGGCCTGCAGTTTTAGATAAAGCTGAAGGTTTGGCGATTATGAATGATAGTACCATTGCCATTGGAAATGATAATGATTTTGGCCAAAAGTCGGCTGCTGCAAATGGTATTGCAACAGCAACCGGAAACATCAGTCATGTGATTACCTACCGTTTAAGCGGTGTCAGAAAACTTGCTAACTATACTCCGGCTATTTCATTAGTATCGTCTCAATCACCTTATTTAACTTCAGCTGCTCCGGGTGTTAAATTTAACTCGATGCTTACCGTTGGTGATAATATCAATGGATACAAAATGGCCGGGTTGGGTGATGGTTTAGGTGCATATGATAATGGAAATGGTACATTCACTTTATTAATGAACCACGAAATGGGTAATACGGTTGGTGTGATCCGTGCTCATGGTTCTAAAGGTGCCTTCGTTTCCAAATGGACCATTAACAAAAGCGACCTTACCGTTGTTGCAGGTAGCGACTTGATCAAACGGGTGAACGTTTGGAATGTTGCGACTCAATCATTCAACTTATTAGATTCAGTTAATGCTTCTTCACTTTCTGCATTCAACCGTTTCTGTTCTGCAGACCTTCCTGCTGTTTCTGCTTTCTTTAATGCTAAAACCGGATTGGGTACACAAGAACGTATCTTTATGAACGGTGAAGAAAGTGGCAATGAAGGACGTGCTTTCGCACATATTGCTACAGGTGCAAATGCCGGGACTACTTATGAGCTTCCTGCTTTGGGTAAATTCTCATGGGAAAATGCGGTTGCTGCTCCTGCTCCTAGTGATAAAACAATCGTTGCCGGATTTGATGATTCTACTCCGGGACAGGTTTACATTTACGTAGGTACCAAAACAAATACAGGTTCGGATGTGGCTAAAGCCGGTTTAACAAATGGTAAATTATTCGGTGTAGCCGTTACAGGTTTAGCTACCGAAGTTTCTGCCAGTTTCCCTGCTCCCAATTCTCCGTTTACCATGGTGGATTTAGGTTTTGTAAAAGACTCTACCGGTGCTTCATTAAATACCCGAAGCAATAACTTAGGTGTAACTACATTCCTTCGCCCTGAAGATGGTGCATGGGACCCTGCTAATCCTAACGAGTTATATTTTGTTACTACAAATGCATTCACCAGCCCGAGCCGTTTGTGGAAACTTCACTTTACAGATATTGCCAATCCTGAATTAGGCGGTACAATCACTGCTTTGCTTGATGGTACTGAAGGGCCGAAAATGATGGACAATATTACCATCGACAAATACGGTCATGTATTGATTCAGGAAGATCCGGGTAACCAGGTACATTTATCTAAAACATGGCAATACACCATTGCTACAGATAAACTAGACCTGTTAGCTTCACATGATTCGACTCGTTTCATTTCCGGTGGTGCCAACTATTTAACCCAGGATGAAGAAGTTTCAGGTATCATTGATATGGAAGATATTTTGGGTGCAGGTAACTTTATCGTGGTTGATCAGGCTCATTATGTTCAACCGGGTGAACTGGTTGAAGGCGGACAATTATTGAGACAGTTTAACCCTGCTACTGCAAATGGTGCAGCCGGTGCATTAGCCAGTTCGTCACAATCGCCTTATTTAACTCCGGCTGCTCCGGGTGTTAAATTTAATTCTATATTAACAGTTGGTGATGGTACAAGCAGCTACAAAATGGCCGGTTTGGGTGATGGTTTAGGTGCATATGATAATGGAAATGGTACATTCACTTTATTAATGAACCACGAAATGGGTAATACGGTTGGTGTGATCCGTGCTCATGGTTCTAAAGGTGCCTTCGTTTCCAAATGGACCATTAACAAAAGCGACCTTACCGTTGTTGCAGGTAGCGACTTGATCAAACGGGTGAACGTTTGGAATGTTGCGACTCAATCATTCAACTTATTAGATTCAGTTAATGCTTCTTCACTTTCTGCATTCAACCGTTTCTGTTCTGCAGACCTTCCTGCTGTTTCTGCTTTCTTTAATGCTAAAACCGGATTGGGTACACAAGAACGTATCTTTATGAACGGTGAAGAAAGTGGCAATGAAGGACGTGCTTTCGCACATATTGCTACAGGTGCAAATGCCGGGACTACTTATGAGCTTCCTGCTTTGGGTAAATTCTCATGGGAAAATGCGGTTGCTGCTCCTGCTCCTAGTGATAAAACAATCGTTGCCGGATTTGATGATTCTACTCCGGGACAGGTTTACATTTACGTAGGTACCAAAACAAATACAGGTTCGGATGTGGCTAAAGCCGGTTTAACAAATGGTAAATTATTCGGTGTAGCCGTTACAGGTTTAGCTACCGAAGTTTCTGCCAGTTTCCCTGCTCCCAATTCTCCGTTTACCATGGTGGATTTAGGTTTTGTAAAAGACTCTACCGGTGCTTCATTAAATACCCGAAGCAATAACTTAGGTGTAACTACATTCCTTCGCCCTGAAGATGGTGCATGGGACCCTGCTAATCCTAACGAGTTATATTTTGTTACTACAAATGCATTCACCAGCCCGAGCCGTTTGTGGAAACTTCACTTTACAGATATTGCCAATCCTGAATTAGGCGGTACAATCACTGCTTTGCTTGATGGTACTGAAGGGCCGAAAATGATGGACAATATTACCATCGACAAATACGGTCATGTATTGATTCAGGAAGATCCGGGTAACCAGGTACATTTATCTAAAACATGGCAATACACCATTGCTACAGATAAACTAGACCTGTTAGCTTCACATGATTCGACTCGTTTCATTTCCGGTGGTGCCAACTATTTAACCCAGGATGAAGAAGTTTCAGGTATCATTGATATGGAAGATATTTTGGGTGCAGGTAACTTTATCGTGGTTGATCAGGCTCATTATGTTCAACCGGGTGAACTGGTTGAAGGCGGACAATTATTGAGACAGTTTAACCCTGCTACTGCCAATGGTATTCCATTAAAAACGATTGCACAGGCCAGAGCCTTAACTACAGATACCGTAAAGGTAAGAGGTGTTGTAACCCGCACATGGGGTCGCTTTATTTACATCCAGGATGGAACTGGTGCCATTGGTGTTCGTCAGGCATCGGGTAACATGGTTGATTCCATTACATCAGGTGGACTAAAAGAAGGTGACAGTGTTGAGGTAGTTGGTGGAAGAGGAGACTTTAACAACTATGCACAAATTCAATTGCAAACAGGTTCGTATCGCGAAAACAGCCGTGTAACCAAACTTGCCTCAAATGTTGCTTTACCTGCTCCTGTTGTTGTTACCTTAAAACAACTCAATGCCGGTGGTGAACAATATGAAAGCAAACTTGTGCGTGTGGTGAACTTAAGAACAGCTTCAACAGGAAACTTTGCAGCCAGCACAAACTATACGGTATGGGATGGAAGCACAACGGGTGATACATTGTTACTCCGTGTAATATCCGCACTCGATACAGAAATAGATGATGCTCCTGCAACCGCTATTCCGGCAGGTCAGTTTACATTCGAAGGAACATTGATCCAATTCTGTTCATCGCCTGCAAACGGATGTACATTAGGATACCAGTTACAAGGTGTACGCAAAAAAGAAATCATACCACAACTCACTCCGTTTAACCTGGTGACTCCGGTAACCAATACTAAGATTCTAACCTCAGCAGCTAGTGGTGCTTCTGTTGGATTCAAATGGAATAAATCACTGAATGCAACTTCACACAAATGGTTCATTACAGCTTCGGCAGGTAACTACACCACACCATGGGCAAACGGTATCAGCGCTGACACTTCATTCAACTATACCTACAGCCAGTTTGATACATTAGCCGGATCAAAAGGAATTGTGAAAGGTGATTCGGTGTTGTTAAAATGGACAGCTTTTGCTTACCTTGGAAATGACTCAATGATGGCAGCTCAGTCGAACAACCTTTGGGTAGTACGTGAGAAACCGATTATAGCACTGGGTGCATTTAACCTTCTTACTCCAGCAAACAATGCACGTGTAGAAGTAGAACAAAACAGCACAACTGCTATCAACATCACCTGGACAAAATCAGCGAATGCGGTTAAATACATGTGGTTGGCAACAACTCCGGCTGGTAGCTTCAGTTCACCTATCCTGAGACTTGCGTCAAATAATACAGGTAACGATAGCGTATTGACATTAACATCTGGTGCTATGGATGCAATCCTTGCTTCCCTTACCATCAAAAAAGGCGATTCTACACAAGTAAAATGGACTGTTTATGCTTACAAGCTCAATGGAGATTCATTGAAAGCTTCACAGGATTTTATGATCAATGCGGTTCGTAAACGTACCCTGCAAGCTTTTGTGTTAACAGCTCCTGCCAATAATACCAGACTGGAAGTTGAACAAAACGAAACCACTCCTGTTTTGGTTACCTGGTCGGCTTCGGCCACAGGTGCCACCTACAAATGGTTCCTTGATAACGCTGCAGGAAACTTCACAGCTCCATGGTCGGTTATGATGGCTGATAATGGTGGAACGGATACCAAACTTTCGTTAACAACAGGAGCGATTGATGCAATTGTTGCAGCTAAGGCGGTTGTTGATGGAGATTCGGTTACCTTAAAATGGACGGTACGTGCATACGAGCCAAATGACTCATTGCAATCTTCACAAACATTTAATCTGTTGGTGGTGCGCAAAAAAGCAGTTGGTCTGAATGAAGTAAACTTAAATGCCTTCATCAAGTTGTACCCGAACCCGACAAACGGTAACAGTAATTTGTCATTCACTTTGCAGAGTGCAGAACAACTTCATATTTCGGTTACTGATTTACAAGGTAAAGAAGTAGTACACAGCATCAACATGAATGGTGTTGCCGGTGTAAATGAAATTGAATTGCCAACTGCAGGAGTAACAGATGGAATATACTTTGTAACCCTGAGTTCAAATGGCAAATCGGATCAAACCAAACTTGTCGTGATTCACTAATCTTATTTTTTCAATGTTTCAAAAACGGGAAGGCGCTATCGCTTCCCGTTTTTGTATTTAAAACTGATATCAGGTTTATTAAATGAAATAAGGGGTTGAATTTATGAAGAAGTCCTTTACACAACTACTTCTCACTAATAACTCAGTAACGATTAACTTAATCCTACATCCATGAAACGTCTTAGCAAACACAATATCGTTGCCCTATTTTTCCTTATTTGTGCAGCCACTACCCTATGTTCGTTTTCTATAAACACTCATGAGAATACCTATGCACAACACTTTCTGAACAAGATCGAATTGCTGCAACAACAGGAAATTCAACTTACAGACCTTATCTACCAAAGCGACCTTTCGCTTGAAAGAGATAAACAACGGATCAGGGAACAGCTTCAAGCAACACGGAATATGCTTAAACCTGCAGACTTTTGGTTAAGGTACCTCAATACTTTATCTCACAAAAAAATTAACGGTCCTTTACCAGTGGAATGGGAAACGGAGGTTTTCGAGAAATTTGAAAAGCCTTACAAACGTGAAGGCGCGGGATTTACCCTTGCATACCAATACCTCGAAGAAGAACATCCTGATAAATCGGTATTACTGGATTTGGTGCAGCAGGCCAAAACTGCAACCGATGGCTATACCGTTGACTCCATCACACACGAACTTCAATCCTTTCATCATTTCTATTTTTGCAACCGCTTATTCTTATTAAATCTGGCTGCCATTTACACTACGGGATTTGATTGTCCAGATGCCTCAGCCATTGTTCCCGAACTACGGTTAATGCTGACAGATATGCTGGTAACCTATAAGCAGTTTAACAGCTCTTTCCCCGAAACACCACTCTCCCCTTCATACCTTGAACTATACACACAAACCATCAACTTTGCCAATGCACAACCGGCTTCGGCTGAAACATTTGATCATTATACTTTCATCAGAGAGTTTATCAATCCATTGTATACACTCAACCAGCAACATATTATAACCTATAGAGCCAGCAGCAAAAACCTGTTGGATTATGCGCTCAACAAACAAGCTTCATCCATTTTTTCCAAATTATTATACAACAGCCAAAACCCCAAAGGAATTTTCATTCGACTCACGGACTCGGTAAGTTTAGTAGAGCTTGAAAAAGTAGGAAAACAACTTTTTTATGATCCTATTTTATCGCAGAACAACCAACGCAGCTGTGTTTCATGTCACAATCCCAATCAGTATTTTACCGACACCAGTGTTGCTACTTCCTTTCAGTTTAACCATGAGGGAACGCTGAAACGCAACACTCCTTCCCTGCTGAATGCACAATACAATCACTTGTTAATGGCCGATGGAAATCATTACTCTTTGCTTGGTCAAACCAAAGGTGTAATCACCAATGCTCTCGAAATGGGAAGTACAGAAGAGGATGTGGTACGAAAAGTAATGAGCTGTAAAGAATATGCAAAGGTGTTTTCCAAACTCCTTAAATATACTCCACAGGAAAAAGAAGTAACACTGGAACATATCGGATCAGCTATCACTTTCTATTATGGAAAATTCAGCAAGTTTGATTCACCTTTTGATGAGGCAA
Organism: Bacteroidota bacterium; assembly: GCA_040387195.1. Lineage (GTDB taxonomy): Bacteria > Bacteroidota > Bacteroidia > UKL13-3 > UKL13-3 > UKL13-3. The sequence goes on from JAZKEF010000012.1 coordinate 201,550, forward strand.
TGAATAAACACGAACAGCTTACACCTGACGCACAAAAAGGATTTAACCTGTTTATGGGAAAGGCTCAATGCGCTACCGGTCATTTTGTGCCCCAGTTTAATGGTGTAAAACCTCCGTACATCGGTTCCGAATTTGAGGTAATTGGAGTACCCGCCTCACCCGACTATGCTTCTTTAAGTGAGGATAAAGGAAGGTATGTGGTGAATCCTGCAACCGAAACCATGAATGCATTCCGCACAGGTACCATCCGCAATGCGGCACAAACACAACCTTATATGCACAATGGCGTATTTAAGACACTGGATGATGTAATCGAATTTTACAATCGGGGTGGTGGTGCCGGTAAAGGATTGCATGTCCCCAACCAAACACTGCCATCCGACTCTTTGCAACTCACCGGTGATGAGAAAGGATACCTCGTTGCTTTCATCCAATCGCTCACCGAAAAAATCCAACCGGAAACACCACCGGCTCAACTGCCTGTTTCCAAAAACAAATTGTTAAATCAGCGTAAGGTGGGAGGAACTTATTAATGCTTTCAACCAAATACATCCTCTTTTTCTGCAGCCTTGTTTTCATCCTGCTGTTTGCCTGCAAAACGCCCAAACAACCATATTACGAACTGCCGGCAGGAATGCTGGACCATGTAAAAAAAGAGTATGTGCAGATTTGCGATAAGGGCAGAGTTTTATATGAAATCAATTGCGGAGGATGCCATACCACCAAAAAGAAAGGAAAGGAAATCATCCCTGATTTTACAGCAGAGCAACTGGAGGCTTATCAGATTCGCGCTGCCAATCCTACCCATGAAACAAGGGTAAGCGAAGAGCAGGTCTCCGCTGAAGAGTTAAGTTCTATCCTCACCTATCTTACTTACAAAACCAAAAGTTATGTAGTTCTCAAAAGCAGCAGTCCAAAAAAGGAAAATCATTAATGCGCTGCCACACCGAGTTAATCGAGGTGCGAATGTTCATAGAAGTTCTAATGAGCTTTCCTCCACTTCGATTAACTCAGCGTGGCAAGGCTGTCAGGCTGAGTTTACCGAAGCCTACCTGTCGCGAGTAAGCACTTCGATTAACTCAGCGTTAGAATGTATATTTGTTTCATGATAAAACTATTGAGTATTGCTACACTGGTAGCAATAATTGTTTCCTGTACCAATCAACCCAACACTGAAAAAGCTGCACAGCAGATTGATTCGCTGAGTTACGAAACCATCACCATGATGCAATCCTTTAACGGTTGTGATAAAGACTCGGGTGGCTGCACCTATATTGAATTTACCTATCCTCAATTTACCAATGCAAGAGGTGTTTTGGCCGATTCATTAAACATGCTGGTTACAAATGTCTTTGCTAACCGTGAAAAAAATATCACCTCACCCGACAGTGTGCAGCAGGATTTTTTAGCAACGTATGCAACATTCAAAAAAGAACAACCGGAATATGAGATGGAATGGTTCATTGAACAAAATGTTACGGTACTCAATCAATGTGCAAAATGGATAGCTATAGAATGTACTGATTATTCTTTTACCGGTGGGGCACATCCCAACAGCTATCTACTATACAGCATGATCGAAAAAACAACCGGTCGTAAAATGGTGTTGACTGATTTTTTTGATAGTACTGCTATTCTGAAGCTCACCGCATTGGGGGAAACAGCCTTCCGTTCGGAAAAAGAAATCCCCGCAAATCAAACCTTCGAAGATGCGGGATATTGGTTTGAAAAGAACCGTTTTTTTCTCAATACAAACTTTTACCTACACGATGGCGGCATCACTTTCTATTATAACAGTTATGAAGTTGGGCCTTATGTGATGGGGCCAACGGTAATTACTATTCCTGCAAATAAGCTGCTGGGGTTAATGAAGAAGTAGTGTCAGGCGCAGTTAACGGAAGCCCCATATGTTAATAGAAGTTCTAATGAGCATCCCGGGACTTCGATTAACTCAGTCTGACATGCATAAAAAAGGCCATCTGTCAACTGACATATGGCCTTTTTTATATTCATTCGAAACATCTCACTACAGTTGCCTTCGGCCATTACTTCGTAAGCTCAGGCAACTTCTCCAACTTCTCAAATCGGAAATCTAAAATCTAAATTTTCTCCTAGTGGTTTTCCCCCATTGCAACAATCCCTTGCTCCATTCTATAAGCACCCGATTCAAGTTTGCTTCTGATAGCACCAAAGGCTGTAATTGTTTCTTCCACATCAGCCAATGTATGCACTGCTGTAGGAATCAACCTCAATAAGATCATTCCCTTCGGAATAACCGGGTATACTACTACTGAGCAGAAGATCCCGTGGTTTTCACGTAAATCATGAACCACACCTGTTGCTTCTCCAACTGTTCCTTTCATCATTACCGGTGTAACCATGGTATTGGTATGTCCGATGTCAAATCCTTTTTCCTTTAATCCACCTTGCAATGCGCGAACAATGGTCCACAATTGCTCTTTGTATTCGGGATGGTTACGGATCAGTTCTAAACGTTTCAACGCCCCTTTAACAATAGGCATTGGCACCGACTTGGCATAAATCTGGGAGCGCAAATTGTAACGCAAAAATTTAGTCACTTCTTTTTTAGCAGCCACAAAACCACCGATCAGTGCCATGCTTTTTGCAAAGGTTCCGAAGTAAATATCAATACCATCATTGCAATCCTGCTCAAACCCTATTCCTCTTCCACCTTTTCCGATCGAACCAAAACCATGTGCATCATCCACAAATAAGCGGAACTCGTATTTCTTTTTCAGTTCAACAATCTCAGCAATATTTCCTTGTGAGCCGGTCATTCCGAAAACACCTTCGGTAATCACCAAAATTCCACCACCTGTTTCATCGGTAATCTTTTTAGCACGCATCAACTGTTGCTCCAAACTTGCAGCATCATTGTGTTTGTACAGGAAACGTTTTCCCATATGCAAACGCACACCATCCACAATACATGCGTGGCTTTCCGCATCATATACAATTACATCGTGTCTGTCTACCAATGCATCAATGGCACTCACCATTCCCTGGTAACCGTAGTTTAACAATACAGCATCTTCCTTGCCTACAAACTCGGCCAGTTCTCTATCCAGTTGTTCATGAAATACCGAGTTTCCACTCATCATGCGCGCACCCATCGGGTAACCCAAACCATATTCAGCAGTTGCATCCGTATCGGCTTTGCGCACCTCAGGGTGGTTAGCCAATCCTAAATAATTATTTAAACTCCAGTTTAACATCAACTTTCCACGAAAAGTCATGCGAGGACCAATTTCCCCTTCCAAACGCGGGAACATATAATATCCATAAGCATCGTCAGCATGTTGTCCTAACGGACCGGCTTTTTTAGCGAGTTTTTCGAAAATATCCATTGAGTACGTTTTATGTTAATTTGGGGCGAAAATAAGGTTAACGCCATGTAAATACATAGTTTTTTGACCACAATGGGCAAAAGTTGACAAAATTCAGTCGTAGAGGCTTGGCGCTGGCCGGATAAGGGATTCCAGACACCTAACCTCCGGAATCCAGTATCTGCTATCCTGCATCTATTCTTCGCATAGCTAAAAACCGAACCTTATCTGAACCCTCAGGTCACTCAAAACATTCCCATCCACTTTCTCCAACCCACTGCTGATGGATGTTACGTTGCTGTATTCTGTATGGCTGTATTTGAACCAAACATCAAGCCCTCTTCTGATTTTCACATGTGCCACAACATAATACCTGATGCCGCTGTTTTGGTACAACGGAACGGAATATTGATACAACACATCTTGTTCGGTGGCATATACTTTTGCATTGTAATCATCAACAGAAAACACTGCAATGCGGGTAGCAAGCGTGAATCGTTTTTGAGGATGTGTGTACAGCAAATCTTGAAACAACAATGAGCCTTGCTGATTTCCGCTCAACTCATCTTTATAAAAAACCATTTCCAATCTGCTTTTTCCAGTGAGATTATCTGATATTTTGTATTGCGCATTTACACGGTATTGTTCCCTTTGGTTAATGGTTGTATAATCAACTGCAGAAAGATTACTGGACTGGTTTTTATTTTTTTGTTCGTTGTGGTAACGGATATAAAATTGTGAATGTTTGGTCGGGTTGTATTGCACCTCTGCCAGATAATCAGTACCGCGTGAAGGTGCATCTGTTAAATAACGCAACCATGGCGAGCGATATCTGTCAACATATACATTAAGCAACCACCCATGCCGTGGTTTCCATGACAATCCTGAATACAATCCCTCTTCATTTTTCCCATCCCGGTTTTCACCAAAAGCGTTATTGAAAGTTGACTGGTATTTTGCACTGTAATTGCGGTAAACCAAAACCATATCCAACCGTTGATGCAAGGGCATCGTTAATCCGGCAATAGTTGCCAATGCTCCATTATCACTGATGCTACTTTCTCCAAATACATTGCTGTTGCGTAACTGAAACTGGTAATCCACACCCGCATTGGTCAATTGAGTTCCACTGAAATTGTACAACTGATAAGGTTTATCTCCAGATTGAAACGATTGATCATATTGAGTTGAAATAGCCGTCACACCTAATTCGAATGATTTGTGTTTATAAGAAGAATGTCCGCCAAATATGGTTTGCAACACATTGTTTTTGCTTTCAACCTCTGTTTGCGCGCGGTGCAATCCGGTGAGTTGGATGCTGCTGAAATTTCCATCATCCGTTGTAACCGAATCCGCGTTTTGGTAATTGGTGCTGATGTATTTTCGCGAACCCAATAGCGTAACCTCTATTCTTTTGAATGCATACGTTGCAGCAATTCCTCTTAAAAACTCATTCTCATTCAGCGAACGATAGGGTCTTAATGCCTGAAAACTTCTTCTCACATTTAATACATACGAGCTTTTGCCTGCCGCTTGTCCACTGCCAAAGGTTAGTCCTTGTCCGAAACTTGCCTGATAGTCGCCTAATGCAATAGCTTTCCACCTTCCAGTGTTGCGCATAAAAAAATGCACCGAGTTAAAATCAAAACCGTTTTGTTGTGCTCCCTTAAAAAACTCTTCACCCATATCTTTCTCCCCTGCATACCCGAAGCTCAATTTACTTCCATAGTTAAAGCGATAACGCAATGCATACCTGTATGGTGAACCCTTATAGTAGGATTTGTCCTGCTCTTGCAGGATTGGGTCGTATCCGACCTTCAGTTGAAAATCATTTTCACGGAGTGCTAAAACTTCATGCTTGCCCTTTTTGAGTTGCTGCATAAAAGGGGTGTGATCGTCATTCAGATCCACATCAACCGAAACAAAATAGCTCAGGTAATACATGGTATGTTCATCCAATGCTTCGATTGTTTGCAACTCCAGCACGGAGAGGTAATCACCAAACTCTTTGCGGTGTTGCAGTAAAGCAGCAACATCCTTATCAGAAAGAAAAACCAACTGCTCCAATTGGGGTCGGTTGGCCTTATTCAAATCCAATTTATGTTTAAGGTGATATTCCAATTGTTCCTGCAAATCGGTATAATCAACCGTTGATTCCTTGTTCTCAATCAACCTTTCGAGCAAATCAGCTATAATCTTTTCTTCCGGCTCTCTGGTTGTTTGTGCAATAGTGCTTAATGAGTATATACCAAAAATCAATATACATATAAGCTGTTTGAGTATGAACTGCATCTTCATTTTGCAATCGGTAACGAGCATCCTACGTGTGGTGTTAATCCCAGTACCTCATGAAAGCTGGCCGCCATATCCAGTTTTATTGTTTTCATATACAATACCGTCCCGAATGTATAATACACAGGCTGCGTGGCTGCGCCTAAAGCAAGGTGTACCACTTCATGGATTTTATAATATACACCACCCCGCCAGCTCAGTTGTTGGTTCAATGTCTGATCCGCTTCCAATTGCAGCATCACTTTATCCGACACATCGTAGGCGCATCCCAGTTTTGCGTAAGCGGGAATTTTTTCGGAAGTATAGGCTCCGTATGTGTATTGTGTAGGATTAAACACCACAAATCCGATGCGCAACCGTTGAACGGGCATTGCCGAGATGCCGGCAGCCACCACCATATTACCTGCCGTTCCATATTGTTCAATAAAGGTGGAAACATAATTAAGCTGCACACCCAGCGCAAAAGTTGTGCTTAATGCCTTGCTTAAGGATATACCTATCTTTTGCTGGTTAAAAAGGGAGTAACCATAATAGTTAAGTGTTCCACCCAACTGTCCGTATTTTGTGGGAACAATCACACTCAGGTTTGCAAGGCGCAGGTTCTTCTCCGAAAACCGTTGTTCGGAATACAATCCATATTGCGTTTTACGGATGGGGATTGAAGCTGCGGGATTGTTGGTGGCACTCCACACATCAGTGATGGTAACTGAACTTCCGCCAAGCATCCAGGCTTTGGCTCCAACGGGTGCGGCAATGTGCTGACCGCGGCAATTAAAAAAGAAAATAGCAAACGCTACAAAAGGAATGAGGGGTTTCATGAATAAGGGGTTTAGAATGAGGTAAAGATACTAGGAATTTTATAAAAACAAACAGGATTTGAGAGCCGACACTCCCCCTAAGAACAGCTCTTTCAATGCTGCTGCAGGCAATCTCCAAAATGTGAATAAGGTATTGTTTATTTCTCCTGCAACATACCAAACCGATACAAATTGTTTGTTTTTAGCTAGTTATCCAAGTGTAGCAACCACCGAACACCTTAAAAACAGGATGTATGAAAAACTGAATTAAATCTTATTTTTGCCTCCTTTAATCAGAACGAAAATAAAATACTATGGAGAAAGTAATCTACTTAATTCCCGCGCTTGGTGTAGTTGGCTTATTGGTCATGGCCATTAAAAGTGCATGGGTTTCAAAACAAGACGCAGGTGATGCAAAAATGACTGAACTGGCAGGATACATTGCCGATGGAGCAATGGCCTTCTTAAAAGCTGAATGGAAAGTACTGAGCATATTTGTTGCTTTTGCTGCCGCCTTATTAGCTTATTCAGGAACTATTCATGAAGTAAACGGAAAAGAAATCCACTCAAGTTGGGTTATTTCAATAGCATTTATTATTGGTGCCGTATTCTCGGCAACCGCAGGTTATATAGGTATGAAAGTAGCTACAAAAGCTAATGTTCGTACCACGCAAGCTGCCCGTACCAGCTTAAAACAAGCACTTAAAGTTTCCTTTACCGGTGGTACCGTAATGGGATTGGGAGTTGCCGGTTTGGCAATTTTAGGACTGGGTGGATTGTTTATCGTATTCCTAAGCATTTTTGCTGATATGGGTGCTAATACGGTTCTTACTTCAATTGAAGTATTGACAGGGTTTTCACTTGGAGCTGAATCTATTGCTTTGTTTGCCCGCGTGGGTGGTGGTATTTACACCAAAGCTGCCGATGTTGGAGCTGACTTAGTGGGTAAAGTTGAAGCAGGTATTCCAGAAGATGACGTTCGTAATCCCGCAACCATCGCCGATAACGTAGGTGATAACGTAGGTGACGTTGCAGGTATGGGAGCCGATTTGTTTGGTTCGTATGTTGCTACCATTTTAGCTACCATGGTATTGGGTCAGGAAGTTACCTATAATGCCGGTGTTACAGACAATTTTGGCATGCTTGCTCCAATCCTATTGCCGATGTTGATCTGTGGTTTGGGAATTTTATTCTCAATAGCAGGTACATGGTTTGTGACCATTAAAGATGATAAATCGAACGTTCAGAATGCATTGAATATGGGTAACTGGGTATCGATGGGTATTACCGTTATCGCTTCTTACTTTATTGTAATGTGGATGTTGCCTGAAACATTGAGCTTACGCGGATACCAATTCTCAAATATCAACGTATTCTACGCAATATTGGTAGGAACAGTTGTTGGTGCGATTATGAGTATTGTTACCGAATATTATACAGCAATGGGTAAAGCACCTGTATTGTCTATCATTCAACAATCATCAACAGGCCATGCTACCAATATTATCGGTGGTTTATCGGTAGGTATGAAATCAACTGTTGTTCCTATTTTAACACTTGCCGGTGGTATTATGTTATCATATCACTTTGCAGGTTTATATGGTGTGGCTATTGCAGCTGCAGGTATGATGGCAACAACTGCCATGCAATTGGCTATTGATGCTTTCGGACCGATTGCCGATAACGCAGGTGGTATTGCCGAAATGAGCCAGTTGCCTCCCGAAGTACGTGAACGTACCGATAATTTAGATGCCGTAGGTAACACAACTGCAGCAACCGGTAAAGGATTTGCGATTGCTTCGGCAGCGTTAACTTCACTGGCTTTGTTTGCTGCATTCGTAGGTATTGCAGGTATTGATGCTATTGATATTTATAAAGCTCCTGTATTGGCAGGTTTATTTGTTGGAGGAATGATTCCTTTTATTTTCTCGGCATTATGTATTCAGGCAGTGGGTAAAGCTGCAATGGATATGGTGCAGGAAGTTAGACGTCAGTTCCGCGAAATTCCGGGTATCATGGAATACAAAGCAAAACCTGAATACGAAAAATGTGTAGCAATCTCTACTCAAGCTTCCATCCGCGAAATGATGTTGCCGGGTGCTATCGCTTTGATTACTCCGGTAATTGTTGGTTTCACTTTCGGACCGGAAGTGTTGGGTGGTTTATTGGCAGGTGTTACCGTATCGGGTGTGTTGATGGGTATTTTCCAATCGAATGCCGGTGGTGCATGGGACAATGCTAAAAAATCATTTGAAAAAGGTGTGTTGATCAATGGCGAAATGTTCTATAAAAAATCGGAGCCGCACAAAGCTTCTGTAACAGGTGATACTGTAGGTGATCCTTTTAAAGATACTTCAGGACCTTCGATGAACATCTTAATTAAATTGATGTCGATTGTTTCATTGGTTATTGCTCCTTACATTGCTGTACAAGGCGGTTTAAAATCGGATAAAGCAATGATGATGCATGGTGAGAAAATGGAATGCTGTGCTCCTGCAGGTGCCGAAGAAGATTGCCATATGATGATGGGCAAATGCGAAGTGAGCAAATGCATGACCATGACAAAAGACGAATGTGCGGCATACTGCGACAGCGTAGGTTGTACTGCTGAAGAAAAAGCAACATGTATGAGTATGTACGATGCCAACGGCAAATTTGACGAAGCCAAATGCAAGGAAATGTGTGCCGCTAAAAAGGACGGTACTACCGGTGGCTGTATGGAAAACTGTGATAAAGGATGCAAAACTGCTGAAGAGTGTGCCACACACTGCGATGATAAATGTGTATCGGCTCACAAAGAAGGTAAAGCATGCTGCACAACAGGTGGTGATGACCACTGTGCTCCTAAACATAAAATGTAAGATTAAGTTCTCCTCATAAATAGAAATGCCCGTTACATCAATGTATCGGGCATTTTTTTATTTCTATGTGGAAAGGGTAATCAATGAAAATCTGCGGGAAACCAAGCGCTGTAGACGATATTGTCACGAGAGGTTGTCTCCCGCTCCCGATAGTTATCGGGACGCAGATGTCGCAGATCATCAAAAAAATAAAATACCACATTAAGCCAACCACAGTAAACATCATTGTAAAGAGAAACAGCCTTCCACTTGTTAATTACCCCATCCACAAATTTGATTTGTAAATCGTTTATTAAAACACCTATTTGCGAATCAATATTGCCTGATGAAAAAGATACTTCCAATCTTATTGTTATTTTTTCATGTTTATGGAGCAAAGGCTCAATCGGCTGACTCAACAAAGCTGACATGGACCCTGTTGCCCGAAACACACCTGGTTCCTTTATTTACTGCCGATAGCCGCGCCCACCGATTAAGCATCCAAAAACCTTTTAGTGATAATGGATACATTGGAAGTATGGGTGGAATCTTTCCGGTGTTTTCCGTTGCCAACAGCAAAAAAATATTTCAGGTAAGTGCTGCCTCTACCGTATATACAACGCTGAGAAGGTGGACAGACAGAGGACGGTTGATTAACGTAGATTTTTTTGTAGATATTTATGGTGATCTGAAACTCACCGAACAATGGGCCATCCGAAGCGGTATCGGACATACCAGCCAGCATTTGAGTGATGATGCTGTGGTGGATGAAGGAAAAATGCCCATCAATTATACAAGGGATTATGGTCAGCTGTTTGGAGTATACCATCATGCCGGATATGCCTTCCGTGCTTATGCCGGTTTAATCTTCAATACCAATTTTAAAACAACCAGCAGCCTTGGGCCAATCCTCATTCCACAAATAGGTATGGAACACAGTCCGGTAAAATGGAAAACACATCATTACCTGTATTATGCTTTTGATATCAAATTCAGGGGAGAGCTGGATTACCGCACCATGCAAAATTACCAGATTGGCTACAAGTATAGTGTTCCGTACAAACATACCTTCCGTTTTGCCATCAACTATTCGCATGGATTAGATGAACGTGGACAATTTTATACCCAAACCCGAAACTTTGGAACAATCGGTGTTTTCTTCGATTTTTAACATGAAACGTATCGGAATTGTACTCATCATTTGTTTGGCTTTGATCCATAATTCTCTATCGCAGGACAGTACCACTCACCGCAAATATACCCCTAAACAAAAGTTTGTTCTCGGAGGCCTTGCCCTGCAACAGGTTGTAAGTTTTGGAGTGCAATACAAATGGTGGTGGAAAGATGATTACCATTCTTTCAATTTTGAAAAAGAAGGGATCATTAACAGTTATTCATTAGGTGTTGATAAAGCCGGTCACTTTTATACATCCTATTTATATTTTCATAGCTTGAATGAACTCATGCAATGGGCTGACTTCACTCCTAAACAAAGGAAAATAACAGCTGTTGTACTTCCGTTGGCCTGGGCTGTGAGCATTGAAATTGGTGATGGATTTTCCAACTTCGGGGCTTCCTGGGAAGACTTGCTGGCCAATTCTCTGGGTATTGGGTTTGGACTGGTGCAGGAAAAATATCCTTATATGCGCAACTTTAAAGTGAAGATGAGTTATTATCCAACTGCATATTATATCGACCGAAACTTTAAAGGTTGGGCTTTGACTTCCGACTACCGCGCGCATTGTTACTGGTTAAGTTTTGACGTACACAACCTGCTTCCTCAAAAAGCACAACGTTACTGGCCCGAGTTTTTGAATATGGCCGTTGGTTATGGTGTGGATCCCAATACACTTCCGCTTGCCCGTCCTAATCTCCGTGATTTTTGCATAGGTCTCGACTGGAACCTGAGCAGCATTAAAACTCAGAAAAAATCGGCTCATCTTGCAAAAGAGCTTTTGGATTACTGGCATTACCCCGCTCCAGGAATAGGTAAGGTTCAAGGAGAACCTGCGAGGTTCATATTATTCCGTTAAGGAGAAAGCTCTCAAATCTTAAATTCCAAATAATATTCAAGCTCTCCCGCTTACCAGCGGGATCGAAATAATATTTAACTTAAAATATTTAAGATATAATACCTATAAACTAGTATAAATATTTCCTCTATCAAATATTCTCTTATTATTTCGAGCTTTAATATTTCCTCATGATCTAGAGCATTGCTTTCCAGAATATTTTCATATTGTCCTTACCCCAGTTTTTAATATCCTTTAACAACTCCTCTTTGTATTGGGCAAACTTCACTACCTTACTTTTTTTACCGGGTTTTACTGCAAACACTTTGGGATCGGGTAACTGTGTTTCAACCTTGGTTGCAAAAAATGTAATATTCATCCTTGGAACCACCACTCCCATAATCATTCCTGGCAATCCGTTAAATAATTCGGGACCTCCGCTCACAGGAATGGCATCAGTATAAAAAGCAATTACATACACAGAATCCATAATGATGGTTGATGCCTTGCGGCAATTGTATCCTGCAATTTCACGGTACTCTCCGGTGAGTTTCCATGTTACCTGTGGCAAGGAATCGGTAATCAGGTAATCACGTTCGTACACATTCTTTTCATCCGCAATGGTCTTCTGGTCAAAATCAACTTGTACGGTATTCCGGTATGCTACACGCCAAAAATTTGTTGCTCCCATTCCCTCGTGCTCCTGGGTTAATTGGTATACACTCCGTTGGGTATTAAACGTGAGCGTAAAAAAATCGATCCTGTGTTTGGGTAATGTTTTTTTCATCGCCTCTGCCCAACTATTATCTTCATCACCATCAAACATCTTGTGCAGGTTTTCCTTCCGCTCATATGTTACGGAACCCTGCAATACAAGATGCTGCGCCATTCCCTGAAATGAGAACAACATTAACATTATACATACCATCTTATTGTTCACCTGCGCCTCCTTTGCTAAAATTCCAGGTAAGCGATACCAGGAAATACCTGCGCAATACCGAATAGGTGTTTTCATTAATATAATTGCTATTAGCTGTACGACTGAATCCAAGGTTCTGATTTAAGATATCATTGATGGAAAATTTGACAAGCAATGCTTCCTTCTTTAAAAATCCTTTGCTTACATAAGCATTCAAAATGGTATTGTTCAGGTTTTTGTCGAAATCAGATGTACGCTCCCGAATATTGATTTCTATATCCGACCCCACTTTTAGCTGCTTTGGTAAAAAAACGCTGAAACCCGCATCGTAGTTATAAATAAAATAAGCTGTTTTTACATCACTGCGCAAACTGGAAGTGGAATAATTGTAGTTCACATTTCCACCAATATTGGATTCAAATTTCTCTTCTTTACTGTAATACAAACTTAACCGGTAACCTGCACTTACATTTTGGTTACGGTTACTCAATCCATTGATAAAATTATTGTTGAGGGTATAATTCATATTCGCACCCTGCGATACGCCCATGTCCAGCTTTTTAATGGAGAACCAGTAGTTGGTCCACAGGTTTGCACTTTTGTTTCCATCCACGTTTACTGTTTTATGTGTTTTGCGTCCCTGATCATCCACCACATCAAAAGACGCAAAATCATCCTGTACAAAATCATACGACAGTGAGCCGTAGAAACTTCTTCCGCTCAATGCCTTGTAATCATTAAACGACACACTGAAACCATTCCGGAAACTTTGTTGCAGATCCGGATTTCCCACATACACATCCAACGGATTGCTGTTATCCAGCAAAGGCTGAATTTGCTGCAACGATGGCTGCCGGGTATTGCCATAGTAATTTGCCCGCAATGAAGTATTGTTTCTAATCTTATACTGAACATTGGCAGCCGGAAACAGGTTTAAAAAATACTGGTTGGTAACCTGGTTGTTCACTTCATTCAGCTGGCGCAAATCGGTGTATGAAGCCTTTCCACCGAATGAATACGTCAACTTTTTACTGGCGTATTTCAGGGAAACTCCACCGGCATTTACAAAAATATCATAACTCAGACTATTGCTCAATGAATCGAGTGTATTCGCGTATTCATCATTGGCATTCTTGGTAAATGTATACCGTTGCGATTCACTCACGGTGGTTTTTAGATCGTACTCACTTACCACAAACCATTTTTCCGATAGAGGTTCCGTGTACACAATATTGCCGGTAAGCGAACTGGTTTTACTCGAATTGGTTTTTTTCTGATCTATCTGTGTTAATTGATTGAGGCTTCCATCGGAATTGTAAATACGTGTTTCCGATTCAAGTAATCCTTCCGAACTGCTGGCATTGTAGTCAAAATTAGTATTCAGGGAAACGGTGCGGCCTTTTGTTTTAAACTTTTTATTGAGCACCACTCCACCCTTAAACGATTCGTTATCGCCTATGCTTGTTTGTGTCCTGTTGTTGCTGTTCACTAGTGCGGCATTGCTGTTCAGGTTTTCGGTAGTATAGGTACTTCTGTTGTTAAAGGTGCCTTGCGATCCCGATACCGTTATTTTTAAGGTACTGAGTGAATCCAGTTTCATTTCATATTTACCGCTCATGCTGTTTTTTTGCTTGGTATTACTGAACTGACTCAACTGATTGTTAAAATATAACGTATCGGGCAAAATGTATTTGGTATAGTTGTTATTATATCCATCCACCAGCATTTCCTTGTGGCTTCCGCCAATATTAAACGTATGCTTATCGTCCTTCAGCTTATCACTGTAAAACCCACCGTAATAAATGGTTTGAGGAACACCCACACCATTAAATCCGTCATTCCCTTCATAGTAGGAGTAATAATAGCCTTCATCGCTCATAAAGGTATTATCGTTACTTCCCGAGTACCTTTCCCGGTCCTGCCAGTTTAAGTCCGTTTTATTGGTATTGCTGGTGGCCCCATATAATGAGAACTTGCGTTTGTTCTTAAACATATTGGCCATTGCATCGTATTCATACCTGCGCAGTTTACTCTCATCACGCCCTTCCGCCCCACTCACTTTTCCAAAGTATCCTTTTTTTGCATCATCCTTCAACTTGAGATTGATGGTTTTGTTTTTCTCCCCGTCATCAATTCCGGTAAATGCAGCCTGATCCGATTTTTTATCAAACACCTGCACACTCTCCACATTATCGGCTCGTATATTTTTAGTAGCCACTGTTGGATCGTCTCCAAAAAACTCTTCTCCATCCACCAATACTTTTTTTACCTCCTGCCCATGGGCAGTAATCTTACCGTTTTTATCTACCTGAATCCCCGGGAGTTTTTTCAGGAGGTCTTCTACGTTCGAGCTTTTATTCACCAGGAAACTATCCACCAGATACTCCGTGGTATCTCCTTTTACGGTAATGGCATTTTTCTTATCACGGATAATGATTTCCTTGAGCAGGTTTTCCTTGGACAACAATATGATCGTTCCCAGTTCTTTCTGCTCAGCCTCTCCCAACCGCACTATCTCTTCATAATCGGCAAACGAAGGGCGGGTAACCTGCAGGATATAGGTACCTGCGGGCAACTTCGTAAAGGTGAAAACGGCTTTCTCTGTGGCCCACTGGTGACTTACCAGCACCGAATCGGACTGGCGGATGAGGGCAATGCTGGAGTACGCCATGGGCTTAAAACTAACCGTATCGGCAATGCTTCCGCTGATGGACGATTGTTGGGCGTGGGTTGTGATTCCCCAGAACAGGAACAATAGAAGACTGTAGTATTTGTTAAACTTCATAGGCATTTATCAAATATTTGGAAAAGAGACCGTAATACCAAACCGTTTATCACATGGTTTTAGTATACGAGGTCCTAAATATATTGCCTGTCCGTTCACGGTCGACTCCATTTCAACCGCAACGTTCACAGCGAAAGAACGCAGCAATCGTTGCGATCGCTGCGGTTAAATGAAATGTCTCAATCAACTGCACAGCAGAAGCATAGTCGCTAATGCAATTATTATCCGTTACATTTGTAGCCCATGATCATCCACGAAAACACCTTACTCTCTGAAGACCTGTTTGAGAAAAACTTTATTTGCAACCTGAGCAAATGTAAAGGAGCATGTTGCGTGGAAGGCGACCAGGGAGCACCTGTGAGCAAAGAAGAAATTGAACTCATCGCCAAAGACCTCGAGGCTATTAAACCCTACCTTACCGATGCGTCATTGAATGCCATCAACCAAAAAGGATTCTGGGAAACCGACCCAGAGGGTGATTTGGTTACTACCTGCTTACCTTCGGGTGAATGCAATTTCTCCCGTTACGAAAACGGCATCCTGAGTTGCGGCATGGAGCAGGCATGGAAAGACGGCAAAACTTCGTTCCGCAAACCCATCTCTTGTCACCTATACCCTATCCGCATTTCGCAGGTGGGCGAGTATGATGCCTTAAACTACCATTCATGGGATGTATGCAAACCTGCATGTAAACTGGGAGATGAACACAAGGTCCCTGTATACAAATTTTTGAAAGATGCCCTCATCCGCAAATACGGTGAGCCCTGGTATAATGAGTTGGATGGCATTGCACAAGCATTGAGTGAAGGGTAAATTCTACATTCAATGTTTTCAGAATAACCGTAAATAAAAAAGGGTTACCATTTGGCAACCCTTTTTGAAATAGAAGCATCATGTTTTCAACTAGTGAATCACAGAAAACCGCTTTATATGTCTTGCATTTTGCTCATTATACAATTCAATCATATAATAGTTTACCCCGTTCAGCAAATCGGAACCTGAAAATTGAATTTGATAATCACCAACCTGAACACCATTTTCTTGAATTAAAATAGCCTGTTGTTCAAAGTTTGAATTCATAAGGGAAATTTTTACAGTACCTGCTTTAGGAATATGATAACTTATCACACTGTTTTCTAAAACAGGATTTGGAGAAACTGTGCTATAAAGAGAATCTACCAAACCACTTTCAGGGTCTACATAATGAGCATCTGAGTTATAGTCGTCACCATTCCATTGGTCTCCATGATCGTTAGTGAAATCATTATCACAGAAAAACACACTTACAAACCCTGTCATAGTTGTCACTGACTCATCACAATCTGTAAATTCTATTATAATTGCATATTGACCGTTTGTTATTACATCTTCATCAGGAATTTCTATACAATGTGGATTGCTTGTTAAAGTACTCTCCGTGTGATCGACAACTTTCAATCCATTTCTATTAAAAAGTTGTATCCTAACCCGGGCCAAGCCCAACCCTGTAAAGCACAACTTTCTCTTTCCTCCTTCACAACGGGTAAAATTCTCAAATGCAACATTTGTTGCCGTTCGAATTCGATGCCAGTCGAAAACCTCTTCTTTTAGCTCTTCAAAACAATAATTTTTTGACCTCACTCTTATTTTATAACATCCGCAAGGTTCCAAAAATCCTAAAAAGCTCCAATTTACCGCTTGTGGTGCTGTAAAATCAATTCCATTATTAAAAACAGTACTATGTAAAATGTTATTATTACAATCTATAATATCCACGCTTACATATTCGGTATTTTCTGTTGTATTGATAGTAAATGACGGATTATCGGGTTTTGAACTGAGATTACTATTAGTTATTGTAAAATCAGGATTGGGATTAGACCCGCCTGAGTAATGAATATAAATTGTTTTGGTAGTAGATTCCCCACATTGATTGGTAATTATAACCTGATAGGTGTAAGTTCCCGAACCATTTTCTGGCGGACAAAAAATAGGTGTAGCTACATTAGTTGCTGAAAGATATTGCAGCTGCCCACTTACAAGTGCCCTCCATTCATAAGACATTTTGTAACCGGAAGGGCTACCAATTACTATACATTGGCTATTACAAATGACATATTGATCCGGAACATAGATATTAGGCGATGAACATGGACTTCCACACCGACCAATCATTGCTGTAAAATCCGCGCCTCTCTCAACATTAAAACCTTCAACTAATTTGACTTCGCTGCTTGCTTTGTAGGTAGTTACACTTCCACTCTTCATTTCAACATCTCCCATTGCAGGAGTATTGTTAACAACAGAACCGGCAATTATATTAACGCCTTCTTCTAATTCAGATTCATAACGATAAACTCGAGCTTGTCTGATAATATATTCAGTACAATATTCATATAGTTCAACCCTATCCACAAATACAAATGAGTGATCCGTATATGAAGTTCCAACGGCATGGATTACGATGTGATATTGTCTATTCTTGCTTGCTTCAATTATTCCTTCATATACTTTAGGATTACACCCTTCCGCCAAATGGGAACCTGCAGGGATAATAAACTGCAAAGCATTCATCAGATTTTCACCTGCAAGATCAGCATGATACCAATCTTCTCCACTTTTACTAAAATGGATGTTAAATTTCGATAAGGGTTCACCCAATGCCACTATCCTGAATTTATACTTTTTACCCCTCTGTAATTCACTTATCAACTCAGTATAGAATGACTCACCATGCTTTGCTGCTTCATCTTTTCCAATAAAAACATACTTATCACCATCAAACGGATTAACATTATCATTTTTACAAGGAGTACAATTTAGAAATGGATTATCCGAAGAAAAAGAATGCCAATCAGCTGTATTAACCTCATTATTGGCAACGTCATCTTCTCTTGGAGCCCACCCTGGTTTCCAATTAGAGACGTCAAAAGATCCTGCATCTAATGGTCTTCGGCAAGTATTAGGGAAAGTACCTGAAAAAAATTCAAAACTATAGTTGGGAACAATGTTAATAGGAATCTGAGCCCAAACCTGTAAGCTAAAAATCAAAATCTTCAACAATAATAAAAGTCTAATAATCATAATTTTGTATTTATTAAGAAACCAATTCGAACTGAATTTGATCTAAAGTTTGCACTATGCGATTCTCTTCCCATTGTTGTTTTATTTGTGAATGAATTATTCAATTGGAAATAATCTGAAGACCCCTCCATTTCAAAAAAAATGGTTGCACTAAATGAGCGAGCGAAATCAAAAGACTTTGATAATCCAAAAATGTAGGAAGTCCAATCCATCCGTCTCCCATTAACCAATTCAGCCCCGATTGCTGATGCATAAAATGGCTGATTAGATTCAAAATAATCACTACTTGTTTGATGATGAAATGTATTATATGTGTAGGCTCCGAATACTGATACAACTTCTCGTTTTTCCTTTGTTCTAAAAGTATATTGTAGTATAATCGGTATTTGCATACCCGTGGACTGCACATAAAAAAAATTTCGAATTACATCATCTGTTATATCAATTGTTCCACTACTCTTTATATATCGATAATCTGTACCGATTGAAAACCCTTTGTATACATTCGCTTTTAATCGGAACAAAAGACCATAATTATAGCCTGCTACATTATTAAAAATAAATTGACCTTGTGCTGGTTCGTAGTAGTGTCCTCCTGAGGTTCCTCCAATTCCAAGCTCAACAACAGGAAAGTTCCGCACAGTATCATTTGCCAAAAAAATCTGGGCTTCCATTTTTAAGCAACAGGTTATGAGTAATAACACTAAAATTATATTGTTTTTCATACTAAATCTGCTTTTTGTTTTAAACCTTTATGCCAAAGTGCAAGGATATCATTGTATATGATAAAGGAATCACATCTTGCCCGAATAGACCACCAAAGTCCTGAATTCGTTTAGGATTAAGCAATGCATCGTTATTCACTTCAATACCAATTGTTCCAATTAGTTTACCGTTTATTTTGAACTCACCACCTGTTCCCAGTAATAAGTAATTTGTTTGTATAGTTACATTCTCTTCAATTACTGGAACGGAACCATATTGATTTTTGGGTATAAAAGCCAACTTAAATGAATTGTCAAACCCTATCCCTCCTATCATGTACAAGTTCCATTTAGTTTTTTGTTTATAAAGATACTTAAATCCAATGGGTATGTTAAAACTCTTATACATTATCTCTAAATCAAAATAAAAATTAGGATTATCCCTTATAGCGTATACATGTCCTCCCCATTGGTTGTATCTGATATCGGTATAAATATTCAACCTATTAGACAACCTATACTCTAAGCCAATTCCCGCACCATATCCAAAATTAGGTTTATAGGATAAGTTAACACTTTCCCATCTATCATTGTAATAAGAGGATTGGGTATTGATACCAAACCACGATAAACTCGCGTAGCCCTTAAAAGTCAAACTCCACTTGCTTTGAGAATATCCGCTTGTGGAAATTACTAGCAGGATAAGCACTACTTTGCTTCTTCTAATTCGCATACTCTCTTTTTCAATTCATCATTTTCATTTTTCAATTGAATCATATACAAGGTAAGTTCTTCCACTTTCTCAAGCAATTTAAATTGCATTGCACTCACGTCTATCGTTCCTTCGTTTTGCATCTCAGTTGCCGATTTTACATTCGGAAGGTGTTTATTTTTGGCGATGTATAATTCAACCTCTTTTATTGATAGAAGGTTATATGACTTTTCGAATACGTAATCAGGTGGAATATTTGCCATATTCACTTTCACCTCTCTTGCTCTTACTAATCCATCAGTATAAACCCTAAAATTAATCTGATCACTTGCATCCTTAACAATGAGATCTGTTGCTAAAGTTACATTGGCATCAACTTTAAAAAGTGTTGCCGTACTATTGGAAAAAGACAGTTCTGCTTGAGTAACTTTTAAAAAGTCATATGTTCCATTATTAATAAAGAAGCTGTAAGCTCCCCTGAAAATGGGACTGGATAAAAATAGGCAAAAAGTCTAATTTTA
>JAZKEF010000013.1:0-32034 GCA_040387195.1 Bacteroidota bacterium
ATTTTTAACGGTTGGGATTTTATTTGCCATAACGTCCTGCGGTTCGTCAGTTACCAATGTGTGGGACTATTACGTTACCAACGAAGTAGTTAAACACAAGTCTGGCGAAAACACCATTTTCAAGAAAAAGTTATTGTTGCGTGAGCAGGAAAGCGTAAACAAATCGCAACTGGAAATCATTGCCGTAAAGCAAGACAGCGATGCATATCTTGTTATCGGATCGCACAAAGTTGCCAAGTCGTTTATGATCAAGGATAGCGTATACGCTTTTGATGTAACGGATTTGTATTCGCGTGTAAGAGGCAATGACTTCATTCGCCAAATGGGGGATTTGAATATTTATTTTACACATGTTCCTGTTGCCAAAGTGAATGAGTTTCTGGCAAATTTTGAATTGCTCAAAAAACAATATGCGGATGCAACGGTAGCAAAAGATGCAACAACACAGATTGATTTTTACCTCGCTTATAATGTGTTTGTAAGTTTCGAAAAACATAAAGCAGGACAGCAATTACCATCTTCATGCACCATATGGGCCGGAAAACGCAAACACCAGATTGGCACCAAAAGATTGCTGGATGCTTTAACGGAAGTAAAAAACTTTAACTAATCTCTTGTTAAACAAGATTGAATAACCGGAAGGATAACTTTCGGTTATTTTTTTGCCATAAAATGCCATTTTTGCGATGGTTATATTATTCAACGCTAAAAGATAGAAACTATGAAAAAAGCATATGTATTTCCCGGACAAGGAGCACAGTTTGTGGGTATGGGAAAAGATTTGTACGATAACAACCCAATGGTGAAAGACCTTTTTGAAAAGGCCAACGATATATTAGGATTCCGCATTACCGATATTATGTTTAGCGGAACGGATGAAGATTTGAAACAAACCCGTGTTACACAACCGGCCATCTTTTTGCATTCGGTAGCAAAGGCATTCACTTTGGGTGCCGACTTTACACCCGATATGGTTGCCGGGCATTCATTGGGAGAATTTTCGGCATTGGTGGCCAATAAGACCCTGAGTTTTGAGGATGGCTTAAAACTGGTATATCAGCGAGCTTTGGCCATGCAAAAGGCATGTGAACTTCAACCATCAACCATGGCAGCGGTACTGGGATTGGATGATGCCAAAGTAGAAGAGGTTTGTGCATCGGTTACTGATGGAGTAGTGGTAGCGGCCAATTACAATTGCCCGGGACAGCTCGTTATCTCAGGCTCAATTGAGGCTGTGAACAAGGCCTGTGAGTTATTGAAAGCAGCAGGAGCCAAACGTGCATTGGTATTGCCTGTTGGCGGAGCGTTTCACTCACCGCTAATGGAACCCGCCCGTGTTGAGTTGGAAAATGCAATTAATGCCACAACGTTTAATACACCTATCTGCCCGGTATACCAAAATGTATCAGCCAGTGCGGTTACCGATGTTGCCACCATCAAACAAAACCTGATGGTGCAATTAACAGCACCCGTAAAATGGACGCAAAGTGTGCAGGCCATGGTAGCAGATGGAGCTACTGATTTTATAGAATGTGGTCCGGGAAAAGTATTGCAGGGATTGGTACAAAAAATACATAAGGAAGCAGTGGTAGCTTCGGCTTAGTTGCTAACGTTATATTATCTTAAAGCTGAATGGTGGAAATGCCGTTCAGCTTTTTTGTGTATATGAGTTTCCCGGTTAGGCTCGGAGAATAGTTTTGTGGCAATCTTCAATATCAAAAGGAGAGTGATGGCTAAGGTTAAACAGAAAGCAATGGTATTATGAATCCCGTTGATGAGGATAAAGCCCGTGAGCAATAATACAGGGGCAAACAATACAGCGTTTTTCATGGTAACAATGGTTAATGTTTCAATATTGGTGAAACAACATCACCGAATTGTAACGGTGAGATTATGAAAATGTGCAGATGTGCAAATGATGGAGGATGGATGAAACACAAGACCCTGAAGGGGTCTAATATGCATTAACCAGCAAAATGTCAATAAGTGCACAAATAGTTGAATGCAAAGGATGAAGGATGGATATGCGGTGGTTGAGCGGTCCGATAGCTATCGGACGAAACCAAAAAAAAGCCCCCGATTACTCGAGGGCCCTTCCATTATGAAAAAAACAACTATTAAAACACCACTAATAATAGTTGTCGTTTCCGGTTATATCGTTTATCAGATTTCTCCTTTTAGTGCTTTGGATAGAATCTCTCCTTTGCTGTTTACATGCAGCTTTTTATAAATACTTTTAATCCTGAACCGAACGGTATCCATGGATACATTTAAGCGATCGGCAATGAGTTTATAACTTAAACCATCGAGTAAACCATGAATAACATCTTTTTCCCGGTCGGTTAGTTGTGCATTTGCTTTTTGTGTTGGCGTTTTAAAATGCTCCACCACCTTGCGGGCAATGGAAGGAGACATATAACTTCCACCACCGTGTATTTCCAAAATGGCCTTTTGAATTTCGGGCATTGGTGTTCCTTTTAACAAATATCCGGTTGCTCCTGCACACAAGGCATTGAATATTTTGTCGCCATCCATAAATACCGTGAGCATAATCACATCCGTATCGGGTGAAATAGCTGAGATGAGTTTAATCCCGTTAATTCCGTCAATACCCGGTAAACCGATATCACTTAAAATAACCTCAGGCACATATCCTGAATGTAACCTCTCCAACATATCTTCCATGTTGCCAAATACCTCTACTGAAGTAAACTCGGGCTGTACGGAGAAGTACTCCCTCAATCCATTCCGGATATCGGCAATATCTTCAACTACTGCAAGCGAGATTGATTTGGTCATGGTGCTTCTGCTACAAATTTCAGGTATTCTTATGATATTTAAGCTACATAATGATGTAATTTAGTAAGATTTTATGATAACTGTATACTCATCCTCGGTTATGTTGAAAATACATTCGGCTCTGATCATTCCGGCCCTCATTTTCATATTCTTTACCCCCTGTCCTGCATGACCTTGATTTTCAGTAAATAAACTGTGGTTGTTGTTCGTTACCCTTAGCTCAAAATAGGCTCCGTATTGTTTGTAGTACACATGTACCATCGAAGCCTTGCTGTGTTTTACAATATTGTTAATGGCTTCTTTAAAAATAAGATACAGTTGCTGTCGGGTGTTGGGTTCAATGTTTTGTTTCTGTACCACGGCCGAAAAGTTAAACTCCGTATCAATGTCGAGCGGGTGAAGCATGTTTTCGGCATGTTCCCTCATGCGGTCGGTGAGATTTCCGGCATAATCATTCCGCGCATCTACACTCCACAATACATCACTCATGGTATTTGTGGCGGCACGGCTTAACCCGGAAATTTTCTCGAGTTTGCTGTTTTTCTCCTCAATGGTACTCGAGGCATATCGGGCACTGTCTGTAGAAATAATAATGCTTGTAAGCAAACTGCCCACCTCATCATGCAGGTTACTGGCAATTTGTGTCCTGAGTTTTTGTTTCTGGTTGATGTTACGGAGTGTCCATTGAAATGCCATGAACGCAATTACAATGATGAGCAAGATGAGCACAATGTAAAAAGCGATGGTTTTGTAAAACACCTGCTTGATGTCGATGGTATATGTGAGAATATTTTGCGACCGTTCACCGTATTTGTTAAACCCGATAATCTCAATCTGGTGCATACCTGCAGAGAGTCCGTCAATTCTTAGCTTATTGGAATTACCCAAAGGGAGCCAGTCGCTTTTCGACTCACTTATTTTGTAATAGTAAGAGTTGTTTTCTGTTTCGGTATAATCGCCAATACCGATGTTAAAAGAAAGTAAGTGGTCGTCAGGGTTCAGCACGATGGTGTGATTGGCCGATACCTCTACGGGAATAAGATTTCCGTTCGACCATTTGGAGATGCCCGAAGTAAATAGCCGGAAGGGGTTGTTCTTCAGTACAATGTTTTCAGGTTTGAAATAATTAATACCGTTGATTCCACCAAAGTAAAAGGTGCTGTCGCGACTCATGAGCATGGAGTTTTGGTTAAACTCATTGTCGGTTAATCCGTTTTCGGTAACAAAATTGTGAATGTGGTCGTGAGTCCGGTCATACCTGCAAAGCCCGTTGGAAGTGCTGATCCAGGCTACATTGTTTTTATCCCAAAGAACACTGTACACATTATTTCCCGGAATTCCTCTCGATCTGTTGAGTACCGATACCTGCTGCAGGTCTTTACGGAGAATTACGATTCCCGACTTCTCGGAACCCACCCACAAGTCTTTCTCGGGACTCAGTCCGGCAAAAATAAAATCATCATCGGGAATTGTGCGAAGTATGGAATGATTGTAGGCTGCAATCTTTCCTTTGCCGGCATCCACCAGGAATATGCCATCTTCGCCCACCGCCCAAAATTGCCCGTTCTGCTCGGCCTTGCACATATACATGATTTTGCCAAGCCCTATTGAAAACTGGTCGTTGTAATGAAGCGTTACCGTTTTATCTACCGGGTTGTAGGTAGCCAAACCCCTGTCGGTACCTATCCAAAGCAGGCCGGTTGTGTGGTCGGGAAAAAGACAATAAGCAGTTGTAATCTTTATACCTCCCGTCAATAGTTTGAAAAAATGGGTTTCAAATTTTTTATCCTGAACATTATACCGGTAAAAGAAGTATGCATTGGATTCTGATCCGGTATATACATATTTCTTTTGATCGTAATACAACGAGCGGGCATACATGGGAAATTGGCTCGGCATGTTTACGGGTGAAAGTAACGTTGCGGTTTGTGTTTCCAGATTGTACTGGTATGTGCCATCATAACTGGCAATGAAGAGTTCGTTCTTTCTGCCCTCCACAATTTGCCGTGTGCTCACAGTTTTTCCCTCCGATCCGAAAATATGGTTGAACGGATAATTTTGGTAATGGTAGCTTTTAATTAATCCCTTATTAGTGCCAATCCATACTATATCATCGCCATCATGGAATAGACTGCTAATGGTCCAGGCTTTAAACAGCTCATCATTTTTTTTAGAATATACATGCCGGAAATGTGTACCTGTAGAATCCAGGCTGTACCAGTCATAGTTTTCCCGCAGTGCAAAATAGAATTCATGTTTGTATTCACTAATCAACCTGATTGTTTCATGTACGATATCTCCGGGTAAATCAATAACCTTTACAACCGGTGATTGGGGATCAAATGCATACAATGCCACTTTATGGTTATCGAGATTTAAAATACAATACCCGTCACCATTATATATAGACCATATACCAGTTTTGCTGAATGTTTTGCTGGTAAACGAGGTCCGGTGGATAAGGTCAATTACCAGCAATTCGGGTTTGTTGTGCATCACCACATACAAATATCCCCGGTTATCAAAAGCCACCCGGCTATAGGCATTCCCAATAACCGACCAGTATGTTCTTGAAGAAGCAAATACGGTTTTAGTGGCAAAATCCGGGGCAATATCCAGCACCAGACCGTTTGCAAAAACAACAAATAAATGCCGGTCAAAAATGCTCAGGGCTGTTATGTTTTTGGAAGTAACTTTAGCAGTACAATCCGTTACCTTTTTGGTAGTAAGGTTTACCAGAAATAATCCTGTAGTGGATCCCACCCACAAACGGTTGTGTACAGAATCATACAAAAGTGTATTGATGTACTTGTTTTTGAGTTCGGGAATTTCAGTGAAATTATAGCCATCAAACGTATTGAGCCCTTCGCGGGTGCTTACCCATAACAGTCCTGTTTTATCCTTAAGGGTATGTGTAACAAAATTGTGTGAAAGGCCCTTTGTGTCATCATACAAGATATTTTTGGCAACAAGAGGTGTCGTCCCCCAATATAAAAAGACCAGCCATAAAAGTACAATTTTACAAACAACGTTCAGCATAAGCCAAACATAGGAAATTCCTTTGTTTTTGTCATTATTTCTTGATAAACGGCTGCATGTTTGGATGTTTAGTCTACAAGAAGTATTTTGCATAAGTATGAAAAATAGATTTTTACCCATTTTATTGGTGCTGGTGTTTGGTGTAGTTGGATGTTTGATGCTCGATGTAAGTCGCCCTGAAGGCAGTAAGGAGCGCATGGAAGAAGAAGAAGAGGAAGGTGGCGGCATACCGCTTCGCGACCGGATGGATCTGGCATGGGCTCAGGAAAATGAAATGACAATGGATCCGGCAACAGGAGAGGTTCCCCGTGAACGTTTACTGGATGCATGGAAGTATATGAAGTCCCTTGAACGCAGGCAGTTTAAGTCGGCAATCCCGGGAATTGTATGGACCGAAAGAGGTCCCAACAATCAGGCAGGAAGAACACGTGCCATTCAGATTGACTTAAACGATCCATCGGGTAACACCATTTTTGCAGGTAGTGTTGCGGGTGGATTATGGAAAACCACCAATATTACAGTGGCTTCACCCATCTGGACGCCCATCAATGAATTTATGCAAAACCTTGCAGTTACTTCCATAACGCAAGCTCCCAATGCTCCTCAGGTGATGTATCTGGGAACGGGAGAGGGTAACGGAAACTCAGATGCTGTAAGAGGATTGGGAATCTGGAAAAGTATTGACGGAGGTGCTACCTGGAACCAACTCTCGGCTACTAACAATAGCAGTTATTACTATTGCGGAAAAGTATTCACGTTTGGAATGGGTGATACTCTTTTTGCATGTACCAATTCGGGCCTGTACCGTTCTGTAAATGCAGGTACCAGTTTTACGAAAGTATTAGGGTCAGGAATTTCTTCAGCCGGAGGTAATTTATCTTTCGATATCGAAATGACCGAGTGGGGAACATTGTATGCCTCCATGTCGAGTGGCTCCAGCAATAGCGGCACCATTCACAAATCATATACTAAGGGTGCCACCTGGACTTCCCCGCTTACCATAACAGGGATAAATAAGAATGAGATAGAACTTGCATTAGCTCCGGGGGATTCAACAGTTATATATGGCTTGGTAGAAGATGCACAAACCATTACCGGAATTATAAAAAGCACCAATTCGGGTGTTTCGTTTGCCAAAACAACAGGGTATCCGGTGGATGCAGATAGCGGGATTCCATCTACAGATTTTTCGAGAGGTCAGGCGTGGTATGATTTATCCATTTGTGTAAATCCCAAAAATACCCAAGAGGTATATGTGGGTGGTGTTGATATATTCAGAACCATTAATGGCGGAACAACCTGGCAACAGGTTGCGCACTGGTATGCAGGATTCTCTCTCCAATATGCACATGCCGATCAACACTTGGCCATGTATCATCCAACCGATACCAATATTGCTTATTTTGGAAATGATGGTGGCATATACCGTACGTCAAATGCGGGAGCTTCTATGCCTACACTTGTTGACAAAGGAGCCAACTACAACACCATTCAGTTTTACGGTTGCGATATTCATCCGACAGCCGGAAATAACTATTTTCTGGCCGGTGCCCAGGATAACGGATCCCATCAGTTTACAACTGCAGGCATCAATGCAACCAGCGAGGTAACCGGTGGTGATGGCGCGTTGTGCCACATTGATCAGGACCAGCCGCAATACCAGTTTACATCATACGTATACAACAACTATTACCGGTCAACCAATAGCGGAGGATCTTTTAATAGCGCAGTGTCAAACAGCACCGGCCGTTTTATTAATCCAACTGATTATGATGACAGTTTAAATATTTTGTACGGAGCAACATCTGCCGGAAGTTTTTTACGCTGGAGCAATCCGCAAACGGGTAGTACAACATCAACCATTGCTGTAACTGCTTTTAACGGAGGAACCGTAAGTCATGTAAAAATTGCTCCGAATACTCCAATGCGGGTATATTTTGGAACCACGAGCGGAAGAGTAGCTTACCTTGACAGTTGCAATACAGCTACGGGAACCAAGGCAGGAGTGAGTCTTGGAACACCATCTGCAGGTAATGTTTCCTGTATTGAAATAGAAAAAGGAAATGCCAATCACATACTCCTTACTTACAGCAATTATGGTATTACCAGTATCTGGGAATCGGTAAACGGTGGCACCAACTGGACGTCAGTGGAAGGAAATCTTCCGGATATGCCGGTACGTTGGGTCGTTTTTAATCCCAACAATGGTGCACAAGCTATGATCGCAACAGAGCTTGGTGTTTGGACAACTGATTTGCTCAATGGAGCATCCACCGACTGGCAACCATCCAATACCGGATTGGCCAATGTAAGGTGTGATATGATCAAAATACGGCAGTCGGATAAAACCGCGATTGTAGCTACACATGGAAGAGGGTTGTATTCAACCGATGGATTTGGCATCCCTGCATCACCAACCGCATCATTTACCATGTCGTTGCCGGTAGCATATGAAGCATCTTCGATGAGTTTCACCAATACATCCACTATGGCAACAACTTATTTCTGGAATTTTGGTGACGGAACCAACAGTGCCCTGGCTAACCCGACCAAAACATATGTGAATGCCGGAACTTATACTGTAACGCTGGTTATTAACGGAGGGGTATCGGTAATGAATAAAAATATAACCGTGTTGCCTGCAAAGGGTGTACCTTATGCAATTACAGATGGTGGAAACTTTGAAGTGAATACATCTCATTTTGCTGCCGTAACCACAACCGGAACCGGATTTGAAAGAGGCAATTCAGCCATTACGGGTAAGAGCGGGGTAGCCGGTGGAAGCAATGCATGGGTTACAGGTCTTACTGCTGCTACGTATGCTGATAATTCATTGTCATACCTGTACACACCTTGTTACAACTTTACCGCATCCGGCACTTATACGATCAGGTTTTATGCTAAAAATATATTTGAATTAAGTTACGATGGATATCGGGTAGAATATTCAACGAATGGCGGCACAAGCTGGTTACCATTGGCCACAGCTGTGGGAACCAACTGGTATGATTATGCAAACGGCTCCACAGGCAGACCATTTCCGCAAAATCAGGCTTTCTTTAATGCAACCAACAGTGCTTATACACTTAAAAGTTATGCTACCACGGCCCTTCAGGGAAACAGCAAGGTAGCCTTCAGGTTTGTATTCGGTAGTGATGCAAATACATCAGCCGCGGGACTTGCAATTGATAACTTCGAAATATTAGGTCCGGTGAATATTGCTTTACCTGTTTCATTGCTTGCTTTTGATGGAAAACGCAGCAGCAAATCCACTGTTGATCTTAACTGGCAAACCGCATCGGAAGAAGGAGTTTCCGGCTTTAGCATCGAACGTAAATTTGATTGGCACGCAACATTTGAAACAGTTGATTTTGTGAACAGCAAAGGTGCTCAGGGACAAAAAAGTGAGTACACCTTTACCGATGCCAATGATTATCCATACAATACCTACTACCGCATTAAGATGGTGGATATGGATGGTACCAGCGAATACACAAAAGTGATAACCGTTAAAGGATACGAGGATCCATCTTCTAAATTTATTGAATCGGTTTATCCATTGGCGGGCAACGACAAACGATTTGTGGTAAAAACAACCTTGACCGAACCATTGCAGGTGGAGATGATGAACAATAATGGACAACTGGTCAAAACAACTGCTTTACAGGCTTCAACTATTCTTGATTGCAGCGATTTTGCAGCGGGGATTTATTATGCGCGCTTTACCAGTGAGGCCGGTCATAAGCAAGTTGTGAAAATTTTTGTTCGTTAAACCTCTTTTGACCAATATCATATTTTATTGAACTGAATGCCCTATTTTTGCGGGCTAATCTAACTATCCATCTTACATATGGAAGCTAAAAACTATTTGGTACTCGCTTACTATTATTACACTCCGATTGAAAACCCGGAGGAATTTACGACCCAGCATCTCAACTATTGCAAAGAGATTGGACTCAGGGGACGTATCTATATTGCACACGAAGGAATAAACGGAACCGTGAGCGGCACAACAGAAACTTGTGAACGTTACATGAGTGACCTGAAGGCAGATCCCCGTTTTGCAGGAGTTGAATTTAAGGTTGATGAACATGATGGGCATGCTTTTAACCGTATGCATGTGCGTGCCAAAACGGAAATTGTACACAGCGGCTTACGCGACCCGAATGTCATTGATCCCAACAGGGAAACAGGTAAACATTTACGGGGAGATGAGTTTTTAGCTCTTAAGGACAGAGGAGATGTGGTGATTCTGGATGTACGTTCCAACTATGAAACACGTTTGGGGAAATTTAAAAATTCGGTGACACTCGATATGGAAAACTTCAGAGAGTTTCCGGAAAAGTTAGCCGAACTTGAACAGTATAAAGATAAGACCATTGTTACCTGCTGCACCGGTGGTATCAAGTGCGAGAAAGCATCGGCCTTGTTGCTCAAGGAAGGATTTAAGGATGTATACCAGTTACACAATGGAATCATAGGATACGCAAAGGATACCGGAGGAAAAGATTTTGACGGGGTATTGTATGTGTTTGATGGCCGCGTTTCTGTTCCCGTAAATGAGGTAAACCCAACTGCCATTGCACAGTGTTCGACATGCGGAACACCAACCGTACGCAGTTTAAATTGTGCCAATGTAGATTGCAATGAGCAGTTCAGCATGTGTGAGCCTTGTGCCGAAGAGATGGAAGGAACTTGCAGCATGGAATGTAAGGTAGCCCCCGGAAAACGAGAGTACAATGGAACAGGCTACTACACACGT
The DNA here is from genome assembly GCA_040387195.1 of Bacteroidota bacterium. Classification (GTDB taxonomy): domain Bacteria; phylum Bacteroidota; class Bacteroidia; order UKL13-3; family UKL13-3; genus UKL13-3. The sequence continues at coordinate 10,601 of JAZKEF010000013.1, forward strand.
CCGGCTTTGGACTAAGGGGAAGGCGACTTCGGTGAACTCAGTCTGACAGCTTTTGTCAAAATGAGTTAATCGAAGCGGTGCAAAGCTCATTAGAACTTCTATCATCATTGGTGAAGACTTCGGTGAACTCAGTCTGACAGCTTTTGTCACTTGGACTTTATCGAATGTCCGACTGAGCTTATCGAATTGTCAAACTGAGTTCATCGAATTGTCAGACTGAGTTCATCGAATTGTCAGACTGAGTTCATCGAAGTCCCCAGATCATATTGGTTCTGTCATCACTGCAGGTAATTAATTCTTCATCGTTTATCCAGAGTATTTTGTTTACCGAAGTAGAATGGCCTTCATTGCGAAGTTTGTCAATTACCTTTAATAAAACATCTGTTTGAGCATCCCATATTTTGATCGTTTTATCCATGCTTACGGTAGCATATAACTTTCCGTTCGGAGAAAAAGCAATCGCATTTATATGCAGGGTGTGGGCCGGAATATCAAGTGTATTTTCGAATGCTTGTTGTACATTCCAGCTTTTGAGCATCACGTCCCGGCCTCCGCTATACAACAGGTTTCCATGGGGTGAGTAGGAAAGTGCAAATACCGAGTTGGTATGCGCTTTAAATTCAAAAAGTTGTTGGAAATTTTCGGTCGAAAAAATGCGGATATGGTGGTCGCTATACCCCACTGCAAATTCTTTTTTATGCGGATGCACTGCAATTACGCGGGCACTTTTATCCGATAGTTGCAGGGTATGTAACAGTTCAAGGTTGTGTTTATTCCAGATACAAATGCTGCCGTTGCCTCCGGCTGTGATAATATTGTCGCCTGTTTCCTGAATATCAAATATTCCCAAAGTATGCGCCTCAATGTTCCGGATTTCTTTACGTTCATTCAAATCAATTACATGCAGGTTACCCGAAGCTGTTCCGCATAACAATAGTTGTTGTTCACGGTCCAGAAATAGTGAGTAAACAGGACGGTTTACCTGAACCAGTAATCTTCCGTCACCTTTGGTAGCCATGTTCCATTCAACAACATAACCATCGTCTGCTCCACTAAAAAAAGTATGTTCGTGTAATCCGGCACAAAGTGAAAAGATACTCCCTTTATGACCGCTAAAATGTGCTATTTTTGAAACGTTCATTTTACCCATGCCAATCATTCAGCGTACAAACCTAAACGAAAATACGATATTAGCCTTATGGAAAATATCAGAGTCCAAGGAGGAATTGCTCACTATGCTCACTGGTAATCTGAAAGACAACGGAACCAATAAACACAGCAGCATTCACTGGTTGGCAAGCCGGGTATTGCTTCAGGAATTATATCCAACGAGTGCCATTGAATTGCATAAGGACGAATACAATAAACCCTCCTTAACCATCAATAACCAAGCCTTTGCTGTTTCCATCACCCATTCTTTTGAGTATGCTGCAATCATGATCTGTCCATCACACCCGGTGGCATTGGATATTGAGCGAATTGATGAACGGATTATGCGGGTTGCGCATAAGTTTATTAGGTCAGATGAAAACTTTGGAGAGTCCAATCCAACGTTATATAACATCATCATTTGGTCGGCCAAGGAAACATTATACAAATACTACGGCAAAAAGGAACTCGATTTTAAATTGCACCTGCGCCTGCATCCGTTTGAATACGATACAATCCCGTTTGTTGCAAATGGAACAATTCAAAAAAATGGGTACATCCTTAACCTGCCCGTACATGTAGAAACATTTGACGGGTATGTGCTTACCTATAGTTACGGGCGTTAGTTGTTTTTTTCAACAACCACTTCTTCTATCTTACCCGAAAGTGGATTCAATGTAACCCTGATGTAATATAAGGCATCATCTCCCTTATACATCCCAAATGATTGCACATACCCGTTATTGGTTTCAGATGCTTTCTTAATAACTGTATTTTTAATCACCGGAAGATGTGTTTTCATCAACAAGGAGAGTTGCACGGCATTGGCTTTTTTCTCAATGGTATCGCAGGTAAACAATACGGGTTCGTCCACAAATTCTTTCAGATCATACTTGAGCAATGCAGTGTGTAATTCTTTGTCTTTGCTAAAAGCATCATGTTGGGTTTGGGCGAAAAGGGCAAACGATAAGGTTAAAAATAGGGCTGCAATCAAAAGTTTTTTCATGCAGCAAACATAAAACATAAATGGCGGACCATTTATCTAAATATATTTTTAGGCTAATCTAAAAATATATTTTTGTTTTTCTAACTAAGGGGTATATTTGCAGTCTAAATTGTGAATATGAAAACCTTATATAGTATAATTCTTATTGGGCTCAGCATTGTGATAATGGCAGCTTGCGAGAAAGTATTGCCGGGGGCACCCAATGAAGATGATTTGCTGGATGGTCCGGTTGAAGGGTTGACCTCGGCACAATCAGCTCAGTTTTTAAGGGGTGATAAGGCATTTAATGATGAGGTATTTACTGCAGCAACGGGCCTGGGGTCTGTTTTTGTGGCTTCCAGTTGTGGGAGTTGCCATGCCGGTGATGGCAAAGGACATCCCTCAACTACATTAACCCGTTTCGGACAAACAGATGAAACAGGGAATAAATTTTTGTCCCAAGGTGGACCACAATTGCAAAACAGGGCATTACCCGGGTTTGAACCTGAACAGATTCCTGTCGGAGCCACATCATCCAAATTCACTCCTCCTGCAAATACAGGATTGGGTTTTATCGAATTGGTTTCGGATGCTGATATTTTAGCAATGGTTGACGAGAATGATATGAATGGTGATGGCATTTCGGGTGTTCCCAATTATAAAGAGTATCCTGCTTACCTCACCGAGTTTGCAAATGCTATTCCCAAAGGAGGAAAATACATCTGCAGGTTTGGCAAAAAAGCAGGAGCGTATAATTTGTTGCACCAAACGGTGAATGCCTACAACCAGGATATGGGTATTACTTCCAGTTTTGAACCTGTGGATGTGTATTCACATCTTGAAATTGATCCGGAAGTTTCGAACCAAACAGTTAATGATGTGGTGTTTTACTTACAGACCTTAAAAGCTCCCATCCAACGCAACCAGAATGATGAAACGGTAAAACAGGGCAAGCAGGTCTTTATCAATATTGGTTGCGAAAATTGTCATAAGCAAACCTTAAAAACCGGACCATCGCCTGTTGCCGCCCTTTCCAATAAGGAGTTTCATCCCTATACCGATTTGTTGCTGCATGATATGGGTAGCGGGTTGGATGATGGCTATACCGAGGGGTCAGCTAAAACATATGAATGGCGGACACCCGCTTTATGGGGACTTGGATTGTCGCCCGATTCTCAGGGAGGAAAGTATTTTCTGTTACATGATGGAAGAGCGAGTAGTATTGAAGAGGCGATTTTACTGCATGGAGGAGAAGCGGCCAAGAGCATAAACAACTACGGGCAGCTTTCGCAGGAAGAGCGCAATGCATTGATGAAATTCCTTAAATCATTGTAGCTATGGATAGAAAGGAATTTCTGAAAACATGCGGAGTTGCATGTTTGAGCGGAGCGACTTTAATCACTTTTTTAGAGAGTTGTTCATCCGCCAATTACTTTGCAAAAACCTCCACTGAGGGAAACAGGATTGCGATCAAAAAATCGGAATTTATTTCTGTAGAAAAGGATAAGACAACTGCCCGCAAATATGTGCTGGTTAAAACGGAAAAGCTCAACTTTCCGATTTGCCTCTATAAACTGAGCGAGTTGGAATATTCAGCTTTGTTAATGGAATGCACACATAAAGGATGTGAGTTGCAACCACAAGGAGAGTATATGATTTGTCCTTGCCATGGCAGTGAGTTTTCGAATAAGGGAGTGGTGCAGAATCCACCGGCTGAGCAAAATCTACAATCGTTTAAAACAATAACCGACAATGAAAATATTTACATTCAATTATAAAACGGTAACAGCTTTTGTGTGCGCTGTTTGGTCGTCAGCTTTGATGGCACAAACCGATACAAATTCTTTGGTGAAGCGCATCCCGATTGACAGTTCGAGGGTTAAACTAAACATGGATGCCATATACAACCGTCCGTTTTTAACTGCAGGGAAATTACCTGTTGCCATTGGCGGTTACCTGGAGGCTAATACACAATATGCACAAACTGATGGTGTAACAGATGGGTTCTCTTTTCAAATGCGAAGAATGACATTGTTTTTTTCGTCAACCATTGCCAAAAAAATAAAGTTCTTTTCGGAGCTTGAATTTGAAGATGGCACCAAGGAAATAAACATAGAATTTGCTGCTATCGATATCGAGTTTCATCCGCTTGCAAATTTACGCGGAGGAATTATCCTAAATCCAATCGGAGCATTCAACCAAAATCATGATGGACCAAGGTGGGATTTTATCGACAGGCCCATCTCATCCACAACCATACTTCCTTCAACGCTTTCCAACGTAGGTTTTGGGTTACATGGAAAATACTTTACAGGTAGATGGGTATTGGGTTACGAAGCTTATTTAACAAATGGATTTGACGATGCCGTTATTTCCAATACAGAGAACAGGACATCCCTGGCTGCAGGAAAACTCAACCCTGAAAGGTTTGAAGAAAGTAATAGTGGCTTACCCATGCTCACAGGAAAATTAGCGGTACGAAACAGAAAACTAGGGGAGATAGGTATTTCAGGAATGCGTGGCGTATTTAATAAATGGAGAGAAGATGGAATTATACTCGACACCAAACGAAACCTCACTGCATTGGCTTTCGACTTTAATACATCGCTTGTAAGGGGACGATTGAACATTACGGGTGAAGTAGCCAAGGTATATGTGGATGTTCCGTCAACATACGATCCAGCCTATGGAAAAGAACAGTTCGGAGGTTTTGTGGATATTGTCGGAACGGTTATACAACGCGAAATGCTCGGATGGGAGAAGGCTAAAATAAATGCAGGCATAAGACTTGAATATGTCGACTACAACCAGGATACCTTCTCCGAAACTAACGGAACTATCGGTGATCATTTATGGTCTGTTGTTCCTGGTATAGCTTTTCGTCCGGTAGGTACAACGGTGCTAAGGTTCAACTATCGCTACCAGCAACAAACAGATTTATTGGGAAATCCTCCGGCACAAACCGGTGTGATTCAGTTCGGGTTCTCGAGTTATTTTTAACTAATTACGTTTGTAGTTCGGTTGATATAAAAAAAGCGAATCTTGGTTCACCAGGATCCGCTTTTTTATGTACTTCGTGTGGAATTTTCATCCGAAACCCGTCAACAACCACGAAGGGATTAAACGCCTTTCTTCGACTTCAAAATAGAGAAGTCAGTATTTACTTTTTTGATGGTATTTGAAAGGTGGCCCAATCCGGTAATTTCCATTTCTACCACATCACCATCCTGCAGCCATTGTGGTTTGAAGTTTTTATCGTTCAACAAACCGGTTCCGTTCAGTTCCAGAAAACATCCTGTTCCAACTGTTCCACTACCAATTACATCACCCGGTAAAATATCTACCCCATAAGCACAACGCTCCACAATTTCGGCAAAGGTCCAGTCCATATCACCTACGCTGCCTTCACTAACCAATACTCCGTTTACCCAGCATTTCATGTTCAGGTTGTAACTGTTTCCTACATGTCCCGGTTTTGCCGGAATTTTATATTGTTCCAACTCATCCGGTGTTACAAAGTATGGGCCGATAACGGTAGAGAAATCCTTTCCTTTTGCAGGTCCCAGGTTGAGCAACATTTCTTCCATTTGCAGGGTACGTGCGCTCATATCGTTCATAATCATATAACCGGCAATGTATTCATCGGCTTCGGCAGCTTTGATATTGCGTCCTTTTTTACCAATTACAATGGCAGCTTCCAGCTCAAAATCCAGTTTCTCAAAATGATCGGGCATACAGTCAATTACTCCCGGTCCCTGAATAGCATTATGGTTGGTAAAATAGAAAATAGGATACTGATCAAATTCTTTAATCATTTCCACACCACGGTTTCTGCGAGCTGCAGCCACATGTTGGCGGAATGCATACCCATCGCGGCAGGAAGTTGGTTGTGGAACAGGTGCTTCCAATATCACCTCTTTTTCCAATACAAAAGGTTTGGTTACGTTACCCGCTTTAATTTGCTCGTCCCATTTTTTTGCTTTCTCCATCATGGCTTCACCTGCAAAAAGGAACTTGCGCATTTTATCAGGGAATGCAGCATCAAGGTCCTTAAGCGACCATATTTTACCATCATGAATGATTCCCAGTTGGGAGTTTTTGTTGTGAACGTAGCTAACTAATTTCATATGTTTATTTTTTGAATCCGATTAATTCTCTGGGTTCTTGTGGTTGTTCTATTAATTTTTTCAAGTAAGCAAAGATGACTTTAATATCTTTATCATGTTTTCCTGAACTTTTTTCCATTTGCTCCAGTTTTAACAAAATATCTTTATGAGTAAGCATCAACTCTCTCATTTTGATAAATGTTCGAACGATGAGTATATTGGTAAGAATTGCCTTTTCACTGTTTACAATACTAGCCAGCATTACTGCTCCGTGTTCAGTAAATGCATAGGGTAGAGAAGAAGAGAACTTCAATTTTTGTAAGTGGTCGCAATTTGCGACCACCTCATATTTCTCTTCATTGGTAAGTTGAAACATAAAATCATCAGGGAACCGATGAATATTTCGTTTAACTTGTTCATTCAGTCGCTTCGTTTCTACACCATACAACTCAGCCAAATCGGCATCTATCATCACTTTTTGATTTCGCAACACTACAATCTTCGAAATGATTGTTTCTTCAGGGGTTAGGGTTTTCATTGGGCGTTATTATTTAGGTTTAATTATAGTTTTGGTAGGTTTATCTTATCAGGTACAATAAACAATTTGTCAAATTCATGGAGCAATTTGCGGTAAACAGCCTCTGCCTCCAGCTTGGTACGGTAATCGCCTACGCGTACCTTAAAATAAGGTTGCTGGTAAATAAGGTATACCTCTTCATCGGGCATTAGCTGCAACAATTTGGTTTTTGCATCCTGCGCCTGTTTACGCTCAGATCCAAAAAAAATCTGAACACGGTATCCCTGTATTCCATTTGCTGCTTTGTTGGCTTCAATGTTTCTTTCAACCAGCGAATCCAGTTTGCTGTCCGTTTGTACCTGCACAAATTTGTTCTGTGCAGATACGGTTGTAGACATAGCGCATAACGTAAGAATGAACAGTATGTATGTATTATTCTTCAATACCAATAATGTTTAAGCTGCTTGATGTTCCTATTTTACTGGCTCCTGCACGCATCAGTTCTACTGCAAAGTCATGATCTTTAATTCCACCTGAAGCTTTAATCTTAATTTTAGCAGGAAGAATGGAACGCAACAGTTTTATGGCTTCGATGTTCGCCCCTTCAGGAGCGTATCCGGTTGATGTTTTTACATAGTCCACTTCACAATCCATACAAATGCGGCAGGCTTTATCAATCTCCTCAGCCGACAAGTAAGCAGTTTCGATAATCACTTTAACTTGTTTGTTTTGCAAATGGCAGGCAGTTGTCACAGCCTGAATATCGTTTTGAACGGATGCATAATCACCCGATTTAAATGCAGAGATATTCATAACCATATCCACTTCATCAGCTCCGGAGATAATAGCTTTTTTAGCTTCTTCAACTTTAGCAGCTACCGTTGAATAACCCAATGGGAAACCTACTACACTAATAATTTTTATAGCTGTTCCATGGAGTTCCTTTTTTGCCAATTGTACAAAATATGGTGAAACACAAACCCCATAAAAATGATAACCCTTCGCCTCATCGCATAATTTGATGATATCCTCCTTGGTGGCATTGGGTTTAAGGTTGGTATGCTCTATGGAAGCAGCCAGTTCAATCATCTCTTCAACATTCATCTCCATTTCAGTTATTAATTAAATACATGTTACTCTTGTTAGTTCAACTCTTCTTTTCCGTGGCACGATTTATATTTTTTGCCACTCCCGCAAGGGCAAGGATCATTGCGACCAATTTTGTTGGTGTTTACAATTTGTTCCTGCTTGCGTTCTCCTTGTCCGGCTGCTGCTGTAGCCAATGCCATGGCTTTTTGAACGGTTTCAATATCTTCTGCCCTGCTGGTTTGCAATTTGGGTTGCGGCTTAGGTTGTGGTCTGGCTTCCTGTACCGGATTGCCTGATTGCTGCGGAATGAATCCTTTAAACAACATTGGCAATACCTCACGGTTGATGCGGCTTACCATATCCTTGAACAAATTGAAGGACTCAAGTTTATAAATCAACAACGGGTCTTTTTGCTCGAATACCGCATTTTGTGCAGATTGTTTCAACTCATCCATTTCACGTAAATGTTCTTTCCACTCATCGTCAATAATCCATAAAGTAGCCATTTTTTCAAATGTTTTAGCTACTTCCAATCCTTGGTTATCGTAGGCCTTTTTTAATGGAACAGGAATTTGCATTCCACGGATCCCATCGCTGAATGGAACACCTACAAACTCTATTTGTGAACCACGGCTTTCATATAAGTCTTTAATTACCGGGAAGGCTTCTTGCGCCAGATGAGCGCATTTGATATGGTAATGATTTAACAATTCGGAGAATAACTGGTCGGCTACCTTTTCAACCTTGCCACTATAGAACGTGGCTTCATCCAATGTTGTTTCGTATGAGAACAAACGAATCAATTCCAGTTTGAATTCAGTGAAGTTCTTTTGTTCCTGGTAGATTTCAACCAACTCATGACTCAGGTCGGCAAGCATGTTGGAAATATCCAGTTCCAGCTTATCGCCATATAGTGCATTTCTGCGTTTGCTGTAAATCACTTCACGTTGCGAGTTCATTACATCATCGTATTCGAGCAAACGTTTACGTGTTCCAAAGTTATTCTGTTCCACTTTACGCTGGGCGCGTTCAATGTTTTTGGTGATCATAGAGTGTTCAATATTTTCACCTTCTTTCATACCCAAACGATCCATGATCGAAGCAATCCGCTCGCTACCGAACAAACGCATCAAATCATCCTCGAGGGAAACGTAAAAACGTGAAGACCCCGGATCACCCTGACGTCCGGCACGACCACGCAACTGTCTGTCCACACGTCTTGATTCGTGACGTTCGGTACCGATGATGGCCAATCCACCTGCTTCTTTCACACCTTCGCCCAACTTGATATCCGTACCACGACCGGCCATATTGGTTGCAATAGTCACGGTTCCTGCTTGTCCTGCTTCTTGAACAATATCTGCCTCTCGCTGGTGTTGTTTTGCATTCAATACATTGTGTCTGATTTTACGCAGTTGCAACATTTTGCTCAGCAACTCCGAAACCTCAACCGAAGTAGTTCCCACTAATACCGGCCGGCCTGCCTCGGTTAATTTTACTACATCATCAATCACGGCATTGTATTTTTCCCGTTTGGTTTTGTAGATGGTATCGTTTTCATCCTTACGTGAAATATTGCGGTTGGTTGGAATAACCACCACATCCAGTTTATAAATTTCCCAGAACTCACCTGCTTCCGTTTCTGCAGTTCCTGTCATACCACACAATTTATGGTACATACGGAAGAAGTTTTGAAGGGTAACCGTTGCATACGTTTGGGTTGCAGCTTCTACTTTTACATTTTCTTTGGCTTCAATGGCCTGGTGCAAACCATCACTGTATCTGCGTCCATCCAATACACGACCGGTTTGTTCGTCAACAATTTTTACCTTGTCTTCCTGAATGATATATTCCACATCACGCTCGAACATGCAGTAAGCTTTCAACAACTGGTTAATGGTATGGATACGTTCCGATTTAATCGAGAACTCAAGCATCAACTGCTCTTTGGTTTTAAGTTTTTCCTCATCCCCCAAATTCGATTTTTCTATTTCGGCAATCTCACTTCCTACATCCGGAATGACAAAGAAATGCGGATCTTCACCTGATGAGGTAATTAATTCAACTCCTTTTTCCGAAAGGTCAACTGAGTTTACTTTTTCATCAATTACAAAATACAAATCAGCATCTACCTTGTGCATTTCCTTTTGTTGGTCTTGCATATAGTAGTTTTCTGTTTTGTTCATTAGCTGGCGCATACCTTGTTCTCCAAGGAACTTAATCAGTGCTTTGTTTTTAGGAAGAGCACGGTAAGCTTGCAATAATTTGAATCCTCCATCTTTTTCGTTGCCGGATTCAATCAGTTTTTTAGCTTCAACCAAAGCTGCATTTGCAAATGCTTTTTGGGTATTAACTAATTTCTCAATACGTGGTTTTAAAATATGGAATTGCTGGTCATCGCCTTTAGGAATGGGACCTGAGATAATCAAGGGAGTACGGGCATCATCAATCAATACTGAATCCACCTCATCCACCATGGCAAAATGGTGTTTGCGCTGAACGAGCTCGCTCACATCGCGGCTCATGTTATCACGCAGGTAATCAAAACCAAATTCATTATTGGTTCCGTAAGTAATATCAGCTAAATAAGCTTTGCGTCTTTCAGGTGAGTTAGGTTGGTGGTAGTCTATACAATCAACACGCAGTCCGTGGAATTCAAACAACGGAGCATTCCATTCGCAGTCACGTCTGGCCAGATAATCATTCACCGTTACAATATGTACACCTTGTCCGGCAAGTGCATTTAAGAATGCAGGCAATGTAGAAACGAGGGTTTTTCCTTCACCGGTTGCCATCTCCGAAATCTTACCCTGATGCAATACCACACCTCCGATTAGCTGTACATCATAGTGTATCATGTTCCACACAACCGTATTTCCCGCGGCTTCCCAGCTATTGCTCCAAATGGCCTTGTCGCCTTCAATGCGCACCGGTTTTTTCAAACGGGTGTATGATGTGAGTTCTTTATCAAAGTCGCTGGCCTGCACAATCAGTTGTTTATTTTCAGTTAAACGTCTGGCGGTTTCTTTTACCAGGGCAAATGCTTCAGGCAATATTTCCATCAACACCTTTTCCAGCTCTTCATCCCGTTGTTTTTTTAGCTTATCCATTTGTTTGAAGAGCTCATCTTTTTCATGGATGTCGAGTTCAGGTTCTACGGTTCTGGCTTTTAATGAATCCAGTTCGGTATCAATATCCGACAGATATTCGGCAATGCGTTGTTTGAGCTGAGCCGATTTATTTCGGAGCTCATCATCCGAAAGAGATTGTAATTTGGCAAACTCCTCATTGATGAGTCCTACATATGGTGTAATGGTTTTGAGGTCGCGTTCGGATTTGCTTCCAAATATTTTGGTAACTGCGCTGAATATCGAATTGATCATTGAACTGTGTAAATAATGCTTTTAAGGGCGGTAAAAATAATACAATTAAAGGTTTTACCCTAAGCATAAATGAGTCCAATTCATTTTAGCGCGACTTTTTGGCATGGTTTTTACCTAAAGCTTTTTACCTTTGATTCCGAGCTTATGAAAACAAAATCTTATCTGCTGTTAATCAGTGCTATTTGTGGTTTTGCGACCGCTGTAATGGCACAGACAAATCCAACTACCCCTCCAAAGGTGTATAAAAGTACACCTCCCAAACCTAGCAACCCAAGGGTAAAAACCCGGCAAGGGGCACCGGTGGCAAACCCCAGCCAGCAATATAATACCCCGGCCGGCAATCCACGGGTTGCAACACCGTCAAAGGACTCCTTAGCCAAACCTGCTGTTATAAAGGATCCAAATGAACCAAGGTCGGGAGGGCTCGTCAATATCGGGCTGGTTATCGGGGTGCCTCAGGGAGAATTTAAGACCAACACCAACGGAGACCTGGGTTATGGGATTGATGTGTCGGTATTGGCCAATCTGTCAAGCGGAAAGCGGCCTGCTGCTGAGTGGAGAGCCCGTTTTGTGAACGTATACCTTGGCGGAGCTTTTCAATACATGCGACAAGGTGGTAGTACCGACCGCTATTCTGTAAAGAATTATATGTCGACAACCAATTTTGAGTCGAAAGTGGTTAATAATATGTATGCCCTGAATGTTGTTTCAAGGGTAGAGGTGTTACCGGGACCGGTGAAATTATTTGCAGAAGTGAGTGCAGGCGGACGTTTATTTTCTGGCGCACACAAATTGCATGTTGAGGATGTGGCTGATAACTCTGTAAACCCGAATGATACCCGTACCCAGGATGAAAGCAATAATTTACGATCCGCTGTAGTAGGTAATTATGCATGGGGCGGAGGCTTGCGTGCCGGATCAGATATGGTAAAGGTTGAGTTTAAGGTAATGTATGTAACAGGAAGTACAGCGGAATATGTTGATATGAAAAGTATCCAGTTTGACAGAACCGATAACAGTGTTACGTATAGTACCCTAAGGTCGACCACTGATATGATTGTTCCGCAGGTGAGTGTATCGATTGGGTTTTAAACTTGTTCGAGAAATAAGAGATAGACTAAAGGAGTATCTATGCACGTCTTGCGAGCAACTTTAACCGAGTACGTTGAATTGCTAAACGACTTATGGATAGATAATAGATTGTGGTTTTTCTATAAATATATAGAGGAGGCTGAAAAAGAAAATTAGTAAAAAAGCCCGAAACTTATAGCTTTGTTGCTGTATATATTGCACGCTCAATACCAGCTCATGAAAGTTACCGAACACATTAAGAACGCCAAATCAACACTGTTTTCTATTGAGATTCTACCGCCTTTAAAAGGCAAGGACATTCAATCCATTTTTGACGGAATTGATCCGTTGATGGAATTTAAACCTGCTTTTATTGATGTTACCTATCACCGCGAAGAGTTTGTATTGCGCAAACGTAAAGACGGGGGTTTTGATAAAGTGTTCACTCGTAAACGCCCGGGCACGGTTGCCATTTGTGCCGCTCTGATGAACAGGTATAAAATTGATACTGTACCCCATCTGATTTGTGGTGGTTTCAGTAAAGAAGAAACGGAAAACGCATTAATTGATTTAAATTTTTTGGGCATCGACAATGTATTGGTATTGCGTGGTGATAGCATTAAGAATGAACCCAACTTTACTCCCGAGCCTGATGGAAACAAAAATACATTGGAGCTCTTACAACAGGTAAAGGATATGAATAACGGAATTTACCTTGATGAGGAGATTTCAAACGCTACACCTTCAAACTTCTGCATTGGTGTGAGCGGATATCCTGAAAAACACTTCGAATCGCCTAATATGAACAGCGACCTTCGCTGGCTAAAACAAAAAACAGATAATGGTTCCGATTATATTGTAACTCAAATGTTTTTTGACAACAAACGTTTCTTCGAATTTGCAGACGCATGCAAAACAATGGGCATTGATAAGCCTATTATTCCGGGACTCAAACCCCTTACGACTAAAAAACAATTAATGGTTTTATCCAAATTGTTTCACATCGATTTTCCCGAAGAGCTGGTAATGGAAGTTGAAAAATGCAAGGATGATAAAGCGGTAAAACAAGTGGGTATCGAATGGGCCATCCAACAATCACTCGAATTGAAAAAGGCCGGCATTCCGGTTTTACATTACTATACGATGGGATTGAGCGAAGCTACGAAAGCTATTGCAAGCAAAGTTTTTTAGTTTTTCGTATACAGTTTGTTGTTTCTGATTTGATGTTTATCCGATTGCCGGAAGGAGATACTGATCTTGTTCTGCTCGATTCATCGCAAAGTTAAACCATTCGGATTTCAAGATTTGAATTTCGAATTTTCGCCTTGGTTGTTCCATTGTATTCAAAAATCACATGACTGGATTGGTTTGTAATTTCCCCTGTTTCTTCAAAACGGATAAAATCAAAGGTGACCGGAACAATGATGTGACGGTACTTATGGTGATTGAGATTATGTTGTTCAATGAGGATTGATTTCTCAGCCCGGTTTACTTCGTCTAAATATTGTACCTGCGGTTTTATTTTGGCCTGCAGGTAATAGTCGATGGCTATCAGCTGTTGCAATACGTTATCATCAGGGAATGCTTGTTTGGCATAGGCCGTAATCATATCATACACATCATTCAACGTGTGCTTGTGGAAGTCTTTATACGAACTAAAGTGTTTACCCAGACCCAGTAAAAAATCAAAAATACTGTAGTGTTCTGTTACATATTTGAGGGTATGTTTTGTGCGATTTTTGTTCCAGTATATTTCAAGTGCTTCCTCCAATAAAGTTATCTGGTGCAATTCATTTTTTGTTAAATAATTGCTTTCGATGATCTGGTAGGGTGGAAGCGGATCGAATACATAACCATGTTCTTTATATTTTTGCCTTACAGGTGTGCCTCTCAAAAATTTCAAAAAACCAAGTTGCAATTCGGGTGGGTAGAGTTTGAATACTTCCTCGATGCTGTATTTAATATCGGCCCATTCATCAAGGGGCAGGCCTACAATCAAATCCAGGTGCATTTCAATTTTGTTGTCGAGCTGTTTGATAACGGCACTGGTCTTCTCAAAATTTTGCTTACGACTTACTTGCAAATTGGCCTTCTGGTTCACGGTTTGAATCCCGATCTCAAAACGGAACAATCCTTCGGGAACAAACTCCTGAATGTATTTCACAATATCTGGATGCACAATATCGGCTGTGATCTCAAACTGAAACACATTACCCGGTTTGTGGTGCTCAAGGATATAGTTGAACATATCGATGGTAAAGTCCTTTTTGACATTGAATGTTCGGTCAAGGAATTTAATCACCCTGCCATGAGTCATCAGGTACAACAGGTTTGATTTGATATCTTCAATTGGAAGTGTTCGTACTTTATTATCGAGGCTTGCCAGGCAAAATTCACATTTATAAGGACAACCACGCGATGTTTCTATATAACAAACTTTGTTGAGCAGGTCTTCCGGAGGATCATTCCTGTATGGATTTACACCCCGGTAGTTTTCCAGATCAAACATTACCTGCTTGGGTACCATTCTTACTTCACCATCTGCCTTGTATACCAAATTCCCCACTCCTTCTATATTGGGATAGGTGTCTAAAAATTCAGCAAACGGAATTTCACCCTCACCTAAAATGATATAATCTACCTCGGGAAGTGTTATCACATCACTGTACTCATAACTTACTTCAGGCCCACCCAGCATAATTTTGATGTGGGGGTTGATAGCCTTTAATGCGCGCGCTACGGCCAAAGTCTGGGTAATATTCCAGATATAACAGCTAAAGGCTACCACGTCAAAATCCTTACAGTAATCCGCAATGTCTTCAGGTTTTTCCTTTATGGTAAACTCTTTCCAGGCAAGTCCTTCCCGCTCCTTGTTCAATTCGTATAACAAACGGATTGCCAAGTTGAGGTGAATGTATTTTGCATTAAGTGTGGTAAGTAGAATCGTCACAAGTTTTCAGATAGGCAGCAAAGATAAACAATACTATGAAAGTAGCGTATATGCCTTATAGGAGTATCCTGCACCTAAATGGCCCGGATTCTCAAAAGGAAGCACTATGCTGAGGGTTATGTCATTAACGATTCAGAATCACAGAACTCTTTCGTTTATAGGTAGCAGTGGCGATTGTACAAGTGTGAATTATGTAACATATATCTCTAATTGTGTAATGTATTTTTAGGAGTTAAATGTAAGATTTGTTCAAATTGAAAGAATCTTAACCATTTGAAACTCTACATAAAGTATATGGTAAGCAATCGCTGCAAACTTGCGGTAAAGGAGGAGTTGCGCAAACTTGGATTACATTTTGTCTTGTTGGAGTTGGGAGAGGTGGACATCATGGAAGATATCTCGGAAGAACAACGTTCGATCTTTAAAGAGGCGCTGCTTGAGTACGGTCTGGAATTAATGGACGACAAACGAGCTATATTAATTGAAAAGGTAAAAAATATTATTATCGAAATGATTCATCATTCAGAGGAAGTTCCCAAGCTTAACGTGTCGGATATTCTGAGTAAAAAGCTGAATTATAATTATACCTACTTAGCTAATCTTTTCTCTGAGGTACAAGGAACAACTATTGAGCAGTTTATTATCGTTCACAAGGTAGAGCGTATAAAAGAACTTATCATTTATGATGAACTCAATATTACGGAGATTGCATGGAAAATGAACTATAGCAGCGTAGCCCATTTATCGAATCAATTCAAAAAAATTACGGGATTGAGTCCAACACATTTCAAACAATTAAAGGATAAAAGACGCAGCCCTATTGAAGATTTATAAGCTAAGGTCAACACATAAACTATAATGGAAAAAATAAGAGACGAAATTCAATCTATACGAACGTTAATCGAAGCCAGTTTAGATTTATTTGTTACGCTTAATGTGGCCGGTGAAATCCTGAATGTAAATGAGGCTATGGTAAAAGGAACAGGTGTAGCTAGAGAGGACTTAATAGGCACCAGTTTTTTTAACTATTTTACACAATATCAGTTAACTAAAGATGTTTGCCTGGAAGTAATCACTAAAGGGTTTGTTTCTAATTGTCTGCTCACACTTAAACATTCAAATGGCACTTTTACTGAAGTACTGGTGAATGGGTTAGTTAATAAAAATGAGGCAGGAGATTTGTTGGGACTGGAGATTGTAGCAAGAGAGATTTCCGAACAAAAATGGGCAGTAGATTTGCGCAAAGCCAATAAAGAATTAGCCTTTCAGAATGATGAAAAGGAAAAACGTGCGGCTGAGTTGGTAATAGCCAATGAGGAGCTGGCCTTTCAAAATAAAGAAAAGGGCAAGCGCGCAGCGGAGTTGGTCATTGCCAATGAAGAACTTGCTTTTCAGAATAATGAAAAGGAGAAACGCGCTGCCGAATTAGTGATAGCCAACAAAGAGTTGGCTTTTCAGAATAAGGTAAAAGAAGAGCGTGCAGCCGAATTGGTTATTGCCAATGAAGAACTGGTTTTTGAGAGTACGGAAAAGGAAAAACGGGCTAATGAATTAGTGCTCGCCAATAAAGAACTTGTTTTTCAAACCGGTGAAAAGGAAAAACGTGCAGCCGAGTTAGTTATAGCAAATTATGCAAGGAGTTTAATAGAAGCCAGTTTAGATCCGCTTTTTACCATTAATCCTGCAGGGAAAATTACGGACATGAACAATGCATCCGTAAAGGTAACCGGAGTGTCGCGCGAGAATTTGACAGGAACTGATTTTTTCGAGTATTTTACAGAACCCCAAAAAGCAAAAGAGGGTTATCAGCAGGTTTTTGCTAATGGATTTGTTGCTGATTATCCGCTTACTATTCGCGATCATAATTTAACTGATGTATTGTTTAATGGGTCGGTTTATAAAGATGATCAGGGAAATGTGTTGGGTATTGTTGTTGTTGCAAGAGATATTACAGAGCAAAAGAAAAATGAGAAGGAATTAACCGAGGCAAAAGTTTTTGCCGAACTGGCCACTGCAATTGCTGAGGAAGCAAAAAGCAAAGCCGAATTGGCCACGAGGATTGCAACTGATGCTGTTAAGGCAAAACAACAGTTTTTGTCGAATATGAGTCACGAAATCCGTACACCAATGAATGCTATTATCGGGTTTACCAAAGTGGTACTCAAAACAGATCTTACGGCAAAACAAACAGAATATTTGAATGCTATTAAAACAAGTGGCGCGGCATTAATTGTATTGATTAACGATATTTTGGATTTGGCAAAAGTTGATGCGGGAAAAATGACGTTTGAGAAAGCACCCTTCCGGTTAGCAGCCTCTATCTCCTCAATGGTGCATCTGTTTGAAACGAAAATTCAGGAAAAGAACCTTGAAATTGTGAGACAATTTGATACGAATATTCCGGAAGTTTTGATTGGGGACTCCGTTCGGTTGCATCAAATCATTTTAAACCTGATGAGCAATGCGGTTAAGTTTACACACAAAGGAAAAATAACTATTGCAGTAAAATTGCTGAGTGAAGATGATCAGAAGGTTAAAATTGAATTTTCAGTTGCCGATACAGGGATCGGTATTTTGGAGAGTAAGATTGAAACCATTTTTGAAAATTTTCAGCAGGCATCCAGTAATACTTCAAGATTGTTTGGAGGTACCGGACTGGGACTTGCAATAGTGAAGCAACTGGTGGAATCTCAAGGAGGAAGCATTCAAGTGAAAAGTGAGATTATGGAAGGGTCGAGGTTTAGCTTCAGTTTGGATTTTGATAAAACATCAGAAAATGCAGAGCCGGAAACTGAGTATATTGAGTTAGAAACGGATATAAAAAATATTAAAATTTTGGTGGTTGAAGATATTGCACTGAATCAACTACTGATGAAAACATTGTTGGATGATTTTGGATTTGAAAGAGATATTGCCGGAAATGGTAAAATTGCAATCGAAAAACTGGAGAATGAGACATATGATATTATTCTAATGGATTTGCAAATGCCGGAAATGAATGGATTTGAAGCTACTGAGTATATCAGGAATGTACTTAAATCCAACATACCGATTATTGCCTTAACTGCTGATGTAACTACAGCCGATTTAGCAAAGTGCATGGCCGTGGGAATGAATGATTACATAGCAAAACCTGTTGATGAAAGGGTATTATACAATAAAATTATAAGTCAGGTTAAGAAAACAGCAGTTACCAAAAATATTGTAACGGAGCGAGAGGAGTTGCAAGGAATTGAAAAATTAAAACATACGGATTTAACGTATTTAATGAAACGGACAAAATCCAACCCGCTCCTGATGCTTGAAATGATTGAACTGTATTTGGAACAAACGCCACCATTGGTGATAACAATGAAGCAGAGCTTTCAGGATAAGGACTGGAACTCACTCCAGGCGGCTGTTCACAAAATTATACCCTCACTGTCCATTATGGGAATTAGCAAGGACTTTGAAGTTATGGCTCAAAAGGTTCAGGAGTTTGCCAAGCAAATTGAACAAATGGATGGAATAGCAGATATGGTTTTGAAACTTGAACAAGTGTGCATCGAATCATGTCTGGAATTGAAAGAAGAGTACCAAAAAATTAAATTAGTGAGCCATGAGAGAAAACTTTGATATAAGAGTATTTTTAGTTGATGATGATGCTGTCTTTTTGAAGGCATTGGAAATAGACTTTCGCAGTAATGAAGAATTTTCCATTGAAACATATCCGACAGGGGAGTTGTGTATTGAAAATCTGCATAGAAATCCGGATATAATTGTGCTCGACTATCAGCTTGACGGGGTCAATAAAAATGCAATGAATGGCATTGAAACACTTGATAAGATTAAAGCATTTAATCACGAGATACCGGTTGTGATTTTATCTTCACAGGATAAGATTGAAGTAGCCGTAAATTGTATGCATCATAAGGCTTTGGATTATGTGGTAAAAAGTGAAACTGCGTTTTTTCGCTTGCAAAAAATCATTCCGGCAATTTTAAAGGTAAAAAAAATGGAGCAACAGCTTAAGTGGTATATGGAAAGGATGTAATCGGTGTTTTTAAACGTTATTCTGCACTTCTCTCCAGCGTTTATTGCGCCACTCTTTTTGTTGCAACCTCGAATGAAAGGTCCATGCTATAAACCTGCTGGTTTTTTGTCCCTGAGCCATCTCAATCAATTTGGTTTCCATCGCTTGAACTTCTTCAAGTTTGTTAAATACAGATGCGAGGGTGGTTTGTTTGGAAACGAGGGAGGTGAACCATAAACATTGTTTCGCATATTGCGTACTCTCTGTAACCATTTGCTGAATGAAAGTCTTTTCACCGCCTACACACCATAGTTCATTGGCGCTACCACTAAAATTTAATACAGGTTTATGGATATGTTGTTTTCTGCTCAGGTTGCGCACCTTGCGCAAACTTGCCTGACGGGCTTCTTCGGCACTCGCGTGAAAAGGAGGATTGCAGAGTACAAAATCAAACCGCTCATTGGGATGTATAATTCCGCTGAAAATACTTGAAGCGTTGGGCTGGTAACGTAGAAAGATGCTATCGGAAAGGGGGTGGTTGTTATCTAAAACATGTTGGGCATGATTCAGGGCTTGTTTGTCAATATCAGTACCTGCAAACTGCCACCCGTATACCTGATGACCAATAAGCGGATACACGCAGTTGGCTCCTACACCAATATCAAGGCCTTTTACCGATGAACCACGAGGAATCACACCTCCATTGCACGAAGCTAAAATATCGGCTATATAATGAAGATAATCGGAGCGGCCCGGAATAGGCGGGCAAAGATATTGATCTGGTAAATCCCAGTAGCCTATATTGTAAAAATGTTTGAGTAAAGCTTTATTAAGGGTTTTAACAGCCGCAGGATTGGCAAAGTCGATGGATTCATCTCCAAATGTATTGGGTGCTACAAATGGAATCAATTCACTGCAACTTTCTGTTAGTGCAGCAAAATCATAACGCGCATTGTGCGAATTGCGCGGATGAAGTTCGTTTTTAAGAGGTTTCTGTTTTGTCATACAACTTACTTTCTCCGTCCTCCTGGTTTTTTGTTCGATTTACCTGCTGGTCTTCTGTTGCGGTTATCCTGATTGTTGCGGCTTGATTTGGGAGCATTCCGGTTTGCTGGTCCGGAAGTGTTTTTTTTGATTGAATCGTTGGATTTGACCTGAGGTTGCCGGTCTTTTGAAGTAGAAGATGATTTTTTCGAAGTCGATTTGTTTTTTTTGTTATCATCCGAAACGGAATCCTGTACCAAACGATACAAGGTGTTCATTTCGGTTTCGGTTAAGTCACGCCAATCCCCTACAGGCAATCCTTTCAAACTGATATTCATAATGCGCACACGTTCCAGTTTGGTTACTTCATAGCCAAAGTGCTCGCACATTCTTCTAATTTGTCTGTTTAAACCCTGCACCAATGTGATGCGAAAAACGGTCACACCTTCCTGTATTATTTTACATTTTCGCGTAGTTACACCCATCATAGGTACTCCATTGGCCATGCCTGCAATAACAGACTCTGTTAATGGTTTATTTACTGTAACTACATATTCCTTTTCATGGTTATTTCCTGCACGCAAAATCTTGTTCACCATATCACCGTTATTGGTTAAAAAGATGAGCCCCTGCGAGTCTTTATCCAATCGGCCAATAGGGAAAATACGGGTGCTGTGGTTTACAAAGTTTACAATATTATCGCGCACACCTTCTTCGGTAGTAGAGGTGATTCCAACCGGTTTATTAAGGGCAATAAATATTTCATTCTCTCCTTTCCGGGGTTCGAGTTCGTTGCCATTTACCCGCACACGGTCCCCAACTTTTACCTGGTCGCCCACGTTGGCTTTATGTCCGTTGATAAACACGTTACCCTGCTCGATAAAACGGTCGGCTTCGCGCCTGGAGCACAAGCCACTTTCACTGATAAATTTATTGAGTCGGACGGTTGACGATTGCATGGCGCAAATTAGTGAATTAGGTTGACAGGGGCAATGTGCAGATTTGATAATGTGCAGATGTGAGGATGAAGGGATTAGGGGATTAGGGTGCGAAGGGCAAAGATGCCTGAGCTCCACGAAGTGGAATGGCTGATGGCAGCTGTGGATGCGATAATGTGAAGATGTGCAATTGAGAGGATGTGCAGATGAAGAACCTCATGGACTAATTATGAAGAATTTGAGAGAATGG
>JAZKEF010000013.1:32044-57629 GCA_040387195.1 Bacteroidota bacterium
TGGGTGTTGCCTGAGCGGAGTCGAAGGCAACTTGGGGAGGGCTCTTCGGTAAACGCAGTGTTAGATAACTGCAAAAAGCCATCCGTCAGCTGACGAATGGCTTTTAAAAAAGTTATTGTAAAAACAATTAAGCAAGAATTGTTTTCTTGCATGCCTGCAGAATGGCTTCTGCTTTATCTTGTGTGGATGATTCGCTATAAACACGTAATACAGGTTCTGTTCCGCTTGCGCGGATCATTACCCATTCACCGTTTCCTAAATGGAATTTGAATCCGTCAAGGTCTTCTGTCTTTTCAATAGTATAGTTTCCGAATGAGCTGTATTTACCAGCCTTGCAGTTGGCTAGTACCGTTTGTTTAATTTCTTCTGTGATGTGAAGGTCGATACGACCCATTGCAAAACTGCCAATTACATCATATACTTCCTTGATCAGCTCATCCAAACTTTTGCCTGTTTTGGCCATAAATTCCCATAAGGTTAAACCAATCCAGATACCATCGCGCTCAGGAATAAATCCTTTGATGGCAATCCCTCCGCTTTCTTCACCACCTACCAGCACGTCTTCCGTTACCATCTTTTCGCAGATGTATTTGAAACCAATTTTGGTGATTTCAATATCTAAACCATAAGCTTTGGCAAGTTGGGTAATCTTTGAAGTAGCACTAAATGTGGTAATCACTTTACCACTCATCCCTTTGTATTTATGCAGGTAATGTACCAATAATAAGATGATGTGATGCGAATCCACGAACTCACCTTTTTTGTTATACAACCCAATGCGGTCGGCATCGCCATCGGTTACCAGTCCGCAATCAATGTCTTCGCTTTCTTTTATGAGCTCGCTGAACTCAGTCAGGTTTTTATGAATAGGTTCGGGAGCTTGTCCGTCAAACCCCGGGTTATCTTCACAGTGTAAAAAGGTAATATCCGGAAACAACCTGCGCATTGCATTTTGTCCGGCTCCGTACATGGCATCGTATGCAAATTCCATCCCGCTGTTTTGGATTGCTGCAAGGTCGAATTTGTTTTGTACTTCTTCAACATACAGGGTTTCCAAATCAACATATTCAATCATGTTTGATTGGATTAAGGCATCAATACTTGAAAGCGTAGTAGTAACTGTTTCAGGGATGGTATTCTCCACTTCATCAATCACCGCAGGACTTGATGGTCCGCCATAATGCGCCTTTAATTTATAACCATTGTATGCTGGAGGATTATGGCTTGCGGTAATGATAACACCTAATGCGGCACCTTTTTTCACTGCACCTAAACTAATCATAGGTGTAGATACAAATCCTTTAGCCAGCATAACTTTGATTCCATTGGCACACATGATTTGTGCAACGGTTTCGGCAAACAATTCACCGGCAAAACGACAATCGTGACCCAAAACAATGGTTAAATTATTGGCGTGATTTTTTTTGATATAATCGGCTGTTCCCTGTGCAACGCGTTTTACGTTGTCAACAGTAAATTCTGCGGCAATAATCCCGCGCCAACCATCTGTTCCGAATTTTATTTGGTACATAATGTTAATTGGTTTATGATTTTGTTAAACACGTTATAACGTGCGTAGAGACGCATAATTACGCGTCTCTACCGATTATATTATTGTTGCGCAACGCGCAATTGTTTTAATTTATTGAAATGCGTTAATCCCTGTAATATCCATCCCTGTTATCAACAAATGGATATCATGCGTTCCTTCGTAAGTAACAACCGATTCCAGGTTCATCATGTGGCGCATAATAGGGTATTCACCCGTGATGCCCATTCCACCCAGCATCTGGCGTGCATTGCGTGCAACGTTTAAGGCAAGGTCCACATTATTACGTTTGGCCATACTGATTTGTGCCGGTGTTGCGCGGCCTTCGTTCATCAATACACCCAATCTCCAGGTAAGCAATTGTGCTTTGGTAATTTCGGTAAGCATTTCGGCAAGTTTCTTTTGTTGCAGCTGGAATCCTCCAATCGGTCTGCCAAATTGCTCGCGCTCCATGGAGTAACGCACTGCTGTATCGTAACAGTCCATAGCAGCACCCAATGCTCCCCAACTGATACCGTAACGTGCGCTGTTTAAGCAGGTCAATGGACCTTTCAATCCTTCCACACCCGGTAAAATATTTTCTTTCGGAACCATAACATCACTAAATACCAGTTCTCCGGTAGCCGATGTACGTAAGCTCCATTTGTTGTGCGTTTCCGGAGTTGAAAACCCTTCCATTCCGCGCTCAACGATAATTCCTTTAATTTTTCCGTCTTCGTTTTTAGCCCATACCACGGCAACATCAGCATATGGTGAATTGGAGATCCACATCTTGGCACCGTTTAAAATAACATGTTTGCCATCACCGGCATCTTTAAAGTTGGTGGTCATGCCGGCAGGGTTTGAACCGTGGTTAGGTTCTGTTAAACCAAAACAGCCCAACCATTCACCTTTAGCCAGTTTAGGAAGGTATTTATGCTTTTGCTCTTCGCTTCCAAATTTGTAAATAGGGTACATTACCAGTGAACCTTGAACGGATGCCGTAGAACGCACACCCGAATCGCAACGCTCCAGTTCCTGCATCATAATACCGTAGGTAATATAATCCATTCCTCCGCAGCCATACTCAACGGGTAGTTGTGGCCCGAAACATCCTAAATCGCCCAGCTGTTTTACCATGCTGTAAGGGAACATTGCCTGTTGTGCAACATCCTCAATGATTGGCGAAAGTTCTTTCTTCACATAATCGCGCACCATATTGCGGATCATTTTGTGCTCGTCAGATAACAGTTCATCCATTAAGTAATAGTCAGGATGGTTGTATAAGTCGGGCTTATTGGCTTTGTGAAAGTTTTCGGTTGAAGTGGCTTTTGTACTGCTCATATTTTTGCTTAAATATTGGTGCGAAAGTAGGTTATTTGAATTGTTTTCGGAAAAGGAAAGTGATTGGTTGATAAAGTGATTGGTTGATAAAGGTTTAAAGCACGCAATTATGAAATATGTAACATCATTAACAGGATTGGAGTTTTACGGTTACCACGGCTTATATGCCGAGGAGCGGGTTTTGGGCGCAAATTTCACGGTTGATATGAAGGTGACCTTGGAAATCAGCAAGCCTATTGAAAATCTGGAAGATGCGGTGAATTACGAAATTTTATTTAACACAGCCAAAGAAGAGATGGCTGTAAGGCAGGATTTGATTGAAACCGTTGCCCAACGCATCTTGGCGCGGTTACAGGAATATTTTGGCAAACCGACCGCCATTGAGGTGACTATTTATAAACCGAATCCTGCGGGGGGCTTTAAGAGTGGGGTTGCGAGTGTTACATTCAGCCTATAAGTGTGTGGTATGTTAAAGATGTATACTTAAAAATTGTTTACATAGATTGAGGCTATAACGAGAATGGGCGGGGTGGTTTCAAAATCAACTCTTTACCTTAAGTATGAAACCAATCAACATTTGTATTCATTATCATGATACTGTCAACACTCAAAGATTAAGCCTGATATGGTGAAATCAAATCCCCTTTAACCATAAAGCCTTGTTGAGCCAACTCCAACATTGGCGTATCAGAAAGACTATCGCTGTATGCTTGAGTGATGGTTACCCGCTGCGCAAAAAGTTTACGGAATGCAACCACTTTTTCTGTGCCCTTACAGTTTTTGCCGTCAACAGTATAGATTCCATTAGTGGTTTGAACTTCTGTTCCAATAAGGGTAATAGGAGGAAGCAACTTGAGTAAAGGTTGTAGATAAATTGTGGGAGATGCGGTAATCACGACACATTGTGTATCGGGTTGATGGAGCAATGCCAAAATTTTAGGATTAAAATTCTTAGAATATTCTACTTCCCAAAACGTTGTTGCATCTTCCTTAATGGTTTCGATAGAGCGAAAAGCCAAAAACAATAAATAGCAATTTTTGAATTGTTGGGTAGAGATAAGTTTCAGTTTGTGCAATAACCAACTGATTATCTGAACAGGTAACCAGATAACTAAAATAGGGTATTTACGAATGCAGAATATATGAAACGTAATGAGGGAATCCTTGCAGTATAAGGTTTTATCAAAATCGATCAATATGATTGGCTTATCCATAAATCACCCAAATAATATAAGCCAACCAAAGTACCACTACAAGTTGAAGCGGTTTGTCTTTATGAGCAAGAGCTGTTGGGTCACCACTATGCGAATCTATATGTTGTTCGATGAGTTGGAAATAGCGGAAGAAACCAATAACCACAAATACCACGGAGTATTTTAGGTTATTGGTGTGAAAAGCCGTAACGACTCTGAAGTCGAAACTGTAGAGTAAATATGCAGTGAGGCTAATCACGGCACAAATTAATATATAGGTGTCTAGTAATTTGATGGAGTATGCTCCAAGAGATTTTCTGTGTATTTCCGATTGTATGGTAAGAAGCATCAATTCTGATTTTCTTTTGGAGAAGGCAAGGTATAAGGCAAGAAAAAAGGTTACAGTTAAAATCCAGTCCGAGGGAGAAACAGAAATAGCAACACATCCCGCGAGCACCCGCAATACAAAACCTATAGCCACACAAATGCAATCAATGATGCTGATGTGTTTGAGGTACAATGAATAGGCAATGTTTAAGACAAAGTATCCAAGCATTAAATAGAGAAAGAATAACGAGAGGTAAACACCAATTCCCAAACCCGTTATCAAAAATGCGAATCCTATAATGAGTGCCTGAGGAGTGCTTATTTTTCCTGCTGCAAGTGGACGTAATTTTTTGATAGGATGTAAACGATCATTTTGCTGATCCATCATATCATTTAAAACATAGACTGTCGAACTAATTAAACAAAAAGCCATGACGGCAAGAGTGGCATTGACGAGATAATTTTTTTCCGTGAGGTGTTGTGCAAAAATGATAGGTAGAAAAACAAATCCGTTTTTAATCCAGTTATGCACACGTATTAATTGAAAAAATGTTCTAAACATACCTAGTTTTGACAAATATAGACTTAGACATGGAAATAAAAACAGGACTTTATTGGAAAGTAAAAACTGAGGACTTGTGGTTGCAGAGTGGGGTTTTTTTTCTGTTTCTCGGTACGCTTCCCTTTCTCCTACAAAGTCTGTTGTTTATAGCCGGATTTGGGGTTGCTGATTTGTTGTTTCCTTTCATTTTGATCGGTGTAAGTGCGTATTATGGAGGGTTTTGCATTTCAAAAAAAATGCCTGTTGTGATCATCGTATCATGGAATTTTTTGATGATTGGGATGCTTTTTGCAGCAGGTTTAATCAGTATGAATGTATATGACTTTTCATACGATGGAATGTGGTATCATCAAGATGCAGTTAGATTGTTAGAGCAAGGATGGAATCCGTATCATCATATTTTAAGTGTTGGTGAAACAGCCGGTAGTTATTTGTTTGTGAATCATTATCCGAAAGCTGTGTGGACGTCAGAAGCAGTAGTGTATGCTTTTAGCAATAAACTTGAGTCTGCAAAGATTATTAACTGGATCTTTTTGTACGCATCTTTTTGCCTCTCTGCATATACTCTCAGAAAAGTCTTTTTATTTGGTTGGTTTTGGACAGTGTTAATAGGGTTGATGATTTCGTTTAATCCTGTCGTTATTTGTCAACTGTTTTCTTTTTATATTGATGGTATAGTCGCTAACCTGATACTGTGTTTATTGTTAATCGTCTTGCTATACATAAAGGGAGTCCTGTCATTGCCTCTATTTCTTGTGTTGCTTTCATGCACGGCTATCTTTTTAATCAATACTAAATTCACAGCTTTGGTTTACGTGTGCATCTTCAGTGCAGTATACTTTGCTTACCAATGGTTCTTAAAGAAAAGGGAAGCCATTCGTACTGTTTATGTTGCGGGAAGTATAGTTGCACTTGGTGTATTGGTCTTCGGATATCCTACCTACGTGAACAATACACTCACTAAAGGACACCCATTTTATCCTATTATGGGAGAAGACAATGTTGGAGGGGTGATTCTGAATACACCGAATCCGACAAACTTTAGAGGAAGGAACAGATTCGAACAATTTAACCTGGCTACTTTTGCAAAGCCGCTTTGGTCAAGAGCACCTGAGTCAAGTAAATCCAAAGCATTGTTTACCATTGAAGGGATTACCATTTATGATGAGTATAAAAGAGCTGATCCGGAAATGAGTGGATTTGGTCCCTTGTTTGCCGAAGTAGTGTTTATGTTGTTGGGAGGAATTCTGATACTGTTAGTATGGAACCGAAAAGTATTCACGTTGGATATATGCATTGGATTGGCGACACTGGTGTTTTCTATTATCTGTATTCCTGCCTTTTGGCATGCCCGGTATGCCCCTCAAATATGGACACTTGTATGTGGAGTCATACTGTTGCTACTTCGAACAAAATATACAGCGTGGCTGGGTTACACCATTTTATTAATACAACTGGTTAATTGCAGTATGGTTGCACAGCAAAACTGGAATACACAAATACAAAAAACACAAGAGTTAAATGCTTTTTTTTCGGAGCTTAAATCGAAGAATAAGCTTTCGGTTATTTTTGAAGGTTGGACTGGTTCATTTGGCATTAAGCTCAAAGAAAACAATATACCCTATGTCCCGGTTCGAAATGCATATTCCGAAAATGCGTTTGTCTATTTTCCTAATGTAGGAGGGATGTGTGGTGCGTATGTTGTGAAAACGAGAACGAATTAAACGGTTTGCAACGCCTCCCAATACTTCACAGCCGTTCGGGTAAGGAGAATTACAACAATATTGGCTATAGCAAAAAAATCGCGAATTTGGGAAGAGCTACTACTAATTTGAATGCCTTTAGGTTTAAGACGGCATAAATTTAAGAACAATAAAAAAGTCCTTAACAAAATTATTGTTAAGGACTTTTTTATCTTATTTATTGTTTATAATAATTAAACTCCGGTATCGTGCAACATACTCTCTTTTAAGAATGGATGTTTAGTAGGGTAGGTGTTGGCTTTAGATAAAGCATTGAATACAATGTACAGAAACAAGCCTGCAAATATACCTAAGAAACCAAGTTCCATTAATCCTACACCTTGCGAAGGAGTTTCAATGATTCCGGTTGGATTGTCTCCTGTTACGGCTGTAGCCAGGTTCATAGCACCGGGCATAAATGCAAGGTACATATCGTTCCAGTGACCCACCAGGATGATGATTCCAACAATAGTACCAACCTGACGGTTACGTTTTGCACCTCTTTTCATGAAAAGGAAAAATGGAAGGATAAAGTTAAGGAGCAGGTTCGTATAGAAAGAGAATTTATATGAACCATACATACGAGGTGCATAATAAGCTACTTCTTCAGGAATGTTTGCGTACCAGATTAACAGGAACTGTGCAACCCACATGTATGTCCAGAACATGGAAACGGCAAATACCCATTTACCTAAATCGTGCATATGCTCATCATGTGCAATACCCTGAAGGTAGCCATTTGAGCGAAGATACCAGGTGATCAGGTAAATTACGGTCATTGCGCTTGCCCATCCGGAAGCGAAATTGTAAATGGTAAAGATGGTTGAATACCAATGTGCATCGATACTCATGCTGATATCCCATATAAACATAGAGAAGGTGAATCCGAAGATTACCATGAAAGCAGCTGACAATCTAAAGTTCTTATCGAAGTTGGTTAATCCTCCAACCTGATCTTCGTTATTGGAGTATTTGCGGAACATCGAAGCGCACCATGTCCAGAATCCGGAAAATAATGCTACACGGATCAGGAAAAAGGTTTTGTTGAGGTACCATGTTTTTTTAGCGAGCAACGGATCTGATTCCATAACCCCATCATGAGCCCAGTGGTAGATACCACCATGGAATACGATTAAACTGAGGAACACAACTGTAAATACAGCAATTGCTCCAATCGGCATAAATGCTGTTACTGCCTCAATCACCCTGCGAACGGCTACATACCATCCGGCATTTGAAAGCTGGTTGATGGCAAGAAAAGCAGTTGCGGTTGCAGCTATAATGAAGAAAAAATAACCGTTGAATAAAATACTTCCCAATAGTCTTTTAATTGGCAAGTGATGATTTTGTTCATCTGAAAAACCTTCCACATGCGGATGGTAAGTGAAGAATCCAATCAATGCCAACAGCAAGCCAGCTCCCATCAGCATGTATGCGAGGCGTTTTGCTTTATCGGTAAAAATGAATTTTTCTTCTCTGATTTGAACTGTTGTACTATGTCCCATTTCAGTAAATATTTTTATTTTAGTGAGTATTAGTTTGTAGCCGGAGCAGTTGTTTCTGCAGCTGGAGCAGCTGTTTTAGCTGCACTCAGCTCATAAATATAATGAACAACCTGCCAGCGTTGAGTTGGAGTAAGCACGCTACCATATGAACCCATCAGGTTTTTACCATGGGTGATGGAGTAGAACGCTTTTCCGGGATTGATGGTAGGTAAACGGTCGCCATATGCAGGTACCTGAGGGTATTTACCGTCAGCTACAATGGTTCCTTTTCCTAAGCCGTCTTCTCCATGGCAAGGAGTACAGTTGATATTAAACAAACGCTGACCTTCTGCAAGGTTATGAGCAGTTTTAGGCAATGGATTGCTCCATGCCGATGATACTTCATAGTTCTCGTTTGACTTCGACATGCCGTAAGTAGCATATTCCATTTGTCCGCGGGCGATGGTTCCTTTTACTGGCAAACGCATATTCATTCCGTGAGGATTGATGGTATTCGGTTGCTCGGCAAGTTGGGTCATTGGCTCGTATGCAAATGATACATACATATTGGGGGCAAATTCGGTTCCGGTATTATCGCCACCGGCACTGCAAGCACTCATTAAAGAAGCTAAACCTGCTATTGCTAAAAGTGTGTATACTGTCTTCTTCATATTAAATGTCTTTAACCCTTTCTCTAACCTCCAATGCGCCACCTGAAACAAAAGTTTGTTCCAAAGATTTTACATCGGTTTGAGGATGAATATTTACGGCAATTACAAAACGGTCATCCGTTACACGTAAATCAATTACATCAGTATTACGTCCCGGGAACATCCTGTTTACAAAAAAGAAACAACCAACCATACCAAATGCGGTAAAGAGGATTGACAACTCAAATGTAATAGGAATGTAAGTAGGGATATGCAACGAAGGTTTTCCTCCGATGTTCATTTGCCAGTCAAAATAAGAAGCGTATACCATCAATGTAACAGCTGATAACAATCCGGTCATAGCAAACAAAAATGCTGCAGTAGACAAGCGTGTTCTTTTTACTCCGATTACTTTATCCAGGTTGTGAATGGCGAATGGAGAGTATACATCATGTACATCATATCCGGCTTTCATTAGGTTTTCGGTAACGGTAAATACCGTATCGGGATTATCGTAAACCCCAAGCATCATTTTATTAGCCATGTACTGCATCTCCTTTCTCTACATCTGAGTGCGTAGAATGTGATGCATCATGATGATCGTCATGAGCGTGAGTAGGAAGAATTGATTTTACTTCAGCCATATTAATTGTAGGTAAGTATTTACAGAATAAGAAGTAGAATGTGAAGAACAATCCGAATGAACCAGCAAGGATAGCGAACTCAATATAAGTAGGCGTATACATGGTCCAGCTCGAAGGAAGGAAATCACGGTGCAATGAGGTTACGATGATTACGAAACGCTCAAACCACATTCCGATATTCACGATGATTGACATAACGAAAATGAACCAAGGTGTAGAACGAGCCCACTTTGTCCAGAATACCTGAGGTGCAATTAAGTTACAGCTCATCATGATCCAGTAACTCCACCAGTATGGTCCGGATGCACGGTTGATAAATGCATATTGTTCGTACTCAACTCCTGAGTATGCAGCAACAAAGAATTCTGTAATGTAAGCCAAACCAACCATGGTTCCCGTTAACATTACAATACGGCACATGGCATCTAAGTGACCCATGGTGATATATTCTTCTTGTTTCAATACCACACGACCAACAACCAATAGTGTCAATACCATCCCGAATCCGGAGAAAATTGCACCCGCAACAAAGTATGGAGGGAAGATGGTTGTATGCCATCCCGGTACCAATGATGTAGCAAAGTCCATGGATACAATGGAGTGTACCGAGAATACGAGAGGGGTAGAGATACCTGCAAGAATCAAAGAGATCATTTCATAACGGTGCCATGTTCTGGTTGAACCGTTCCAGCCCATTGAGAAGAAGTTGTAAACGAATTTACGAACGCCTTGTGCTCTGTCGCGAACGGAAGCAATATCCGGAATTAAACCGATGTACCAGAATACCAATGATACCGAGAAGTATGTTGAGATTGCAAATACGTCCCATACCAACGGTGAGTTAAAGTTAACCCAAAGTGTACCGAAAGCATTTGGCAATGGAATTGGCCAGTAAGCAACCCATGGACGACCCATGTGAGAAAGGATAAATGATGCGGCACAAATTACCGCAAAGATGGTCATCGCTTCTGCAGAACGGTTAATTGACATACGCCATTTCTGACGGAACAATAACAATACCGCTGAGATCAATGTACCCGCGTGACCAATACCTACCCAGAATACGAAGTTGGTGATATCAAATGCCCAACCTACAGTTTTATTTAAGCCCCATGCTCCGATACCTTCTAACATGGTCCAGGTAGTTGCTGCAATCCATATTGCAAGTACAACTGCTGAAATGCTGAATCCTATCCACCATGATGTTGAAGGTTTGTTTTCCAAGGGACGCAAAATGTCACGGGTTACATCTGCGTATGTTTTACCACCGTTTACTAATGGTTCTCTTATTGGAGATTCGTATGACATATATTTTAATTAGCTTTTTTTAACGTTGATTAATTATGAATGAGCAGGCGCGTGAGCTTTCTCTTCATGTTTTTCTTCTTTATGCTCTGCACCGTGGCCTGCATGATCACCTGCAATTGGTTCGTCTACATTTCTAATTTGTGTCATGTATGAAACCGAAGGCTGAACATTGTATTCTTCCAGCAACACATAGCTTCTTTCATTTTTGAACAACTTAGCGATCTCGCTGTTTTTGTCATTAATGTCACCGAATACGATTGCATCAGCAGGGCAAGATTGTTGGCAGGCAGTTTTTACATCGCCATCTTTCAAATCTCTACTTTCCACTTTTGCCTGTAATTTACCGGCCTGAACACGTTGGATACAGAATGAACATTTCTCCATTACTCCACGTGAGCGAACAGTTACGTCAGGATTGATAACCATACGACCTAGGTCGTTGTTCATATAGAAATCAAACTTGTCGTTTTCACGGTATTTGAACCAGTTGAAACGTCTTACTTTATAAGGACAGTTGTTTGCACAGTAACGTGTTCCTACGCAACGGTTGTAAGCCATGTGGTTTAAACCTTCCGAGCTGTGAACAGTAGCCAATACCGGACAAACTGTTTCGCAAGGAGCATGACCACAATGTTGGCACATCATCGGCTGGAATGCAACTTTTACGTTTTCGAAGTTGGTGGTCTCATCAATCAATCCCTCTTCTTTTCCTTTTAGCATATTTCCTGCTAAGCCTGCTTCACGGGTTAACGATTTACCATCTTTATCTTTAAAGCTGTAGTAACGGTCGATACGGATCCAGTGCATTTCACGGCTGTTCAATACTTCTTTACGACCAACAACAGGAACGTTGTTTTCTGCCGAGCAGCTTACCACGCATGAACCGCAACCGGTACAAGCGTTCATATCAATGGCCATTGCCCAACGGTGACCTTTGCTGTCGCGCTCATCCCATAATGAAATGATATGTGCGTGATCGTGGTTGCCGGCTTTAGGATCTTTGATGAATTCTTTTAAGGAAGCTTCTTTGATGATATTGCGACCTTCAATGGTGTGATGCGTTTGGGTTTGAGCCAATTCGTATTCACCCGAAACTTTTACAACCGTTACATCAGCGGTGTTGTATCCGACTGTTTTGTTGAACGAAGCCAATCCGTAAGCATTTTTACCAACGTATTTGGCTACTTTACCACCGTGTGTGCGGCCGTATCCAACTGCAATTGAAACGGTATTATTAGCCTGTCCCGGTTGAACCAGCACAGGAATACTTTCGATTGTATAACCTTTGGTAGTGATAGAAATTACATCACCATCTTTAATACCCAATTGATCAGCTGTTACTTTGCCGATAGAAGCATAGTTATCCCAGCATACTTTAGAGATTGGATCGGGTAACTCCTGCAACCAAGGATTGTTTGCATTTCTACCATCACCCACACCTACTTTAGAGTATAAGCTGATTTCAATTTTATCTTTTGAAGAAGTGTAAGCCTGGTAAGCGGCATTCACTGCTCCGATAGGCAATACACTGTTGCTGTATGACTGAGCTGTTTTTTCACCAGCATACATAAAACCATCATGCAATGATTTGTTCCATGAAGCTTCGTTAACACCCCATGCTGTCCAATTAGCTTTGACAAAAGTGTAGTAGTCAGTAGTATTACCTGCCCAACGTAATAAACTTTCGGGAGCCTGGCGTGTGTTGAATACAGGAGAAATAGTAGGTTGAATCAATGCATAGTAACCTGCTTTTGGTTCTGCATCACCCCACGATTCTAGGTAGTGATTATCCGGAGCATACAATTTACACAATGCACTGGTTTCGTCTACTGAACTGCTTGTAGAAACTGTTAACGCTACTTTTTTCAATCCGTCTTCGAAACGTTTTGTATTGTAATAGCTGTAAGCAGGATTGCTGTTCATGAAGATAACGGCATCCACACCACCATTGTTCATTTCAGAAACGAATGCTTCGAAAGCACCATCGTTGCTGTATTTTTGGTTAGAGTAGTTATCCAAATCAACTGTTGTTCCGATATTCCCCAATAAACTGTTGATTGCATTAACCAATAATTGATTGTCTAAGTTGTTAGAACCTGAAACAACCAACGAAGCGCCTTTTGCAGCCCATAATTCTTTGGCAGTATTTTCAACAGAGTTCAACGCAAGTTCGATATTTTGAGCACCTGAAAGGGCAGGAGCACCGGCCATTGCAGCCAGTTTATTGTATAAGCTCACCAAAATCACACCTTCAGCAGATGGTTTGATAGGGAAACGCATATCAGCATTTGAACCGGTCAATGATAGGTTTGATTCAAACTGGATGTGACGGCTCATTTCTTTGCTTCCGTTTCCGGCAGTACCCACCTTACGGTTCATTACCCATTGTTTGGTGTACTCAATCTCAGAGATCCAAGTCCCCAGAAAATCTGCACCGAAACTTACAATAACCTTCGCTTTATCGAAACGGTAACCCGGTACAACTGCTTTACCAAATGATTGAGCATTAGCTTCAATCATGGCGCTGTTGGATACAGCTTCGTAAGTGATGTGTTTGGTGCTTGGATATTTGGCTGTAAATTCAGCAATCGCTTTTTTAGCAGAAGGACTGTTTACCGTACCCGATACCAGGCGAATATTTTTAGCGGAAGCCAAACCGTTTTTAATTTTACCATCCAAGGTATTCCAGTCTGTTTCGTTACCTTCTGCCTGTGGTGCTTTTAAACGCTCATTGTCATATAAACCCAACAAGGAAGCATGTTCAGTAGCGCTCGCTCCACCTTTAAAAACAGGTGACTCAGGATTACCCTCAATCTTGATTGGGCGGCCTTCGCGGGTTTTAACCAAAATGCTGGTACCGGTTTCAGGGTTGGTAGTTGCATACCAGTTTGGAATACCCGGGGTAATGTTTTCCGGTTTTACAATGTAAGGAATCACATTCTTTACCGGTGCCTTATTACATGCAGCTAAAGCAACAGCCGAAACACTGAATCCGAAGTATTTCAAAAAATCACGTCTGTTTGACGTTAACTCTCCGTCTTGTTCGGTAAGTACTTCTTCTAATGGAATACCTTCAGCAAACTCATTTCTTTTTGCTTGCAAAAACTTAGGATCGTTGTTTAACTCCTCCAATCCTTTCCAGTATGTATTTTTATTTTCCATGGATAATTTTTTCTCTTTTAAATAAATCTCAAATTGGGAATCTGAAATCTCAAATTAATAATGGCATTTACCACACTCGAGTCCACCTACATTCGCTACTGTAGCGTATGATTTACCCTGAGCTTTTAAGTCCTCATGTAATTTTTGGTAGTAGTCATTGTTTGCCACATCAACTTTAGCTTCGCGGTGACAGTTGATACACCAGCCCATTTGCAATGATGCCTGTTGTGAAACAACTTTCATTGTTTCAATAGGACCATGACAAGCCTGGCATTCAACTTTACCCACTTTTACGTGTTGTGAGTGATTGAAATAAGCCAAATCAGGTAGGTTGTGGATACGAACCCATTTGATAGGAGTTTGTGGTTTGGTAGGGTCGTAAGCTTTTTTATCAGCATCCCATCCAACGGCATTGTATATTTTTTGAATTTCAGGAGATACTTTGCCTTCGTAGTTTTTGCTTGCAGTAACATGCATATGGCAGTTCATACAAGTGCTTGGTGAAGGAATGGTAGCTTGTTTGCTCTTATCGGCACCGCTATGGCAGTATAAACAGTTGATTTTGTATTTACCTGCGTGTAATTCGTGTGAGTAGTTGATAGGTTGAACAGGTGCATATCCTTTTTGAACACCTACTTCTTTGTTACCGTAATCAAATCCGGCCAATCCACCAACAACGGTGAAGGCTAAGATTACCATAATGGTACCTACTACTGGGTGTTTTTTAAACAATTTGTAGCGAACCGAAGTTGGTCTTTCTTTCCATGAAATATTGCGCTCAACTTCTTCAGCAGCTTCTTCAGGGAATTTCTGTGCATACAATTGGTCAACTACCTTGCGAATACTGAACAGAATAAACACAATCACAAACAGGATGATGGCAATGATGCTTAATCCCCAGAAAGTGGTTGAGTTGTAAAATCCGTCCTGAGCACCACCTTGAGCGGTTCCTGCATCACCTGCAACCGATGCCATTGCAGCAGCAGCAGGTTTTTCGCTTTCAGCTTTGATGTACTCTACAATAGAACCAACCTGAGCATCCGAAAGGTTTTCGAATGCAGTCATCACTGACTCGTTGTTTTCTTTGTAAAGAGCTACGGCTGCAGCATCTCCACTCTTAATGAGGGCTTGTGAGTTTTTTACCCATTTGGTAAGCCATGCAGCTTCCCTGCGTTTGTGAACGTCTTTCAGGGCAGGTCCTACAACTTTTTCGTTGATGGCATGACATGATGTACAGTTTGCTGTGAATAATTTTTCACCGTCCGCAACGTCTGCCATGGCAAAACGTGTTGAAAATGAAAGAAGAAGAAACAGTGAGGTAAACTTTAATAATCTCATTGTAAAATGCTGATTTCTTTAATGATAAAACAACCTGTGAGTGATATGGAAATAACACACCAAACCCATATTGAACGCGCAAATATATTGACAAAACTTTAATTCAATCATGGCTGTGTAAAAAAAAATTATTTAGATGTGTTCTAAATAATTTTTTTTCCGACTCTTTGGAGACGCTTTATTTTTAACTATGGAAGAAAGGAATGTTTGCTGATATCGGAGGTGAATAATTTGGGTT
Organism: Bacteroidota bacterium; assembly: GCA_040387195.1. Lineage (GTDB taxonomy): Bacteria > Bacteroidota > Bacteroidia > UKL13-3 > UKL13-3 > UKL13-3. Next base: position 47,565 of record JAZKEF010000013.1, read on the forward strand.
TATAGTCAAGTTCTTCGAATACAGAATTTTGACTGATAAACTCAGGTACTATTTCTTTCATTTTGGATACAATAAACTCGCTGTTCTGCTCTTTATAAAGGGTGATGAGCATTTCAATTTGCGATTGACTCCAATCAAAATCATAGGTACGAACTTTCGCAATCATAATTTTAGGATGATAGGTTGGCAGTGTGCTTTCCTGATCTGCCAGCAGCTCTTCCTTGAGTTTTTCACCTGGTCGCAATCCGGTAAAGATGATCTGGATATCCTTCCCGATCTTGAGTCCCGAAAGTTTGAGCATTTTGCGCGCCAGGTCATAAATTCTTACGGATTCACCCATGTCAAAAATATAGATCTCGCCTCCGTTTCCCATATTTCCTGCTTCCAGCACCAACTGGCAGGCTTCGGGGATAGTCATAAAATACCGTGTAATATCCGGATGAGTTACGGTAATCGGACCACCTTCTTCTATCTGTTTTCTGAATTTAGGAATAACAGAACCACTCGACCCCAGCACATTACCAAACCTTGTAGTGATAAACCGGGTATGATGAGCTCCGTGTGTGGCTTCGGTTAGATGGGTATTGAGCGACTGTACATAAATTTCGGCAATGCGCTTGGAGGCCCCCATTACGTTAGTTGGATTCACTGCCTTATCGGTTGAGATCATTACAAACTTTTCCACTCCGTATTCAATGGAAAGGTTAGCCATCATTTTGGTTCCGGCAACATTTACCCATATAGCCTCCGAAGGATTGGCCTCCATAAGGGGAACATGCTTATAGGCTGCTGCGTGGTATACAATATTGGGAGCATATTTCTCAAAGATCATCCGCATGCGCGCTTCATTGGTAATGTCACCTATTACAAGTTCTATTTTGCTTTTGAAATTTACTTTGTAATTGGTTGAGAGTTCCAAATCAAGTTCATACAACCTGATTTCAGATTTATCCAATAATATGATTTTGAGAGGATTGAAGTTTTTGACAATTTGATTGGCCAGTTCACTTCCGATGGATCCGGCAGCACCTGTTATCAATACCGTTTTATGAAATAATTGCTGAGCAATAGCCCCTTTATCCAATACAATGGCTTCCCGCTCAATAAGGTCTTCAATTCTAACCTGTTTGAGCTGGTTAAAACTGAGTTCTCCGTTAATCCATCTTTCGGCAGGCGGAACGTTCCTGATACTCACATCAAACTCCAGGCATTTTTCAATGATATTTTGCCTTCTGCTGGTTGGGAGTTGTTGCGGAGAAATGATTAACTCGGTGATGTTGAACTTACGGACAACATTCTCAAATTCATTCTCAAAATTGTAAATGGTAATCCCGTCAAGGTAATTATTCACTTTTCGGGGGTCATCATCAAAAAATGCAACGACCCGTTTTTCACCTTTTATACGTCCATGTTGTTCCAATTTTTGTTTGGCAACAAAGCCTGCCTCACCGGCACCGAAAACAGCGTAATGAATCACTATACTCTTATCGGGTTTGCTGGCTTGTATAAATAATATTTTAGCGGTCATCCGGAATGCGCTCATCAATACAAGCGAACCGAAGTAGTCGATAATGATAATGGAAATGGGAATAAAGGAAATATGGGATGGGCTTACACGTACATAAAATACATTGATAAATCCCAACAGAATACTGCTAAAACTCAACGTGTAAAATAACCTTACGGCATCCTGTAAACTGGTGTATCTGATGATTCCGGCATACAATCTGAAATAAACCATAAACCCGATGCGAACAGCAAGTACAAGAGGAAGCGGATAAAACAACTCGATTAAAAAGGGGTCGTTGTAAAAGAAGTTGAAACGGAGCAGGGTGGCAAAAACGAAAGATATGGCGCAAATGGCAACATCAACGGTAAAAATAACCCATCTGGGTGCCGTACTCGAAGAGGGGAATAACGTTTTAAAAAATTGATCCATTGCCTTACGAAAATAATTTATTTAGTTGGCTTTACCGTTTTATTAGTCAGTATTACCGTTTTAAATGCAATATTCTTAAAAAGGTGGTCCAAAGTATGGTAAAATCTCTTCCAAGGTCATGTTTTTGAGCGTATTCCAAATTTATGGCAAGTTTCTCGGGCATGATAGTCGTTATATACGTTTTTTCAGGGTTAGCAGATTTACCCAACAATTCATTCTCGTTAAAATATTTGATGGACGCATAATCTGTAATACCGGGTTTTACATTTAATACTTCCAATTGCTGAGCCGTATACATATCAACATACTTGCGCACTTCAGGCCTTGGACCCACAAGGCTCATGTTTCCTTTAATCACATTCAACAACTGAGGGGTCTCATCTAGTTTAAACCGTCTTAATAATTTTCCTATGCGTGTTATGCGGTTATCAGAAGTGCCAATGGTAAGCTGGCCGAGTTTTTCAGAATGGGGTTTCATCGTACGGAATTTATACAACACAAAATCCTTTCCGTATTGGCCTACTCGTATTTGTTTAAACAATACACCTCCTTTTGACTCAATCAGAATGAGTATACTGATGATAAAAAAAATGGGCAGCAATAATAGAATGCCGCCCAAGCTTAATATAAAATCGATGATGCGTTTAATCCGTTCTTGCATGATGCTGCAACTTACCAAATGCATTACTGGAATACAACTCAGCTTTTCAACACTTCATCTACTGAACGAATAACGGCTTCTGTCACTAATGTTATTTGTTCATCAGTTAAGTCAAAATACACCGGTAACGAAATCTCATTTGCATAATGAGCATAGGTATTGGGATAATCCCGGATATCAAATCCTTGCTGTTTGTAAAAACTCATCATCGGTAATGGAATAAAGTGAACATTTACCGAAACCTGTTTCTCGAAAATGCGTGCAATAATAGCATCACGTTGTGCCTCTGTACAATTCCTGATGCGTAGTGCATACACATGAAAGGAGGATGTTTGATCCGTTGTTTCATATCTAGGGAGATGAGCCCAATCATACTTCTCCAATGCCCGCGAATAACTATCAAAAATATGTTTACGCTTAGGTAGTACCATTGAATCATATCGGGATAATTCTACCAGTCCGATAGAAGCCATAATATCCGTCATGTTCATTTTATATCCAGCTTCAACAATATCATAACGCCAGTTTCCGGGCTGGGTTTTGGCCAGTGCATCTTTGTTTTGTCCATGAAGGGTGGTAACGCAAAGTTTAGCATACATTTCATCATTACTAAATGGTGCGGGCAGGTTAAATGCGATGGCTCCACCTTCGGCAGTGGTCAGGTTTTTTACGGCATGAAAAGAAAATACGGTAACATCGGTAAACATGCCTGCTACTTTGTTCTGATAACGAGATCCAAATGAGTGTGCGGCATCACTTAAAATGAGTATCCGTCCGAGTTGTTTTTGTTCATCCGTTGCAGGCGTAAAAAGAGCCCGTACTTCAGGATTTTCTATGATGGTATGAAGTTCATGGTAGTTACATGGATATCCTGCAAAGTCAACAGGCATGATGACTTTGGTTTTAGGTGTAATGGCTTTTTGCACCGCAGCAGATGAGATGTTAAAGTCATCTCCGATGTCTACAAAAACTGGCTTGGCACCACAGTGCATGATCACATTGGCCGTAGCACTATAGGTATAAGCAGGTAAAATTACTTCATCTCCTTCGGTTACACCAAACCAGCGCAACATGATTTCCAATCCAGCTGTTGCCGAGTTTATGCATAAAGTTTTGGGATTACCACAATAGGCTGCCAGTTCTTTTTCAAATCGTTTGGTTTTAGGACCGGTAGTAATCCAGCCCGATTTGAGTGTGTCAACAACTTCATCAATAATGAGCTGGTCGATATGTGGTGGTGAAAATGGAATCATGTTTTTAAAGGGAAGAATTAACTATTGCACCTTCGTTCTTACAAATATGGATGATTTCCTCAAAGTAATTCCATAACTGAGGTTTGAGTAGCATATTCTCCGGATGAAAGAGTACACAAGCCGAACCGTTATATTCCTTTAATTGTTGTAATGTATCTTTAAAGGACCGAAGAACTTCATGATAAGGTTTAACAAAAAATACATTGTCGACTAATATGAGTGGAATAACTGTAACATTCAATACCGTTTGTAACGGGAGGTTTACGGGTTTATATTTTCCGGGAAAATGGTTGGTTAATCCAACCTCACGGGCAAGTCCGTTGCCAAATTCATATTGAATGCCGGATGCCTCAAGCTGCGGGTACAATGTATCGGGATGTGAATGTAAGAAATGACTGCGGTGCGCCAACACAGGCTTATGGGTGTATTCCTCGAGGTGCAATTTTTCGCTGTGAATATGCTGTTCTGCATCGGCATTATAGGAAGAGTGTAATCCTGTATGTTGATGATAGGAGTTGAGCAGAGCAACAAGTTCAGTATACAATGCATCCGATTGGTTGTAACGGATACCATACCGATTTAGATGCATACCATTGGTTGCTCCTATATGATAAACAGCTTTGATACCGGCTTGTTTTTCCATTTCGAGGACCTGATTAATGGTACGCAGAAAAATATCTTTCTGAAACAACTGATTGTAACCGAGCCATTGACGGGAAGTGAAAAGGGACCTGATATAATTTACCAGTGAATATGGATGAAACGGATGAAGCCAGTCGATATCGTGTGTGAAGTGTATACGAAACCGGTCGGAATGCTCACCTGTTGTATGTGGAATAACCGAACGGAAATCTCCGGTTCGTTGTGCGGTAAAAAAAGCTTCGATCAGTTCCGGTGTAACGGCACTTTCCGGATTCAAGAAAAAACTTTCCCTGATCAGGTTTGCTGTGTGTAGGGAATGAAAGGAGTGAGCTTGATGATTCAATTGTAACTATTAAATCAGATCTTTAACCATAACATAAGAAGGCCCTGTTTCGGTCGAAATATGGAAGCCGTTCCGTTGGTAAGAACGAATGGCATTATCATTGTTTTTACGAACACTCAGTTGTAATTGTAAGGCACCCATTTCTTTTGCTTTGCGTTCGAACTCCTGTTGCAGGAAAGTTCCCAGACCTTTTTGCTGCAAGGCAGGTAACACTCCAATAACTACCAACCCGGCCGTAAGAGGTTGTTCTTTCATTGCAGGTTTGGTAGTAACAGCCGGTTGTTCTTTTATGAAACCCAGTTTGCGTTTGATATTGGTAAGGATAAATGCATACTTGTTTCTAACTTCCGGGTGAAACAATAACCATGGCTTTCTCATGAAGGATAAAATAGCACTGTTGAATCCAAACTGGGTCATTCCACTCCCAGAGCCAAAGGCATCGCTTCCATCAATAATAAAACCGCCACAATAACCTTGTACCATCTCATTTTCCTCAACATAAAACAGAAATTTGTTCGGAGCACTCAGATACCATTGCATCATGGCACACACAAAATCCAACCCAAGTTTGCTGCTCAGTGTTTCAGGGAAAGCGGCAATGTGGCACCGTGCTATTTTACGTATGGCTGTATGGTCAGCATAAAGGATTGTACTCATTTTTGATTGAATTGGTATTGGAAGTATTTGTATAGTCCCAGTATAAATCCGCTTCCATAACTCAGATGCAAGGTTACAAATGCGGCTACAATATTCAGTAGGGTAAACAGAGACCGGGAAAGCTGCAGCGCCATTAATATTGCCAGTGTAACATAAAACGCAAGTGGCAAAAGAGACATAGCACCAAGCAATATCCACAGGAAGGGAACACAACATAAGTATCCTACAAACAAGGAAGGAATGATATGTCGCAGCCTGATGCCTGATTTTACTTTTGCAAACACCAACGGTTTATACAAGCCATATTGAAAGTATTGATGAAATAGAGCTGCAAATGAATCGCGCACATAATACCTGCACTCCAATTCGGGTACCATGAGGAGTTTGTATCCATATGCATTCATCCTGTAGTGCAATTCATCATCCTGGTTTCGGAGCAGTGTTTCGTCAAGTAATCCAACGGTATCAAAAATATCCCGTTTGTATACCGCAAAAGCTACACTATCAACAACCATTTTTTTCTTCTCCGTCCGGAATTCAGTTCCGCCTACACCAAATTTAGAACTCATTGCCAAAGCAATCGCCTTTCCGCTTGTGGTTTTCCCTAACTGAATCAGTGGACCGCCAACCACATCACATTCGGTTTCAAGATACGGGATGGCATAATCAAAATAATGTGGAGGGTAATACGCATGAGCTCCCAGCAAAGCAATATACTTTCCTTTTGTGCGCGTAAATACATTATTAAAGGCAAATGATACAAATTTTTCAGGGTTGTATATGATGTTCAGATTTGGGAACTTCAGGTTGTTGAGAATGGATAAGGTATGGTCCGTGGAACCCGCATCGCATACAAATATTTCGATGTTGCAATCGTTTGTATTGTATATCGATGAAAGCAGGTCTTCGATATGCTTTTCTTCATTGAGTACCGGAATGATTACACTAACGTCCATCAATTGTTCTGGATAAGGTTGAAACAATCAGTTGTGGTTTTCCGGAAGGTGAATTGGGTATTTCCCTCACTTCATGAAAGTCGATACGAATACGTTCGTTTAGGCTGGCTATAATTTTATGTTCTATGGTGTCAAGTATACCGGAGTTGAAATGAGTATCCGGAATATACTCGATAATAATTCCCGTGAGTTCTTGCTGTAGCACCCTGAATTGTTTGATTTCGGAAAGATGCTCAAATATTCCGGTAAACGAATGCACCACCATAGATTTTCCTGAAGGCGTGTACACAATATCTGTGTCGCGACCAATAATTTTTTTAAACATTGGGAAAGCCAAGGCTTTGGTCTTCGGATATTCGTTTTCGGGAAGCCTGATGGCCATATCGCCTAGGTAATATCGGATCAGAGGCATTTCATATGCATCCAGATGCGAAACCACCACACGCCCCATTTCACCGTCAGGTACATCATTGCCATGTTCATCCAGCAGTTCAACAAATACCTGTGGGGTAATCATGTAGGCGTATTCGGAATCCATTTGCCCGGCAAGGGTAAATCCTTCGGTTGTACCATATATATCATAAACCTTGCAGTGAAATGCTTTTTCGATGGCAGTACGGTAATGGTCAAACAACTTATCTCCCCAACTGATGATGGTGTTGAAATGAATATCGTTTAACCCATTATCCAAAGCTGTTTGCGCATAGATGTATAAAGATGAGGCGTATCCACCAAATACTGGCTCGCGCTTATTCCGAAATGAAGCCAATGCTGTAAGAATATCTTCTTTTTTTAAGCCAAATGCAGCTTCATACCGAACACGGAATAGAAGGTCCTTGAGTCTTTTCTCAAGAGAACGATTAGGTGTAATGCCTGTTTGGAGCATTGGTTTTCCCATTTTGTATCCAGCCCATTCCCATAGCAGGGTTTGCAACGCAATCACTTTTGATTGCTCTTCTTTACTCATGTAAATGGTCCCCTGTATGCCGGATGATCCGCTACTTTTTTCACAAACCAGTTCGTGTTTTTTTTCCGGATGCCACATAAAATCAGTTGTACGGTGTTTGATATCGGCTTTATACAGAATGGGAAAATCCTTTAAGGTTATGTGCTGTTTGTGTCGAAGCGATTGGTAGTAAGGAATATTCCGCACGGCATGCTGAAGAATGGAAGCCAACTTCTGATCTTGTAATTGTTGCAACTGATTTGTATCTAGGTGCTGAACCCTGCGCCAGTAACGGAGCCATTTTGAAAAGGATGTTTGCCTAACAAAATCAACCAGGGGCAGCACACATCTTTCGATAAATAAATTATACAACATGCCCGAATGAATTTGAGTGATACCCGAGGTAATATTTTTGCCAGATATACATAAAGAACAATTGTAACAAAAGTTGATTGTAGTTGGCTTCTTTATGTTTGGCGAAGTATAACAATTTGGATGTTGCCTCTGAAGGCAGACCAATCATCTCAAATACATCAGATGTTAAAAATTGATTGTACTCGTATGAAAGTTCCTCACTTTCCTCGATGAGTGACATCCAGGGAACGCTGAATCCCACTTTTTTATACTGTGTAATATATTCGGGTAAATGCTTGCGCATGGTTTGTAATAAAATGTGTTTTCCTTTTGCTCCTCGTAAAAGATTTTTGCTATCAAGTGTTCCCACTCCTTCAATCAAGCGGTAATCCATAAAGGGCTCTCGGCATTCAATGGATGCGCCCATTGTTGCACGGTCATTTCTATCGTTTAGGGATTGAAGGTAAGTATGCTGATCGTAGTATAATAATTGTCGTTCCGGATTATTAGGGTACAACCGGCTTGCTTCTGTTATGATATCATTACGGTAGTGATTAGGGAAAGAAAGGTGGGGCAACCCTATGTTGCTAAAATCGGATTCGAAATAATTTGCTCCATTCGACATGATTAATTCGCTGATGGTGCCATGAGCAAGGTAGCGTTCCAGTTTTTTGATGCGGGTGTTTTTAAATCTCTCGGGGGTGATTGCCAGAAGCGAAGTCATTATTCCCCGGTAACGGATAAAGCGGAATACTTTATAACGTACATATCCTCCAAGTATTTCGTCAGCACCCTCCCCGGATAACAATGCCTTCACATGGTTGCGGGCTACGCCTGAAATTGCCAGTATCTGAGGGTCATTCAAGTGAACCAATGGTTCATCATATTGGATGGTGGATTGTATTACCGACTGAAACAGGGCTGTTTTTTCAACATGAATACCATGAAATTTGAATCCCAATGACTCTGAAAATTTTCGGGCTATACTGGTTTCATCATTTTCGTAATTTCGGAAGCCAACATTAAATGTGTGAATATTTTCAAACCCGGAGTGTCTAAGTGATGCGGCAATGCTGCTGGAGTCTAGGCCTCCGCTTAGTAATACACCAACCGGAACATCGGCAACCATCCTGTATTTAACCGAACTGTGAAAAGTTTCTTCAAACCATTCCTCGGGATTTGGAATTGCTGCATGGTTGTTTATGCGTTCACTTAAATTCCACCAGCGTGTTGTTGTCATCGAACCATCGCGTTTCACAATGGCATAATGTCCGGGAAGTAATTTCTGAATATTTTTGAGTAAGGTTTCTGTTCCTGAAACATACCGGTACATCAACCATTCATTGATGTTTTGCAGGTTCATGCTTTTTTCGATTCCGGCAGCAAAAATGGCTTTCGGTTCTGATGCAAAACAAAAACGATTCAGGTCTTTATAATAGTATAATGGTTTTACACCCACACGGTCCCTGCATATAAATAGTTCATTTTTGCGGTGGTCCCAAATGGCAAAAGCAAACATACCGTTAAGCCTGTGGAGCATTTCAGCACCGTATGTTATGTACAGGTATAATAAAACCTCTGTATCTGATGAAGAGCGAAAAGTAAATCCTCTTGCAATAAGCTCATCCTTAAATTCCTGATGATTATAAATTTCACCATTGTATACAATTGTATAGTTTCCATCATCCGAGTGCATAGGCTGGTGTCCACTGGTGCTGGTATCAATAATGGAGAGACGCTGATGTGCAAAGCCGATTGACTGATGATGCCAAACACCCCGGTCATCCGGACCTCTGTGTTCAATGGCCTGACTCATAGCTATCAAAAGAGCCGGATCAATATGTTGGTTGTTAAATTGAAGTATGCCGCTTATGCCACACATGGATGTTTAGTTTGGTTGGTTGTGTTGTTGTAATTGATAAAACAGGGCTAACCATTGCTGAGCTACAGCTTTTGAGGAAAATTCATTGATAAAGGAAAGTCCGTTTGTGATCAGTTTTTGTTGCAATGTTTTGTCATGGTGCAATTGCATAATGAGTATCGCCATATTTTCAACTGAATTGTCGGTTGAAAGGAGTACTGTTTCATGATCTTCCACATAGTAAGGAATACCACCAACATTGGTTGTTACAATAGGGAGTCCCATCGCCATCATTTCCAGGAACGAAACAGGTGCATTGTCAATACCGTTCGTACAGAGATAAACATTGCTTGAAGATGCAATTTCATTTTTTTGCTGATTGTTAATGACGTCATGAATGGTGATGTCAGTTGTATATTTTCCTGATTGAACGTATTCCATCACTTCGTTTTT
>JAZKEF010000013.1:57639-204245 GCA_040387195.1 Bacteroidota bacterium
TGCCCGAAATCTTTTCCGGCCATTATAAGCTTGGCTTCAATTCCCTGGTTACGTATGTATTCAAAAATAAGAAGTGCTTTTAACGGATCATAGGTTGGATGGTAAGAACGCATCCAGAAGATCCGTATACAATCATGCGGTTTGCGCTCGTTTCTATAATGGTTCAAATCGATATGATTGCGAATAAGCAAGTAGTTGTTTTGAATAGAAGGGATATGCGAAGGAATATAGTTGCCGGGTGCGGTAATGGCATGGCCTGTTCTAAACATCATATTCAAGAGTGTTCGTTTCATCTTATCCGTGCGATATACATGTGGAATATTACCTCCATGTAATGTATTGATAACCTTACACCGTTTAAGTTTGCCAAGCAAGCCCGACAGCACTTCAAGATAGATACCCCTTGTACTGTATACCTGAACAATGACAACATCATTTTTGCGAAGACAAAGTATCTGATAGATAGTGTCGAATATTCTGAGTACAGGATTCCTGTATTTAGAGGTTATGGAAACATCTATACTGTTTTCATACAGAAGATCCCTCAGAAATTGCCCTTGCGTTTTTAAATCGTGGGGGCCGTTTAGGTCTGTTCCTACTATTAATACTCTCATCTCACACTTCAGGATAATGAGTTTTGTGGAGGTGGTTTGGGGAGCTTTTTTTGTTCCTCAATAACAAGTAAACTCATGCTGATGAGCAGCGGTGTTACATAGGTTCGCATGGCTGCATGGAAAGAAGTATACAGTCCAAGTGCATAAAGAGCAAGCAATATTGCCCGGTTTAACGGGTCTTTGTTTTGTTGCCAGATGACAATGGGAAAGGTTAGAATGATAAAGAAGAAGAGCAAGCCCAATAATCCATGTTCTGCCAAAAGGCGGCTCAATTCAACGTGTGCGGCAGTTGGGACTTCTTCTGTTGTAGGTCGGAGAGCCTTGGATCCACCTGCTCCAACACCGAACATCAGGTTTTCTTTCCAGAGCTCAATGTCTCCCAAAAAAATTTCATAACGGTTAGTGGTAAATGTGTTTAGGTCTAACTCTTTACTGCCAGCTAATGTTCCGGCTGTTTCTCCTTTATAACGAAGGCTAAGATTATTTCCTGTTATGGAATCTACGAATTGAAAGACTAAAAGCCCCAGTACAATTACGGGTATGATGTATAAGCCAACTTTCGGTAGGTTAATTTTATTTGCACCTGAAAGAGAAGCTCCCGAAAAGGTAATGAGGAACAGTACGGTAAGAATAGCCACGGCACCACCAATCATTCCCCCTCTCGAAAAGGTAAGCAATCCCTGAAGAACAAAGCCCATCATGATAGTAATGTCGAGTATCTTATTTTTGCTGATGTTCTTTCCTGATACCCACAGGAGGAAGATGAGAAACAACCCCAATCCAAGAGCCGTTGATACCTGATTTGACCCGAAACCACCTGTTGTATCAAAGTTGGCACTTAAGCTGAAATCAATTTCATCATAGTCGGGAGTTCTTACAAAAGCAAAAGATAGAACGCTTATTGTAGGGTAGAGCGCCAGCTTAATAAGATTGAATAGCTGGTTTTTATTAATAACCTGTCCCCTGAAATAAATAACACCAAGGGCAAGATCAACAGGCCCTAACAAATTAAACACCAACAGCTCACCATTGACTGTTTCTGATTGGTCATAAAATGCGGCAGGAAGGATAAGAGCAAGCAACAGAATTCCGATATACCCTTTGTTAAAATTGAGAAATATTCCGTAAAGGAAGAGTGCACACAATACATACTTGCTTACCTCATAGGGAATGAAGGGACTCGTTTTAGCCATCCGGGCAAGCACCTCAAGCGAAACAAGGTATACAATAAGGTTGTTGAGTTTAACATTGATTTTTATCCGGTTGCCAACAATGTCTGTAGTTTCAGAAGCCAATACGATAAAAAACCATCCGATTATAATCACATTGCTTGAGGCAGATAATGTACCGAGCAATATGTGAAAGATGATCACAAATAAGGCTAACCTGTTATTTAATAAATGCTTAATCACGGAATGTAGAACCTTGAGAATTCAATGATACTTTATTTTGACAGAAGAAGTGCGTTTTAAATGAGGTGATGCAGCAACCGCTTATAACTGTCCATAAATGTCTGTTCACTATAATGTTGATGAACATTTTCTTTTAGCTTGATTGCTTTACCGGCAGCGAGGGGAGGGTTGTTTAACATGAAAACTAGAGTTTCGGCCAATAACTCGGGCTTTGCAGACGGTAAAACCCAGCCGAACTCGCCATTACCCAGTACTTTCGCACATTGTCCTACATCTGTAGATACTACAGCCAGCCCGGCAAGACCATATTCTAGCAAGCTCACAGGTAACCCTTCGGATGTAGAACTGATCACACCTATGGATGCTTCTCCTAAAATTGCTTCAATATCATTCACCTGCCCAAGCAATGTAATATTGTCGGATAGATCTAGTTGATGAATCATTTCTTTTACCTGTGCTGCATAATGCGGGTTGGCATCCTTGCCGATGAGGTAAAGTTTGAATGATACGTTTTGTTTCTTAACCAGGACAAGTGCTTTGAGTAAAGTAGGATGATCTTTTACAGGAAGCATGTTGGCGTTCATTACGATAACGTTTGATGCCCTTTGGGAAATATTCAGTGGAAATAGGGAAGCAAAATTGGGTAAACAAACAATTGATTTTTCTTTTACCGACATGTGTTTAATGTGCCAGCGGGTTATTTCATCATTTACTGCAATGATTCCGTTGATAAAGATAGAAAGCAGCATATGAAAAATATTGTCCTTTGCATGTTGACGGTTTCCGAAATGATCATGCCATATAAGTCTTACTGTTGGGTTGAGTATTTTAAGGATACAGGCCCAGAACAATGTTGTGGAATGAGCATGGATACATTGTGGTTTTTCTTTACGGATAAATTTATAGATCCGGATAAAAACCGGAAGGTCAAACCGGTGTTTTTTGTTACAGGTAAAAAGTGTTGTGTCAGAGTTGAGCCTGGCAGATAAGGTATAAGGCCTGCGGGTTACAATCACAGCGTTTTCAATACCCGAAGCATTTAAACCATTGGCAATGTTTACGCACATTCTCTCGGTACCACCCATCTCAAGGGAGTCAACCAACTGAACAATTTTCATATCAGTTTTTGAATTTCGGCATTAAAATTTTCCAATGTATACCCACGCGCCCACTCCATACCCGATTGGGCCATTGCAGCATATTTTGCAGGATTATTTAATAAAGAAACAATAGCTTCCAAGGGTGGGTGGTTGATATGAGGTACCAGTAATCCCCGCTCCTCATGATGCAACATCCACGGTACACATGAAACAGAAGTAGATATAGGTACGCAACCCCACCACATGGCTTCTGCTATAGCTTTTGGCCAACCTTCGCTCGCTGATAATAACAGTAAAAAATGACTGCTTTGATAGGCCATCTTTAAAGTGTCGCTGTTTACATTCCCATGGATATATGCAACACTTTCCAAATTGTGTGTTTGTATGTAGGAAGTTAAGTTTTCCCTTAGCGGACCTTCACCATAAAAGTGAATCTCCAATCGAATATGTTGTTGTATTAAAGCGTGAACAAGCTTCAAACCTTCCATTGGTCTTTTACCGGGAGTAAGCACTCCCGCAAATATAAACTTAATAGGTTTATCTGGCGTTATTGTCCTCGGTGTAGTTTCTATACGGTCCCTGTCAAAATATGAGGCAGTAAAAAACGGAAGAATGTTTTTATTCCGGTCGGGCCATCGGCCATACACCAATGTTTGGCTGTTATGTGTTAAGAAGGTGTTCCGCATGATTCGTTGCTGCAACCTGTAACTCCAGGGTTGAGTACTGTTCCAATCCCAATTGCCGGCATATTTGGCAGTTTTTTTCTTCCATGGAAAAAGCAATTGAACCAAACATCCCAGCAAGGCAAGATTACCAGGGCAACGCAAATGAATATGATTAGCTCTTATCATTCCCAAAACCAACACAGCAAAAATGTAAGGAATACAGCAGAGAGACCGCAGAATTTGAATGGGGGAAGTCAGCTCAAAAGCAGGCACCCTTAGAAATGAAATATTCGGATGATTGTATGTCAGGTCAATCTTACCGGCCTGTTGGTGTTTGTTTAGCGGAGCAATCACAATTACTTTTTCTGTATGTTGAATCCAAAGATTCATCTCACGTACGTATGGACCATATGCAGCATATTTTCCTTCATCCAATGTATGGGCAACATGTGTTACAATTAAAAAAGTCATACTTGTGCGTGGGGTTTACTAAATAATAATTGAATCCAGGCAACCATCCGTCCGCTGAAATCACCCCAGGCTTGTTGTCTTATGCGGGATGATGATGTAAGGATATTACTCAGCCTGAAAAAGGCAAGCAGCAAGGTGATGAGGTGCCATTTAATAATATTAATGATTCCGGGGTGAGGGTATTTAAGACGCCATACATACCAGCCATTCCGAACTACCATTTTCCCAAATTTATATGTATGTGGTCGTCCGGATTCTGCATGATGGTGTGTTAACCGTGCAGCAGTTTGGGTTATGAGTTTTCCATACTTGTTTGCCCTCACCGAAAAATCATAATCTTCATACAAACCATAACCTTCAAAAAAAGTTGAAAATTGAATATGGGTAAAAATGTGTTTACGATATGCCGTAATACCACCCATAATATGGTCAACTTCATACTGTTTTCCCGTGGGGGGAAGAGAAGATTTTCCGTGACTATATGGAGGAATGATGCCGGGCTGGGTATGAATGGGGAAAAGACCTAATGCAGCTCTGAATCGATCTCTTAACGATAACTCGAGGTAAAAGCCATCAAGGTATTGGCAAAACTTCGGAAGTTTGCTTTGAGATTGAGCAGGCAACCAATAACATTCGTTGGTGATCAATCCGTCACATCCGATGATGGAGGAATTGGAAAAAGGGATAAGCATCTGTTCGAAAAAATCGGATTCAAGGAGTACGTCATCATCCAAGAAAAAAACGATTTCAGCATCAGGGTGCAAATGATCTATACCAATATTTCGTTGTTTGGTTAATCCCCGGTTTGCCCCATCCGCTTTTACGTATTGAATGGGCAATAGTGCAGTTAACTCTTTAATGATGGTTTCCGTTTCTCTATCCTCTGAACCATCAATAATAAGTAATTGCAATGGCTTACAAGTTTGTCCGGTAATGGAATGTAAAAGGTTCAGCGTGGGTTGCGGACGCTTATACGTGCAGATAATAACTGAAAATGGTATGTGGAATGAAGACACTTGAATGGCAGTATGATTATTTGTATCGGAGACCTAATGAAATCAATTTTTGGGCATACCAAACAGATTTGCGGTATTGTAGTAATTTGTAAGGAATATTCAATATCCGGAGTGGCAATTTTAACTTACTCCCACGGCCCAGGTAGTGCATAAAGTATTTGATTTTGTATTCTGCAATCTGACCCGGTTTGAAATGTTTATGGATGTAATACATGATAGTAGGACTGGGAACAGGCCTTATCCATTTAACCGGAGTATCGAGTTCCCATGGTTGCTGTTTACGTTTTTTGCCAAGCAGTTTGGCTTGTGCTCCCCACCAGCGGTAACCTCCCGAAGCAGGTTTTAAGTGCAGGTTAACGGCATATGGATTGTATAAAACAACCACGCCCGATTTAACCAGCGACAACCCAAAATCACTGTCTTCTCCGTATCCACCATCATAGTTCACATCATTACCTGTGAGTTTTTGTACATGCTCTTTTCTTACACAGGAGTTCGCATTGTTAAATCCGGCCGAGACTCCTATTTTGGTCGTTGAATGTTTACCACGTTTAGCAGCTAAGTCCTCCTGATTTTGTTGAGGATGATCGGCCCGGATATCCAATCCATTACAAGCGCCTGCGCGGTATGTTTGGAGCAAGCGGATATGGTTTTCAATATAATCAGGTGCAATTCTGATATCGTCATCACCAAAAATAATAAAATCTCCTGTGCTCAATTCTATTCCCTCATTTCGGGCGCGGCAGCTTCCTTTGCTGGTTTGCCATTTTACGATAAGTTCAAAATCATAGTTGGATGTGTTGTACAATGACTCCTCCCGCTGATCGGCAGGTGTTGCATCTACTACAATTACCTGTGTTGGTGTGTATGTTTGCCGGTTTAAATCATTCAGAAGTTGCAGGGTGTAATCCTGCCGCATCATGGTGGGAATAATGTAGCTAACAGATGGATCCCCATGAATGGCGGATAGAACCTTAGGTGCAATTACGGGTGTGTGATAATCGAAGGTGGCATTTTTTTTAGCATACAGGAAAGCTCTTGTTTCGGAAAGATTCCATATTCCTTTGCGTATCCATAAATACAGTGAGTGACCGGGTTTGAATTTTTTACGGAAGAATACATATTCATCCACCGCAGGTATGGTTTGGTATTGTTGTGTTGTATCAGCAAACAAACCTTTTACATAAAGAGGAATACCTCCGTTGCGGATAAGATCATATCCTAAGGATAAGGCTTTCATTTCGGATGATTGATAAGTATTGTCAAATCCCTTAAATAAATCCCATACATTTTTACGGATAACGAATTGATAAGGATTAATACGCCAGCTCAAACATTCGTCAAGAGTATCAAAATCATTGGTATACCACCATGCGATATGGGTTTGGTACTGAATATTGGAGAACGCGTTTTTGAATCCTTGTTCAAATGAACTATGCCAAACGTCACCAACTCCCTGAGCAAGCGTATCCATTAGTTGCAAATCAGGGTTTCCTGTATACAATAGTGTTTCCCCTGCCGAAGTTCTATAGTTTTTAAATTCCATGAATGAGTTGATGATAATACGTTACACTTTGTTGTGCAACAATCGAACTGTCAAATACCGAAATACAACGCTGGCGTGCTTGTGAACCAAACCGGGTACGCATGTCAGGATTGTTGAGTATTGTTACAATTGCAGCAGCAAATGCTGTATGATTTTCGGGAGCACATAACAAACCTTCCTGCCCATGCCTGATTAACTCCGGAGCCCAACCAATATCAGAGGCCACAATTGCCTTGCCCATCGCCATAGCTTCGAGCCATGATACCGGGCAAGCTTCGGCATACGATGGAAAAACACAAACTGTTGCCTGTTCGATATAGGATTGAATATCAGTGTAAGGAACTTTTCCCCTAAATGAAACATTTGCCATTGTACTTTCCGAGAACAAACCTTTCATAAGCTCCCAGGTAGAGGATGAACCGGTGCTGATATCGGATGCATCTGCACCAATGAGGATAAATCGGGTATCTTGTAATTGTTGATGTACACTGTTAAATATAGCCGGCAATTCCAATACTCCCTTTTTACGGATAAGTGTTCCAAAATACAATACGGTTTGATTGGCCGGTTGCCGTTCGTTTGAATTGAACAATGATGTTTGAATTCCATTTGGGATAATGGTGTAGTTGCGTGAGTTGGCAAATATGTTATTGGTATGAGAGCCAACAAAATCACTTACTGCAATAATTCCATCAGCCTGTTTGTATGCCGTTTGTTCCTGCAGTTTGTTCCATTTTTTGACTTTCCGGTTTTCAAGATTGCAGAAAAAAGTATCTGAACCATTCAGCCGCATTACAACAGGGCAGTTTAAGTTCATCCATGCCGAAATGCCTGTCCAGTCGGGAACTTCAACGATGTCGAGTTTTAATCTTTGGATGTCTTCGTTCAGAATGCGTTCAATTTTTTTGCGGGTAAGCCACCAACTCAATCCTTTCAATTGTTTGTTCCGGATCCGTTTAATGGTAACCATCCCATCTTTAAAGGTATCATCTGCAGGTTGCCCGTAAACATAAATGTATACAGCATGTCCGGCTTCAGTTAAGCTCTGTCCCAAATTTTTGATACTGGTTCCGATACCTCCCGAAGCTCCGGTTAGTGGGTGGGGATATTCTGATGTTAAAAAGGCAATATTCATGGTAGCAATAAAAGGTACTGAGTTACCATTTTGTCAAGCGTAAATTCATGTTTCACAAATGTATCAGTGTCTGTTTTTATAGAAATGGTTCCGGTATACAGTTGTTCAATGACGGTTGAAAGTTGTCGTATGTTTTTCGGAGAAATCAGAAATCCGTTTTGGCCGTGGGTAACAACTTCGGTGTTGCCACCAACAGTTGTGGTAATTACCGGCACGTTGGCTGCTAAACTTTCCAGCAAACCTAAACTGAAACATTCCATATGCGATGGATGCAACAGGTAATCATATTTATGGTAAATGTTCCCTAAGTCCGGAACATTCCCTTTAAAGGAAAACTGAGATTGTAAATTAGCCCGCTCTGTTATTTCCACTAAGTTTTTGCTGTAATCACCATCGCCATATACATCAATATGAATGGATTGTTTGATATCAGCAGGAAGCATAGATACAGCTTCAATCAAATCCTGAATGCCTTTTGAATAACGTAAATGACATGCAGTTAAAAAGTCAGGTTTTGAGGTGTTGCGTATATTTCTTCGCTGGATTGTGTCGGTAAGTATTCCGTTATACACAACATGCATTTTTGGTGTGAGCCGTTTGCCAAAATCGTTAAGCATCTCATTTACCGTGTACCGTGATACTCCAACAAATACGTCTATAAATTTTGAATACAGCCATCCTTTAAGTAATTTCTCTATTCTTTTTTTGAACGGATAACCTCCTATGGGCCTGGGGTTATGATCAACAGCAATAACTTTAAGTTGCGGATTGTTGTTTTTAAGCTGTTTATAGAATGGGGTGCAAAGTTCTAGAAAATGACAATACACCACATGATAAGAAGTAATGTTTTGTTGTAAAAAGAAAGCTTCAACAGATACATGATTGGCTGCATGAATTCGTAGGGTAGGATATTTTCCATGCGAAGCTTTATTAGGAAAGTACCAGTCAATGGAATGTCCTGCCTGACGTGCTGCTGCATCAAATTGCCAGAAAAAATAGTCCATTCCGCCTATCCGGTCAGGTCTTAATTCATAGTTACAGAGCACGGCAATGTTCATTAGGAGTGAAGTATTCTTTCCAAAGCTATGGCTAAACGTTCGCTAGTGCCTTCAAGCGGGGCCCCAATTTGTATATTGAGTAAAGCTTTGCGTTGTTCGTCTCTCAGTTGTGGTTGGTGGAGCGATTCCTCAAGGGCTTCCCTTAATGCTTCAGGTGTTTGTGCAATAATTACTGCCCCCGATTCTGCCACACGCTCGTAATGCGCATATTTCAAAAATCGTTGGTCGTTATACAACCCATTTTGTGGGTTTCCAAAAACAGGATTGATAACAGGTTTATCAAACAACATAAAATCCAGGCTCATTGTTGAGCACATGTTGATGCTTACATCGCAATATTCAAGCAAGGCTCTTAAGTCTTGCATATCTTCTTTTAACGGGATTCGCTGTGACCATGGTTCCTGATGTCCTTCGCGCGACAATTCCCATTTCGGGAAATTCCAAACGATAAACGGATAAGCTTTTTTTAACGCAAAAAAGCGGGCGGGACTTTCGGCCGGTGAAGTGCGTACAATAAAGTTGATGTTTCCTTGCGGATAATATGTATTGATATAGGATGCAATCGTTTCGATGTATAACTCATCGTTTTTACTTGTTGAGATATCCCCGCAACTGAAACAAATTGTCTTGCAATCTTGCTTCAGATGAAATCGCTGGAAAAATATATCCTTCGGGGTTTGATATCTTGGCAATACATAAGGTTCGAACTGAGGAGTTCCTACAATACTGATCTGCCCAGGGGTAACGGATTCATAAAAGTGCAACAATTCTTCTTCCATCAAGTGGCTCCATACGAGGTAATGCGAAAAGGATCCAGACATTCTTCCCTTGGATGCAAGATTATCCCAACTGAAAATGAAAGCTGCAGTTTTGATACCCAACGAATGAGCTGCTTTAATTAAGGGGGCTATAAATGGTGGTCGTTGGTGTGTAAAGAACAATACATCAATATTGTCGGATTTCAGAATGGAGGTGTATGCAGCAAATAGCTTATGGCCCATAAAGGTGCGTTGTTGCCATTTTTCGAATTGAAGAATATGTTTTTCCGAATGGAAGAAACGAGTGAGTGCAAAAATGAAACGGGTGGCAAAACCTCTTACAGTGGGTAATTTGTTTCTGTTTGAATGGAGGTTGTCCAATATACCGAAATTGTCGGTAGCGAATTTTTGCAGGTGAGCAACTTCTTTTGCTTTTCGAAAAAACCAGGTTACAAAAGATTCTTTGAAAGGTTCAATCTCCACAATTCTGCAGGTAAGCTTATAAGGATCATAGACGTGCACGGGCAGACATGAATAGATAATCACTTCCTGAAATGTTTTGTGGGCTTCGGTCATAAAATCACTTAAAATGAAATTGCGAAAACCGACTCCGTCCGAAATAACAATACCTAGTTTTTGTTTAGTCACAATAGCCATTATTTTTTACGGGCAACCATACCATAACTCATCCCTGCTGCCTTAGGGTCTTTTCTTTCAATAATATTGTATATGAATGATTGAAGCAGGGATTTGATGCTTTGCTTTTTTTGTTTTTTATATTGCACATCCACAATAGCATACTCTATTATTTCCAATCCATGATGCTCTAAAAAAAACTGAACCACATGTTCCCAAGGAGTGAATACATGATGTTCTTTAAGGTGTTTCGGTTGAAAAGCATATAGTACACCTTTTAGTGCCAGGTTTAACCTGCTGTGTGCCGACTGTGGATTGGGTGTAGTAAGAATAAGGTAAGCACCCCGTTCCATGTGTTCGGCAATATGTCCGATTCCCAGCAAGGGGTTTGCCAGGTGTTCCAGAACTTCAAGGAAAACAACCGTTCCGGCTTTTGATGTTTCTTTAGGATGAGGGTGGTTTAAATCCCATACGATCGATCGGTCCATTTTTTTGAAATAATCGAACGGTTGCCATGTGCCTCCAATGGAACCAATCTTGAGCTCCATATGACCGAAACCTGCTCCGATATCACTAACAATTTTGTTTGGTGCAAGGTGAAAATATTTGTCAAGCATGGCATCGGCAAATAATCCGCGATTGAGGTAAGTGGGTATGGTTGGTTTCATATGCTAATGGGTTAAAGCAGGATTCCAGTATATGGGAGTATCCTTGAGGTTATTATATTGTACAAACTCCTGTACTGATAATGTTGAAGTGTTTTGAATGATTTTGGGTAAATGAATAACAATGTCAGCCATTGCTTGCAATATAGCAATGGTACCGGGGAAATCGCCTTTGAAGGTGCGTTTCTGGAGTTGGATCCATACCGAATAAGCCCATCTTTTGGGAATAGTTTTCATTGGAAAAAACAACAGCATTAAAAACCATCCCGCCCTTAAGGACCTCCTTAAACGAAGTCTGTAATCCGATTCTTTCTTGCGTTGGGAGACATTTACCCGGTGTTGAACCAGAATGTCGGGAACATATAAAATTTGCCATTGTTTTTTGAACAAATGGTACGCAGCAAAATCTTCTTCACCATAAAAGATGAACCAGTCGGGGTAATCAGGAATACTGCGCCATGCCTCCATATTCCAGGCATGTCCACATCCAACAAATCCCTTCACTCGTTTTTGGGTTTCGTTATTGATAGTATTTGAAGGTGTCTCAGTTCCCCAATATATGCGAAACGCAATAACACCACAATGAGGCATTGTGTTAAATGTATGCTCAATCGTTTCAAGAGGGTGTTCCGATAAAAAATGCGCATCATCATCAAGGGAAATGGCATACTGTCCGCTAGCCTTTGCCAGTAGTTTATTTCTGCTACAAATCAATCCAATACTTTGGGGATGATGAATCAGCTCAATTTCCGGATACTGTTCCTGAAGCTGAGTCATGGTATCATCAGAAGATCCATCATTACAAATGATACATTCCACATCGGGTCTGCGCAAAAGTGTTGATATGCTTGATAACGTAAAAAGCAATTCCGGACAACGGTTTTTGGTGGTAATTAAAATGGAAAACCGGATGCTCATTTAGAGTGTATCAATTGTTTGTCTGAGATAAGTATGGCTGAGATAGTTTGCTAAATCAGGTCTGTTGAGCGTTAGCATACCAGCATTCTTCTTCCACTGCCCATACAACCTGTCTAATATAGTTGCAATTTTTTCGGAATCCTGTTGCTCCGACCAATAAGGATAGTCATCACCCAACAACCGTTTAGTTTCACTGTAATAAGGGGCAAGAGAAATGATGGGCTTATCGGCCATCACACAATGTGGAAATTTTCCCGGTAAAAATGGACTGATCTCCGCTTGCGATTCCAGGATAACATTTGCACTTGCCTGTTTCTGCATTTCCATAACAGTATCGAATGGAACATTTTCATTGATGAAAAGTAAAGAAGGAGTTGACAGTTTAAAGGAATGAATAGTTTGTTGATGGTAATCGGCCGGACCAATTAATAATAACTGGGCATGTTCGGACGCAGTGGGATTCCGTTTTAGAAATAGCTGAAAGCCTACAATCAGTCCGCTGGGATTCCTTTGTTTCATAAGATTTCCGGCATGCAGTACCGAAAATGCTTTTTTATTGAAATAGTCTGGAAGGGCAGCAAAGGTTTCTACAGGCAATCCAAGTTGATGAGGAATGATCAAGCCTGTTGTGATGAATTGAGGGAAATAGCTCCCCATCCATTCGCGGAGCAATAGACTTGGAAAGCCGGAATAACGTGCTTTTTCAGATACTTCCTGAAAGAATGCTTCTTTTTGCCGATGTCCTCTTTCCACCCAGTTGTATGGACGAGGATAATAATGAAAGGGATAGGGGTCGTGCACATACGCCAACCATTTTGTATGTAGTTGAGGTAGTTTAAGCAACGCGTAATGTGGGCGAAAACTTGCACCCTGACTTAAGGTTATGATCAAATCTGCATCTGATGCATTTATGCTTTGCAGGTGTTTGCGAATGCTTTTTACATCATTGAAATATGTAAGTGAAAACCCAAACATATTTTCAATGAGTGGATTGATGTTGATAGAAGTCCACCTGGCCAGTATACGTTGTATCCTGCTGAAAACAAATAGCAGGCTCCATTTTTTTTCCGGAATTGTTATGCAGGTAACATTGGGTAACAGAATATTTTTTCGGGTGTAATGGTACACTGTTAGTTTATAACCTGAAGCAGCAAGACTCTCAATAAAAGCAATATTGGCCTTGGCACCACTGCCTTCATTGCGATCAATAGAATCAACAATAATAGTTATGTTTCGAATCATCTGATAGTGGCTTCTGGTAGGAAACCTAATACAATATTGGTGTTAATGATCATGGTTGTAAGCGGTGGTATAAACTGTAAAAAATGAAAATCAGTGGGAAACAGAAGTAGTAAAGGTATGCCTTCCACTTTTGCAGCAGGTTATAGTTACTAAAGGCAATACCTGATTTGAAGTATTGGTATCCTCTGTTACGAATCAGAATATTAAGCAGGTATGTTTGTGATTGTGTATCCAGTAAATGATAGTATTGAAGGGTTTTGATATTACAGAGTGCGGCTTGCATTTTAGCATCAATACGTATACGATTTCCGTTCCAGAATTCACCTGTATTAGATGCAGCATGTTTACGGTTATAATAGAGTACTTCATTTACCTCCATACCTTTAATACCTGTAGCAAGAATGCGGGTATATAATTCCCACTCCTCGGCATATTGCAGCTGTTCATTAAAGCGTTCTGTGAAATAGTGCATTCGCCATACTACAGTACATGAAGCCATTCCGATTTTTTCCTGGACAATTGCAGGTAATTGTTGTACCCCTGTTTCCCTTAATGGTGTGAGGTTTGAATAGAATGGAACGTTTTCGGGCATGCTGGTTTCAAACGATTGTTTTTGGTATTGGCAAAATCCATATTGAATATGGTTATCCAGAAGGGAAGTTGTAAGCATGAGGTGTTGTGGATGGATCCAATCATCATCATCAAAAAAAACAACATATTTTCCTGTTGCCAGGGATAATCCATAATTCCTGCATCCCGGTAATCCCTTAAGGTGTTGTTCTGGTCTCTGATGAAAGGTAAATCTTCGGTCATAGGTTAGCAGTTTACTGATAACCGCTTTTGTTTCGTCTGTTCCTCCGTCATCTATAATCAGGCATTCCCACTCCGTGAATGTTTGGTTCTGTATGGATAATAAGGTATCCATAATCAGGTGTGCCCTGTTATATGTTGCGAGAATAATGGAAACGTGCGCTGAGTTCAAACTAAAAAATAAACTGATTTAGGAAACACCTTGCCGAAAAGGACAAACTATTACGCCACCCAATCAACCTAAAAAACACGGGCGCCTGAAAACATATATCAAACCAAAGCGAAACGGATGATTTGTGCTGACGGGATGTGAGGGAACGACAGAGTTTTTTTTTCAAACCAAGTAAGTAGTTGTCAAATATGTTTACCGGATACAGTTGCTGTGAATGGTTTGCAATGGATAAAGTCGAGAGTTTATCCAGGCGTAAGTTTAATTCCTTAATTCTGGTAGCATTATTTCCGCCACTCTCGTATATATTTTCTTCCAATAAGTTAATCGTAAGTGGTTCATCCAGGAGTTTTTGTAACAATTGCATGCGTGTACGCAAGCGGTTCTGTTTTTGCAGGGAGGCTTTGTAGCTCGAAATTTGTTGTTCATGGGTTCGGTACCTCAAAAGGGTTTCCGGAAGATTATGCAAGGTGCCCAACATCATCATTCGGGTCCACAGCTCATAATCTTCTGTGGGTTCAAAGGAGCGATCGTAGTTCAATGAATGAAGATCGATTGCTGACTTTCGCATCATCACTCCCGGATGGGCAAAACTGTTCCTGCTGAAAAGTTCTTCAACAATTTCGAGATGTTCTACCGGATACCTGTAAACTGTTTCCTGAGGAATCAACGTAATCCAGCATCCGCAAACAATGGTGTCGGGGTGAGCTTCGAGGTAATCAACCTGCCTCTGAAACCTATTGGATTCACTGATATCATCAGCATCCATGCGGGCAATGTATTTTCCTTTTGCGAATGTAAGACCCATGTTCAGACTATCGGTATACCCCGTATTTTGAGGTTTCTCAACAAGGTGGATACGGTCATCGTTGAAGTTTTTCACAGTCGCAACTGTTCTATCTGTTGAAGAATCATCAATGATAAAAAGTTCAAGGTTTGTATAGGTTTGTTCCAGGATACTCCAAACGGCATCAGCAATGTATGCCTCGGCATTATAGCAGGGAAGAAGTACGGATACAAGCGGGGTGTTTATCAAGGGATGAAAATTTCAAATGGATGTAACGTATAAATGTCCAAAATCTACCGTTGTTTCAACAGCTTAAATCCTTTTTTTAAAAGCGCTTTATAGCCAGATATTGTAGAAGAAACTGGTGCATATTTTTGCTGAGGGTAAATCTTTGCGTAGTGACTATGTGTATGTTGAGGAGAAGTTTTCAATGAATCCAATATGTTCGAAATGACCGGAAAAAATTGATATTTCTGTAAGGCAAGTTGTTTCGCCTCTTTTATGTAATCTTGAGATGTAGCATACCGGTCTTCCTGGATCGCCTTTTCAATGGTATGAATTGCAGATTGATAATTATAGATATCTATAACGATTAAACTTTTTGGGTTAAAGAAGTCTGTGATATTCGGACATCCAAAATAGATCGGCATGGTATTGCATAAATAACAATCAATCAGTTTCTCTGTAAAGTAGTTTTCAATGGCGGAGTTTTCGATGGCAATTGAATATTTGTAAGGTGCTATGGCATCAAACTTATCGTCAACATAGTTATGCCCCCGGCCGTATACATCAAGTTTGTCCTTAAAATGTTCGGTGATTTTGTGCACAAAAGCCAACCGGTCTTTGTGGCCTTGGATTTTGGTCAAGTTAGAGCTGATAAGGGAAAGCTCTTTTGCTTTTTCGGTATATTGGTGTTGCGACAACTCATCATATCCTTTTTTGATAAACCACCAATTAAGATAATGGGTGCGAATGATATTTGTACCCTGCAAGTCCCTACGGGAAGTAATGATCCGATCAAACTGCTTTAAATAATCGGTTTCGTATGTTTTTACATTCACTTCCTCGGTAGTAATCAACATAACATTGCCTTTGGGGACT
This sequence comes from Bacteroidota bacterium, assembly GCA_040387195.1. Lineage (GTDB taxonomy): Bacteria > Bacteroidota > Bacteroidia > UKL13-3 > UKL13-3 > UKL13-3. The sequence continues at coordinate 73,743 of JAZKEF010000013.1, forward strand.
TTAACATGTTCGGTATTCAGGATATTTTCCGCAATAATCCAATAATCACATACAGCACAATCATTGTTTACTTCAAACTGATAATTACCCCAGATTCCGGAACCTTGCGGTGTTTGTTGAAGGATTGAATCCTTATTATCGGCATTTGTGACCGGCCATGGATGTGTTACTTTTACAATAATCTTAGACATGGTTAGAGGGCGTCAGGGTATTCAATAAACGGTTTCCAAAATGCAAAATCATGTTTAGTCCATGCATGGCAACCAAAAGGAAGTTGATTGTGGTTTAACCGGTAAAGATATTCAGGATGATGCTCCATGCTGAATTTCATGGCTTCTTCAGGAGCAGGGACTGTAAACCAATTAAAGTTGGCCGCAATCACCTTACACCAAAAGTAATCTTCGTTGCTGTCGTAATTGTTAAAACGATAATACGTATTGTTCAGTACGGTGAGTTGTTTGATGAATCTCCATATCAAATGGAGGTATACCCTCAAAGGATGTTTAATCAGAAAATATTTGTAAAATACGGAACGGGGCGATTCAATATAAGAGAAAGAGTGAAGTGCTTTAATATGGTCGGCAACATTGCGGAGCGAAAATCCTCCATTGCCCACACCATTAAAAGCAAATTCACCTGAAGTAGCAGTGATCCATGGAGCTCCTATGTATGAATAACCCTTGTTGCACCATTGTTCGAGTTTATTGGTAAATACAAAAGCATCGAGCTGATAGATCAGTATGTACCGGTAGTTCGTAAAACGGGTATAAAAGTCAGGTTTTAGTAAGAGTTTGTTGTAACCTTCAATGTTTTCGAAAAAGGCCTTATCAAAATATTGAACTGAATAAGGGAGTTGAGCATCCCGGAGCATAGATTCGTAGTAAGAAATATCTAAGTCGGGATGGGTAACAATGTTTATCGGATAACCGGATAAAACATGCACACACTGGCGAAAAGATATCTTTTCATCACTGTCGGGTATGGCCTTATATATAGGTATAATAATGGTTACAAGTTCCATTCGACCGGTATCAGGTTTTTGAAAATCTTCGTTTTAGTAAAAAAAGCAGTTGCCGAAATACTGATTTTGTTGAGTGGAACTTATGGGTTAAGGATTGGTTTTCCTGCAGTATCCTTATAAGGTAGTCCTGGTCATACTCCAATGCGCAACGTTGAATCATTTCTTTCGTATCAACCGACAACTTACCTGCATCCTGCAGTAAAGCTTTGGCGTTATCTAATAGATTATTTACAAGAATGGTGCGGATGTTTCCTTCAAATTGTGGGATGAGGTAATACAACATCAAAAACCACTTATAACGTTTCTGAGTTTGCGACAATAAACTATGTGTGCCGATATCGTGAACCCGGTATACAGCCATTGTTTCGGAGAGTAATTTAAGCTTTCCGTGTTTTGCAAGCAGCATGTATAGATAGTAATCACCTATGGGACTTTTAGCCATCTCTGCAGGAAATGATTGCAGCACCTTTCTAAAAACAACGGATGGGGTATGCATATAATTTCCATGGATTGCCAGCGATTCAATATGTTCGTGGTCTTTCGGAACCTTAGTAATATAATCTTCTCTCAGATTTCCATCTGATTTGAGGATGAGCACCGGATGAAAACAAAGCACATAGTCAGCATTTGCCTCCAAAAAATCTACCTGTTTCTGGAGTTTGTTCGGGTCAGTCCAGTAGTCATCACCATCAAAATATGCAATGTAAGTTGATTGCGGTGTATGAAGCAGGTCCATCCAATTTTGAAATGCTCCAACGTTTTTGGGTTGTAAAATGAGTTTTATTAAATCAGGGTATTTGCTTTGATACTCGAGCAGGATATCTCTTGTTCCGTCTGATGAGTAATCGTCTGCAATAATCAATTCCCAGGTAAAATCAACTTCCTGCATCAATACACCCTCAATGGCCTGGCGGATATGATCAACATGATTATAGGTAATAAGACAAACAGAAAGCAAGGGGTGTTTACTCATTTGTTTCCTTTTTCGCATACCAAAAATATGCTTGAACAAAGGTCAGGGTATTGTTGGCCCAACGCATAACATCCATTCAGGTATTCTTTGGAGATAATATCTGTTTTAAGAATTTTGTCCCATTGAAAATTAGCTAACGCTTTAAAGAAAATTCCGGACCTGTGAATCACGTTCAACCCTGCTGCAGTTGCATCTCTTTCAAGTGTATCAAGTGAATAGGTAATGCGGTGACCATGATCTGCTTCTGCAGTTGTTACAGCTGCATTGTGGGAAATTAACCCCATTTTTACAGCAATTTGCCGGGATGGGGCATTTGCATTGGGGCATACAAGTAAAAATTTTCCAGATTCACTTAACCATTCATCATTAATCCGCTTCATTACCTTAACGGGATTGTCCAGATGTTCCAAAACATGTGTAAGCACAATGGTATCATATTTTTTAGGTAAAAAAACCGTTTCAAATAACCCATGAATGATGTTTAGGTCTGTCGTTATTCTTTTCTTAGCTTCTTCTATTGCATCCAAAGATGCTTCAACACAGGTTACGTCCTTATAATGTTGAATCAGAAGAGATGTGAAATGTCCTTTTGAACTCCCCAATTCTAATAAAGAGCCGGCATTGAAAAAGGGAAGGAAAGATTTAATCATGAAAGGGTGCATTACATCAATATCAAAATTATAAGCATACTGATGACTCTCGCTATTTTGTAATTCCTGATTGTAATTTCTGGTCATATTATTGGTGTAATTAGTCTTGTCCAGGGCGGTAAAAACGTTTCTCAGGAACCTGGTACCATTCATTGAGGGTACCGGGGGTTCTTGAAAAATACCCGATTACCTGTTGCATGTTTGGGCTGAGCTGCAAAAGTTTATCAGTCCCTACTGCATGCGGATAATCGAGTTGCTGTTTCATGAAGGGTTTGGTAAATGTAATTGTTATTGCTCTACGTTCTTCCGTGCTGGTATTCAAACCAGCTGCATGCCATAAGTTTGAATTAAAAAAAAGCACATCTCCGCGTTTGCCTGTTGCACGATCAGCATGTGCGTAAAAATAGTCGTCAGCTGGTTTATCAGGTTGAAGATGTGATTTTGCCAAAAGATAGGTCGCCCCATTCTCCAGGGTAAAATCGTCAAGCATAATGAGCATGTTTAACATCAGCGGAAAACTATCTGAGAAAAAGCGAATGTCCCTGTGTACCTTAACCACGTATGATGGTTTGGAGGGTAGGTTTTTTAATCCGCCATAGCTGTTCAGGATAAAGTTACCATTAAAAAACTTTCTTACATAATCATATAGTGGTGATTCCACAATTGCCATTAGCAGGTCAAGGTAAATCTGGTCTTCATAAGCCAATAGATGGTGTATGGTGCCATCTGTTACAGCTTCTATACCATTAGCTTTTTGAATACTCCGTGCCCGTTCATAGCTCATGTCGAGGCTTACATTGATTTTTTGAATGAGTTCAGTTGAAATCTGCGACTGAATCAGTTCAAATCCGTTTGTTTCCAAATTACTCATATTAGCGATGCATCAATTCTTTGTAATCTTCCTTCGTTATACCCACCACAATTTTATCCCAGCTTCTGTTTTTTCGATAGTACCAGTTTCGTTGGCGTCCTTCTTCTTTCCATCCACATTTTTCAATATAGAGTTTCAAAGATGCTGTATTGTATTCAATCATCGAACCATCAAGCCGGTTTAATCCGAGCTCTTCAAATGCATATTTCATGATGGTCATTACCGTATCAACTCCGTATCCTTTTCCCCTGATTGCCTTATCACCTAACATCATTCCATGAAAAGCATTTTTATTTTTCCAATCGATATCAACAATATTGGCCGTGCCAATTAACCCGAGATCCTGGGTGACAATTGCAAAACGTTGCTGCAGTGAATTACAGGAGAGCGAATCGAACCATTTTTCCTGGTCGTTCATGCTAGTTGGAAAATGCCACCCACCCAACATATTCTGTATTTCAGGGTCATTTGCCCATTGTTGCAACAAGGGCAGGTCCTCTTTTTCAATAGCTCTTAAAACAACGTTTGTGCCGATGATATTCATATATGTAATATTAGATTTATGATATAGTCCATGTCAGTCTGAGTATAGCGCTGGTCAACCGGTAAACAAATAAGTTGGTTGGCAAGATTTTTTTCAAGGGTATAAAACCCTTTCTGGAGTAGTACATTAGGCCAATACACAGGGCAATAAATCTTATGTGAGAAAAGCAAATCTCTGAGGTTGTTGTTGTCGCTCCAAAAGGGATAGTTCATTGGAACTTGATTACCATCCCAATCAATGGATAATTTATTGTGTGCGGAGAGACGTTCGTGCAGATATTGAAAGTTTAGTTTGCGTTTTTCTGCCACAGCATCATAGTCGATGGAGGCTAACAATTTTTTAGAGAGTTCCGACATCAACCGAATGGGAAGATGCTGCAGGCGGACTTCATTTTTTTGGAACAAACTATAGCCCTCTTCAGCCGATTTATCTATGCGCATCAGCAGGTGTTGCATCCTGTCTGCAGAACTGTCTACTTCAAATGCGGGGTTAGTAGTAACAGCTGAATAGAGGTAAGCACCATCGGGTACGCCAAAAAATTTGCGTGCCGAATAAAATGTATTTACCTGCGGTATGGGAAGGGAGAAAAAGGACTGCACATTATCAATGATTAGATTTGGGGTGATTTGGTGCAATGTGGAAATAAAAGGATCCTTTATGCCAAAGTAGTTGATATATAAAAACACTTCCGATTCCAGTATCCGCTCATAGTTAAATTCGGGTTCAAGCCGGGTATTAATTGGATAAAATTCATGCGGAATATTTAACTTAAGTATAGGTTCTAAAAGCGCTTCACATGAATAATAAGGTAAATATATTTTGGTATAATTATTTGTGGTTAACACACATTCCAGGGCACATCTTCCGGTATTGAGTGCAATGGCTTCCTTATGGAATGCTTCCTTTTCGGGCAATTCAAGTCCAAAATAACCGCCAATGGATTTCATGATAATGAATAATGGGTTAAGAGTTTTTTTGTTTGTTCCTTGCCATTAAACATCAGCACATCAAGTATCGAAAGCCAAGGAATGAATTCATTTTGATATTGTGGATACGTAATGGGATTGGATTGCAAAAAGTTGAGTGTGACTTGATGCTTCGAAAAATGAACCTTGTCGTACAGTTTTACCCCGCCAATTGGGTTAATGTATGTGGTGGCCTGAAGAAGGCCGCAAATGGCCAATACCTTTTGTTCAGATTTGAGGCTATGGTCAATATCGAGGGTTGATGATTGTATTATAGGGGTTTGAATATCGAGGTGGCTAGTCAATAATTGAATGGAATTTAAAATGAAAGCAAACAGATTGCGATGAGGTGTATTCAATGTGCTCTCGAACAATTCAAGTGTTTCCGGATAATAGGGTGCTTTATCATATGAGGCTCGTACTTTTCGAAGTAACTTAAGTTTTTCCCGATCAAAACTATCTGCTATAAAGCGTTCATCAACATTTAAATAGTCTGAATCTTTTTGAAGGGGTAGGGTTATAAACTCATCACCCCCTCCTGTAAGAATACGGTTTCTGTTTATCCAGCCCTTTTTGGTATATTCAATGTTGTCATATACAACAAATAGGTCTACAGCATGTATCAACTGAAAATAGCCAATATAGGGCAAGAAATAAGGTTGCATAATTGCTACTCTCATTTCTGTGGGTTAAGCGTAAGTAAAATCGTCCGGCATATAAAGTCAATTTCAGGGTCGGTGAGCGTATGATAAAGTGGTAAACAGATAATGTGCTTAGACAACGACTCACTTATGGGTGTAGTATTGGCTTTATATAATGGAATGGTATTTAAGGAAGGATGAAAATACCTTCGCGGACTAATCGAGTTTTCTTCCAGGGATTTGATAATGGACAAGGTAATCGTTTCGTTTTCAAGAATGATTGGACAGTAGGCAAAATTATAATCCGTGTGGGCCATAGTTTTCGGAAAACGTATTGAAGCTGGTGTCAACCATTTTTGGTATCTTTCATATTGCTTTCTTCGGGTAGCCAGAATTGGAGTTATGTATTTTAAGTTCACAATTCCCATTGCAGCATGAAACTCTGAGTTTTTTCCATTGATGCCCACTTCTTCAAAGTTCTCGGGACCATTATATCCGAAGTTACGCATGAACGACATTTTATTTAACAGATCCATATTGCCGCAGAATACCGCACCTCCTTCTATTGTATGAAATAGTTTAGTTGCATGAAAGCTGGTAGTACTTATATCTCCATAAGAAAAAACACTCTTGCCCTTGTACTGAGTGCCAAAACAATGGGCAGCGTCATAAATTACCTTGAGATTGTATTTTTTTGCAATGATTTGAATAGCATCTATATCACATGGATTTCCATATACATGTGTTGCCAGTATAGCTGAAGTGTTAGGTGTAATGGCCTGTTCAATTTTGGAGGCATCAATATTGAGTGTATGCTCATCAATATCAACAAAAACTGGTTTGCAACCTTCCCACACAATGCTACTGGTGGTGGCTACAAAACTAAATGGGGTTGTGATAATCTCCCCCGTTAACCCCAACGCCTTAATGGCTATTTGTAGCGCAATGGTTCCGTTGTTTAAGAAGAGCAGGTGCGGCACATCCAAATACTCTTTAAGCTTAAACTCCAGTTCATTTACCAATGGGCCATTATTGGTGAGCCATTGTCTGTTCCAAACATCGGCAATAAGTTGTTGGTATTCCTCAATCGGAGGGAGGAAAGGTTTGGTTACTGGTATCATTTTTTTGGACGTGCAAAAAGAACTGTTTCTTCTTCATGTATGGTGTAATGGTCTATAAATATTTCATAGTCTAGATTGAGATCAAGCACCCAATTGGGGATATTGATTAAATCGTCTACACTATGATAAATGGCAATGGCAAGGATTGGTCTGAATGTTTTAATTGTTTGTAAGGCTCCATCCAATGCATATCGTTCGGCTCCTTCAATGTCCATTTTAATGAAGTCCACTTTGCTCACCTGATATTTTTCAACAAAATCATCGATAGTAAGAGTGGTGGTACTTCCTGTTTGTTCGGTAAACGGTTCCGCCTGCATTTTGCTGGAAGGCCCATTATCTTTAAAATAGATTGTTTGCCCGGTTATATTGGAAACAGGATGCTCAACAACTGTGATCAGATCAGAAAGTTTCGGGTTCATGTTGCGGTTAATTTGATGCAGTTTTAAGTTTTCGGGAATAAACTCAAATGAAAATACCTTTCCGGTTGAACCCGCTTTATGAGCAAAGTACAATGCGGTATCACCCCAGCATCCGCCAATGTCTAAAACAGTATCTCCCGGTTTTGCTTCAATAAGAACGGAGTCTCCTTTATAGGCATATTGTTCAATAATATAATCAATAGCTATGGCAACATCACTAAAGAATAAATTGATATCAAACCCAATTGCTTTGAGGTTAAATTTTTCCAGAATGAAATGAATAAACTGAGGATTATACGTTTCGTCTGATTGTTTCAAACTCTTGGCCACTTTAACCGCATTTTTATAAGCAGCATTGTTGCGGGCGAGTTTTATTTTTGTGTGGCCCAAAAAGCGGTAAGCAAATAAACTGATGAATACCGCTTTGTCTTTTTTGGAAAGGTTTAGGTATACCCTTTCAAGTGTTGTATGGTAAGGTCTAAGTTGCTCGTAATAATCGGAAGCAATAACTTTCCAATCCTTACTTCTGTATTGAATTAATTTTTTGAAAATATTAATTGAATGACTGATATAGTCTTTCCAGATAGGAACTTTTAAGCCGGGGCCGAACCGGAATGCATCATAATTTTCGTTCCCAAAATGTTGGTAGCGACTATGGATGATAGATGTTAAGAAGGCTGTTTGAAAAGTGTCCATTACTTATTTTTTAGTCCATGGGAAATATTGTGGTCTGATGAGTCCCGGAAACTCGCCCATCCAAGCTCCGGATCTGGCCTGCTCATTTCCTTCAATAAATGCAATGTCTTTATAGTGGTGAAGAATCTTTGGACCATCTTTCACCACCATTATTTCTATGCTGTACCGAATATTATTGAGCGTGGATGCAGGTATTTTACATTGATAGGTAAAAGCACCCGGTTCCATTCTTTCTGCCGGAGAGCAGGTTGCAAAAATCGTAGTATCTTCAACCGTATTGAAGAAAATATTAATGTTGATGGAGTTGAAAGGCTGGTTACTGGCTACTTTAATTGTGATAGCAAGCTCTTCCTCGATATTAAAATGACCATCAATTCCATTGTTTGAAAAGTGAACAGATTCAAGGATCAGTCCATCCTGTTCTTTTGAAATGATTGCTTCTGATGTGATTACACCGTTGTTTAGCTGAAGGTATTGGTCAACTACTTGCTGGATACCTCCTGATGTTGCGAGAAGCCCATTCTGCATTAAAATTCCTGTAGTACATAGCGATTTAATAGCAAGCATATTATGGCTTACAAACAAAATGGTTCTTCCTCCTCCTTTACTTACTTCTCCCATTTTGCCTAAACACTTTTTCTGAAACTCGGCATCACCTACTGCCAGCACTTCATCCACAATCAGAATTTCACTTTCAAGGTGAGCTGCTACAGCAAATGCCAATCGAACATACATGCCGCTGCTATAACGTTTTACCGGGGTGTCGATGTACCGTTCAACACCACTGAAATCGATGATTTCCTCCATTTTTTGCGTAATCTCTTTCTTACGCATTCCAAGGATAGCACCATTGAGGTAAATATTTTCTCGGCCGGTTAGTTCCGGATGAAATCCTGTTCCAACTTCCAATAAACTGGCAACACGCCCTTTTATCTTGATGTTTCCGGTAGTAGGGGAGGTTACCCTCGAAAGTAATTTAAGGAGGGTACTTTTTCCGGCACCATTCCTGCCAATAATTCCTACGGCTTCTCCCTGCTGTATATTAAAATTAATGTCTTTAAGCGACCAAACAATATCTGATGTACCTTTAATACTCCGGTCATTGGTTTCTCCTATTTTTAAAAAGGGATCATCTTTACCAAGTACTTTGGTAGCCCACCAGCGATGTAAATCCCGACTAATTGTACCTGTGCCGATTTCGCCCAAACGGTACATTTTGGAAAGATTCTCAACTTTAATTACAGTGCTCATTTATTTTTGTGGTTCATCATTGTGACATACTCATAATGGCTATAGTGTCCTATGCACCTTCAATCGGTATATGCAGGTATCTTCTGAAAAATGCAAGTTGTATAGGTGAGTTTATCAATGCTGCTGGCAATAGATTTGGTTGATGCAAGGTCTATCGTATCCCATTGGGTAGGGTTATTCACAACCTTTAAATAGGCAGAAGGAATACCTGCCGGACCAATCTCCAAAACTTTGATATGAGGCTTGAAATAGGGTTTGTAGTATTTCTTCAGAATGAGTTCACTGTTTAAGTGCATATATAAATGGGTTAAACGGTATCAATAAAACTCTTCTCCACTTTGTTAAAGACTACCGCACCTGCTATTAAGAACAAGGCTGCACAAAGGGAAGTATAAGTGAGCGACATCCAATCAAAAGAGCCTTTGCCCAATAATGCATAGCGGAAACCCTCAATAATACCGGCAAGCGGATTGAGTTTTAACAGCCATACATATTTTTGCGGAGCTGCACTCAGCGGATAAATAACTGGTGTAGCGTACATAAACAAACTCATTCCGAAGCCCACCAAAAAGCTCAGGTCACGGTATTTAGTGGTAAGGCTTGAAATGATCATACCAAGCGATAACCCTAAAAGGGCCATTAACAAAACAAAGACCGGTAATAACAAACTGTAAACATTCAGATTCAACTGGTAGGGGGTGGCCAGAACATAATAGAGTATCAGTAGAAGCAATAATAAAAACTGTATTCCAAACTTAAGAAGATTACTGAGAACAATGCTTAGTGGCATAATGAGTCGGGGGAAGTATACCTTACCAAATATGTTTGAGTTGCTCCGAAATACGGTTGATGTTGCGGTTAAGCAGTCACTGAAATAGTTCCAGGCAATAATGCCGGTCATGTAAAATAAAGGCTGCGGAATTCCATCGGTACTGATGGCGGCTAAATTTCCGAAAATGAAGGTGAAGGTGATGGTGGTAAAAAGTGGCTGTAGGAAAAACCAGATTGGCCCTAATATGGTTTGTTTGTAAACAGATTTAATATCGCGTTTCACAAACATCACCAACAAATCGCGGTAACGCCAAACGTCTTTCAACTTCAGGTCAAACAGCGATGTTTTGCCTTCAATTACTAAATCCCATGCCTCTGTGTTATCCGAATGTTGCATAAAATCTTTTTTGTGTTCTGGTAAGTCTGGACCTGAAGTCTACTTTATACTGGTTGGAGATAACCAATGAGGAACGGTTATACATAAATGTCATCAACCACCTGTCTGTTGTTTTACAAAACCCTCCACGGTGAAATCCGTGTGTGTCGCATATAATTAGGGTTCCCTTCTTTCCTTCGTTTACGGTAAATGCATGTGCGGGAATGAACTTGGTGAGTTCTTTCTCATCAGGATAATTATTGGGATGGTCCTTGTCGTAAGGAAACACATTGTTAAATGGACCTGTGAGGTGACTCCCTTTAATATATTCAAATGCTCCATTGAGTTCGTTCACATCATTCAGGTATACAAATACTTTAAGAATTCGCTGGTCTTCGGGATCGCGGTGCCAGTTCTGCGAATAATTCCGTTCGGTTGTTGGAACAGGCATCGATAGCCAGTAATCGGCATACCGGAGCAATGCGGGTTCTGCAAAATAAGTGGAGGCAATATTTCCCAGTTGCGTACTCAATCCTTTGCGTAATAAAACAGACTCGGATGATAGTATAGGTTGAATAGAGGAAGCCCTGATATTATAATTTTTATAATTCGAATGGTTGTGAACGTTACCTGAGTGATTATCGTTTCTGATTTCCTGAACGGTTTTATTTTGTTGGAATGTTCTGAATTCTTTTTCGACACCATCGAGTGCATCCATTCCGAAAAGTTCTTCAAAACTGGTAACGGCAATACCCTCCGCTTGCAAAGAAGATACTATTTTTTGCTGAACAGGTGTAAGAGATGGTTGACCCATAAACAGCAATTGTTTAATTGGAAGTTCCAGCCACCGGTAAACAAAACGTTTGATCTTTTTAATAAACATTGTATTTATAGTAATAAAGCAAAGTTGACATATTGCCAGATATTGACTGATTGCACTGGGTTAGCGCAAAATGTTTGGTATTGTTTAAACACCTCGCCCTTTTTGAAATAACCTGAAGTATCAACCGTTTGTAAATGCGCCAGTACCATCTCTTTTAATGCTCCCGAAAGCCATTCACGTTGCGGTGTTTGTAATGCCCGTTTGGGTGCATAACTGATAGTATCCCCCAAGTATTTTGAAACAAGGTTCCGTAAAAACCATTTGGTATTTCCATTATGCCACTTCTCTTCTTTAGGACGGGAGAATGCGAGTTCAACCAACCGATGGTCTAAGAAAGGTTCACGCAACTCTGTTGAAAACATCATGGATATTCGGTCGTTGAATCGTAATGCCCTTGGAATTTTTGTATAAAATAAATCCCTGAATTGAAGGTTCATCATTGGACAGCTAAATGGAGCAGGATACTGTTCAGGAGTTGCCAATGTTCGAAATTCGTCTTCGAGTATGTGAGGTGCATAGGGCGATTGTGTTATTCCCTGTATTGTCTGATTATTGTTGTTATGATAATAGTCGTAACCGGCCCAGGCTTCATCCATTCCTTGTCCATCCAATAATACCTTTGTACCGCGGTTACGGGCTTCTTTGAAAAGATTGGCATATGCAAGAGTGGGGATTCCACCAAAAGGCTCGTCTTGTGCAATGGAAACTGCTGTTATCATTGATGGAACATCGTGAACAGAAAATTTACATGCAATAAGGGGATTGTTCGTTTGTTGAATCATGGTTTGCACCCATGGTAATTCATCATACCTTTCATCGCCTGTGTAAAACGTATATGCTTCAATGGGAGCATTGGGGTAGCATTGATTTACCAAAGCCAGTAACGTGGATGAATCCACACCACCGGAAAGGTTAAAGCCAACCGGAACGTCTGCCCTGAATCGCAACCGGATACTTTCCCGCAATAAGGCCTCATACTGTTCCGTAATACTATCCTCTTGCTTGTCGATAAGTGTTTGAACACGCTGTGTGAATGAATACCATTGCCGTGTATGAACTCCTGAGGCTGCATCATAAGTCAAACAGTATCCTGCAGGCAATTGCTGTACGCCCTTCCAAAAAGTTTCGTGTGGCAACCCATATGAGCCGTGGCTGAAATAGTTTGCCCATACCTTATCATTCTTTGTTTTAGGAATACCGGCTGCCCAAAGTGTTTTGATTTCACTTGCAAAATAAAGTGACGTATCCGATAGATGGTAATAGAAAGGTTTCACTCCAAAACGATCGCGTGCGGCAAATAATGTTTGCTGTTGTGTATCCCAAATGGCAAAACTAAACATGCCGATCATTTTTTGTAGGCATTCCGGTCCCCATATAATCCAAGCGGCAAGTACTACCTCACTATCGGTTTGTGATGTAAAGGAATAGGAGTGTTGCAATGCTGTTTTCAACTCACGGTAATTGTATACCTCTCCGTTAAATACCATTACATATCGTTTATCAGGGCTAAACATGGGTTGGTTTCCGTGTTCACTCAAATCGATAATGCTTAATCGGTTATGTCCGAGCGCATGTTCATTATTCTTGCTGCAATAAGTGTTTGCAACATCAGGGCCCCGGTGGGTTTGTGCCTGTACCATTTTGTTGATTAGGGTAGAAGCCTGGAGGTTAAAAAGAATTCCGCTGATGCCGCACATAATTACCTTCTGCGGCTTAGTAACGTTTCTGCCAGCGTCCAATCCTCGGGTGTATCAATATTTACATAATCTGATGAATCTGATTCTACATAAGCAACTGTTTTACCAAACAAGGAATGGCTTTTCAATACAGATACTTTGGTAAGGTAAACACTTCCATCTCTGATATAGGCTTTGGGCAAATCCTGTCTTCTGCTAATAATCGACTCTTCTCCTGTTGCAATATGCAGGTGCCCGCTTGCATCAGGTTCAAATGTCCAGTGCGGATTGTATTCATGCGGTACGGGTTGAACGCTCACAAGTGAATCGGATTGGTGCGAAATAAAAGCGGTTATACATTGATCGATAAATCCTTCGGCACGGAAAGGAGTTGTTGGTTGAAGCAGACACACAGCATCAAACGAGCGTCCCTGAGAACTTAATACCTCGAGGGCATGCAGTACCACATCAATGGAACGTGCATTGTCAGTAGCTAATGAGGCAGGTCTTAGGAATGGCACTTCTGCACCATATTGTTTGGCGATTGCGGCAAGAACAACATCATCGGTACTTACGATGGTAGTTTGAATGAGCTTGCATGCTTGAGCTGCTTCGATGGTGTATGCAATGAGTGGTTTGGTTCCCAAAAGTTTGCTATTCTTTCCGGGAATACCTTTTGATCCGCCTCTTGCCGGTATGATTGCTAAAATGTTCACTTAATACGCAATGGTTTTATGAAATTGCAACGGAAGCGATGATAACAAATTTGCGATGGTTTGTCCCGCATTTCCACCTCCGTACACAGCAGAAGTTTGGGGTTTGGGTTGTTGTTGCATATGGTTGATTGTATTTTTTATTTGGGTGGCATCATAATCAACATCTGTTACATTGTAGCCGCGTTCCCGCTTATGCTGGCGTGTGCCGATATTGATGACAGGCACTCCAAGGTAAGCACATTCACGAATACCAACACTGGAATTTCCTATTAAACAATCGGCATGCATCAGCAACCGAAGAAAATCTTCCCCTTCCATATTTTTAAAAAAGTGCATATGGGTTGGATGATGCAATTCCCTAAAGGTTCTTATTCCATTTGATGTACCATCGGCACCAGCATCTACATTCGGCCAAAACCAAAGGACCGGTTTATTCAGATCTTTTACAGCCTCCAACGTTTCTTCAATATGTTTGCGCGACTCTTTGTATTCGTTGGTAACAGGATGTTGCATTACCACAACATATCCATTGGTTAAATCAGGATGACTTCCAACTCCGCCATATTTTGTATATGGGTTAATGGCCATATCGGGCTTGAGTGCAACCTCTGCGGCTAAGTCAATAGACGGACAACCGGTATTAAAAACAGTGTCGGGATTCTCACCCAGTTTTACAACTCTTTCGTATGCCCCCTGGGAAGCTACAAAATGATAATCGCTTAATTTGGTGATGGCATGGCGAACTTTTTCATCAATGTTTCCGGTAACTTCACCACCCTGAATATGAGCAAGAGGAATATTCATGTATGATGCGGAAATAGCCGTTGCCATGGTTTCAAATCTGTCGGCAACGGTTACCACAATATCCGGTTTAAGATTGTCAAACACCGTAGAAAGTTCAAGGATTCCCAAACCGGTTGTTTTGGCGGCAGCAGTTAAATTCTCTCCTTCCAGCACATTAAATACTTTGGCAGCAATTGAAAAACCATCCTGTTCAATATAATTTACTGCCGACCCATACCGATCGAGCAGGGCAGATGCGGATACGATAACCTGCAATTCAAGTTCCGGATGTTGCTGAATAGCACGCAAAGCGGTTTTTACTCTGCTGTAACTTGGCCGGGCTGTTATCACAACAGCGATTTTTCGTTTACTGCTCATGTTTAATCTTGTTGAAGGTCGTCATATTGCAGGAAATCCCACTGTTGTTTTCCGGTGCGAAGTTTTTTCCCAATCACGGAAGCATATGCCTTAGCAGGAATTCCTTTGTCGCCCGGTTTTTTCGATTCCAGATCGGCTAATGTAAGGGTGTAGCCTGCTTCAAGTTGTTTATTGAGGGCAAGACTTTTTCCAAAGAGTATTTTCAGTTCATCAAATTGTGTGGTGTTTTCTTTTCCCGGATCATTTCCAAATGCCTTTGTCAGCTCACGAATTCCACGAACCAGCTGCTGAATTTGGTTGATGGTAAGGGAAGATTTTGCGTCAGGACCAAACATTGCTTTATCAAATACAGTATGAAATTCAATAATTTCTGCACCGAGGGTTACAGCAGCTAAAGGGGCAATAATATCTCCCGAATGGTCAGAAAATCCTACAGGAAGCTGATAACGCTCTTTCATTTTCGACATCGATGCCAAACCCCACTGTTCCGGTGTTGTAGGATAGGCTGTTGTGCATTGCATTATTGAAAGGGTATTACCATAAGGTCTGAGGAACTGAAGGGTTTCATCCAACTCTTTCCAGTCACTCATCCCAGATGACAGGATGATTGGCTTACCAGTTTTGGCAATTGCATCCAGCATTAAATAATTGGTTAACTCACCCGAACCGATTTTATATTTTTTGACACCAATATTTTCAAGCAATGAAACAGCGGCTACAGAAAAAGGTGAAGACATAAATTCTACTCCTTTATCATCACAATGTTGTTTGATTCCTGCCCATTGTTCGGGTGTAAATTCCATACGTTTCCAGTAATCAAATCGCGATGTATCTTCATAACTGAATGGTATACGGAACTGTTCAAATGAACTGCTTTCGGCTTTGGCAATATGGGTTTGGAACTTAACTGCATCAACCCCGCATGCTGCCAATGCATCAATATAACTGTGAGCAATTCCTAAACTTCCTTCATGAGCCTGCGCTATTTCGGCAATAATCGTAACGGGTTTCATCATAGTGTTAGTTTAGAATTTCAACATGCGGTTGTTCCAGAATCTTCATACGTTGTGTGTTAAATTCCTCCTGAGAGAAAATAACGAACCTGATTTTTTTATGGATTAGCTTCTCGGCTTTTTCTGTAAGGTTGAGTAAATACGTTTTGTTGATGTCTCCAATAAATATCAGATCTATAATGGGATTGTCGAGTCCCTTAGCCAATTCTCCAACTAGGTAAACAGATTCCACATTTCCCAGTTTCCTTATAACCTGGTCTGCAATTTTATCCAAACCCGTATATTTCATAAGGATGTTTTGGATATCCGAAAACATAGGATGTTTTGTATTGGCCTTAAACAGTTTTTTGTTTCCGCTCAGGCTGGTACTTAATAATCCGGCATCTTCAAACTTGTTTAATTCAAGTCGGATTGAATTGGTGCTTTCACCAAATTCCGTTTCCAGATTGCGCAAGTAGGAAGACGTTTTGCTGTTCAGAAAAAACTTGAGCAAAAGTTTGATACGGGTTTTGGATGTGATGAGTGTATCGAGCATATTGTTGGAGAGAGACCGTTTGCTGAAAGAAGGAAGGCGAAAGATCGCTCGAAGAAAGAAGAGGTATGATTTTGTTAAGTTGTAAAACTCAACTGATCTTTTTTATCCCCCCTGTCATATTTGATATTTTTTCTAATTCAATATCGAGTTGAGTATGGAGCGATTTAAAACTGTCATCAACTTCAGCTAATATCAATAATTGGAGTTTGGGAGAAGATCTCTTTGAAATGGATAAAAACCGTGAAAAATCTTAGGTGTTACATTCAGATCTTTCAGCGAAGTGGTCTTCACTCTTTTTATATAGCTTCGCCCCGTCAATTACAGCACCAGCAGTGCAATTGATGAATATTGAGTAATAAAATTACTCAATATTAGTTGCGCTAACGTAAAAATACAAGTTTTCCTGTGAAAAGGAAACAGTTTAAAGGATTAATGGAAGCTATTGATATTTAGACTGAGGTAGGAGCAAGATGCTGGGCCGGCACTTTTAGTAACAGGTGTGTCCCAAGTTGTTCAATTTGGATGGCAAAATAGCGGTTGCCTTGTTGTTCGGCAATTACCCCTTTAAAACCCTGAAGTGGGCCGGCAATAACTTCTACAGGTTGGTGGAGCCTGAAATGCTCGGATGAGGTTTGCAACTCATCAAAATACTGAAGGGAAAGTTGAATGGCGCGGATAATATCCGGCCGGATGGGTGAAAGCTCTTTTCCGATTTTTACAAATTTCACGACCCCTGCAGTATTTAACACTTCAATATGTTCTTTATCGAAGAGAATATTCACAAACACATAGGATTTAAATAAGGGCTCTTCCACTTTTTTTTTGCGGTCGCTCCATTGTTTAAGGGTTGTTTGCAGTGGTAAATACACCTCAAATCCTTTATTGGAAAGTAATTGGGTCACTTTTTTTTCGGCCCGGGGATTCGTATAGATGGCGTACCATTTTTTCTGTTCAGCAACTGACATAGGCTATATGTAAGGAAATACCCTGCATAGATACTAAATGGATTTGAGATTTCAGAAGAATTTGGATCTTCGATTCACTATATCGGATATGGGATTCGGGAATTGTGTTTGAAACAGGGAAGGAGTCTCCTTTCTCTTCCTGTTTAAACAACCTCGTCTACAATATAAGGAGGTCTTTTTCTGCTGGCCTCTAAATTTCGCCATAGGTATTCTCCGATAATTCCAATTGCAATCATTTGGAAGCTTGATACAAGCAAAAACACAACCATCAGTGCTGACCAGCCTTCAACAGCAACATGACCGGTTAATTTAGACCAGAGTACATATAACGCGTATAGAAAGGAGAACAAACCCAGTATTAAACCGGAGCCGGTAATAAGTCTGAGTGGAGTGTATGAAAAGGAGATAAATGAGTCGATGAATAATTGGACCTTCTTTTTAAACGTCCATTTGGATTTACCAATTGATCTCTCCTTGCGTTGGTAGGGAATGGAAACATAATCGTATTGCAACCATACCAGCAGGTAGAGTGAGTTGGTGTTTTTTTCTTCAAGGGCAACTACCTGTTCTCTCAGTTGCTGATCAAACAAACAAAAGTCAAATCCTCCCTTGGGCAAGTTAGGCAAAGCATATTTACGGATCAGTTTTTGGTACTGGTTAGCAAACAGCTTTGAAAAGAATGGATCTTCCCTGTCCTCCCTGTTAGCCAGTACAAGCTTCACCCCTTTTTTCCAGTATTCAACCATTTTTACCATCAATTCAGGAGGATCCTGAAGATCGGCAGCAATCACAATATTGCAATCCCCGGTCGCATATTTCATTCCGGCCTGTATTGCATTATAAGAGCCAAAATTCCCCGATAGTTTAACCAGTTTTACTTTTGATGGGTACTCATTTTTGAATTGTTTGAGCGCTTCAAATGTGTTGTCTTTACTGCCATCATCAACCATTACATACTCAAATGAAATATCTGCAGGAAACAAACTTTCGTTGGCAATTAACGCCCTGGATGTAACAGGGATGTTATGCTCGTTATGATAACATGGTATAATGATGGATAATTTAGGCATGCAGAAATAATTTTATCTGATCACATACATATGAAACCTCATCATCTGTCATACCCGGAAACATAGGTAAACTCAGGCATGTATCAGCCATCTCTTCCGCAATGGGATAATCTCCTTTTTTTTCCTTGAGTTCGGCATATGCATGTTGAAGATGTGGTGGAACAGGATAATGAATCAATGTACCTACTCCGTTTTGGTGTAAGTATTGTTGCAGTTCATCGCGTTTTGAAGTGCGGATCACAAAAAGGTGGTAAACAGAAGTTGCTCCTTCGGCAATTTGCGGCAGTATTAAATCCGGTGTTTCACTAAGTAGTGAAAGGTATTTGGTTGCTATGGTATTGCGTGCATCATTCCATTGGGCCAGGTAATTAAGTTTAATGCTTAAAAACCCCGCCTGTATCTCATCTAAACGGGAATTAATTCCGAGCTCTTCATTGTAATATTTTTTCTGGGATCCGTAATTACGGATAACCATTGAACGTTGGGCTAATGCCTCATCATTGGTCGTAATTGCTCCGGCATCACCATAGGCCCCCAGGTTTTTTCCGGGATAAAAGCTTGTTCCGTTAATATGTCCGAAACTACCGGCAAGTTTTCCTTTGTACATGGCACCTTGCGATTGGGCATTGTCCTCCACAACCGAAATATGGTGTGTTGAAGCGATGCTCATGATGGCATCCATCTCACAACACTGTCCGTATAAATGCACAGGCATAATGGCTTTTGTTCTCGGTGTGATTTTCGCTTCAATAAGTTCGGGGTTGATATTGAATGTTCCAACTCTAGGTTCAACTGGAACAGGGGTTGCTCCTACATAACTTACCGCAAGCCAACTGGCAATGTATGTGTTGGATGGAACGATTACTTCATCACCTTTTTCGATATTCAATGTTTTTAATGCAATAATCAATGCATCCAGTCCATTGGCAACGCCAACACAATGTTTGGTATTATTAAATGTTGCATAGGATTGTTCAAATTGTTTTACCTGGTCACCTAAAACGTACCATGCTTTATCAAAAAAATGTTCGAATGACGAAAGCGTTTCAGCTTTAACATCAGTGTTCATTTTTTTGAAAGATAAAAAAGGAATAT
This sequence comes from Bacteroidota bacterium, assembly GCA_040387195.1. GTDB lineage: Bacteria > Bacteroidota > Bacteroidia > UKL13-3 > UKL13-3 > UKL13-3. The sequence goes on from JAZKEF010000013.1 coordinate 93,156, forward strand.
TCACGCTCATTTTTTTGTTAAACCGTTGTCGGTTTGTTTATATATAATTCCATCTTCCGAAACCCATTCGGTTGAAGAGTGTTGTTTCAGCTTTTGTCCTAACTCATCAACCCAACCTTTAATGCGGGCCGGGTTACCGTAAACCAGTGCATGGTCGGGAACATCCTTGGTGATTACGGAACCAATTCCCGTCATGCAATATTTTCCCATAGTAACTCCGGCCAGAATAGTACTGTTGGCTCCTATGGATGCACCTTCCTTAAGTAAGGTTTTCTGTACTTCCACATATTGTTTGCTGCGAGGCCTTACATCATTGGTAAATACAACATTGGGGCCTAAAAAAACATTGTCTTCAATATGCACACCTTCCCAAATATAAATTCCTGATTTTACGGTTACATTGTTCCCTATTTGAACGTTTTGTTCAACGAAACAATGGTCGCAGATATTACAGTTATTGCCTATAGTTACATTTTTAAGGATGTGCACAAAGGCCCATATACGTGTATTGCTCCCGATGTCGGAAGTGTCTACAAGTGCGGTTGAATGTATAAAAGGAGTATTGTTTTCAGACATTACGTTCCCCATATTTTTTTGAAGTTGTCGTAATCGCGGATGTAGTCTTTTTCATCATATTCTGTAGATGCCAGAATAACCTGAATAGCGGTATGAGAGTATTGCATGGTATGCCATACATCCGGTGGAATATATACTGCCTGATTAGGGCTGTCCAAAATAAACGATTGGAGCTCACCTGTTGCCGATTCTGTATTCACCACAATACGACCGGTAACCGCAATCAATATTTGTTCCGTTTGATGATGGGCATGCCGACCGCGCACAATGCTCTCAGGAGTATAGTAGGTCCAGAAAATACGTTTTATTTCAAATGGCAGCTTATTGTTTTGGGCTACAGAAATATAACCGATTCCGGATTCACCAAGTTTGGCAAAATCGATAACATGCGGTTTGGGATACTTACTCATGAAAAAAGTTTATTTTTTATTTTTACGTTTAAAAAGCCCTTTCAGGAATGAAACAGTAGTCGGTTGTTCTTCATCCTCGTCTTCGCTGTAATAGCCGGAGTAGTATGAATCGTTGTATTTTTTTCCATAGTATCCGTACCCGCCTTTGCCGTAATATCCACCATAGTAATAATACCCGCTTCCGCTGTAGTATCCGCCATAATCATTTTTGTAAATACTGCTGTATATGATTGAGCTGTTATCGTAGGCATTTAAAATGGTATAAATATTTTGAATACTACTGTCGGTTTTGAGCCTGTCGGGTATCTGGGCAAAATCCCTTCTTGAATACTGTGATCGAATCACGTACAGATTGATGTCCGACATGCCCATGATAATAAGAGAGTCGGAAACTAATCCAACGGGAGCGGAGTCAATCAGGATGTAATCATATTGACTTCGAAGGGTTTCCAACAACTGAACCATTTCATCTGTTTGAAGCAACTCAGCAGGATTTGGTGGGGTAGGACCGGCTGTAATCACATCCAGATTAGGGTATTCGGTATGCTGGATGGTTTGTGCAAGAGAAGATTTTCCGATTAAAAATGTGGTTAGACCAACACTATTGGTAATATTGGAGAAGGATAGATGAACTTTAGGTCTGCGCAAATCGCAGCCAATAATAATTACCTTTTTGTTGAGGAGCGTAAATGAGGCGGCCAGGTTAATGGAGCAAAATGTTTTTCCTTCACCGCTCACCGTACTGGTTACGCAAATAACTTTATGCTCCTTGCCTTTACTAATAAAGCTTAATCCGGTACGAATTCCTCTGATAGATTCGGAGAAAACTGACTTTGGATTTTTAAATGTATAAATGTCATACTCATTGTCTTCGGTCTGTATTTTTTTTACCACACCCAAAACCGGAATATTGCTGATGCTTTCAATGGTTTCCTTATCCGGAATTTTCTGGTAAATAATTCTTGAAAACACGATAATCCCAATCCCAATACCTAAACCCAGCAGCCACGCAAAGCTGTATGCCTGATTTTTATTGGGAGATATAGGCCATGAAGGTGTTTGCGAAGCCTCTATAATACTCGCATTGGGAGTAATGGAAGATTTACTGATAGAGGTTTCCAGTTTCTTTTCAAACAGATAGGTATATACCTTTTCATTCACTTTAAAATCGCGCTGGATATTAATCATCATGCGCTGACGCATAGGAATACTTCCCAATATTTCATTTATGGCAGCAATGTTGGTATTGGTATATGTAATACGGGAATTAAGTTTATTGCCAAAACTTTTAACGGTTTGAAGCAACATGTTTCTTGTTTCGCGTATGCGGGTTTCATTTTCAATGGCCACGGAACTTTGAGGAGTATTACGTTGCAGGATAGATACGCGTGTTAACACAAGGTCGTTGTATGCCTCTAATATATTAGGAATATTTTCAGCGTCCTCCTTATCAAACACCACAAAACTAACCGGGCCGTCTTTACTTTCAAGTATACTTTTTTGCAGTTTGGCTACCATATCCTGTTTAATCAACAGAATGTTCTTCTCCGCTTCAAGTGCTGCAAGTTTTTGAACCTGGGTATTGGCAACAGCATCAATCTCAATTCCGTTATTTTTACTCCTTAAATCAGAAAGCTCAAATTCGTTTTTTTGGACTTTGGATGCAAGGTCCATCAGCTGTTTATCGATAAAGTCAATGGTTTGCTGAGCTGCCAGTGATTTGTTGTTAACGGTTTCGCCAACATAAAACTTAGCAAGGGCATTAAGATAATCGCTTGCCAGCAAAGGTTCTTCGTGAGTAAACTGCAGGGTTACAAGGCTTGTTCCTTTCACCACGTCAACATTGATATTGCCGGCAAATGATGGTGCAAGGTTGGGGTAGCTGATACGATGACAGATTACACTTCCGAAGTTATGGTTGAATGAGCGTGTACTGTTAACCGCTACAACAGTTAAGAGGTTTCCTTCAAAATTAAAGGTGTCCAGAAGCGCATGTTTGGGCTCATTTTTTTTATTTTGAGACGTGACAATTTTAAACGAATTGCCCGAAAGATACTCCAGATTAAAAGAGAAATCGCGGTGGGAGCTATCGAGATGGACGGTAATTATTTTGAAGTAAGGATTGGGGTAAAGCTGGGTGGTAACAAAGTTCCCCTTTACAAAGTAGCTGTATTCCATTTGCATTGTTTCGAGTGTTTTCTCGGCATAATGCCTGGAGCGAAGCGCTTCACTTTCTGTCTTCAAAAAATTATCAAATTTCCCCGATGCTCTTCCATATTTAAAAAGGTCACTTATCTGACTGGGCTTTTCATCATCCAGTTTTAAGGTGATGCTGGCCCTGTATAATGGTTTGGTATAACGTAGCTGTATATAAGTAACAGATAAACAGATAAGAACTGATAATGCAATAACGTACCATCTCCTGAGAAGAATCGCAAAAATCTTATTGGGGTCAATAACCGTTTTTTTATTCTCGTAGTCGTTATTTTCAGCGTAATCATTCATGCCGGTTATCGTTTGTAAATAAGATATACGTTGGTAATAAACAAGGCTAACTGTGCGGTAGCCATTACAAAGGTAAAGATGGGTTGCGCAGCAACATAAGGTTCAGAATTAGCTTTTACATTATATGGTTCAACGTATACGATATCATTATCCTGCATTATAATGGCTGAAGATTGTAGGGCCTCAATCCGCTTAAGGTCAACAATAATAATTTCAGTGCCCCTTATAATCTTAATATTATTTTTCTTCCCTGTTTCTTTAATCCCGCCTGCTTTGGCTATTACATCTACAATAGTGGTATTTTCCTTGTCGATGAAAATTTTGCCTGAATTTGTGATTTCTCCGAGTATGGTAACACTTAAGGTAGCAATATTTACATCAATGATTGGCTTCACAATAAACTTACTATATTCTTTTTCCAGCTTTTCCGAAGCTTCCAGTCTGGTTAATCCTATCAGATTAATCCGACCGATCAGAGGTAGGGTAGTGGTGCTGTCATAGTTTACAAGGTAACTGTTATCGGCACCCATGGATGCTCCTGCGTTTGAAGTTGCACTTTGAGCGGCAGCTCCTCCAATATCGTAGTTGTTAAGAAAACGCAGAATTAAACGGTCACCTATTTTTATTCGATGGCGGTATTGAGCTGTAGCACTATCCTTACCGTTTACAACCAATACAGGTTGTTTCGATTTTATTTTTTTGGGTGTTTTAAATAGGATATTTCTGTTTTTATACGAACAGCTTTCCGAAAGAAAGAAAACTCCCAATAACAATAGTATAGCTGAATATTTACGCACGCTCAGTGTATTTATGCAAGTATAAGATTTTATCGGCAATAAAATAAGCGATAAGGGTCTTTGAGCAAGCGCCTTTCTTTAGGCACCATGCTCCTTAATGATTTTTGATAACCACTTCAGCATTAAGAAAATGCTTAGTGCAGCAAACAATACAATGATGCAGTTTACCACAAAAAAGTACTGTTTGTTTTCATAGGTATCCCACAAACTTGCTAATACCCCACTGAGTTTATTGCCAATGGAGGTGCTTAACATCCAACCACCCATCATTAATGCCCCAAGGCGGGGAGGAGCCAGTTTGGATACCAGTGATAACCCCATCGGGCTCAAACACAGTTCACCCACTGTTATCACTCCGTATGTTCCGATAAGCCACCAGGCCGATACCTTTTCGGCTCCATTCATTCCTATGCTTACTGCACCAATCATTACGGTAGTGGAAACAGCCGTTATAATAAGGCCCCAGAAGATCTTGCCGGGAGTGCTGGGTTCTATGTTTTTTCTGCGTGCCCACACAAAAAAGCCAACTACGAGCGGAGTAAGCACAACGACAAAAAAGGGATTCACGGATTGAAACAACTCAGTTGAAATCAACTTCACAGATTCCCCTTCGGCCGGCAGTGTTGCTGTTGGAATATTTTTATAATACAGCGGGTAATCAATCACTTTTTGCATTTTCCCTTCAGCAGTTTTGATAGGCCTGAACTGCTCGTCAACCAGCACCACCGAGTCTTTAGCATAGGTGACTTCCTGAACCATTCCCAATGCTTTGGCCGGAGCCACAACAACTGCTGGAAGTTCCCTGTCGGTATAACTTTCGGCCCAGGTGGTTAATGCCGTTCCGTTTTGTTTAAAGATTGCCCAGAAGATAACTACAACACCCATAATGGCCAATAAAGCACCTATTGGTTTTTTATCTTCGGCATTTGACCGTACATACAATGAAATATAAAATAACAGAATAGGAATGGCACCAAAAATGAAGGCATCAGTGCTGTCACTTCCAAATATATTGCCCGGAATAAACCAGCCCAATATACCTGCAATGATTGCCGGTAACAATACGATTCCCAATATTTTGCCAACGCTCATATCCTCGGCTTTGGCAGGTTTAATGGTATCCACATGTTTGTAGTGTTTGCTACCTGCCCAAAAGATGGCAATACCTATAAACATTCCAATACCTGCAGCAAAAAAGGCATATCCCCAGCCAAAGCTATTCCGCAGGTAGGCTGCAAAAAAATTGCAGATGAATGCCCCGATATTAATACCCATGTAAAAGATATTATATCCGGAATCTTTGTTGGCCTTGTATTGTGGCTCGTTATACAGATTTCCCAGCAACGTAGAAATATTGGGTTTAAAAAATCCGTTTCCGATAATCATCAATGCCAGAGCTATAAAAAAGGAAGTCTCACCGGGAATGGCCAGGCACATATACCCAAGTCCCATCAGCACACCTCCGATGGAAATGGCCACACGGTAACCCAGTACCCTATCAGCAAGTAATCCTCCGATAAATGGGGTAATAAATACCAATGCGATATAAGTACCAAAAATATCGGAAGCTTCCTTTTTCTCCAGCGCCAATCCCCCGGCTTTGGTATCGGTCATGTACAGAAAAAATATCCCCAACATGAGGTAATAACCGAAACGCTCCCACATTTCAGTAAAAAATAAATAGTATAAACCTTTGGGGTGTTTGTTGGTAGTAGTTGTCATGGTTTCGAATATGCGTTAAAAAAAGAAACCCTGCAACCTTTTATGACGGATGCAGGGTTTTTTCAATATGGATTCAACAGAGCTTAATGTACTCCGTGCATCATTTTTTGCAAGGTTTTGGTTAACCCGAATAAGATGAGTGATGCAATACCTGACAGGATTACGAAGATCATGAAGAACTCGTATAATCCGGTGATTTCAATACCTGCAAATGATGGATGCGTTGGTAAACTTGGATCAGGATATAAAGCACTTAATGTTCCGGCAAATTTATTAGCTGCAGCAGTGGATAAGAACCATACACCCATAAGCAATGAAGCAAATTTAGCGGGTGCCAGCTTTACAACCATTGCCAAACCGATAGGAGATAAACATAACTCACCGATTGTGTGCAACAGGTAGAGGCTTAATAACCACATCATGCTTACTTTCAGGGTAGGATCCAATCCTTTTACACCAAACGCAATAACAAGGTATCCTATTGATAAAAACAATAACCCGAATGCCTGCTTGGTAGGAGATGCAGGTTCCATGTTACGGTTGCCCAACATGGTCCAGATCCAAGCAAATACGGGAGCTAAGATTACAATGAAGATTGCATTTACGGATTGGAAAAAGCTTGCAGGAATTTCGGATCCAAACATCGTTCGGTCAGTTTGTTCTTCTGCAAAGAACGTAAGCGAAGCACCCGCCTGTTCGAAAGCAGCCCAGAAAAAGATTACGAAAAATGCCAGAATGTAAATAACCCAGATTCTTTGTTTTTCGATAGCTGTTAGTGTTTTGTCGGTAATGATTGCGGCAGGACCAATAATGGTAATGGAGAAAATAGCTGAACCAATTAATCCTAAGTCCATGATGTTAAAAAACAAGACGAACAAACCAATAGAACATGCTGCCCATATAAGCATTTGTGAGAATGGCATTTTGGGAGCTTTTGTCTCGTTTTCTGCAAGTACCTTTTTCTTAGGAACCATTCCGATACCTTCACCTTCAGGGGTAACAATGTACTTGTTTTTAAGGAACTCGAATGAAATCATACTGATGATCATTCCGACACATGCAGCAAGGAATCCCCATTTAAAATCGCCTGCATTTCCGGTGTCTCCAAATCCTCCGCAAACCAATGGAGCAAAAAACGCCCCTAGGTTGATACCCATGTAAAAAATGGTAAAGGCAGAATCTACACGCTTGTCACCTTCCTGATAGAGTTGGCCTACCATGGTAGAAATATTAGGCTTGAAAAACCCATTACCAAAAATTAAGAAGCCTAAGCCTAAAAACAGCATTGGTTGGGCAAACCCAATATTGGAGTAGTTAGATGCCGATAAAAACATACAGAATTGCCCAATGGCCATCAATACTCCTCCGAACAGAATCGATTTACGGTTGCCCCAGTATCTGTCGGCTACATATCCACCAATGAGCGGTGTCAGGTAAACCAAACCGGTATAGCTTCCGTATACTTCGGATGTAAACGCTTTATCAAACATTAACGCCTTTACCATGTATAGGGTAAAGATGGCGCGCATGCCATAATAGCTGAAACGTTCCCACATCTCTGTGAAAAACAATAGGTATAAACCTTTAGGATGTCCTGTAGATTGACTCATGTATGATTAATTTATAAAATGCAATATAAAACTATGACTGAACTAAACAAGCGTATGTTCTATGAATTGAGGTAGGTGAAAAATAACATCACAAGATACAGCAAAATCATGCTCCCGAAAATGGTGGCTATGATCACCAAAAAATCAATAATCCGTTTCCACCTCATGCTAAACACCGAATTATTTGAGCGGGTTGTACCCTTGATATATCATGTCCGGCTATTGCCGGGTCGAACAGGTCTTTGTGATTCATGTTATTGAGTTACAGTTTTTCAAGAATAAAGCGGGTCATTTTATCGTACAGGTGCAAACGGGTTTTTGCTCCGCCAATACTGTGGTTTTTATTCGGATAATACTCGCTGTCAAATTTTACACCCTTGTTAATCATGGTATTTACCATTTCCACAGAGTTTTGGAAATGCACATTGTCATCAGCAGTTCCGTGAATGATTAAATAGTTGCCTTTGATTTTTTCTACGTGGTTAATCGGAGAGTTGTCATCATAGTTTTTACCATTCTCCTGCGGGGTACGCATGAAACGCTCAGTATAAATATTATCGTAGAATCTCCAGTTGGTTACAGGTGCTACTGCAATAGCAGCTTTAAACACATCGTTACCTTTACTGATTCCCAAACTCGACATGTATCCGCCATAACTCCATCCCCATATTCCAATACGGCCGGCATCAACATAAGAAATTTTTCCCAGTTCCTTAGCTACGTATATCTGGTCCTCAATTTCATACTTACCCAATTGCAGGTAGGTTGATTTTTTAAATGCTTCACCCTTAAATCCTGTTCCGCGTCCGTCCACACATACAATCATATAACCTTTGGCGGCAAGCATCTGGTACCAAAAATAGTTTCCGCCCATCCATCTGTTTACAGCAAGCTGGTGTCCCGGACCACCATACACATACATTAAAACCGGATACTTTTTCTTGGCATCAAAGTTTAAGGGCTTAATGATAAATGCATTCAAATCTTCACCATATGCATTTTTAAAGGAAGTCATTTCGGCTTTTGAAATGGGGAAGCGGTTTATTTTGTCTGATAAAGTTTTATTGTCTTCCAATACACGAAGCTCTTTTCCTTTTTGGTCGCATAATGCATAATACGAAGGAGTGTTGATGGATGAGTGGCTTAATAAAAAATAAGTATAGGTGGAATTGAATGTAGCGCTGTTCCAACCCTTACGTTGGGTTAACTGCTGTTTGCTTTTACCATCCAGAGAAACAGCATATACATAACGGTCGGCCGAATTGATTTCAGAAGTTGAAACATACAGAATTTTTTTCTTCTCATCCATACCATAGAACTGGTCCACATCCCAGTTACCTTGTGTAATTTGTTTGATCAATGTTCCTTTGAGGTCGTATTGGTATAAATGGTTCCATCCGCTTTTTTCACTGTTCATGATGAAGGTTTTACCGTCTTTCAAAAACGTTACTTCAGGTACATCTACATAAGCTTTGTTCTCTTCGCTGTGAAGCAATGATGTAGTTCCGGTCTGGCTGTTGGCTGTGAGTATTTCCAATTTATTTTGCAACCTGTTGAGTCGCTCAATGCACAATGTATTATTGTCGCGGGTCCATAAAATGCGCGGAATATAAATGTCTTTGTCGGCACCAATATCCATCTGTTGTTTTTTGCCCGACTCAATGGTGTAAGTATAAATCTCAACAACAGAATTTGCTTCACCGGTTTTAGGATATTTGAACTTGTATTCTTCCGGATAAAGTTTGCCATAGGTAGGCATTCCGAATTCCTTTACGGCACTTTCATCAAAACGGTAAAAGGCAAGTTGGGTGCTGTTATCGTTCCAATAGAATCCTTTCGACAGGGCGAACTCTTCTTCATACACCCAGTCGGTTGAGCCGTTAATGATGTTGTTTACCTTTCCATCGGTTGTAATGCGAACTTCTTTTTCGGTCGACAAATCATACCAATAGAGGTCATTGTTTCGCACATAAGCCAGTTTTTTGCCATCCGGAGAAAATTCGGCAAGCATCACGGCATCCGAAACCGGTGTTACCAGTTTTTTAGCTTTTACATCATAAACGGCAATGTTGGCAGTGAAGGAATGCCGGTAGATTGCCTTCTGATTAGTTTGCAACAAGAGTTTGGACTCATCTTCACTCCAGGTGTATGAAAATCCTTTCAGGCCAATTTCACTGCTCCACGCAAGTGTATCAATGGCTTTGCCTGTAGCAAAACTGTAACGGATGATGTTTTCCCGGTCATCCTGGGCGGAATAGTATTTTCCGTCCTTCATGGAGTTAAACCCCGATACTCCTTTCGGAGAAAATGTTCCCTTGGTAAAAATGTCCTCAAGGGTAATATCCTGTTGGGAAAATCCATTAAACGCAGAGGCGCAAAGAGCGCAGAGAATGATAAGTTGTTTCATTAAAAATTATTTACTTTTCTTTTAATTCCTTTTATAAGCCAGTCCTCATAGAAGTTAATGAGTAAGCCAAGCCGTTTGTCAGCCAGTTTTAAATATGTTACTAACTGCACTTCATGTACAGGTAATACAAATTCGATTGCTTTTAACTCCAGAATGATAGCATCCTCAACTAAGAAGTCCGGCCTGAAGTTGGCATCCAACTGTTCGTTTTTATATACAACAGGTAAATATACCTGCCTCCTATGGTTAATATTACTTAATTCCAATTCTTTGGACAAACAAGTTTCATAGACACTTTCCAACAGTCCGGGACCTAAGTTTCTATGAACTTCAATGCAACATTTAATTATTTTATCACTTAAGCAATTATATTCTTCAGGGGTCATAAACTTTTAGGGTTCAATAGTTCAATCATTATATTTCTCTGTGTCCAGCATATTCTCAGCGCACTCAGCGCCTCTGCGTTTATACGTCTCTGTGTTCATAAATTCTCAGCGCACTCAGTGTCTCCGCGTTTATATTTGAGATATGCAATATAACAAAGTAACCGAGGCGCAAATAAAGGAGTTTCAGTCAATAGTTGGCCAACCGTTTGTCATAATTGGTAAAGAGGAAGTAGAACGTTATGCGCGTGATTATACCGAAGATCTGGTGTATTACCCTGATGTTGTGGTAAAGCCACGAACTGCAGAAGAGGTTGCTGCCGTTGTAAAAGTATGTAATGACGCTATGATTCCCATCACTCCAAGAGGGGCAGGGACGGGTTTGAGCGGTGGAGCATTGCCATTGTATGCAGGTGTCGTTATTTCTATGGAGCGGTTCAATCAGATTCTGGAAATTGATGAACGCAATTTTCAGGCAACGGTGGAGCCGGGTGTGGTGAATGAAGCCTTTCAGCAGGCAGTGAGAGAGAAGGGATTGTTTTATCCGCCTGATCCGGCAAGTAAGGGAAGCTGTTTTTTGGGTGGCAATGTGGCACATGCAAGCGGTGGACCCAGAGCTTTAAAATATGGAACGACCCGCGATTATGTATTGAACCTGGAAGTGGTATTGCCTACCGGTGAAATTATCTGGACCGGAGCCAATACCTTAAAATATTCAACCGGATATAACCTTACCCATTTAATGATTGGAAGTGAAGGTACACTCGGGATTGTAACCAAAATCGTTCTCAAACTGATTCCGCATCCGCAGCAAACCTTGCTGATGCTGGCTCCGTTCCACTCACCTGAAAAAGCCTGCGAGGCAGTGAACGGAATTTTTTTGGCGGGTGCTAATCCCAGTGCATGTGAGTTTGTGGAGCCCGAAGGTTTTCGTTTATCCGCAGCAATGACAAACCTGAGCTTTACTGTTCATGAAGGAGTGGAGGCATACCTGCTCATAGAGGTTGACGGGAATGATACGGAGGCCATGATGAAAGAATGTGAAGTCATCAGTGAGGTATTGTATGCGCATGAGAGTGGAGAGGTGTTGTTTGCGCAGTCGGCAGATGAGAAGGAATATTTTTGGAAACTACGCAGAAGTATTGGTGAAGCTACCAAGTTTAATAATACGTATAAGGAAGAAGATACGGTTGTTCCCAGAGCAGAGTTGCCTCTATTGTTTCGGGGGGTGAAAGCGATTGGGGAACGGTATGGATTCAGGACGGTATGTTATGGACATGCTGGTGATGGTAACTTACACGTGAATATTTTGAAAGATCAGTTGAGTGATGATTTCTGGAACGATGATATTCACAAGGCAATTATTGAGATATTTACCTTGTGCAAACAACTCAAGGGAACCATTAGCGGAGAACATGGAATAGGGCTGGTGCAAAAACCATACATGCAGGTAGTAATGCCGGAGTTTCAACTAGAGCTCATGCGCAATATCAAAAAGGCTTTCGACCCGAAGGGAATACTAAATCCGGGAAAAATATTTTAACTATAGACGGTGTTTTTCGTTGCGCATTACGTTTGCCGAAGTCCACTCAACCTTTTGCTCAAAGGGGCGTTGACGCACATTACAATCCTTAAGCAAACAAAGGCTGCAGCTAAAAGGTAAACATGGATCGGGGTGAATAAAAAACTCTACCTTGTTGTTGAATTTTGTGGCAATCAGATCTTCAATGTTTTTGAGTTCATCGTGCGATACTTTGAGGTCATTGTACCATGGTAACGTAAGATGGCAATCAATATGGTAACTCGATCCGTATTGTACAATGCGGAGATTATGGATGTCAATCCAGTTTGCATTGCGGTGTTCATTTAATACCCGGATAACATCATTAATGATAGCTTCATCGGCCTCATCCATTAACCCTGCCAGCGATTTGCGAACAAGTTTGTAACCGGTAAAAATAATGACGCAGCCAAATATGATGGCAAACACATTATCTAACCATACCCAACCGGTGAGGTGTATACATACAATTCCCAATACCAGTCCCAGACTGCTCCATGCATCGCTTTGCAGGTGTTTACCATCGGCCACCAGTGTAATGGACGCATGTGTTTTGCCGGTGTGAACAAGGAATCGTCCCAGTAAAAAATTGGATGCTCCGGCAATAATGGCAAGTATAGCCCCTGTTTCGAGCCGGTGTATGTCGACCGGATGAATCATGTTCATCACCGATTTTCCAATGATGATGGTGCCGGCCAACAGGATCAAACCACCTTCAAATCCTGCCGAAATAAATTCTATTTTACCATGTCCGTAAGGGTGATCCATATCCTTGGGTTTGGCGGCTACCTTCAGACTGTAATAAGCAAATGCTCCTGCCACTACATTGATAATTGATTCGAGTGCATCACTCAATATGGCATTGGAGTGGGTGATGAAAAAGGCAATGAACTTAAGCAGCATGATGGCGATGCCCGCAATCAGAACGTTGCGAATGGCTTTAATCTTGATGTTTGCTGTTTGTTCCACTCTCCAAAAATAAGAAAGGCGCCTCAATTGAAGCGCCTTTCCTAAAATATTTATGCTGTATATTATTCAGCAAGCATTTTACCGCTTGATTTAAATCCACCTGCTTCTACATTGTAGAAATAGAATCCTGATTTAAAGTTGCCTGAAACTTCCAATTCATTCACACCAACAGTTGTATTGTTGTATGTATGTGTGTACACTACTTCACCCAATATGTTCATTACAGTAACTTTAACATCAGCTTTTTGAGTTAAGTTAACCGGAATGATGGTTGATTTGCTGAAAGGATTAGGGTAGTTGGTACCTGCAGTAAATAAGGTATTACCGGTTTCGTTCAACCCAACTTTACCACCATCGATATCAGCCAAAGGAACTGAGTAGTAGATGATATCAAATGGTCCTGTTTTGTTAGCGTTATCAGTCGAACTGTAGAATCCGATAAGATCACTTTCCATAAAGGTAAGGTGTAAACTACCGTTGGCTACTGCTGCACTACCAAACATTTGCTCTTTGTTAAAGCCCATTGTACTGGTCATGTTCTGGATATCACTCCAGGTAGCACCGTTATCTTTTGAGTGTGTAATGTACACATCTCTGAAAGCACCACCCTGAGCATCTAAATCATCTTCTGTAAGTGCTGAATAAATCAGGTAAATAGTTCCGTCTGCTCCGGTAACAACATATGGCATGGTAGCAACACCAGCATTACCGTAACGTGAGCGACTGTCAATTGTTCCAATGTTCAAACTTTGGTCATCGTTAATGTCTAATGCTGCACCTACAACTACAATGCTGTCAGGACGACCTTCGTACCAGTAGTCGATAGCATTTGTTCCCAAAAATACCGAGAATGTGTTGTCGCCTGCTGTTGCGTTTAATACTCTTAAACGACCCCAGAAGCAATGTGCTTTACCTGTTCCGTCAACTTTAACAGCCATCGATCCATCGCATACTCTTGGCGTATCCAACAAAACGTCCTGATCATTAAATGCAGGAATAGGGAATGAATCAATGATCGTAGATGTCCAGTTTGCACCGTTGTCGCCCGATTTCCACAAAGTGATATCACTTGTGCTTCCACCCATCATGATTGCAACGTTTGCACCGTTAGCATCAATTGCGTAACCGTCTGCCGAACCATCATACCAGCGTGTAGAGTCATAACCAGGTAATGCAATATTGCTTACTTCCCAGGTTGAATTAGAGAATTTGTATCTTGAGTATACGGTTGGACCTCTAACACCTGCTTTTTTTACTGAATCCGTTTGACCAGCGGCCGGACTTGTGTAATTAGCAATTACGTGCATATAGTCGCCCGAAACTACGGTGCGTGGCCATAATACAGATGGTTGGTTCACAGCAGGAGCCAATACTACATTGCTGGTCCATGTTGTGCTTCCGATTGAACCGTTTGTGTTGTAAATCAAACCTCCTGATTTACCGTTTGTATCAACACGGTGACTCATAATAATTTCAGTGGCACCGTTGTAATCCATGTTAGGGTAACCTGCACGGAATGGCTCAATACGGTTTTTAGTGATCGGCCCCCAAGTGGTTCCGTCAAAATGATTGTATCCTGAACCGCGGCCAAGGAAATTGTTAACATTATTATCGCTTGATGTAGTCCAGTTTACGCTTACTTTACCATCGCCATAAGCTAAAATTCTTCTATAAACAGATGAGTTGGTTTGACGGTCGAAAAAAGTAGATCCAACAGTTGACCATCTTGCTACTTTACCATAACCATTCTGGCGGGGCGTGTGGGTGTTATCCTTTACACGCACTGGTGAAGGCATGTCATAGTCCGTTTTTGTGTTTACCGCTGGCAAGGCTTTGTCACCTTTTACCGTAGGGGCCTTTGATGCTTGTTGCGCATTTGCCGCAATTCCCAAGCTGATTAGTCCTGCTAAGTACAGTTTTTTCATGGTATATTTATTAATTAATTGTTAATTGATTTCGCAACTCCAAAACTATATAACTTTTGCTTAAATCCAACTTTTATGTGAGGATGCAATAAATTATTACAAACTTAGGTTCTCTTTCAGGTAAAATGGTTGCATGTGCACGTATTCCACACACAGAGGGCTGAATTGTTTGAGATTTCCCGATTTTTCAACACATCACCGAATGTTGGAGCAGTTGTGGTACTTTTGGGACGAAGATTTGGCAATTCGAATGGTGCATAAGCGGATTTCGAATTTCGGATTTTTTTATTCGAATTTTATACCGGGATGACTCAGTTTTCACATTTACATGTTCACACACAATTTTCACTGCTTGATGGTGCGGCCGATATCGGAAAATTGTATAAAAAAGCGATAGCCGATAATATGCCTGCCATGGCACTTACCGATCATGGTAACATGTTCGGGGCGTTTAAATTTGTAGCGGAGGCATATAAACACAAAGGAGCAGATGGAAAACCACTCGTAAAACCGATTGTGGGTTGCGAGTTTTATGTTGTTGCCGACAGGCACAAACGCGCCTTTACCAAAGAGGACAAGGACCAGCGTTTCCATCAATTATTACTGGCTAAAAATGAACAAGGCTACAAAAACCTGGTAAAGCTGAGCTCGCTGGGGTATATGGAAGGCCTTTACGGAAAATATCCCCGCATTGATAAGGAACTTATTTTGCAATACCATGAAGGACTGATTGCCACTACCTGTTGTATTGGGGCCATGGTTCCCAAAATGATTTTGCGCAAGGGTGAAGAAGAGGGTGAAAAGGAATTTAAATGGTGGCTGGATTTGTTCGGGGATGATTATTATGTGGAACTCCAACGCCATGATATCCCCGACCAGAATAAGGTGAATGAAGTATTGTTAAGGTTTGCTGCCAAATACAATGTACCTGTTATTGCCTCCAACGATTCGCATTATGTGGATCAGAAAGATGCCAATGCACACGATATTTTGTTGTGCATCAATACCGGTGAAAAACAAAGCACTCCAAGCATGAAGGACTTCAGTGATGATGATACCTTCGTGAAAGGAAAACGTTTTGCGTTTGCCAACGATCAGTTTTATTTCAAGAAAACCGAAGAAATGGCAGCGTTGTTCCATGATGTTCCGCAAGCCATCGATAATACCAATCTCATCGTTGATAAAATTGAATTGCTTGATCTTAAACGTGATATTTTATTACCGGCATTTCCCTTGCCCGAAAACTTTACCAACCAGGATGATTACCTCGAACACCTTACCTGGACAGGCGCAAAGGACCGTTACAAGGAAATTACTCCGGAGGTAGAAGAGCGCCTCAAGTTTGAACTGCACACCATCCGCACCATGGGATTTGCCGGGTACTTTTTGATTGTATCTGATTTTATTGCCGCTGGTCGCAACATGGGTGTATTTATTGGTCCGGGGCGTGGTTCAGCAGCGGGTTCGGTGGTGGCTTACTGTATTGGAATTACCAATATCGATCCCATTAAATATGATCTCCTCTTTGAGCGTTTCCTGAATCCAGACCGTAAGTCGATGCCCGATATTGATACCGATTTTGATGATGACGGCCGGCAAAAAGTAATCGACTATGTAGTTGATAAATACGGCAAAAACCAGGTAGCCCATATTGTAACCTACGGTTCGATGGCAGCCAAAATGAGCATTAAGGATGTGGCGCGCGTAATGGATTTACCGTTGCTCGAATCCAATATGCTGGCCAAGCTTGTACCTGATAAACCGGGCATTTCACTCGACCGTGTGATTCATGCACCGATTGACGGAGATAAAAGTTTGCGCGATAAGGAAGGATTGCAAAGCGAAGACATTGATAATGTAAAAAAGCTTCGCGAAATCCACGCAGGAACCGATTTGCAAGCCACCGTTTTAAGAGAAGCATTGATCCTTGAAGGTTCCGTTCGTGGTACCGGTATCCATGCAGCGGGTATCATCATTGCTCCAACCGATTTAACGGACTTGATTCCGGTATCTACTGTAAAGGATATCAACTTGCTGGTAACCCAATATGATGGAAAAGTAATTGAAGAGGCCGGTGTAATCAAGATGGACTTTTTGGGGTTACGTAACCTCTCCATTATTCGTGATGCCCTCAAACTCATTAAACAAAATCACGGAGTGGTAATCAATATCGATGATATTCCGTTGGACGATAAAGAAACCCTCGACCTGTTTACACGGGGAGAAACCAACGCAACATTCCAGTTTGAAAGTCCGGGCATGCAAAAACATATGAAGGACCTGAAACCCGACAGGTTCGAGGATCTGATTGCCATGAATGCCTTGTACCGTCCGGGACCTATTGCCTACATCCCGAATTATATTGCACGTAAGCATGGCAAGGAGCCTGTGACGTACGATCTGGAGGCAATGGAGGAGCACCTTAAAGATACTTATGGTATCACGGTGTACCAGGAGCAGGTGATGTTGCTTTCGCAAAAACTGGCCAACTTTACCAAAGGGGATGCCGATGTATTGCGTAAAGCGATGGGTAAAAAAGATAAAAAGGTGTTGGATAAACTGAAACCTCAATTTATTGAAGGGGCCAAGAGCAACGGACACGATGAAACCATCCTCGAAAAGGTATGGACCGACTGGGAAGCTTTTGCATCCTATGCATTTAACAAATCACACTCTACCTGTTATGCTTTTGTGGCATTCCAGACCGGATACCTCAAGGCACATTATCCGGGTGAGTACATGGCAAGTGTACTTACGCATAACCAGAGCAATATTGAAAAGGTTACCTTCTTCATGGAAGAGTGCAGGCGCATGGGAGTACCTGTATTGGGACCTGATGTGAACGAATCGCAGGTGGACTTTTCGGTAAACAAAAAAGGAGAGATCCGTTTTGGACTGGGAGCCATCAAAGGTGTGGGCGAAGCGGCCGTGGAAGAAATTATCCGCGAACGCGATGAAAACGGTCCGTTTAAAACATTGTTCGACCTTACCTCCCGCGTGAACCTGAGAGCGGTTAACAAAAAAACACTGGAAGGATTGGCGCTGGGCGGAGGATTGGATTGTTTCGAGAACATTCACCGTGCGCAGTTCTTTTTTCCCGAAGGAGGCGATGAACCCAACTTGCTCGAAAAGGCCATCCGGTATGGCAGCAATGCCCAGAACAATGAATCGGCCAACCAGCAATCATTGTTTGGAGGCACCCAAATGGTAACGTTGACAGAGCCTACCATTCCGCCTTGCGAACCATGGACCCTCATTACCAAGCTGGCCAAGGAGAAGGAAGTCATCGGAATGTACTTATCCGGGCACCCGCTCGATGATTACAGGATAGAGTTCAATTATTTTAACGTAACCGATATCAGCAAAGCTGAAGAGTTTAAGAATAAAGACCTCAATATTGCCGGTGTGATTACCGATGTGTTTGAACGAATGGGTAAAAACAATAAACCCTACGGCAGTTTTACCCTCGAGGATTATTCGGGGAATATCCGCGTAACCATGTGGAGTGAAGACTTCCTGCGTTTCAAACATTTCCTCACCGTAGGGCAGATGTTATACATCAAAGGCAGCATGCGGCCCGGTTTCCGCAGCCCCGACCAGTTTGAGTTTAAGGTGAGCCAGATCATGCTGCTGGCAGAGGTAAGGGAACGGTTGCTCAACAAAGTAACCCTCACCCTTAAATCAAATAAGCTGAAAAACGGCTTTTTACAACAATTTCAGTCCATTGTTCAAAACCATAAAGGAAATGCGGTGTTAAAGCTTAACATCGTTGATGAAGAAGCGAAAATGGGAGTAAACACCGTAAGCACCCGTTTTAAGGTAAACTTTGAAAATGAAATGGTGAAAGCCCTGGAGGAGATGGAGATTGAATACAAACTCAATTAGGCTTCGATGAACTCAGCCTGACACTCGATGAACTGAGCCTGACACTCGGTAAAACTCAGCCTGACATTCGGTTTCGGTGAACTCAGTTTGACAAATGATTTTGAATAGGAAGTTAGTTTATTAGATTAATTTGTAATACGATTGTCAGGCTGAGTTTACCGAAGCCCATGACAAAATGTACCAAAAACGAAAAAGGAACTTAAATTGCACACAAAACAAACATATAAACAAAACATAAAATGGCTTTAGAAATAACAGACGCAAACTTCGAGGAAGTTGTATTAAAATCAGGCAAACCGGTATTGGTAGATTTTTGGGCAGAGTGGTGCGGACCATGCCGCATGGTTGGACCGGTAGTGGAAGAATTGGCAAAAGAGTATGACGGAAAAGCAGTAATTGGAAAAGTGAACGTGGATTTTAATCCTAAAATCGCTACCGATTATGGTATCATGAGTATTCCGGCTTTGTTGTTCTTTAAAGACGGTAAATTGGTAGACAAACAAGTAGGAGCAGTTCCGAAACACGTATTGGCCAACAAACTGGAAGCACAATTGGCATAGTTACAGTAAAGCTTTAGTATAAGAGAACAGGGCCGCATCAAAGATGCGGCCCTGTTTGTTAATTGCTTTTTGGAGTTTTTAAGAACGGCAGTGAGAAATTATAGATAATCTTTACAGTGCCTATTCCAAGTTGTTTGGTCGGTTTTGCATTCGCCAACATTTCAGGATTCATGCTTTCAATAAAATTCCCTGTTAGTTTTGCATCCTCGAAAGGGAAAGAGTAATAGCCCAGGTTCAAGCCAATACCCAGATTTTTAGTCGCCAGATATTCTATTTCAATCCCTGTCATCCAGCCCCAGGGTTTTTGATAATCCATTCCGCTTAAGTAAACAATGTCTGCTGTGTTAATAGAATGTACTACGGTTTCTGATCCTATCCTATAACAAATGCCCCCTGTAAAGGCGAATTTTATTCCGAAAATATCTTTCAGATAACCATAGCCGACAGAATATATCTGGTGTTTCTTATGAGTTAGCCCAACAGTTTTATTAAGCACAAAATCCTTGTTATTATTAGAACAAGACCAATAGCTGTATTGAATACGGTGACGTCTATAGTTCACCTTGGCTGAAAAGTACTCATTTTGAAGTAAAAAGGGTAATCCTTTATCTGATAATGCACCGGGTAATCTCCATCGTATGCCTGTGTACCCTAGTCCATTTACATTTCCGGGAATTCCTCCTATAAAGGTTGTATAATTCAATCCAATCTCAACCTGGTATCTGAGTTGTGATGCCAGATTTTTTTTGGTTTGAGCCGAAGCTTCCATGAAACAAACTATGGTCGTAACAAGCAATATCATGCTATATTTAAAAAGATTTAACATCTCAGTTTTTGACTAATTTCATGTTTTTAACCCAATTACTACCAATAATATTTACAAAATACACCCCGAGTTCTCGCGAACTTCCGAGTTCGTGAGAATTAGAATGAATTTGTATATTTAACCTGAATATTTCTAAGGAACACAACATCAAAAGCCCAATTCAAGTATACACTCCATTATTAAACCCCATTTACATGTCTGAATATCTTAAAACCGAAGAAGGTAAAACCTATTTTATCACGTTTACTGTTGTTGACTGGATTGATGTTTTTACCAGAGAATGTTATGTAAACATTTTATTGGAGAGCATAAAATACTGCCAGCAACAAAAAGGGTTATTGTTATATACGTATTGCATCTTGCCGAGTCACATCCATATGATAGCCGGTGCACAAACCGGAACATTAGGAGAACTATTGCGTGACCTGAAAGGATTTACATCCCGTAAAATATTAAAGGAGATAGCAGCAAATAAGCAGGAGAGCAGACGAGAATGGTTGCTCGAGGCCTTTAAAAAAGCCGGAGAAACATCCGGACAAAAACAAACACATCAATTCTGGCAACACAGCAATCATCCCGAGGAATTATATTCCGATAAGTTCATTGCTCAAAAGGAGCGGTATATTTTAATGAATCCGGTGGAAATGGGATTGGTGAGCAGACCCAAACATTACCGGTTAAGTTCAGCATCCGAAGAAAGTCCATTGGTTACCTTACCGTTAAGATGAGCCTTTAGGTTTCTAAATTCTCACGAACTCGGAAGTTCGCGAGAACATCCGGGAAGTGTTTGGATTGGGTTTTGAACTGAACCGGTTCGGTTTTGAAGTGAACTAGTTGGGTTCGGGAAGTGAACTAGTTGGCTTTTTTACCGAACCAGTTGGGTTTTTTACTGAACTAGTTGGCTTTTTTTGTGAACCGGTTCGGTTTTGAAGTGAACTAGTTGGGTTCGGGAAGTGAACTAGTTGGGGTTTTTTACTTAATGAGTTCGGTTTTGAAGTGAACCAGTTGGCTTTTTTACCGAACCGGTTCGGTTTGGAAGTGTTTTAAAAGGGTGGGCTGACTGTTTTAATTCGGTTTGAAAGTGTTTTAATTGGGTTGTGGAGGTGTTTTAAAAGGGTTGCGGACTGTTTTAATCCTGAGTTCTCGCGAACTTCCGAGTTCGTGAGAATTAGAATGAATACGCATATTTAACCTCAGTATTTCTAAGGAACCAGCTACAAAGGCACAATGCCCGTGAATATGAACAATCTCCTTCCTGCATCCGAAGAAAGTCCATTAGTTACCTTCCTGTTGCGATGAGCAGTTGAACTTCTAAATTCTCACGAACATGGAAGTTCGCGAGAACATTTGGGGGAAAGTCCATTAGTTACCTTTACCGTTGCGATGAGCAGTTGAACTTCTAAATTCTCACGAACTCGGAAGTTCTCGCGAACATCCGGGCATTAATGTTCACTTTAAACTGACTCACATCATTGGTTCCAATACCAATATGTCCTCCATCTTTTATCTTTAATTGAGCAAATGATGTAAGTGAAATTTGAGTACATACGATGAGTAGAATGTTTTTTAGTTTCATATGGCTTATATTTTTTAGGGTGTAATTTTAATAGCAAACAACCCTGAATCGGGTAAGGTTTGTTGAGTTTGTGTATCAAAATAATGACTGTTATAGAATTCTGCAACAATACTGTCTTCATTTATGATACG
This sequence comes from Bacteroidota bacterium, assembly GCA_040387195.1. Classification (GTDB taxonomy): domain Bacteria; phylum Bacteroidota; class Bacteroidia; order UKL13-3; family UKL13-3; genus UKL13-3. Next base: position 114,999 of record JAZKEF010000013.1, read on the forward strand.
CGCATTCCGAAAACTCATATCATACAAGTGCGCGTTGGATATCCATGCAGAATCTGCATTAGGATACTTTGCCTCATTGAAAGTATAATCTGACATTTTTATATTATTGGTACCCTTAAATAGTTGAATATGGTCGATTTTAAAATCTTGAGAGAGGGCAACTAATTTGTACTCACTTTCGCTCACTTTTATAAATGAATCAAATATTTGACGATCATTCGCATGGGGAGATATAATATATATATGCCCCTCATTTCCTGTTGCTAAAGTTGGAAATGTTAGATTTTTTTTAGTATCGGGATCATTAGGTTTATCACAATTTGTTAATCCACATAATGCTAATAACAATAAAACAAGGATTCCTTGATACGTTACAGATTTCATATTTTTTCTATTTAGTTATCACATGTTGCGTTTGTTGTTGCAAAAAACTCGGAAGTTCGCGAGAACATCCGGAACATTTGTTAGTAGCCGGGTCCTTTTTTAATCCGAAATCTCAAATCTCAAATCCGAAATTTTCCTTGCTAGTCCTCAAACCCGTTATCGTCCCGTTCCTGTTGTTGCTGCTTCAGGCGCTCGGCTTCTATCAGGGCTTCCAGTCCGTTCTTTTTGTAATAGGGGTCCTGTAAAATACTTACATCATACATATTGGCCGTTTTAATAAGGTAGCTTCCAAAGAGGCGTTGTGCAAACCAATCATCATAACTAAAACGGCTGCGTGAATTTTCGGGGTTGAATACAAACTGGTTCACCAAGATATCGCGTACATCTTTTTCCTTGTTCAGGCGGTCCTCGAAACGCAACCAGCATAACGGTTGCAATCCTAAATCCATGCCTGCAACTTTATTCCGGTAGAGTGGAGCAATGGCAATAATGCGGGGAGACATGATGGATGTTTTTTTATCGAAGAACCAGTCTTCCATCAGGATGAGTTGTTTGATGCGTTGCTCGGGGTAAAATGCAGTGTAAATGGTATCGAGTCTTGTGATGGTTGGATCGTTCGGGTCAATGGGTGTTTCCACATATTCCACTTCTTCTCCCAATCGCATAAAGGTTTCAATATTATAATAGGTACGCAGGGAATCGGAGCGGTATGGTTTGAGCTGACCGGTGCGCACGCTTTCATATAAAATTTTGGTAATGGGATTTCCCGGCCAGGCTATTTTCTTGTTTTGTTTCTCCCTCAAATCAATCACTCGCCACATCCGCTTGCTGAATAGTACATCCGCTTCGCGCAGGGATGGAGGTGGAATGGGTTGCTGCGCAAGAGCAGGTAGCGCTAACCCGGTACAACATACCAGCAAAATATAGCGGATAAATTTAATCACATTCATAAATGAGTATACGATAAGCCAAAGGTATTATTGTAACACAATATTCCGAAACAGTAATATGGAAATAATTAAACAGACGCGAAGGAAAAGTTTCCCGCTCCCGCTAACAGCGGGAGCGGGAGACAATTAACGGACGACCCTATTCTGATAGTTGAAAAAATATGTACCACAATAAATGTTAAATATAAATGGTTAAGTCGCATAGGGGTATAAAGCACCTTGTTTGTCTGATGAAGATGAGATATTACTTTTTGCTGGTATGTATTGGTTTGTATGCTGTGGCTTCGGCCCAGCAACGCAGGGTGCTCAGTGGTTTTGTTAAGGATGGATCGAGCAAGGAGTTGCTGATTGGCGCCACCATAGCTGTCCCCAAATATAAAACAGGGACTGTCTCCAATACCTATGGGTTTTACTCCATCACCCTTCCTGCCGATACCTTTGAGGTGATTGTAAGTTACGTAGGGTTTGCCCCAAAAGCTTATAGGGTGGATCTCCAAAACCATACGGAGTTGAATATTGAACTTGCAGAATCCAAGTCATTAAAGGAAGTCATTATTCAGGCCGACAGACAAGCCATTCGTTTAGCCGAACAAACCAGGATGAGTGTGATAGAAATTCCCATTTCACAGATTAAGGATATTCCGGCATTGTTTGGTGAGAAGGATGTGTTAAAGGTGATTCAGTTATTACCCGGAGTGCAAAAACCAAGCGAGGGTAACTCGGGGATTTATGTGCGCGGAGGTGGGCCGGATCAAAACCTGATCATTCTGGATGAGGCTAATGTATACAATGCGTTTCACCTCTTCGGATTTTTTAGTTTGTTTAATGGCGATGCGCTTAAAAGTGTGGAACTCACCAAAGGAGGATTTCCCGCACGGTACGGAGGGCGTTTATCATCTGTAATCGACATGAGCATGAAGGAGGGGGACAAACAAAAGTTGAGGGGAGAGGCCGGAATTGGTGTGTTATCTTCTCGTCTCCTGCTAGAAGGTCCTATTGTAAAGAACAAAGCATCGTTCCTGGTATCGGCACGCAGAACGTATTTTGATGTGTTAACCAGGCCATTCATGCCGGATGAAGCCAACGGAGGATATTATTTTTATGACCTCAATGCAAAAGCAAACTGGGAAATTAACAACCACAACCGGCTCTACCTGAGCGGTTATTTCGGGCGCGACAAATTCAGTTTTGCCACCAACTTCGACAATAACAAAACCGAAGGAGGAATTACCTGGGGAAATGCTACCGGAACATTGAGGTGGAATTACCTGTACAATAACAGGACCTTTAGCAATACATCGGTTATTTTCAGTGACTACAAATTCGGGGTGTTTCAATCGGCAACATTTAACGGCAGCGCATTTGAACTCAATTACCAATCGGGCATCCGCGACTGGTCGGTAAAACACGATATAGATTTCAGGCCCAATACAAACCATACCATCAAGGCAGGTGCACAATTCATGTATCACCAGTTTACGCCATCGGCCTATGTACTCAAAAATGAATTGAGCGGACAGGATACTTCTTCAACAGTAAGTTTTGGTTCCATGGAAAATGCAGTGTATGCCGAAGACGATATTAAGATCGGATCGAAGCTGAGGTTAAACCCTGGATTGCGGTTAAGCCATTTCTCCGCCCAAAGCAAAAACTACCTGAACCTGGAACCGCGGTTAAGTGTTTCGTATAACCTTAAAAGCGATTTAGCTATCAAAGGATCCTATGCGTTGATGAACCAGTATGTTCATTTATTGTCCAATACAGGCATCGGGTTGCCTACGGATCTGTGGGTTCCAAGCACCGACAGGTTAAAACCGCAACAGAGCTGGCAAATTGCCGGAGGTGTTGCCAAGGATTTTCTCGAACACAATTTCAGTCTCACGGTTGAAGGGTATTACAAACAGATGAGCAATATTATTTCATACAAGGAGGGAGCAAGTTTTTTGGAAACCAACAACAATTCGGAAAACGATCCTTACAGTTATGAAAAAAACATTACAGCAGGTAACGGCAAAAGTTACGGTGCTGAAATTATGGTGCAACGTAAGGTTGGTAAACTTACCGGCTGGGTAGGGTATACCTTATCGTGGACCAAATGGCAGTTTGATGAATTGAATTTTGGAAAAGAATTTTGGGCGCGGTACGACAGGCGACATGATATATCGGTGGTGGGAATTTATAAACTCAAGGAACAGCAGGCAGGAAAAGATGGGATCACCTTATCGGCAACATGGGTTTACGGAACGGGCAATGCCATTACCTTACCCATAGCTGAATACAACGCTCCGGTACATATTTCATCGGGAGCAACTTCACTCAATTCCGGAAACGGCAGTACCGTTTCGTTGTATACTTCGCGCAATGCATTCCGCATGGCAGCCTATCATCGCATGGATGTGGGCATTCAAATTACCAAAAAAATGGACTGGTGGGTACGCACCTGGGAGTTCAGCATTTACAATGTATACAACCGGATGAATCCTTATTTTTATTACACGCAAGCCGATTCAAAAGGAAATGTGAACCTCAAACAGATTACGTTGTTTCCCATTATTCCTTCCATTTCCTGGAACATTAAATTTTAACACATGAAAGCACCTGTTTTATATATCGTACTCTTGGCAATGCTTACACTTACATCCTGCGTTAAAATGGCACAGGATGTTGAAGCTCCGAAAATAGAATCACAGTTGGTAGTCTTCTCTTTTTTATCACCCGAAGAAAAGATCCTGAAGGTAGAAGTGAGCAGAAGCAAGCCTGTATATGCTAATCAGGGAGGCACCGGTTATATCAATACTGCAACGGTTACGGTTACCAATGATGGGGGACAATCCATTCTGTTGCCTTACGATGATGCATACAATGGGTACGTTGTAAACCAAACGTTATACCCGATAGAAGCGGGACGTACCTATACCGTGAAAGTGGTATCGGGTGCGGCAACTGTTACCGGGAGTTGTATTGTTCCAAAGGATACGGTGTCGTTAACAGAATGGTCATCCAAGGCCGTTTCAGACCCAACGTCTAATTCTCCCGGTCCTTATTTTATATATAATTATAAATGGATAGATCAGGCAGGTGTCCGTAATTATTACCGACTGGATGTAGAACGATTGCAAAAATTTACCATGGGGGATACGATGGTGTATACTGAAAGTTTAGGTAGTTCCATGTGGGATGATGCAAACCGGGATGGTGGTATGTTGAGCGGGTCAACCGAAGATTATACCAACTCAGGTGGTAGTGATGAGTACAAAATTTTCCTGCTTAATACCGATATCCATTATTTTGAATACCACCGCAGGCGCCTCAATTATTTTGGAGACGATCCGTTCAGCGAACCTTTTCAGCAATACAATAATGTGCAGGGAGGTTTGGGTGTAGTAGGTGCTTACCGTAAAACAAGCAGAACAGTGAGGGTGCAATAATTACAAACCAAGCTCTATAATTTCCTGTTCGAGTTTGTGTTTGTCAATGGGAACCACACCCACTTCTTCGCAAACAAGTCCACCGGCAAGGTTGGAAAGTGCAGCAGTATCTTTCATGTTTATCTTCAGCGCAAAACACAAAGCGGCTACACTGATAACCGTATCGCCTGCACCGCTTACATCGGCAATTTTGCGGATGTGAGCCGGGATGTAATGAAATGTTTTGCTATCGGTAATCATCACGCCTCTTTCGCTCATGGTGATCATGGCATGTTTTAAATGCATCTGTTCCATCATCTGCCTGATGGATGTTTCGAATGATGTTGTATCATCTTCATCAAACTCAATGTTTAATCCTTCTCTCAGTTCTTTCAGGTTCGGTTTAAACAAATCCGCATGGTGGTAATGTTTAAAATTTCGTTTTTTAGGATCAACCACTACCGGAACACCTTGTTTTCCTGCTTCGGCAGTAATGGCTGCAATATTTTCTTTGGTGAGTACACCTTTATCATAATCTTCAAATATCAATACATCCGCATCCTTCATTAAGCCGCTGATGCGTTTTACCAATTCATCACTTTCGGTACGGTTAATGGCTTTGGTTTCTTCGGTATCAATACGCAACATCTGCGTAGCTTGTGAAATAACCCTTAGTTTAACGGTGGTAACACGTTCATCCGATTTTACAATACCATTGGTAGCAACACCATGCTGGTGAAACAAAGCGATGAGGTCATTTCCTTCGTTATCATTTCCCACCACACTGCATACAGTTGGTTTGGCTCCGAGAGCTACAAGGTTCATCGCAACATTGGCCGCACCACCCAGCCTGTTTTCCTTTTTATCAACCGCCACAACAGGAACAGGAGCCTCCGGAGAAATACGTTCTACCTTTCCGAAATAATAGGCATCAATCATCACATCGCCTACTACCAGCACATTGAGTCCTTTAAATTGTTTGAGTATATCTTTCATGTAACGTTATTCAGTTATTGGGTTAATGAGTTATTTAGGTATTAAGATATTAAGGGATTAAGAAATTAAGGGAATTCATGCATTCCAGCTTCTAATCTCCATTTTCCAACTTCCAATCTCTATCTTCTATATTACACCAATTTATCTAAGGCAACTTTGATTCTGCGCATGGATTCAATGATTTTTTCATCGCTGGTGGCATAACTGATCCTCAGGCATTGTGGTGCTCCGAAAGCTTCTCCGGTTACCATGCTCACGTGGGCATAATGTAACAGGTACATGCATAAATCGGTTGCGGTTTCAATCGTTTTCCCGTCAATTGTTTTCCCGAAATAATAACTTACATCCGGAAACAAATAAAAGGCACCTTCGGGATTGTTGCATACCCAATGCGGAATTTGTTTCACTTCTTCCAAAATGAGGTTGCGTCTCCGCTTAAAGGCAGTCACCATCTCCATGCTGGGTTTCATATCACCATTCAGTGCAGCTACAGCAGCTTTTTGCGCAATACTGTTCGTAGCCGAAGTATACTGGCCCTGGATCTTTTCGCAGGCCTTTGCAATTTCCTTATGGGCGGCCATGTATCCGAGTCTCCAACCCGTCATCGCATATCCTTTGGATAAACCGTTAATGGTAATCACGCGGTCCTTAATAGAATCAAACTGAGCGATGCTTTCATGTTTACCTGCAAAATTGATGAACTCATAGATTTCATCGGCAATGATATAAATGCCGGGATGTTTTTCAAATACACTCACTAGTGAAGCTAATTCTTCTCTGCTGTATACACTGCCTGTGGGATTACATGGAGAAGAAAACATGAACACCTTACTTTTAGGTGTAATGGCTGCTTCAAGTTGGGCGGCCGTAATTTTATATTGTTGTTCAACCGTGGCGTCAATAAAAACAGGAGAACCTTCCATCAGCCGCACCATTTCGGAGTAGCTTACCCAGTATGGTGTCGGTATGATCACTTCATCTCCTTTGTTCACCAATGCCATAATGGTATTCATGATGCTGTGTTTGGCCCCTGTTGAAACAATGATATTATCAACCGTAAAGTCGAGCTGGTTATCGCGTTTAAACTTATTGACGATAGCCTCACGCAATTCCGGAATTCCGGCTACGGGAGTATAATAAGAGAAATTATCATCAATGGCTTTTTTGGCAGCATCCTTAATATGGGCAGGAGTGGTAAAGTCGGGTTCTCCCAAACTTAAACTGATTACATCATGTCCTTGTGCAGCAAGTTCTCTGCTGAGCTTGGCCATGGCAATCGTTTGTGGTTCGTTGATATAGTTTACGCGGTCGGCTAATTTCATGTAGATAATAAAAGTGCGAATATAAGGGTATCAGATTATTTAATGCGGTTTCGCTGGGCTTCAATTTTTTCCTTCAGCACCTTGAAAAAGCGGTTTCGTTGCTTTTCATTCACTCCGCTGATCAGGATGGATTTATTCATTAAGTTTTTGAGCCACAACTCATTCTCAGTAATGAATCCCGGGTCGAAGGTGCTCATCATGTTAAATGTATTGTTGCTTACATAAGCCATTTTTTTATGTTTCCCCAACGTTACCAGGATACTGTTGTTGCCCACCATTACCTCACTTTGGTACAAGGAGAAATTTTCCGCACCGCTTTCATTGTCACCCACCAGCTTGGATTGTTTTTCAGCTTTTAGTTTCAGGAGATCAATTTCTGCATCAATATGATCGCACATCCGTATTGCCACTTCCTTGCTCTGAAAGAAACCACTTTCCCAAAAATACTCTATCTGTTTCAGCGTACTGTTCAGCGTATCTTCAGTCCATATTTCGGCTGAAGTAACCTGATTGTAGTCTTTCAGCATTTCCTTGGCCTGACTGATAAGTTGCGCGGGAATAAGGCTGGTATCGAAGTCCTTGTTTTGCAGTTCGGGCGTATTCAGAATGCTCTTTTGCCAGTAAAATATTTTGAAACAAATAAGTTCATCATTGTTGAAATGGTGCCAGGGTGGCACATCATCTGCAGCATACAGGATGTTGCTGTCATTTATTGAGGCTATACGTTTTACATCTGCACTCATCGCTTCCAGCCAATCCGCGAATCCATCTTTCCTATCACGTAACCGGTTGAATGAGAACGTTACCGTTTCCCCTGACCGTTTCGATTCTGAATCAAAAGGAACCTTAAAATGTGCGCAAATAGCCGCAATTTCATCAATTCCAAGGAATGTTTCACCTCGCAATCTCCGGTAGGTACTGTCGGTACTGGTCCCAAGTAAATCCGCTAATTCGTCTACGAAAGAAACAGTTTCGGATAATGTTGATTTTACCTTTTGCAGAAAAGCGAGTTGTATCTCTTTGGCATTACTCATGGGAAGTGTGAAAGTTTGATAGGCTTATTTGTAGTGCAAAATACTAATTGGTTCCGTACTATTTGCAAAAAATGCAAAAATGGGGAGGGAAGATTGTTTTTGTAGTAAAAAGTACTAAAAATACTTTGGCGATTTGCAGAAAGCCGTTTTTTCTACGCTCAAAACAGGGTGAGTTTTGCTGACGTAAATTTTTAACAAATTATGAAAACAACAATTACCCGCATGTTCATTATGATGTTAGTGATGTGCTCCACTCAAACTTTTGCGGCCGGAAAACGCCCAACTATTACCGTATTAAATATTGATACCAAAGGCATTGAACTCGATGCCACACAAATGGGAAATCTCGTGAGGGTTGAGCTGGAGAAACTCGACACCTTTGATGTGACCGACAGGTATGATGTGACGTATCTCATTGAAAAAAATAAGCTTAACATTACCAACTGTTATGGGAAAATGTGTCTGCTCGAAGTAGGTAACATTATCCAGACGGATTTTATGTATACCGGAAGTGTAGAGCTTTACGGTCAAACCATTATTGCTACCTTCAGGTTAATCAATGTAAAGGAAGGAACGGTTGAACGATCTGTTGTAACGGAGTTTCTCAACTTTCCCTTGGAAGTACAGGCAATGGCCGGCATTTCGATCCAAAAAATGTTCGGACGCAAAGTGGATGAGGAATTACAAACCCGCTTAACCAAGAAGTTTGATTACGAAAATTCAATCAACAATCCGGATAAGGCGAGGCTGAATTTGCAGGGTCCACGTTTTGGCTACAGCTTTGTTTTTGGCACGCAGGCCAGACGTTTGGGTGATGATAAATCAAACGGTGGTTTTGAGGCCTATCCGGCAATGTTCCAGTTTGGTTACCAGTTTGAGAAACAATACCTGAATGAAGGAAATTACCAGGCGTTGTTTGAATTCATTCCGATGTTAACCGGTGTTGACCAGCAGATGGTGATTCCAAGCCTTACCATACTCAATGGATTCAGAAATAATAAATACGGCTGGGAAATAGCCATCGGTCCATCCATCGGTATTGCTCCTTATGCGGATTTAGCCAATGTAAATGGTAAATATTATACGCAAGATGAGCTCATTAACAATGGTTTGGGTTCCCATGAGTTGACCAAAACACTTGACAGCAGAGGAGACGCGGAGTTTACTTCCGCATTGGTGTTCGCCATCGGGAAGACACTTAAATCGGGTAAAATGAATATTCCTTTTAATATATGGGCAACCATTCCCACGCGCGAAGGTTTCAAGATGGGAATTTCAGTAGGTTACAATTCAAAGAAATAATCACCTACCTTACCCCACAGCAAATGAACTACTCACGGTGTCTTCTTTTTTTATTGATTTTTGTACAGTTAACATCGTGTAGTAAGCGATATGGTGGCTTAAAAAAAATAAGGGTAGCACATGTTTCCCAACAGCCGGTTAACCATAAGTTATCCAAACATGTGTTGACAGGTGATTCACGGAAAACAGCATTGGCAGATCATAAGATTCCTGAATCCGCAAGTGTTTCGGCCATTCCGGATATTATTTATTCAGATACCAACTCGTACCTTCAGTCAAAACACAGTGGGATACATACGGAATTAAATACAGAAATAACACGTGAATCACTAGCCATTAAGCCCCTGCCTGCTGATTCGATGGAACAACAATCCGTGGAAAGGAAGTGGAATAAAAGCACATTGGTTTCAGCAGGAACAGTATTGCTGGGAGTTCTCGTGGGTTTTATATTATGGTCCAATCCTATTGCCTTGGTTTATGTATCGGCAGGGTTTGGTGTGCTGGCCTTTGCATATGCTCGAAAAGGCTGGAAAGAAATAAAGGTAAACAAGGAAAAAGGCAAGGGGATTGCGCTTGTCGCTATGATTCTTGGTACCATAGCCATGTGTACCCTATTTGCCATCATACCTGCTTTTCTGTTTTCGTTCAGCGCCCGAACCGGTCAAAGTTTTTACAATACCTGGTTAGTTATAACGGGATTGTTTTCGGCAATGGTACTTTATGGAGAGTTGCATGTTAAAAAGGTAAAACCAAAGGAGAATGCCATACCTGAAGCTTCCCAAAAACCAAAGGTGGAGCCGGGACCGCAGAATAGGAATGTAACAGCTGTTATTGCGTTTGTATGTGCACTTATATTTTTTGCTGTTGCTGGTGCAATAGCGCTCTCGTTATTACCTGCTTTTATATGGGGAGCATTGTTGTTGGTAACACCAATAGTTGCATTGATATTAGGCATAATAGCCCTTTTAGCGATTCGTAAAACACACCAGAAAGGGAAATGGATGGCATGGGTTGCTATTCTTGCAGTACCGCTGCTTTTACTCGCAATGGTTTTAGTAATGAGTCCTATTCTTGGTTTGCTGGCACTCATTGGAGGAGGAATTTACCTCATGATAAAAAAGTAGGGAAGATATTACCCAATTTGAATAAAAGCAGAAACAGTCTTTTTGGCCTGAAAAAGTTAGAAAAGTTGGTTTGAATTAGCGGATTCAAGCCAACTTTTCATTTATATACTTTGGGTTGAGACATTATTGCAGCAAATCGTTGATTGGAGACGGATTTGAGGAATAGTGAAAACCTGACGGGCACCGTGTAGAATGATGTTCAAAATATGGAATTTTGAAAGAAGAAACAACCCTTGATGTGGCGATGAAGAACCGGGATTATTTTAAGAAAAGTAACAACAATGAATATCAATAATTTTACAATCAAATCGCAGGAAGCGGTACAATATGCGCAGGAACTGGCGGCCGGCAATACGCATCAATCCATTGAAACAGGGCATTTACTGAAGGCATTGCTGGAAACGGACGAAAACGTTATTTCTTTTTTATTGAAAAAGATGAATGTAAATCCGGCACGGTTGGAACAAACCGTTGATGCGGTGGTTAGCAGTTATCCTAAAGTATCGGGTGGTGCAGGGCAGTACCTAAGCAATGGAGCCAATCAGGCAATTAGCAAAGCCGAGTCTTTTCTGAAAACATTCGGAGATGAGTTTGTTGCAATAGAGTTGCTGTTGCTGGGTCTATTGACTGCAGGCGATCAGGTATCCACTTTGCTCAAAGATGCAGGTGTAAACGAAAAAGATTTAAAGAAAGCGATAACAGAATTGCGTGGTGATAAGAAAGTAACATCGCAAGGTGCGGAAGCACAATACAACGCACTCAATAAATACGCTAAAAATTTGAATGAACTGGCCAAAGCCGGCAAACTTGATCCTGTTATCGGGCGCGATGAAGAAATAAGGCGTGTGTTGCAGATTCTATCGCGCAGAACCAAAAATAATCCGGTGTTGATAGGTGAACCCGGTGTAGGTAAAACGGCCATTGCCGAAGGTCTGGCACACCGTATTGTGAGTGGTGATGTCCCCGAAAACCTGAAATCAAAACAGATTTTTTCACTCGATATGGGATCATTGATTGCTGGTGCCAAATATAAGGGAGAGTTTGAAGAGCGTTTGAAAGCGGTAGTGAAGGAAGTGATAGACAGTGATGGAGAGATCGTATTGTTTATTGATGAAATTCATACACTGGTAGGCGCAGGTGGCGGAGGTGAAGGAGCGATGGATGCAGCCAATATTCTAAAACCGGCATTGGCCCGTGGTGAACTACGCTCCATAGGTGCAACAACGTTGGCCGAATACCAACGTTATATTGAAAAGGACAAAGCGCTCGAAAGACGTTTTCAGAAAGTATATGTGGAAGAGCCGGATACTGAAAGTGCCATCTCCATTTTACGCGGACTGAAGGAGCGGTATGAAGTGCATCATAAAGTACGAATTAAAGACGAAGCAATTATTGCAGCCGTTGAATTATCACAGCGGTATATCAACGATCGTTTTTTACCCGATAAAGCTATTGACCTGATGGATGAGGCGGCCTCCAAATTGCGGCTTGAGATTGATTCTGTCCCTGAAGAACTGGACCAACTGGAACGTAAAATCATGCAGCTTGAAATTGAACGCGAAGCAATCAAGCGAGAAGGGGATTCGGATAAGGTTAAGCAGTTGAGCGAAGATTTGTCGAACCTGCAATCCGAAAGAAATTCACTCAAGGCCAAATGGCAAAGTGAGAAGCAGGTAGTGGACGGCATTCAGCAATCCAAACAGGAAATTGAAAACCTCAAACATGAAGCAGAGCTGGCCGAACGGAATGGCGATTTTGCAAAAGTTGCGGAGATAAGATATGGAAAGGTGAAAGAAGCCGAAAGCAAGTTGCAGGATTTTCAGCAAAAATTGATTGAGCAGCAAGGCGATAATGCCATGGTGAAAGAAGAAGTAACCAGCGAAGACATTGCTGATGTGGTAGCTCGCTGGACAGGCATTCCTGTTACACGGATGTTGCAAAGTGAACGTGAAAAATTACTGCATCTCGAAGATGAATTGCATAAGCGGGTTGTGGGACAAGAAGAGGCCATCGAAGCTATATCGGATGCTATCCGGAGAAGCAGGGCAGGATTGAGTGACCCTAAAAAGCCAATCGGTTCATTCATCTTTCTAGGAACAACAGGTGTGGGTAAAACAGAACTGGCGAAAGCACTTGCCGGGTATTTGTTTAACCAGGAAACCTCTATGGTGCGCATTGATATGAGCGAATACCAGGAAAAACATACGGTAAGCCGTTTGATCGGAGCACCTCCGGGATACGTGGGTTATGAGGAAGGCGGACAGCTAACAGAGGCCGTGCGCAGACGTCCGTATTCCGTTATCCTGTTGGATGAAATAGAGAAAGCACATCCTGATGTTTTTAATATACTGTTGCAAGTATTAGATGATGGCAGGTTAACCGATAATAAAGGAAGGGTGGCCAATTTTAAAAACACCATCATCATCATGACATCCAATATTGGTTCTCATATCATTCAGGAAAAGTTTGAAGACTACAATGAGTATAACAAGGACGAAAAAATTGCTGAAGCAAAAGCAGGAGTAATGGAGCTGTTGAAACATACCATCCGTCCGGAGTTCTTAAACAGGATTGACGATGTGATGGTGTTTACCCCGTTGAGCAGGGAAGATGTGCGGGAGATTGTCAATATCCAGTTCAAAGGTATTCAGCAAACATTAACGGAGCAGGGGGTAACCTTAAGCGCAACAGATGAAGCACTTGATTGGCTGGCGCAGTTGGGGTATGATCCGCAATTTGGGGCACGTCCACTCAAACGAGTGCTGCAAAAAAGAGTTCTCAATGAATTATCGAAATCCATATTGATGGGAACAATTAAAAAGGATTCAGATATCCTGATTGCATTGAATGAGCAGCAACAGTTTGAGTTTGTCAATCAGGAGTAGGGATAAACAATAAAAAGAAGGCATAGGGAATTTCGCTATGCCTTTTTTATGTTTTTGTTATCTTCGTTAAAATTGAATACTATGAAACGTTTACTCTTTGTTTGTATCGGAATAAGCTTAATGGTTCTATCCTGTAAAAAGGAAGACTCTTCTGATGGTACAACCACAACAACTACCACAACGTCTACCACAACGGGATCAACAGATACTGTAGAAAAGGTTATAGAAATCAAAACATCATTTGGTTCCCTGTACATGTGGTTGAATAAGGAAACACCTTTGCATCGCAACAACTTTTTATCACTGGCGGAGTCAGGTTTCTATGATAATACCACTTTTCACCGCTGCATTTCGAATTTTATGATCCAGGGAGGTGATCCGAACTCGAAAGATGCTGATACGACTAATGATGGTTTCGGTGGTCCGGGTTATACCATTCCTGCTGAAATAGATGCTGTGAAATTCAAACATATTCGTGGAGCAGTGGGCGCAGCAAGAGATAATAATCCTGCCAAAGCATCCAGTGGTTCGCAGTTTTACATTGTATTGTCCAATACCGGTGCGACACATTTGAATGGCAACTACACTGTGTTTGGTTTCATTATGAAAGGTATGGAGTTTGCGGACAGTATTGTGAAGCAACCACAAAAAGCGAGCAACAACAGACCGTATACCGATATCAAAATGGATGTGAACGTGCTCAATAAAACACGTCAGGAAATCCGGGCAGAGTATAACTACTTTCCTCAGTAATCATAACCATGCATTTTAAAGCCCCGTTTTTAAGTAAGGAATTTGTGTTCAAAACCAGTCGCAGCGGTGGAGCAGGCGGGCAAAATGTAAACAAGGTATCCACCAAAGTTCAGATCGATTTTTCAATTCCCCAGTCGACCTTACTTAGCAAGGATGAGAAAGAATTGTTGTTGCAAAAACTGGAGAGAAAACTGACCAATGAAGGTGTATTGCAAATTGTATCACAAACCGAGCGTACCCAATTGGGGAATAAAGAAGTTGCCCTTAAAAAAATGTACCATATCTTGAATAAATGCTTTGTGGTAAAGAAAAAAAGGAAAGCTACAAAACCGTCAAAAGCATCGGTTGAAAAAAGACTGTCTTCCAAAAAGCGTTCATCGACAATCAAACAAATGCGTCAGTCTCCCATTGAATAAATGAGCATTTATCTAAAAAATGTTGTATAGTTTTGTAAAACAAAAGTATATGGCTTATGAAAACAACTACACTCTTGTTCTTTTTACTCATCACATCAATTCATTTTACCTGCAAAAAAGATAGTTCAGATTCCTCTGCGACTACAACTACAACAGGCACCACCACTACAGCCCCAACTGTAAAATGTGATACATCCATTGTAAAGGCAAAAACGGGAAGCGGGTGTTATCCCCGACTGGTGACTCCGGTAATGTGCGAAACCATTGATTTGTCAGGAGGCAAAACATATGAGATTGCATGGACAACAGATGGAACTATTTGTGAAACGCCTTGGACATTACAGATTGCCGGTAATCCTTTATCCAACACCAATATTAAATCATGGTCGCTTTCCACGAATGTAAACACCGGAATCACCAAGTATGGAGGTATTGTAAGGATCTCGGCTGCGGATTTAGAAGGATTAACAACGGATAATGGTTTGTATCACTGGACAGTGGCAAGTTTTTATGACTCGTATCCTGCAAGCCAAACATTTAAGGTTAAGAAGTAGGGCAGGTGATCGAGTTAGTAGTAGCATGCAAACATGTTGAACGAATATTGCAACCTGCAACCTTATTTTTAACCACAAAAGGAATGTGGACAGTAAACATGGTTTTGTTTCATTTAAAAACTTTATTTGAAAACTAATCGATTAACAACTCATGAGAAAAGAGCATGATTTTCTGGGAGAACTGGATATTCCTGAATCAGTATATTATGGTGTGCAAACGGTAAGGGCACTTGATAATTTCAATATTACCGGTATTCCGATTTCAAAGGAGCCATTATTTATACAAGCCTGGGGTTATGTGAAGAAGGCAGCAGCATTGGCCAATCGGGATTGTGGTGTGTTGGATGACAAGATTTGTGAAGCAATCTGTTTTGCTTGTGATAAATTAATCGCAGGTGAATACACCGAACAATTTGTGAGTGACATGATTCAGGGGGGGGCAGGAACTTCATGTAATATGAATGCCAACGAGGTGATTGCCAATATAGGATTGGAGCATATGGGTTTTGCAAAAGGAGAGTATGACCACCTCCATCCTAATAATCATGTGAACTGTTCGCAGTCGACCAACGATGCATACCCAACAGCATTCAGAATTGCCCTGTACCGAAAGATTGAAGTATACATTGCCGTACTCGACAAACTGCAAAAGGCATTTGATAAAAAAGCAATTGAGTTTAACCATGTGTTAAAGATGGGCAGAACACAATTGCAGGATGCTGTACCTATGACATTAGGAGCGGAGTTTCATGGCTGGGCTACTACAGTGCGCGAAGACATGCAACGCTTGAAGGAAGCACAACAATTAATTTGCGAAATAAACATGGGGGCAACAGCCATTGGTACACGCATCAATGCGCCCGATGGATATCCAGAATTATGTACAAAATATTTGGCTGATATTTCAGGTATTCCCTGCACACTAGCGGAAGATTTAATTGAAGCAACATCTGATACCGGTGCTTATGTGCAAATCTCTGGTACACTTAAGCGGAGTGCAATTAAGATCTCGAAAATATGCAACGACTTACGATTGTTATCTTCCGGTCCGCGCACCGGACTGAACGAAATTAATTTGCCACCCCTGCAGCCCGGATCGAGCATCATGCCGGGTAAGGTGAATCCGGTGATGCCGGAAGCCGTGAACCAAACCTGCTATTATGTGATTGGTGCTGATGTTACCATCAGTATGGCTGCCGAGGCAGGACAATTACAGTTAAATGTGATGGAGCCAATTATCGGCTTTAGTTTATTTACCTCACTTTCCTATTTATCAAACGTTTTGCATTCACTGGTCGATAAATGTATTTTAGGCATTACCGCAAATGAAGAAGTATGCAAGAATATGGTGATGAACAGCATTGGGATTGTTACAGCATTAAATCCAATGTTAGGTTACGAAGCATGTTCGGCCATAGCCAAAGAGGCACTGGAAACGGGAAAATCAGTACACGACATTGTGGTTGTAGAACAAAAGCTCATCACACAGGATAAATGGGATGAAGTTTTTAATGTTGAGAATCTCATCAATCCGAAGTTTATCAATAAGTAAGTAATTGAGCTATTAAGTTAATGGGTTATTGAGTTATTGAGAGAAATGATTTAGATGAAAAGGATCTTTTCATATTTGTCCCGTTAGGGACAAAATATGGGAAGAAAGATGATAGGAAAACAGATTAAGTCCCGTTAGGGACGATACATTTTTTGCGCGATACAGTTTTTAGAGCTTAGTCGGGAGTGATGTGTTGTTCCTGACGGAATTTTTGATTCCTGTTGGTTATTTAAGTTTTTTCAGGATGGGTTGAATCAATTCATTTTCGAATCCACGGCTTGCTAGGTATTGATATACTTTATATCGTTTGGCAATGATATTGGGCTGTTTGGTTTGTTCCCATTTATCGAGTGCTACTTCCTGTATGGTATTGAGATAAACATCATCGTCAATTTCGGCTAATCCGCTTTTGATGCAATAATCTGAAATCTTGCGTTGTTTGAGCTCCATTCTGATTTTGTTGCGACCCCATTTTTTTACCCGAAACTTTCCACCTGCAAATGCCTTGGCAAAACGTTCTTCATTGAGGTAGTTTTGTTCTGAGAGTTTAATCATAATCTCTCCGGCATCAGTTCCGTATATACCCCACTCACTCAGTTTGTCTTCCACTTCCTTGTAACAACGTTCCTGATAGGCACAATAGCTTGCAGCCTTAAGCATGGCCTGCTGTGGAGTATATGTTTTTTTAAATGGCAGATTCACGGTTACTGACTTATCGTTTACAAGTTGTGCATGAATGCAGCAAACGATAATATTATCTTTGACACAAAGAACGTGAAAAATAAACAATCCTTAAACTTACTCTTTACCGCCAACGGCATCAGCGGTTTTGCCCAAGGTATAAGCATGATTGCCATTCCGTGGTATTTTACCAAAAGTCAGTCGGGTACTTATTTCAATGTATCTTATGGTATCATCACTGCAATCGTATTATTTTTTGGTTTGTATGCGGGGACCCTTGTCGACCGGTTTAGCCGTAAGGCAAATTTTCTAGGAACAAACTTGATATGCGGGGTATTGATACTGGCTATTTCCGTAATGGGGTATCTGAATGGAGCGCTAAGCGATTTTTGGATAATGACGGTTTTTGGAATTACCATGCTCAGCTATAATATTCATTTTCCAACACTATATGCTTTTGGTCATGAGATTACGGAGCCTGAGTTTTACAATAAGGTTAATTCCAATATTGAAGTGGTAGGGCAAAGTACTTCTATTCTTTCGGGAGCTTTTGCTGCATTGTTAATTGAAGGTGTTGCTTCCGGAAAAGGGAAGTTGTTCGGGTTTGAAATGGATCTGCCGTTTGCGATTCCACGCTGGGAGATCTGGGAAATTTTCATGCTCAATGCAATCACTTATTTTATTGCCGCAATATTGGTGATGATGATCCGGTATACCCCCGTAAAGCAGGCAAGCATAGAGTTGGGGAATATATGGACACGTGTGGTGAGTGGGTTTTCTTATTTAAAGGAACATCCCATGTTTTTAATATTCGGACTGTTTTCCTATTCGGTATTTGCTATGCTGTTGGTGGAGTTGCATTCCGTATTGCCCGGTTATGTAGAACGACATTTGGAGGAGCAGGGAAGCGTTTTTGCAGCTGCAGATTTAATATATGCCATTGGAGCACTGTTTGCCGGCCTGTTTGTGAGTAAAGTTTTTTCTGCCACACACACTGTGAAGGCAGTAATTATTCTCACGATGATTACTGCAGGGATTTTCTTCTGGGCTTTTACCAGTAAAAGTGTATTGGTCATTTATGCCATCTCCATTATATTGGGCTTTACCAATGCAGGTATACGCGTATTGCGGCTTACGTATTTGTTTAACCATATTCCCAATGAACTGATGGGACGTGTGAACAGTATTTTGAATATGGCCAACGTCCTTACCCGCACACTATTCATTTTCTTGTTTTCGATGCCTTTCTTTACATTTGGCAATCATATGATTTGGGCCTTTCTGGTCATGTCACTGTTTTTGCTGCTTTCGGGTTTGGTATTGATGGTGAATATGAAGAAACTTCAGGATGGTACAGCATAAGAAAGTATTCCCTAAGGGAATGTAAACATAACATACAACAGCAACATGGGTTACACCATAGAACAGATACACAAAGCAATTCAGAGTGACTTCGTGCAGCGCGAAGGAGGAACAGCGTGGATAGAACATTTGCTAATCGATAGTCGAAAGGTAATATACCCGGAAACCAGTTTGTTTTTTGCCATTAAAAGTGAGCGCAATGATGGTCACCGGTACCTGCAGGATGTATATGATGCCGGGGTCCGTAATTTTATCATTGAAAAAGATTCGATCGTTTCTATCAGCATGTTGGCTGTGTTGAAAGATGCCAATATTCTTTCGGTAGCCAATACATCTGAAACGTTGCAGCAACTAGCGGCATGGCACCGGGCACAATTTACGATTCCCATAGTGGGTATTACCGGAAGCAATGGAAAAACGATTGTAAAAGAATGGCTGTACCAACTGTTACGAGAAGATATAAACGTTGCCCGGAATCCCAAAAGTTACAATTCACAGGTTGGTGTTCCCCTTTCTGTATGGCAGTTAGGTGAACAGCATGATCTGGGTTTTTTTGAAGCAGGAATTTCCAAACCCCATGAGATGGAAAAATTGCAGCGTATCATCAAGCCGAACATTGGCATTTTCACCATGCTGGGTGAAGCACATGATGAGGGTTTTGCAAGCAGGCAGGAAAAGCTGAATGAGAAATTTAAATTGTTTGAAACTGCAGATATTCTTGTTGCATGTGATGAACAACCTCTTGTTGCAAAAAAACTGGAACAATTCAAGAAAACACATCCGGGAGTAAAGTTGTATACATGGTCGCGTGTAAATGAGCGTGCGCAATTATACCTGCAAACAATCAGTCAAGGAACCCATACCACTATCCAGTCTCGCTCAGGTTCACGCATTTTGAGTGTGCGCATTCCTTTTTCGGATGAAGCATCTATCGAAAATGCATGTACGTGTTTCGCATTCTTAATGTGTTTGCAGCGTGCATCAACGGATATTTTAT
Organism: Bacteroidota bacterium; assembly: GCA_040387195.1. Taxonomy (GTDB): domain Bacteria; phylum Bacteroidota; class Bacteroidia; order UKL13-3; family UKL13-3; genus UKL13-3. The sequence continues at coordinate 134,718 of JAZKEF010000013.1, forward strand.
CGCGGTTTGAAGAATTGCAACCGGTAGAAATGCGCATGCAACTTAAGGAAGGAATCAATAATTGTGTAGTCATTAATGACAGTTACAGTTCCGATTTGCATTCATTACGTATTGCGTTGGATTTCGTAGAGCAGCAAAGCTCGGGATACAAACGCACCTTAATCGTTTCAGATATTTTAGAAACGGGAAAAGAAGAAGTTGCGTTGTATACAGAAGTAGCCAAATTAATCCGGCAGAAAGGAATCCAACGGTTGATTGGAATCGGCTCGGTGATATCCAAACATGCGGTGCTGTTCGATTCATCTGCTGTTTTTTATTCCGATACGGCTGCATTTATTGAACAGTTTTCGGCAGTGGATTATAACAATGAGATTGTATTGCTGAAAGGAGCCCGAAAATTTCACTTCGAAAAGATCAGCAAACTATTTGAAAGGCGGGTGCATGAAACGGTGATGGAAATTAATTTGAATGCACTGGTCCATAATCTCAATGCATACCGGAGCAAATTGAAGCCGGGAGTGAAGTTAATGGCCATGGTGAAAGCGTTTAGTTACGGAGCGGGAAGTTATGAAATAGCGAAAGTGCTTGAGTTTAATCGCATTGATTACTTAACGGTTGCATATGCCGATGAAGGAGTGGCACTGCGTAAAGCAGGAATTAAATCACCAGTGATGGTTATGAATCCGGAGGTTTCAAGTTTTGATCAGATCCTGGAATATAACCTTGAACCGGAGATCTATAATTTTTTTATTCTCGAACAACTGGTTAAATCGAGTGATGGAGAAGAAGTAAGTATTCATATTGAAGTGGATGCCGGGATGAAACGATTGGGTTTTGATGAAGATCAGATTGACACATTGATAACTACGTTGAAGAAGTATCCGAATATCCGCATCAAATCAGTATTTGCCCATTTAGCGGCCAGTGAGGAGAAGAAGCATGATGAATTTACGCAGCAACAGATCACTACATATAAACGCACTGCTGAACAAATTATCTCAGCATTCGACTATCCAATCCTGCAACATATTTTAAACAGCAGCGGAATTGTACGGTTTCCGGATGCACAATTTGATATGGTGCGATTAGGAATCGGATTATATGGTATTGATCCATCGGCCGGTTTGCAGAAACAACTGCAACCTATCGGTACCCTTAAAACCGTTGTATCGCAATTGCGCAATGTAAAGGCTCATGAAACCATTGGTTACAGCAGGAGAGGTGTGGTGAATAAAGATTCTCTGATTGCAACAGTTGCTATCGGATATGCTGATGGATTGAACCGAAAACTGGGCAATGGAAAAGGCAGTATGCTCATTAATGGCAAACGGGTTCCCACAATTGGGAGTATATGTATGGACATGACTATGCTGGACGTGACGGGTGTGGATGTAAAAGAAGGTGATGAGGTGATCATCTTTGGAAATGAAAATGACCTGAACAGTGTAGCAGATAAAATCGGCACCATTCCGTATGAGGTACTCACTTCCATTTCACAGCGTGTGAAAAGGGTTTATTATTATGAGTAAGGTTGGCATTCTTGCATAGTTGTGCGTGGACACCATCCCTAGCCCTTACTTAATAGGAAGGGAACCTCGCGAGATAGAAAGAGGAATGGCTGAAAGCCATCCCTTTGTTGAGCACAGAAGACTATTCTTTAGGGTGTTTCAACCGAAACCTAATGATATAATCCCTTATAGCTTGCAGAACCGAAGCAGTATTCTCCAGCACTTCTTCATCCGTAAATCGTAAAACAGTGATGCCAATATTTTCTATATGCTCAGTATTCTTCGCATCTTTAAATAGCATATCAACAGAATAATGGCTTGCTCCATCCACTTCAATCACCAGTAACACATCGTGCGAATAAAAATCGGCAATGTACTTTCCAATCGGCTTCTGTCGGTGAAAGTCAACACCTGATAATTCATCTCCTTTTAAATGACGCCAAAGTTCTGCTTCACCTTTTGTGGGGGTGTTTCGCTTTTGTCTTGCGAAATCTTTAAGGTATGGGGCATAATACACTCGCATACCCTAAAGATAAAGCCCTACAAACTATTTTCCAAAACGGCTGTTGCGGTTTTAGCAAGCGATGGAATTACAGTAGGTTCCGGAACTTCTGCAATAAAAATATCACTTCGGTTATTCAAGTCAGCATTCAGCAATTGCTGGAGGGATACTTTACCGATAATGTATTTATACTCCCGGCTCACAAATTCTTCTTCCACTGTTTCAAAATTCAATACCTCAAAAATATCGGTGTTGGTATAACGGAGATACACGTTCAACAATACATCATTGTTGAGTGAGACTTGCTGGTGTTGTTCAATTTTTCGGTAACCATAACGGTAGTCGTAACTGAGTGCGGAGATATCAGATAAAACAGCAGCTGCGGTGGGATAACTGCCGGCTCCTTTTCCTTTCAGCAATTGTTTGTCGCTGAAAGCAGCTTCTATTTGTATGGCATTAAATTCATTGTTTACCGTAAAAAATGCATCATCAGCCTGTACAAATTTAGGAATGATAAAGGCTTTGACTTGTGAATCCTCTTTGGTTGCCTGCGCCACCAATTTGAGTTTATAGCCTTTTTCTCCGGCATACTGTACATCCCTTTCGGTGAGGTGATGAATTCCATAGTTCAATATTTCTTCCGGTTTTACAATCAATCCAAAAGCATGTGCAAGCAGGATGGTGAGTTTGTATTTCGGGTCAAAGGCCTGCACATCCAGTGTCGGGTCGCTTTCGGCAAAACCAAGTTTCTGTGCTTCTTGCAATACTTCGGCATAACCTTTTCCTTCATTGGCCGTTTTGGTGAGGATAAAATTGGTGGTTCCGTTCAGGATGCCTTCGATGGAACTTAAGGTGTCATTATCGTAATACTCTTCGAGTGTACGGATAATGGGAATGGCTCCACCTACGGAGGCTTCATACAACAATGGGGTGTTATACTCTTGCTGCAACAGGTATAATTCCGTGAAATGTTCGGCCAGCAGTTTTTTGTTGGCAGTTACTACCGCCTTTTTTTTGCGGAGTGCGCTGGTCACTATGTCAAAAGCATCATCGGCATTGTCAATAAGTTCAACAATCACATTGATGCTGTCATCATTGAGCAACTCATTTTTATCATACGTAAAATGATGTGCAGGAATATTCCTAAGTTTGTGTTTATCCTTCACACAAATTTTAACAATTTCAGCATTGAAGTCGGGAGTGCGGTTGAGCACATCATACAGGCCACTGCCTACGCAGCCGTATCCGAAGAGTCCTATTTTAAGTTTTTGTTTGGTCATGGTACAATTAGTTAGAAGATTGATTATTGAGCAGCAAACAATTGTGAGGATGCGGTTTGGCATTCTTCACAGCAACAAAAACAAATGTGGCATCACAGATTACGGCCACCTCACCCAAATGGTTTTCCTTCGCCACATGGATGTATATTTCGATGGAAGTGCGGCCGAGGTTACGGATATAAGCAGTTAACTCTATGATATCCCCCAAATGAGCAGGAGAAATAAAGTCAACCTTATCTACACTTACCGTCACTGCACCATCACATTCGGTTCCATACAATACCCTGCGGGCAGCCTTAAGCGCTGTTAAGTCCATTTCGGCAAGTACTTTGCCTCCGAAGAGTGTTCCTGCATAATTGATGTCTTCCGGAAAAACAATGAACGAATGTTTTGTTTCAAAGTCGGAAATCAATTTGAGATTGTTGCTGTTGATATTGTTCACTGATTGCTGTATAATTTTGGTTGTTTGTTAAAATATTAAATGAGAGAATAGTTAAAACGAGGCATGTTGTATGCTACTAACAGACTTCGGCTGCGTGCGCCTGTTCTGCCTGTAAAATATGAATGCCGGTGAATGCCTGTTTGAGGTCATTGATTAAATCATCAGCGTCCTCCAATCCAACCGATAAACGGATGAGCGAATCCTGTACCCCGGATGCCTGGCGGGTTTCTGCCGGAATCGATTTATGGGTCATTTGCGCGGGATGGCAAATCAGACTTTTGATGCCACCTAAACTTTCGGCCAGTTTGAACAAGTTGGTTGAGGTCACAAAATGTTCGGCTGCCTGTAAAGTGTCTTCTTTCAATGAGAATGATATTACACTGCCAAAAGCGCGTTGCTGTTTTTTTGCAATTTCATGATTTGTGTGGTTCTCCAGTCCGGGGTAATACAATTTGTCGATAGATGGTTGTTTACTTAAGAATTCAGCAATGCGCTGTGCATTGTCGGCATGTTTTTGTACCCGCAATGCAAGCGTTTCAATTCCACGGATGAGCAACCAGGAATCAAACGGACCAAGCACGGCACCCGATGAGTTTTGGATAAACTTGAGCTTCTCGCTGAGCTCCTTCGTTCGGGTAACAACGGCCCCCGCGATGATATCAGAATGTCCGCCCAGGTATTTGGTGGCACTGTGAATTACAATATCCGCTCCCAATGTGATGGGTTGTTGTAAAATGGGAGAAGCAAATGTATTGTCGACTATCAGAAGTGCATTCACTGTTTGTGCAATGGCTGAGATGGCTCTGATATCCGAAATTTTTAGGGTCGGATTGGTGGGGGTTTCAATCCACACAAATTTTGTTTTATCGGTAATGGCATGAATCACATTGCGCACATCGGTTGTATCTACATAGGTTACCTTTACACCAAATTTTTCGTAGATATGTGTAAAGATGCGGAACGATCCTCCATAGATATCATCACAGGCTACTATTTCATCTCCCGCTTTGAGTAATTTTAATACAGCATCAATGGCCGCCAATCCACTGGCAAAAGCGAATCCGGCATCACCTTCTTCCAGTGAAGCAATGAGGTCTTCGGCTGCTTTACGTGTGGGATTATTGCTGCGTGAATAATCAAAGCCTTTGTGAACGCCAGGGGCATCCTGTACAAATGTGGAGGTCTGGTAAATGGGAACACTGATGGCACCGGTTAATGGATCTACAGGAATAGCGTGTATGATTTGAGTATCTAATTTATAAGTTGTCATATTGTTATTTTTTAATGGTTGTTGAATGGTCCATTCAGAAAGCCGTGAATGAGCGGCAGGAATTAAACACCGGAACAGGCGCAATCGATTGACTGAATTATTCGGGATGTGAAATTTTGGCGGTGTTGCAGGATGCTTCCTGCATCCTTATCAACGGTGGGATTGTGGCTGCTCGTGTGAGCAACGCATACGCATCATCATACCGCAGGTGTTGCAGCCTGATGTTAGAGAAAACGGAAGTGTGTTAAAAGAATACACTTGTGATGCGGATGTTTTTATTTGTACTTAAAAATGATTGTTTCGTCAGCTTGAGATAGGTGAGACGAGTACCTTTAATGCGTGCTTAGATGCACATAGCACAACACATTCGCATGCAGTTATGCATTCGGTTCATTAAAAATGATATGTGTTGATGAGTTGTCATTGTGTAATGCAAATATGCGGTAGAAAAAATGATATACGCAAATAAATTTTTTGTTAAGGCGGATATTGTGATTAGTAGGATAGGTGAAGATGCCTTAATTTACGGATGGTTTAGGTGGGAAATATTTTTTGTAAAAGAGGGGAAGATTGTTTCGCTGAAAGATCGTTTCGCTAAAAGAGGGCGGATTGTTTTGCTGAAAGAGAAAGAAAGGTACTGATAAAATGGACTGTTATTGTACTTCTACTACCTCTTCTCCGTTTTCATCGAGCAAGCCACGTCTGGTGCCCAAGCCAATAATCGCTAAACCATTTACAAACGGTCCTATATAATCATATTTTGGATCAACAAATACTTCACCGGTTTCGCGCACCAGTCCGAATTTTCCTGCCTTCACAATTTTAGCCCGGCCTCTTTCAAACGGATAAATTTCATCATAGATGCATTCAATTACTTCGGCACCGGTTTTATCGATAAACCCAACCTTACCGGCTTTTTCGACTTTAGCCCATCCTTTTCTATTGTATGCACCAATCTTATCATACCCTTTTAAGGGTACTTTGTTTTTTTGTGCAAAAGTGGTATTCCCGACAAATAGTATCAAGGCAAGTAGTAGCGTTCTCATTTCGTTTATTTTTATATTCAGTGCGTTTATTAAGTAAACAGGTTTTACTTAAAAAGTGGCCCAATATAGCCAATAAGTTTATTTTTTCTAACTGCTTTACATCATGTGCAAAAACCGCTGATAAATTCAAGGGCTCGCTGCTCACTCCAATAGGTTTCATTGGGTAATCGTTCTGCAAAACCAACATGCCCGCCATATTCCGGGGTTTCCAGGTGGAGGTAGGGATGTGAGGCTGCGAGTTCTTCTGGGAAACAGGATGGGGTTAAAAAAGGGTCATTTAAGGCATTTACCATTAGGGTTGGTATCCTGATGAACGGAAGAAACTGAAGGGAATTACATTTTGCATAATAATCGGCAGCATCTTTAAAACCATTAATAGGTGCTGTAAACAGGTTGTCAAATTGGGTAAATGTACGCATGGTATATATTCCATCCGTGTTCAACTGTCCCTTAAACTGATTGGCCTTGTATTTCATTTTGTACCTCAAGCTTTTAAGGAATCGTTGCATATACAGCGTGTTTTCAATTCTGGCCATTTCGGAGGAAGAGGCGGCCAGATCACAAGGAACGGAAAATGCAAAAGCGATTTTGAGTATTGAAGGGATGATAAAAACCTGTTCGCCAAGATACTTGAGCAGCACATTTCCTCCTAAACTGAATCCGCCAGCGGCCATTATATCATAGGTATGAAGAGCAACAATATGCTGAACGACTTCATTCACGTCATCGGTAGCACCACTGTGGTAAGTACGCAGGGCCTTGTTCATTTCGCCACTGCAGGTTCGGAAATTAACCGCACAGATATCCCAGCCATTTGCGGCAAAATGAAGCCCCATGCCTTTGATGTATTGAGAGTCGGAACTGCCTTCCAACCCATGAAAGAGCAGCAGCACTTTGGTATGCCCATCTTTTATCCAATCAAGGTCCAGAAAATCACCATCACTCAGCACCAATCGTTCACGTTGATACGGAACGGAAATGGTGCGAAATAATGCGGGGACAATAGTCTCCACGTGTTTGCCTCTAAGGAATTTGTTTCCGGAAAAAGAAGAGTGGTTGATGAGTGGCATACAATTGTATTCGCTTATCTTCTCCGTTTTTTGCCACCTGATTTTTTGTCATTGCGCCCGGATTTCCCTTTTGTTTTTTCCTGCCTGCGCATGGCTTTTTGTACCCGCACAACGGCCGCATTTCCAACAAGGTCCAGATCTACCTGGCGTTTGATGGTATCAGCGCCTTTCACAATAACCTGTACCTGATCTCCAAGCTGGTATTTTTTATGGGTGCGTCTGCCAATAATCCATTGGTTCACTTCATCATATTCATAAAAATCATCGGCAAGATTGGCAAGGCGGATCATCCCTTCACATTTGTATTCCGTAATCTCTACGTACATTCCCCATTCGGTCACCCCCGAAATGATTCCGGTAAACTCGTCACCAATAAAATCTTTCAGGTATTCCACTTGCTTGTACCGTACGGAAGCGCGCTCCGCATCGGCAGCCTGTATTTCCATGGCTGACGATTGTTTACACATTTCTTCATATTGCGCTTCATCAGCCGATTTTCCTTTGTGAAGATATGAAAACAATAAGCGGTGAGCCATTAAATCGGGATACCTGCGGATAGGTGAGGTGAAATGTGTGTAGAAGTCAAAAGCCAGTCCGTAGTGGCTTGTTTTTTTTGTGGTGTAGTACGCTTTCATCATACTGCGAACGGCCATTTGCTGAATGATATTTTGCTCAGGTTTTCCCTCTACTTCAGTCAGCAAATCATTAAAGGATTGGGCGATGGCCTTGGCTGAAGTAGTTTGAATCCGGTAACCGAACCGTCCTGCAAAATTGGAGAATACCTTCAGCTTTTCGTCACTCGGGTGCTCGTGCACGCGGTATACAAAGGTTTTTTTATTGTCGCCCTTTGCCATTTTAAATACATCTTCGGCCACCGTTCTGTTGGCCAGCAACATAAATTCTTCGATGAGTTTATGTGCATCCTTTCGTACTTTTTTAAAAATACCTACCGGTTTAAAGTTCTCATCCAGTTTGAATTTCACCTCTTCGGTTTCAAAGTTTACTGCACCATTTTTAAACCTGCGCTCCTTTAATTTTTTCGCAATATTGTTCAGAATGTTAATTTCAGTGGCAAGATCTCCTTCGCCTGATTCAATTCGTTCCTGGGCTTCTTCGTATGCAAAACGTCTGTCGGAGTATATGACGGTTTTGCCAAGCCAATGACTCAGAATGTCGCCATTATCATTCATCTGAAACACTGCCGAGAAGGTGAGTTTTTCTTCATTTGGTCTCAACGAGCATACCCCGTTGGATAATTTTTCGGGTAACATCGGAATTGTCCTGTCTACAAGGTATACCGATGTTGCACGGTTCAGGGCTTCTTCATCCAGTTTGGTTCCCGGAACTACATAGTGCGAAACATCAGCAATGTGTACCCCAATTTCATATACACCATCTTTTACCTGCTGAAAGGATATAGCATCATCAAAATCTTTGGCATCTTCGGGGTCAATGGTAAAGGTGAGTACTTTTCTGAAATCCTTACGTTTGGCTATTTCATCTTTCGTAATATCAGTCGGAATTTTTTCAGCCTCTTTTTCCACCACTTCCGGAAACTTTATAGAAAAGCCAAATTCAGCAATGATGGCATGCATCTCCGTTTCATGTTCTCCGGGACGCCCAATAACTTCGATAATTTCACCGAAAGGATTTTTATCTTCAACACTCCAGGATGTGATTTTTCCAATAGCCTTGTCTCCATTTTTTGCCTTGTTCAGTTTGGTGAGTGGAATGTAGATATCTGCATACATCCGGCTATCATCTGCAACAAGGAATGCATAGTTGTGGGAAAGTTGGACCACGCCAACAAATTCCATTTTATTGCGCTGGGTAATTTCAACAATCTCTCCCGAAATACGGTCACCTCCACGCTGGCTGAAAACATTTACTTTTACCTTATCACCATTCAGGGCCGTGTTCAGATGTTCGTTGCCAACATAAATATCACCGGTACCTTCATTGGGAATCACAAAGCCGGCTCCCCTTTGTGTCATTTGCAACCGCCCTTCGATAAAGGTTGAAACAAAAAGTGTGGTGTATTTGCCAGGGGCAATCTCTTCAATGATGCCTTCTTTTTCCAAAGACTTTAATATTTTAATAATAGAGTCTTTGGCCTCTCCGCTTGTAATATCAAAGTGCGCGGCAACCTGTTTGTAGTTGTATGCTTTTTTTCTGTTTCCGGCAAATAGCTGTTCTATACTTGTTCTCAGTTTTTTCTGGTTAACGGGTTTGTTCATAATTAATGCTGCTTTTTCACTTGCATAAAAGTATAACATCTGTAAGGAGGAAAAGGCATTATTTATGCACCAATGGTGACAACTTATTCCATGATTTTTATGTAAACATTGTGTTTTGCGATATAAATGTATAAATATTGCAATCGAAGAACATGCAATGAAAAAGAATTTGCTCTTTTTATGGTTGATGGTACAAACATTTGCGGGGTGGTCACTGCCTGTGCAAAATGGTGTGTACACCGCTAAAAAAGAGGCTTTTGCATATCCGGTTAACCTTGATGGGGAATGGGATTTTTACTGGCAAACCACTTTTGCAGATTACCGCATCCTAAAAGATTCATTGGTTGCTGAAAAGTTAGTAGTTCCCGGAAATTGGGATTCATACGGACATCCAAAATTGGGGTATGGTTTATTTGTGATTAAGGTTACGGGATACAACCCAGACAACCAAATGGCTTTAAAGATGCCAACCATTAGCAATGCCTTCAGGTTGTATATAAATGGTAAACAGGTTGCAAAAGGCGGAGTTTTTGGTACAAGCAAAGAACTAAGTATCCCTGATTACACTCCCCAAATGGTGACCTTTACACCTAACTCCGATACCCTTGAAATAGCCTTTGAGGTTTCCAATTTTTATTACCGGGAGGGAGGTTTGGATTACTCGATTCAACTAGGTGAGGTAGATTCGATTGCTCTTGAATTTCGCAGAGACATTATTGTTGAAGCATTTATTACAGGTGCGTTGCTGTTAATGTTTTTCTATTTCATGGGGTATTATTTCATCCGCATGATTGATAAGACGGCACTTTATTTCTCACTCTTGTGTTTGTCGGCCGCAATGCGAATGGTTAGCACGCAGGAGATCTTACTGCGCCAGTTTGAGATACCGGTATCATGGGACTGGCTCTTTAAGATGGAGCTTATTTCCATTGCCATGATTCCGGCATTCGGAGCACTGTATTTATTCAGCTTGTTGAATCAAACAAGGTATCTCAATATTTTAAAGGCGTTTAATTTTGTTACCTTCCTTATTTGCCTGTACCTGCTTTTTAATAATGTGTATTGGGGTTCCCATATCGTTCCGCCATTCCGCTATTATGCATTAACCGAAATGGTACTGTTGCTTATTGTTGTAGCGAGATCCGTGATACTCCGGCAACATCCGTTGGCTGCCTTGGCAAGTGTCGGTTACTTTTTTGTGTTTGTTTTTGGTATCAATGATATTCTGTATTCGGTAGGTGTTATCAATACGTTTTATGCAATGCCCATTGCCATTTTTATTTATGTATTTATACAGGCAATAGTATTGGCTAAAAAATATAATAATGCTTTTATTGATGTGGAAAATCTGTCGGGCGAGTTGCAGCGGGTGAATAAAAATCAGGAGACTGTTATACAGCATCGCACTGCAGAGTTGGAAGGGTACAATAAAATAAAGGACAAAATATTTTCTATCATCTCACACGATTTGCGCGCACCGATTGCAACACTGAGCAGTGTATTATCGATGGCAGAGGATGCTGATGATAAAACAGTGGTTGAGTTGCGCAGTTACTTTAAGGGCATCAAGCGTAATGTAGATAACCTGAATCTCACAATTGATAATATGCTGGTTTGGTCGCAGGGGCAAATCAACGGTATTGAAATCAAACCCGAAGTCATCAACCTTTCCGAAGAAGTGGAACTTTGCATTTCGTTATATAGTTTGGTGGCTTTGCAAAAGGAGATTACATTGATGCACTCTATAACAGAGTCATTTAAGGTGAAAGTAGATCCCGCACACCTGAGTTTGATTTTGCGCAATACTATTAGCAATTCGCTTAAGTTTACCAATCTGGGAGGTTCTATCATCCTATCGGCATCGCGTGCCACTCCCGATAAAGTTAAAATCTGTATTACAGATAATGGTATCGGAATACATGCTGATAGAATTGACGAGCTATTTAATCCGCAACTGCATTATTCCACCTATGGCACCCAAAATGAAAAGGGTACAGGATTGGGTTTAATGCTCTGCAAGGAATATGCTGAACAAAACGGAGGTTCCATTACCATTGAAAGCGAGGAAGGAAAGGGGGCCAAAGTTTGTGTATTCTTACCGGCTGCTTTTGACTAGGAGGATAAATGCTTCGGGTACGGGAACGCTTTTTCGTTCGGAATAGTCAAAACACACCATTCCCGTTTTCGCTTCACACACCAATTCCCCCGTTTGGGTTTTGCTAAACCGGTAGTACAGTTCGAAACTTTTTGATCCGAATCCGGATGCGGTCACCTCAATGGTTAACCGGTCACCATAAAAACATTCCTGTTTAAATACAATGGCAGTGTCTCCCATAATTACACTTACACCTGCCAAATCCATTTCGGAATACCCAAAACTTCCCAAATACTGCATGCGGGCTTCTTGCATGTAGCTCAGGTATACGTGATTACTCAGATGATTGCCATAATTTACATCATCAACCCTTACGGTAAGGTCGGTTTTGAATGTAAAGGTTACGGGAAGTGCGAGGGTAATTCTGGACATATAATAAGTGTAAAATCCTCCGCAAGCATACACAGATTTCATGAAAATCAATGTTCCGGCCGCTCATATGCCAATTTTAACTGCTTAAATAAGTTGATAAATTGTTGATATTGATGCATCTAATCTTTGCTTACTTTGGTCTAAGTATAAAAATTATGTTATGATAGATTTAGCAATCGGGGTCGGGGGGATTATTATCGTTTTTACAATCGCTTATATTACAAGTGTAAGAAGAAAGCGCAGAGCAGAGGCTGAGTCTGACAATGAATAATTTTTTTATTTTGATGATGGCCATTGGTAGGTTGCTGTAAAACGCAATAACCAATTTTGGCTTAATGCCCTGAAAATAAATGACTCTTGGGGTGTTTTGATGCTGGTATTCTTCCAAAAAGGATAGCTTTGGTGCAATACTGAAGGGAAGCCTTCGTTACGAGTGGTAAATTGTTATCATCTATGTTTTGCATGTTTCAGTTTTTCTTTTAGGTTTGAAAACAGATGAATTTTGTTGAAGTAGTATTTTGGCTATGTCTGTTAATCATCTTTTACACGTTTGTGGGGTATGCACTTGTGGTATGGATTCTTGTAAAGATAAAACAGCTATTCACCCAAAAAGAAGTATATAATAGAGATTTTGAACCGGAAGTTTCGCTGGTGGTTCCCTGCTTTAATGAAGCGGATGTATTGCAGCGTAAACTCCGAAACTGTTTTGAACTGGATTACCCAAGGTCTAAATTACACATTGTATTTATTACAGATGGTTCGGATGATGGTTCAAATACCATTCTGAATGCGGCAGAAGGCATTACGGTACTGCACGAAAATATGCGTTCGGGCAAATCGGTGGCCGAGAATCGTGCAATGAAATTTGTAAAAACCCCATTCGTTATTTTTTCGGATGCCAATACCCGGCTGAATAAGGAAGCCATACGTGAAATTGTAAAACATTACAGCGATGAACGTGTAGGAGCTGTTGCCGGTGAAAAACGTATCGTAAGCAAGGAACAGGATTCTGCTCCGGCTGCAGGCGAAGGCTTTTACTGGAAATATGAATCGTATTTAAAAAAGCTTGATTCGCAGCTTCACTCTGTGGTAGGTGGTGCCGGTGAACTTATCTCGTTTCGGTCGGGGTTGTTTTCTCCATTAGAGGATGATACCATTCTGGATGATTTTGTACAATCCATGCGCATCACACTTAGAGGTTACCGTGTAGTGTATGAGCCGAAAGCCTTTGCAGAAGAAACGGCTTCGGCAACGGTAAAGGAAGAATTGAAACGTAAGGTAAGGATCAGTGCTGGAGCATGGCAGGCCATGACTCGCTTAGGACAGGCCTTTAATCCGTTCCACAATCTGGCTATTGCTTTCTCCTTCATTTCACATAAAGTATTCAGGTGGACATTTGCTCCACTGGCATTGGTTATTCTTGTACCAACCAATTATTACTTGTTTGCAACACAACATGGCATATACGAAACCATCTTTATAGCCCAATGCCTCTTCTATGTGTTTACATTGCTGGGTTGGTATTTCGAAAACAAAAAGGTACACATCAAACTGGTGTTTATTCCCTATTATTTTTTCATGACCAACTGGTGTATGTATCTCGGATTTTTCAAATTTATCACCGGCCGGCAATCAGCCAAATGGGAGCGGGTGCAGCGCGCTACTTAGCTATTGGCTTTTTACATAATGCCGCCAATACCTCTTAATTCTCACTTCTTAACTCTCAACTTTCAAATCGTACCTCACTTAGGTCTGTATTTACTCAGCTTTAATATTTTGTCGAAGTTGGTTTCTTCCATCAGTTCTTTCAATGTTACATCCGGATTTTCGCGCATATAACTTCTCACAATCTGTAAGCCCGCCCATGTGCCAATCATGGGAGCCGACTCAGGAGGAACACCATCGGCAGATGTAAAGGGTCCATCATTGAAATAACGCATGAATTGAGATGGCTCGTTTTGGTACAGCAGTTTTTTCTCAATAAAATGCGTCCACATTTGCGGTTCGTTTTCGGTGCTCCATTTAAGCTGGGTTGCTGTATAGCCCATCAATACACTGTCGGGAAGTTCGGGTAACAATGCTTTGGTGAAATAGCGGACCTTCCCCTCTACAATCATGGTTGCCAAAAAACGCCTGTCCTTCGAACTCTGGCTTTCATATTTACTGATGGCAAGTGCTTTGATGGCATTGGGAGCAATGTACTCGCGCTGCAGTTTGCGAATCATAAACTCAGGAAATTCATACGCACGGTAATAGTCAGCATACCTTTTATTCATGTACATATCCAGTCCGATGCAAATAAGACTATCGTATGTAATGTTGGCGTATCCGAATTCTGAAATGAAAGTAACAAAAGAAGGAATCGTGGCTTTCGGAAATTCCTGTTTGTAAACAGACATTGCATGACTCAGGTCCGCTTCAATATCGGATACATTGCTGTACATCGAATCAACTGTATGTTCCAGTTCAACAAGAGGTTTGTAGGTTAATAATTGTTGCATGGGTTTTACAAACAATGAATCGTTCGGGTCGTCAGGCATATTCAGTACATCATGTGCATACGAGCGGTAAAAGGCGCCATATTTTTTATATAATGCCAGAACACCTTCTTCAGTTTGTTGCGGATTGATGGCGAAGAGTTCACGGTCGAATCGTTTTAATTTCAACTCAAGGGATTGGTCAACAGTAATTTTTTTTTGTGTCTTATTTTGGCAACCATTGCAACTTATTAAAACAGTGAATGTGCACAATAAGAGGATATAGATTAAACTTGTAGCAGTATTTTTGACTATCATCATAAAAGCAAAAGTAATCATGAAGAAGATAATTTTGGCAACCCTTGCAATAAGTTTAGTTGTTTCGGTAAAAGCACAGATTAAAATCGGTGTGCGTGTTGCACCTCAAATGACCTGGAGCACCAGCGATAATAAAAGCACAACAACCAATGGAACCCGTATCAATGTTGCATACGGAATGATGCTTGATTATTTTTTTACGGAGAATTATGCATTGGGAACTGAATTCGGGATCCAATCATTCGGTACCAATTTAAATCTAGATAAAAGCCGCTATTCGTCTATTACTTATACTGATAGAGAGAATAACAACGCGGTTACCACCATTGCGAACCTTGAGGACCTTACCTACGATTATCAATTGCGTTATATTACGGTTCCTATTATGCTAAAAATGCGCACCAATGAAATCGGTAACCTGCGATACTATGCCGAATTTGGATATGCTTCGGGGTTTTTGATCCGTTCAAAAGCAGATGTGAGCATGGACCGTTTTGAATTGACGAATGTGAACATAAACGAACCTGATGATGAAGATAAGTTCGATATCAATACGCAAAAATACAGCGATAAAGTGAGTAGTTACAGAGGTTCTTTGGTTTTTGGTGCAGGAGTACAATATAATATATTTGGAAACAGTATGCTGATTGCGGGATTGCGTTATGATAACGGATTTACCAGCTTTACCAGTGATGATCGTTGGAGTACATCGTTAAGCAATGTGGCACTCAATATCGGAATGTTGTTTTAATCCCTAATAGTTTTGGTTTCAGTAAAAATAGCATTGGCTCAGTTGGATTACCATACCGGTAATTTCGAATACAATACCTCCAAAATCATTGAACACATTGAAGCCGCAAAGGCAGATGGAATGGATTTGGTGGTGTTCTCGGAATTATGCGTATGCGGGTATCCTCCACGAGATTTTTTAGAGTTTCGCGATTTTATCCAACGTTGCGAAGAGAGCATTCATCGAATTGCTGAAGCTTGTATGGGCATTGCAGCAATTGTGGGATCTCCTACCATTAACCCAGTAGTGGAAGGGAAGGATTTATACAATTCGGCTTATTTGCTTGAGGATGGAAAAGTTCAAGCTATTCGCCATAAAACCCTGCTTCCCAATTATGATATTTTTGATGAGTACCGTTACTTCGAGCCCAATAGAAGTTTTGAAGTGATAGCATTCAAAGGCATTCACATTGCACTCACGGTGTGTGAAGATTTATGGAACATCAATGATAATCCGATGTATATCGTGAATCCGATGGATGAATTGTTTAAGCAGAAGCCGGATGTCATGATTAATATTGCAGCATCACCATTCTCAAAGATACAACTGGAAACACGCAGGAATGTGATGATTGACAATGCTCAGAAATACGCTATTCCATTGTTTTATACCAATAATATCGGTGCGCAAACCCAACTTATTTTTGACGGAGGTTCAATGGTGGTTGACGCCAAAGGAAACGTAGTTGATACACTTGGATATTTTACCGAGGCAAGAAAAAATTATGTATTAACAGTGGATGGTGAAATGCGTACAGTTGTTAGCACACAACATCTTACACAACTGGAGGTTCCCCAAACAATGCAACGCATCCGGGATGCACTGGTATTGGGTATCAGGGAGTATTTTACCAAACAAGGATTTAAGCAGGCGGTATTGGGTTTGTCGGGAGGAATTGACTCGGCACTTGTATTGGCATTGGCTGTTGACGCATTGGGAAGTGATAATGTGAAAGCCGTATTGTTGCCTTCACGTTATTCATCCGATCACTCAATTTCGGATGCCGTGAAGCTTGCCGAAAACCTAAAAGTGCCATATGAAACAATCTCCATCGAAAAAACATTTTTGGCATTGGAGGAAACATTGTCGGAACAATTTGCAGGACTGCCTTTTAATATTGCTGAAGAAAATATGCAATCGCGAAGCAGGGGCGTTATCCTGATGGCGTTGAGCAATAAGTTTGGTTATATTTTATTAAATACCTCCAATAAAAGCGAAATGGCTGTAGGGTACGGTACTTTGTATGGCGATATGTGTGGAGGATTATCCGTGATTGGTGATTTATATAAAACCGAAGTGTTTGAATTGTGCCACTACATTAACCGGAATGGAGAAGTTATTCCCGAAAATATTATTACCAAAGCTCCGTCTGCCGAATTGCGGCCCGATCAAAAGGATTCGGATTCATTACCCGAATACGATTTGCTGGATCAGATTTTAGCGTTGTATATTGAAGAGCGGAAAGGTCCCCACGAAATTATTGCTGCCGGCTTTGAAGAGGCTACCGTAAAACGTGTATTGCGAATGGTGAATATGAACGAATGGAAACGCCTGCAGGCTCCTCCGGTATTACGTATTTCATCCAAAGCTTTTGGGCCGGGACGTAGGATGCCTATTGTTGCTAAATATTTAAGCTGATGAAATATGTATTTATTTTTTTAACATTTCTCTTTTGTGTTTCGGTACATGCACAACGCTTATACCTGCATGATATGGAAAATGGGAATTATAAATCGTATGATATTGGCGACAATATAAAACTCACAATGAAGGGTTCTGATGGGATTATTGAAGGAACCATTACCTCTTTTCAAAAAGATGGTTTTAAGTTAAATGATAGCCTTAGCATAAAAATTTCAGAGATTGCGGCTTTGGTAAAACCTGGTGGCGGAACCTATACTGTTGGTCGCGTATTGTTAATTATTCTTGGATCCTATATGGTACTAACCGGAACTGCATACGTGATTGGAGGATTGTTTTTAACTATAGAGTATCCTCCCGCAGGAATTGCCATTGCAATCATAGGTGCAGGCATGGGTTTTGGTGGTTACGCAATTATTAACAGGCAAATACAAAAGGCCAGAAATAAAAGTGTGGTTCGTCAGGAAATGGATAATGTGCATTACCGCCTCTACATCGAATAGCGGTTACTCTTGCTCAAATTCCAATTCATCATTATCGGTTTGTTTCTCTTTAATGGTTTCGTCTTTTTCAATTCCCAATTCCTTTTTCCAAATATTTTTGGCCGCCTCACCTTCTTTTTTTAGGTTCTCCTTCAACTGTTCACGCGCTCCTTTTTTATCGTAGCTGAACTTGAGATTATCAGCCGGACCTTTCATGCTCAGGTATAAAAAGATGCCATCAGCAGTTTCTTCTTCATTAAAGTCGTTTGTTTTAGTTCTGCGTTTTTTGGAGAGCAACTCACTCAGTTTAATACGCAGGTGATAATCCATAAAATTGTCGAAGGTATGTGTACCCGAAATAGTCAGGTTCATTGCATTGTTGTTTACATCCATTGAAGGAATACGAATGGTCCGTTTGCTGATGTCGATTTTGTTTTTGAGGTCAGCAAATTTGAGGTCGCGTAGATCCTCCACGTTTACATATTTGGATAATGCCTCAAGCGGCTCATAGTTGAGCAGTTGACCGTTGATAATGTGAATATCTCCCGATGCGTACAGTTTATCCAGGTTGCACTCCATCTTGCTGTCCCATTCTCCTCCCATATCAATGTTGGCATTCAATACACCCCGGATATGTTTATCGGTAATGGCTGCTTGGCCGAAATTGTTACATTGCCGGAACATTTCATTCAGGTCTGTTTTTTTGCAATCGATACTGGAAACAACATGGAATTTGCCATCTGCTGTATTTTCCACCTTACCACGTAAAGTCACTTTACCTTTCATCGTTTCGGCCTGTATTCCTTGCGTTTCTATGGTTTTACCTTTCCAGTGAACAATGCCATTAATTTTATAGGCCTGAAAATGATTAAGCACCAATTCAGCGATAGATACATTGGCTTTTACCGAAATATGTTCGGGCAATGCAAAGGTGCTTTTGGTATTGGGTGCAGCGGGTATCGGAAGAATAAGGTGTTCCAGGTTAATGTAATCCGACTTATAGGTAATGTCGGCAGTGAGTTGTTGGTTTTCGGACAGTAAGTAAGGCACGATGTTTTCGAGTGTACCCGAAACCACGATATCTGATTTGTCAATGCTTGCCTTAAACTGATTGATGGATAAATCTTTTCCGGTTAAACTGAAATCTGTTTGAATACGTTCAATGGATTTGTTGCCTTTCTTAAATACAATATCCGTAGCATCCATTACAATATGCCCTTGCGATTCGGTGCCTAAAAATCCTTGTTTGCTTTTCAGATTGTTGAGGTTGCCTTTTACGGCAATATCGAACTGCAGTGTGCCATCCGCTTTTTCGATCCACTGGCTTTGGGTGAACTGAATAACATCGGATAGAGCCGAACTGCCCTTCAGTTTAAGATTAATAAAAGGATTGCTGAAGTCATTAACCATAAGAGAACCCTCCATTTGGCCCGAACCCAGCTGAAAGGTAAGAGAGGGCAGGTTGAGGGATGAAGTTTGGAGGTTATGTTTGGAGCCATTGCTAAATTCACCTTTACATTGAATATGACTGAGTGAAATATTCTGGCCTCGGGCTGTCAATGTTCCGTTTTCCACCCCAAACTGAAGGTTGATTTCCGGTTGTGTTGAGGCCGATACCTTACCTTTAATCAAACCTGTAAAATAGATGTTGCCTTCACTTTTATATTCTTTGAAGGAATTAGCAAGTGAACCAGGGAATAGTTCCAGCAAATCGGTAATCGAGAGTTTGGCTGCATGAAAGGATAAGTTGAGCTCGGTTGCTTTGGCTTTATTGATTACGGTGCCCGTACACTTGAGGTCGAGGGAGCCCAGGCGGATATTGCCTTTCGATAGGCTATACAGCGATTGCGATTCGTCAATGTCGAGTGCAATGTCGATATCGATGGGTTTATTCTTAATCAGCTGAATGCCCGATTTTAGCCTGTTCACAGTTAAGGCCCCCGATGCACTCAGCGATTCTTTTTTACCACTGAAATTACCGGATAACAACACGTCATGGGCATCAATATCATAGAATTGTTTAGCCTGAGGCTCTTCAAAAATAATATTGATATTGCGCAGGGAAATATGTTTAAGGGAAAGAAAAATATCCTCACTGCCCGCCTCTGTTTCCTTTACAATAGTATAGTTGGCTTTACCTTTCTCATTGATGAACAGGTGACAATAACCGCTGTCGGCTTCTATGAGCTTAATATTGTATTGTCGGGTAAGAATGTCATACAGGTTAAATGCAATAAATATTCGTTTTGCTTGCAGGAGGTTACGTTTGCTGCGCAGTTTGTCCTGGATCACAACATCATTTAGCAACAGGCTCACGCGGGGAAATTGTTCAATAAAGGTAATATCGATTGAACTTACGGAAACAGGGGCACTCAATTGTTCATTGAGTTGCTTTATCGCATATTGTTTGATAGAATCCTGCTGCAGCCATACAAAACCAATGAGTAAAATGAAGAGAAGTATGAGGCCAAACAGGCTGTAGAGAAGGACTTTTACGGATTTTTTCATTTTTTTTCGCAGTGGCAATTTATGAAATTCAAGACGTTACAAAATACTTTTACTTTTTTTTATGGAATGATTTGCCTTTTTCATTTCCACTCTTATCTTTGCACTCCCTCAACGGAACGATAGTAGGCATAAGGCATACCACAATTCTGTTAAGGCCCATTAAATGGAGGCTTAGCTCTCTCGATAGCTATCGGGAGGTTCAAGCAACCCCAAAATGGAGGCTTAGCTCAGCTGGTTCAGAGCATCTGCCTTACAAGCAGAGGGTCACTGGTTCGAATCCAGTAGCCTCCACACTTACGAAACCCGTTAATCACCCCGATTGACGGGTTTTTGCATTTAAAACGGTTTCACCATCCGATACCATCAAAACGGATGGAAAAGGGAAATGTTGCACAGTAGCGTTCTCTTCAAGGGCTATGCTCAATTATATCCAGCCCTTGTGACTCACCCTAGTCGATTTTTTTACCCAACATGAAGAAAAAGTGACACAGTTCGGCACTACCGGCCGGACCTGATCATTCGTTTGTTCCGATGACGGATTCGGCCCTGTATTCAGAGAGACTTACATTCAATACCAATGGCATTAAAATGGCATGATAGCAAGAAAACAACCTGCTATGAAAGCAATATGGAAAGGATCGATTGGTTTTGGTTTGGTTAATATTCCCGTGAAACTCTTCAGCGCCACGCAACAAAGCAACCTAGACCTGGATATGGTTGATAAACGGGATCATGCTAAAATTCATTTTCAACGGGTAAACGAAGACACCGGGCGCGAGGTAAAATGGGAGAATATCGCAAAGGCATATATGCTCAACGATGAATATGTAGTATTGGATGAAGCCGATTTTGCGGAAGCAGCCCCTGAAAAAAGTAAGATTATTGAGGTGAATCATTTTGTGGATGAATCGGAAATTGAGACTATCTATTATGAAAACGCATATTATGTAGAACCGGAGAAATCGGGAGCCAAGGCCTATGGGTTGTTGAGGGAGGCATTACTTAAATCCAACAAAGTAGGGATTGCTCAATTTGTATTGCGCACAGCCTCGGCACTAACGGTATTAAAACCAATGGGCAATATGCTGGTGTTAAGCAAAATTCGTTTTGCCGAAGAAATCCGTAGCATATCCGGGTTTGACCTGCCGTCAAAATCTTCTGTAAAACCGGCTGAACTCAAAATGGCATTGTCCCTTATCGACCAATACAGCGGGCCATTTTCCATCGAAAAATTTAAAGACAATTACGCTGCCGATTTGCTCAAAATGATTAAGGCAAAAGCCAAAGGAAAACCACGGAGCGTGAAAAAAATGAAAGTGGTGCACAGCAAATCAGAAGACCTGATGGAACAACTGAAAGCGAGTTTGAAAAAGAAAGTATCATAAAATGGGACTTGTTGCTTATAAACGGAAACGCAATTTTAAAAACACTCCTGAACCCAAAAGCAGTGTAGCGAGGAAAAACAAGTCTCTGAGTTTTGTGGTGCAACGCCATGATGCTTCGCATCTTCATTATGATTTCAGGCTGGAAATGGACGGTGTTTTAAAAAGTTGGGCTGTTCCGAAAGGACCTTCCATGAAGGCAGGAGAGAGGCGATTGGCGGTTATGGTTGAAGACCATCCATTGCCATACGGTAAATTTTACGGTGAAATTCCAAAAGGGAATTATGGTGCCGGTACTGTTGATATCTGGGACAACGGAACATATGCGCCTCTTGATAAGACAACAAAAGCGGAAACAGAAAAGGTACTGCGGGCGCAATTGAAAAAAGGTGACCTCAAATTTATACTTAAAGGGAAACACCTGAATGGTGCTTTTGCACTGGTGAGGATGAAAGATGGTCTTGAAAAAAATTGGCTGCTTATTAAGAAAAAGGATGCGTATGCTCAGGCAGATTATGACATCAACCAGATTGCCCCGATTCAACAGTTTGCTGGAAAGAAAAAAAGTGAACAACCTAAAAACAATGTAAAAAAGGTAAAAGAAGATAACGACCGGAAGGAAAAACTAACCTTGGCGTGGACGCACCTGAAAAAACCAATGCTGGCAACACTTACCCGGGAAGTTCCTAAACAATCAAAATGGTTTTACGAACCCAAGTACGATGGTTACCGGGCAATTACAAGAGTGAATAATGGGGAAGTAGAAATGATTTCCAGAAATGGAAACAGCTTTAACAAACAGTTTCATTTGCTGAAGGACGAACTTCAAAAGATCACAGATGATGTTATCCTGGATGGTGAAGTTGTGATTGAAGATAAAGACGGGGTAAGTAATTTTCAATTGTTGCAAAATTATAGTACCACAGGTGAAGGAACCTTAAAGTATTATGTTTTTGATATCCTATTTGTGAATGGACATTCGCTTACCGAAATCCCCTTGTTCCAGCGAAAGTCCCTGCTTGATTCTTTTTTTGAGGGATATACGTTTACAAACATTGTAAAGTCGGAAACGGTTATCGGGAAAGGGGAACAGCTACTGAAAAAGCTTACAAACAAGGGTTATGAAGGCATCATTGCCAAAGACCCTTCAGGATTATATTATTCGGGTAAGAGAATAGGAAGCTGGTTGAAAATAAAAAGTGTGATGATGCAGGAGGTGGTGATTTGCGGATACACACAGCCACAAAAAAGCAGGAAATACTTCGGGTCTTTAATTCTGGGATTATATATGGGTGATGAACTCCACTACATTGGAAACTGCGGAACAGGTTTTACAGATGTATCACTGGAACAATTGCACAAACAGTTTACAAAGTTGAAAGCAAAAAAATGCCCTTTTAACGATGAACCGGTGCTTACAGGAACAAAAGGAAAACCGGAGTGGATGAAACCGGTATTGGTTTGCAATGTTAAGTTCTTGCAATGGACAACAGACGGCCGTATGCGGAATCCTGTATTTATGGGACTTCGGGATGATAAGAAGGCAACTGAGGTGACCCGCGAAAGTGATACAGCTGTTGCAAGAGGGTATGAAGAAGAAACAACGGAGAACGATACGATTGTAACCATAGGCGGCAAAAAGGTTAAATGCACAAACCTTACCAAACCCTATTGGCCGGGTGAAAAAATAACCAAGGGCGACCTTATTGCCTATTACCAATCCATCAGTAAATGGATATTGCCGTATCTTAAAAACAGACCCCAATCCTTAAACCGACATCCAAATGGAATTAATGGAGCAAGTTTTTACCAGAAAGACATGAATGTGGACCAGTTGCCAGCTTGGATGAAGACAGCAAAGATTTATTCAACATCCAATAACAAGTACCTGGATTATTTACTCTGCAATGACGAGGCAACGCTTGTATACATGGCAAACTTAGGATGCATTGAAATTAATCCATGGCACAGCATACACACCAAACCGGAGTATCCCGATTATATGATACTCGATCTGGATCCGGGTAAGATTCCTTTTGTTGAAGTGGTGAATACAGCATTGGTGATCAAGGAAATTTGTGAAGAATTGAAGATGCCCTGTTTTTGTAAAACAAGTGGCGCAACAGGGTTGCATATTTATATTCCATTGGGAGCAAAATATGATTATGATGATGTAAAAATTTTCGCTGAATTGATGGCAACCCTTACCCATAAAAGACTCCCCAAAACCACAAGCATCGAACGATCCGTTTCAAAACGGAGCAATAAAGTATATGTCGATTTTCTGCAAAACAGAAAAGGGCAAACCATTGCAGCGCCTTATAGTGTCAGGCCGCGACCCCATGCAACGGTATCTACCCCGTTATTGTGGAGTGAAGTGAATCATACCCTCAAACCTGAACAATTTACAATGCATAACATTGTACAACGGCTGAATAAGGTTGGTGATCTTTGGAAGGGAGTATTTTCAAAACCGGTATCTATAGATAAGCTGCTTCCCAAAATAGCAAAACTGCTTTGACCAGGGTGAGGACAAAGTAGTTTTGGCAAGTGAGCAATGCTTAAGATTTTGTGCGTGACGAAGATTTTTTAGGAGGAGGAACTTTGGCTCCTTCCTTACGCGCTTCTGATAAACCAATGGCAATAGCTTGTTTTTTGCTGGTAACTTTTTGTCCCGAACCGGATTTAAGTTCTCCATGTTTGCGTTCATGCATAGCCTTTTCAACTTTATCCTGAGCTTTTTGGCTGTATTTGGTAGTCATAAATTGTGTGAATTAGTTGAGAATAAAACTTCAATTAATATGCCAACATAAAGCGCACTCAGCCCTCAATTTGAGGTATTTTCACACCACCTGTTGAAAGTTGACCAGAGGATAGTTTGCAAAGCCAATGAAAATATCCGTATTTGAACCAAATTTTAAATAATGAAAAAAATATTTACAACCCTATTTGTATTGGCCGGAGCTGTTGCTCAGAGCCAGACTGTAACCACCTACATGGGAACTGCAGGCGTTCCTCCATCAAGCACCATCTTATCATCATCAACTGTTGCGAATGCAAAGCTGATGGGACCTACGAATATGTGTAAAGATACCACAGGTAAACTTTGGTTTACCGAAGGTGTTGGAAACAGGGTACGTTATATTGATGGTTCCAACGTATACGTACGTGCCGGAAGTTTGGCCGGAGATGCCGGAAGCAATGATGCTGTTGGAACAAATTCAACCTTTAACGGACCATCGGGCATGGTAATCGATAAGGCAGGTAATATTTTTGTGGTAGATAACTACAACAATACCATCCGTAAAATCTCACCATTTGCCAATATCCCTAATTCACAAACGGTATCAACATTTGCGGGGGATAAAACTTCAGCGGGTTTTGTTGATGCAAGCGGAACTCTGGCTAAGTTTGACTCACCTTTAGATATTGCAGCTGACGCCAATAATAACTTATACGTAACGGATGCCAATAATCACCGGATTCGCAAAATTACACCTGCAGGAGTAGTTACCACCCTAGCCGGAAGCAGCACTATTGGAAGTGCCGATGGTATCGGAGCAGCAGCGTCATTCTCTACTCCTTCAGGATTATGCTGGTACAGTGCAACAGAATTGCTGGTAACAGACCTGGGAATGCAAAAAATCCGTAAGGTGAATATTACCACAGGTGCAGTTACCACTGTTGCCGGTCAAGGTACTTATGGAACCGATGACGGAGATGCTTTAACAGTAGCAACGTTTGCAGTACCTACCGATGTTGCAGTTGACGATATGAAAAATATTTATGTAACTGATTACAATGGTATCCGCAAAATTTCGGGTTCGTGCGTTACCACATTTGCAGGATCTGTTACTACACCGGGTACTATCGATGGTTCGGGTACAACCGCACGGTTTGATGGTCTTGCCGGTATATTTTACAGCAATAGCGCACTGTATGCCTTTGATAAAAATAACCATACCATCCGTAAAGTAACCATTGACAACATGACACAGGCATTGCCTAAAGCAAATTTTGATGCCTCTAAAACAACAGGAACCACAAGTGATGTAATCAACTTTCGCGATTCATCTGCCAATGCAATTGAGTGGAGCTGGACTATAACTCCTACAACCTATATGTTTCATGGAGGAACTTCCTTAGCATCGCAAAAACCTGAAATCATGTTTATGGCAAATGGCAATTATACTGTTTCCCTAAAGGTGAAATCATCATGTTTCGGAAGCGATAGCATCACCAAAACAGGTTATATTAAAATTGGTAATGTAGGTTTGGCTAACGTAGTATCAGATGCTACGGTAACAGTATATCCAAATCCTTCAAAAGGGTTGGTATACATCACCAATACACTTGCCGAAAACCTGGAAGTTACCGTATATGATATGCAGGGTAAACTAATCCAGTCGGCCGCGCTGTTCCAATCAACCGAAACCATCAACATGCAACATGCTCCTAAGGGCATTTATTTCATGATGGTTAAAGGTCAATCAACTTCGATGGTGAAGAAAATTGTGGTTGAATAAATCAGACATAACCAAATAATAGAAAAGGCTATCTCGTTTCGGGATAGCCTTTTTTAATGGTGTTTAGTGAACAGCTTTTTTCTTCAGCTTATCTTTAAATACTTTTTGGAACTTCTCCACTTTGGGTTTTACCACAAACTGGCAATAAGGCTGATCACCATTTTCGTTAAAATAATTCTGGTGGTAGTCCTCTGCCTTATAAAAGGTAGTTAAGGGACTTATTTCGGTAACAACAGGATCGGGGTATGCGTGTGATGCATCCAGTTCCTTTTTATATTGTTCAGCCAGTTCCTTTTGTGAAGCATTGCTGTAAAAAATAGCAGAGCGGTATTGTGTTCCGATATCATTTCCCTGGCGGTTCAGGGTTGTTGGATCATGACTGGCCCAGAATGCCTGTAATAACTCAGGAAAGGTGATCACTTTCGGGTCATACACGATCTGGCATACTTCTGCGTGTCCGGTGGTTCCGTTGCATACTTCTTTATAGGTTGGGTTTTTCACCGATCCACCACTGTAACCTGAGGTAACGGAAATTACCCCTTCCAGTTGCTGGTATACGGCTTCCACGCACCAAAAGCAGCCGGCTCCAAAGGTGGCGGTATCATAGGTATGGGTTGTTGTTTGTTCTGTTGTCATATTGGATGAAAGTTGTGGAATAGGTTTTACGCTACTCTCGGTGCACGAAAATAGCGATATGCTCATCATATTAAAGAGCAGAAAAGAGAGAAATGCCGTGATTCGGTTCATTGATAATACTAACATATTTTGTTGAATGAAGGTTTTAATCACATACGAATTTTTATCCTTCATAGTTTTTGAGATATTTGTTTGATGAATAAATGGCTTTGCTGGCTTTATTGTTTGTATTTTATGGGTAGCGCTTATGCGCAAACAATCCCGCTTAAGGATTTTAAAGATAGACCTTTTCTGCTGAACGAGAAACCGGCAGGAAAGGCAAGGGTTTACTATTTCCTGTCGCCTGAATGTCCGTTGTGCCAGAGTTATTCGCTCACCATCCGCAAGCTGCATGAAGATTTTGCCAAACAAAACATTGAAATGATAGGCATTATTCCGGGCACAGATTTTTCGGCAGCCGAAATCCTGGCCTTTGAGATGAAATACAAAATACCCATCCGGATGTATCGCGATGAACAATTTGCACTTGTTGGGAAATATGAGGCAACCATAACTCCCGAAGTGGTAGTTGTCAATAAAGAGGGAGCCGTGATGTATCAGGGACGCATAGACAATTGGGCCTATGAACTTGGGAAAAAGCGCAAAGTCATTACCGAACACAACCTTCGTGATGCCCTCTCCGCAATAATAAACAATCAGCCGGTAAAGGTGAAACAGACAAAAGCCGTTGGCTGTTTCATTGAATGAAAGAGCAAATGCTTGCCACGATTTAGCGTGGTGCGGATGATGAAAGAACAGGAACCCCAAAGGGGTTCAATATTAATAAAAAGCACAAATACCCTTCGGGACAAAAAACATGAGTAACCATGCAACCTAGGCCGATGGCACTCGTTGCCCGAGGCAAAAAGCAAAACAGTAAACAATGAACCATAAACTACTACTGATACTCATTTGTACATTGGCAGCATGTTCGCAGAACAAACAGGCTAAACAGGAGCCTCCGGCACAGGTTACCTTTGCGGAACACATTGCGCCCATTGTGCATCAGAATTGTACCAAGTGCCATATTGAGGGAGAGGCCGGACCATTCACATTAATTACGTATAATGATGTGGCCAAACGAGGAAAGCTGATTAAGTATATGGTGGGTGAACGGATCATGCCACCATGGCCTGCCGATGCTTCTTATACCCATTTTGCCGATGAAATGGTATTGAGTGATGAACAGATCGAGTTGGTGAAACGCTGGGTGGATGAAGGCATGTTGCCCGGGGATACCGCCCATTTGGAAACTCCTTCCCAGGTGTTGAACAAAGTTCATTTTGGCAAACCCGATCTGGTGATTCCCGTTCCCCGGATTCAGTTGAAAGGCAACAATCAGGATTTGTTTCTGGTGGTGAAAATTCCATATGAAATCCCACAGGATACTTTTGTGCGGGCTATCGAATTTGTGCCGGGAAACAAACGTCTGGTGCACCATGTAAATACACATTTGATCCAGTTTGCAGAGGGTAAAAAGAAAAATGTACACGAAGGGAAAATGTACGTAAACCAGGATCAGGCCAACAGTACTACCATTCACAAGGAGCTGGGAATATTGCAGGATGACGGCACATACCCGCGCATGACCCCCAGCGTGAGCAACTATTTACCGGGAGCCTTGTTCAGTTTTTATCCGGAAGAAATAGGAGGGTATACGTTGGCAAAGAAGGGCGCCTTTTATTTAAATGATATGCATTTTGGTCCAACGCCCATTGATGCAGTGGATTCATCCTATTATAATATCTATTACGGAACCGCACCACCCAAACGTCCGGTGAGTGAGTTTCAGTTGGGAACACTTGGTATCGCACCGGTGGAGCCACAACTGATTATTCCGGCAACCGAGGTGAAAACGTTTCATATAAAGGCCACCATGCCCGATGACATTTCGCTCATCAGCATTGTTCCCCATATGCATTTAATCGGAAAAAAGTTTTTGGCATATGCCATTAAACCAAGCGGTGACACCATTCCATTGATTCGCATCAACAACTGGGATTTCAGGTGGCAGTATTTTTATAAGTTTAAGAAGCTGTTAAAAATTCCCAAAGGCACAACCATTTATGTAGAGGGAATATTCGACAATACTGCTTCCAATCCCAATAATCCTTTTTCGCCACCGCAGGAAATCCGCGAACGCAATGGCAGCATGCGTACCACGGATGAAATGTTTCAGTTGATTGTAACATATGTGCCGTATGAAAAGGGTGATGAGGAGTTTGACCTGGAGCATGCGAAGCGATGATGCTTGCCTCGATCTGGCTTGGTGCAGATGATTGGATTGGGAGAATTCCGGATGCACAACCCCAAGGCTGGTCTGTGTTTTGCAGGATATACCACCAATTGTGCATTGATTCTGTGTTATGCCTATTTATCAGACACTTTTGATAAGCCATGAATAACGGCTATTTTGCGACTTTTAAAATATAGCCTTATGAAAAAATGGATACCCTTATTGGTGTTGTTGCTTGTTTGTTTTGTGAATCGAAGTTCTGCGGGTCATGTAGCGGGGGCGGAGGTCACCTACAAAGCTACTGCCACTCCCGGAATTATAGAGGTTCACCTGGTAGTATATAGAACCTGCGATGGAGGAATTACCTTGTGTGCCAATTCTTGTGCAGCTGCGTGTACGCAAACAATGATGATAGATGGCGCTGATCCAAGTTGTACCTCTTCGAATTTTGGAAGTTTAGTGGTAAGCTTGGTGAATGTCAGGGATATCAAAAACAATCAATCAGAAACAGTCAAAAACACATGCACAAACATGAATTGTGCTACTCCAGGAACGTTCACACCGGGGATAGAACGTTACGAGTTTGTGGGGGTGGCTAATATCGGAACCTCCAGTGGGATTCCTGCAAGCTGCTGTAATGTTCGTTTTTCATGGACTCATAGTAGCCGAAGTATGGAAATTGTGACCGGTTCTGCCTATCAGAATATTTATATTGATGCTATTGTTAACCGTTGTCAATATAATTTACAATCCATTCCAGCCCTACATATACTTATGATCCGTTAATTCTTAATTGCGGAGGAACCCCTGTACAATATAATATGGGAGCCTCCTTTGACCCGGATGGAGATTCATTAACATATGCATTTGCTCCTGCCTTACAGGCATATAATTCTCCAGTTACCTACTTCTCTCCGTTTTCACATAGTACACCTCTTCCATGGAGTGGGGCCTCAACGTCAGATTTTCCTGGAGGAATTCGTTGTGATACATTTACTGGGCGTGTATTGTTTACACCGAGCAACGCGAGCCCCACAACTTTTTACGGGGTGTTGTGTATTGAAGCAAAACAATGGAAAAAAATTTCAGGTGTTCCGACCATTATTGGTAGAACAACCCGAGATATCCAGGTTGCTATTTTGGGGAATTGTGCACCTAACAATGATCCTTCTTTACAGACAGATCCA
Source organism: Bacteroidota bacterium (assembly GCA_040387195.1). Classification (GTDB taxonomy): domain Bacteria; phylum Bacteroidota; class Bacteroidia; order UKL13-3; family UKL13-3; genus UKL13-3. The sequence goes on from JAZKEF010000013.1 coordinate 164,822, forward strand.
CCTAATGTGGTTAATCCGAATTTCCCCAAAGATGATTGGGTATTTCCTTCCGGTATCCAAACGTGTTTCACCATGCTTACAAAGGATCCAGACTATCTTCCTCCAATCCTTTCCGATACAACACTTATTGATACCCTAAATTCTTTTCCATTGTTGGGTGGAGTGTTTACACGTTTGGTTCCAATAGGAACAATACGTGAGGATTCAATTAAGTTTTGTTGGACGCCAACCAGTGCACAAGAAAGTAATAATCCCTACCTTTTAAGTGTTGCAGTTAGGGATAAAAGAACCCCCATTCCGGGTAGCAATCATTACGTACTCAAAATAAAGGTTCCTCAAAATCCTCAAATAACAGCTGCAGGAATTAAGGATAGCGCTAAAGCATGCAATCTATGGGACTTCAGTTACATAGTACAACCGGGGTCACCTGCAGTTGTGCAAACACGTTGGAATATTTACAAGCTGTCAGCGGGTATACCATCGATTGTTTATACGGTAACAGCTCCGGGCACTTTTCAATTAATGAATAAGATGCTTGCTGATAGTGGCAAGTATGTAATCGGGTTGGATTTGTTTCAGAACTTGACAACAGGGTCATTCAGATCTTATACGGATACGATTAACGTACTCCAGAACGAAATCAAGATTACTGGAACGGATACGCTTGTTTGTCCGGGCACAGGTGTGTTATTATCATCAACTATATCACATGGAGTTGCACCCTACAGTATTCTGTGGACCAATGGAACGGCAACAGGAACTGCTGCTACTTATTCGCTCACCTCAGGTAAAGTTGATAAATGGGTAACATTGAAGGTGACAGACTCAAGAAGTTGTTCATACACGGATACCGCTTGGGTGAAGGCAAAGGCAACTCCGCAATTGCAAATCGGTTTGGCGGGAGATAGTATTCAGTGTGAGAAAGGAAACTTTTTCACCTTCATCAACCAAACCAATAAACTGACGATACCGGGATGTGTATATAGCTGGTTGCTGAATGATTCGGTAACGTATTCGGGTGATACGCTTTCACTCTCGCTTCCTCCATCGGGCATTCAATCCATGAAACTGATTGTAACCACTCCCGAAGGTTGCCATGATACATTGATCAGGAAAGTATGGTTGAGGGCAAGTCCGCGTATGGCATTCACCGTAAATGATACTACCCAATGTCTGGGTGGCAATGCGTTTACTTTTACCAATCAAACAACGATGACCTCGGGTACTGCAACGTATCAGTGGCAAACCATTACGGCAAGTGCGGCTACTCCCAATTTTTCTTTCGGGTATCCGTACTCCGGAATATTTACCGTTAAACTTAAAGCAACCAATTCAACGTATGCTGCCTGTAAGGACTCGGTGGTTCGAAACGTATATGTCTATGCTCAACCGATGGTTACTTTTTCGGTTAACAGTTCTATACAATGTTCAAAGGGAAATTCATTTGTGCTCACCAATAATACGGTAGCAGATTCCAGTTTGCAATTTAAGTGGTTTCTCAACGGGGATACCTTATCAGGAAGTCCGGTTACATATGCTTTTCCTACTATCGGCAGCAATCCTGTAAAGTTAAGGATGTATTCAGCTTTCGGGTGTAATGATTCGTCAACACAAACATTCACAGTGCAGGCATCACCAACTGCTGCGCTCATTCTGGCAGACAGTACGCAATGTAAGAATAGCAGTTTTGTGTTTACCAATAATTCAGCCATATCAGCAGGTTTCATGAACTATAACTGGAACATGGGCAATGGCCAGGTATATTCAAGTTTGAATGTAAATTATATCTATCCTTCACCGGGAATTTATAGTGTACGACTAATTGCCAACAATACGAGTGCAGTACAATGCCGGGATACGGTTTACCAAAAGGTATATGTTTATCCCAAACCAACTGTAACCAATACCATCAACAACACTTCGCAATGTGTGAAGAATAATGCATTTACATTTACCAATACCACACCTTCAGATTCTTCGCTTCAGTTCACCTGGTTAGCCGGTACCGACTCGGCAACAGGAACAATATTCAGCCGTAGTTTTACAATAAGCGGTACACAAACAGTAAAGTTGCGCATGAGTTCCATTTTCGGGTGTAATGATTCATTGAGCAAAACAGTTACGGTGCACGAATCACCATTGGCCACATATCTTGCAAGCGATACCATTGCCTGTCAGAAAAACACATTTACATTTACCAATCAATCATCTATTGCTGCTCCGCATACATTATCCTACAATTGGAATATGGGTAATGGTATAACATTTACCACTGCCAATGCGATGTATACCTATCCTTCTGCGGGTTCGTATACGGTGAGGTTGATAGCAACAAGCCAGACTGCAACTATTTGCAAGGATACCATGTTAAAACAGGTAACGGTATTGGCTCAACCTCCGGTATCGGGAACGGTAAACAGTACGGCTCAATGTTTAACCAACAACCAGTTTGTATATAACAATACTTCTTCGGGTCAATCTGATCCGAACAATACCTTTGTGTGGAAGTCAGACAGTGGACTTTTTACAGGGCCGGTACTCACCCGACAATATACCACCTCAGGAACTAAAACAGTCAAGCTCCTGTTGTCAACCACAAACGGATGCAAGGATTCTGCAGTGTTTCCGGTAACGGTATTGGCATTGCCGGTTGCAAGTTACCAGGTGAATGATTCGGTGCAATGTTTAAGAGGCAATACCTTTGTATTCAACAATACCAGTCAATCAGCAAATAGCATCTTGTTTACCATTGACGGTATAAACGCCAGTACCAACGCAGTTACACGGAGTTTCGCAACCACAGGGGTTAAAATAGTCCGGTTGATTGCTACTACCGGTTTGGGATGTATTGATACACTCAACAGTAAGGTTGAAGTATGGTATTCTCCTAAAGTAACGGTAAGTATTTCGGATACCGTAGTATGCCGCCATGAGAACATTCTGTTTAAGGATAGCAGTGTGAACAGCTTACCTGTTTGGGGTGTGTGGGGATTTGCGGATGGATTAAAAGATACAGCACGAACTGTAACAAGAGCATTTGTAACAGCTGGAAATCAATTGATATACCGGGTTATTGCAACGGCACAGGGATGTTTAGACAGTATCACCAAAATAATTAAGGTTGTGGGGCCGGCTACTCCGGTTATCACGGGACCATTGACCGCGTCTCCAAATACACCGGTTATTTATAATGTTCCTCCAACTATCGCAACAACTTATTTTTGGTCGATCGAACACGGAAAAATACTTTCTTCAAAAACAGATACACCATCTGTAGCCGTTTCATGGGACAGTACATCTGCGAACGGACGGGTATATCTGTCGTTGAAAGATTCATCAGGATGTTACGGAGACACTGCACGACTGGATATTGTTATTATAGGAGGAGTAGGGCTTACAGATGTACATGCATCCTTCCAAAACCTTGCAGTATTTCCCAACCCTACAACTGATGCCATTACGCTTTCCCTTAACAGTATTCAGGCGCAACACATCCGGGTGAAGCTGTTTAATATTGTGGGTTCCGAAATTAGAACAATATCCTACAACGCACCAAAGGGCATGCTGAACGAATATATCAGCCTGCACGATTTGCAAAAGGGAATTTATTTCATGCGCATAGAAGGTGAAACAGGCAACCAAACAGTGAAGATATTATTGAAATAAGAGGGATGTACGGATGTGGAGATGTTTGCCATGATCTCGCTTGGTGCTGATAATAGAATTAGAACCCTAGAGGGGTTCAATGTCATAGCAACCCTGAATCCGATTGTGAGTATAAACAATGATTGATACGGTCACATAAAACCACCTTACGGAACTCTATACGCACCTTGGCTTCCCATCTTCTTCGTGTCTTTCTTCTTCCCTTAATCTTTGTACCTTCTTCGTGTGAAACATCCCACCATGGACTATCGACCATGGACCACGGACAATCCCGCAAGACTAACTCTTCCTATGAATCACACCCGCAATCGGCTGTGCGGTTGGCATGATGGTGAGCTCGTTGATGTTTACGTGAGCGGGGCGGGAGAGGGCAAACCAAATCGCTTCTGCAATGTCTTGTGCTACCAGGTTTTCAAATCCTGCATATACGGTTTTAGCTCTTTCCGCATCGCCATGAAAACGCACTATGCTGAATTCTGTTTCCACTGCTCCCGGGTGAACGGCCGTTACCTTAATGGGATACTGTGCAAGGTCAATGCGCATGGCTTTGTTTAAGGCGTCCACTGCATGTTTGGTGGCACAGTATACATTCCCGTTGGCATAAACTTCCTTGCCCGCAATACTTCCGATGTTGATGATATGTCCTTTACCATGAGCGATCATCAGTGGAGTAATATTACGTGTTACATACAACAATCCTTTTACATTGGTATCGATCATCACATCCCAGTCGTCTATATCACCTTTTTCGATAGGCGCGAGTCCGCTGGCCAAACCGGCATTGTTAACCAGCACTTCAATGCCTTTCCATTCCTCCGGTAATTGCGCAATGGTATCGGCAACCGATGCCCGGTCTCTCACATCCAGTGTTCTTAATAATGTTTTGCATTTGTATTGTTTGGAAAGTGTATCAGCCAGTTTGGCGAGTTTTTCCTCCCTGCGGGCAATCAGGATTAAATCAAAGCCATTGGAGGCTAATGTATGAGCGGTTGCCTCGCCAATTCCGGCCGAAGCACCTGTGATACAAGCAATACGTGTTGATGACATGCTAAAATTGTTTGGTGGGTAAAAATAATAGAATATTTGAGCGCGTATGTTATTTTTACAAGATAAAAATCGGGCTTATGAATTATACCATCGAAAAAAACGACCAGTATTCACTGATTAAAACAGATTTAACTGCATTTAATAAAGAAACCTGTGCCAAGTTGCGAGAGAAAGTATTGCACGAAGTTGCCAGCAGCAGTAAATACGTTATTGTAAATATTTCGAGGGTAAATGAGTGCAATGCTGATGGAACCCGGGAACTGATTCAGTTAGGAGTGGATTTGCAGGATAATGACGGGTTGTTGATTTTAACACATGCCGATGATCAGTTTACCCGCTTATTTAATAAAGCCGATATCACCTTTATTCCTACCGATGTGGAAGCGGTTGATTTTGTATTTATGGACCAGCTGGAAAAACAATTTCTGAGCATGTCGGACGATGAGTTGAACCCATGAGTATTGAGCTCACTATTTTAGGAAACAGTTCAGCTACCCCAACCCTTAACCGCTTTCCATCGGCACAGTACCTCAATATGCTCGATCACCATATGCTGATCGATTGTGGGGAAGGAACGCAGATGCAATTGCGCAAGTACAAAATCAAAAAATCAAAGATTTCCCATATTTTTATCAGCCATGTTCATGGTGACCATATCCTGGGCTTGCCGGGTTTGTTATTCTCCATGAACCTGAACAGCAGGGTGGAGCCGCTCCATATTTTTGGTCCCGAAAGTTTGTTTGAAATACTGGAGATCTTTCTTAAACATTCCGATACACGCCTGCGGTTTGAGATTATAAAACACCTTACAACAGATGTGAAAGCAGAGGTGATCTTTGAAGACTCTCTGATTAAAGTTACCTCCTTCCCGCTGTATCATCGGATCCCTACTACCGGATTTATTTTTGAAGAACAATCCCGCTTGCGCAAATTAAATATTGAAGCATGCGAGCGTTACCATATTCCATTTACATTTTACAACGATATCAAACGCGGAAAAGATTTTATCAGTGCTGATGGCAAAACCGAAATCGGCAATGAGCGACTCACCTTTGATGCAGGTCTTCCCATACGATATGCCTATTGTTCCGATACAGTGTATGATGATCGGGTGATCAACGAAGTCCGCGAAGTGGATTGGTTGTACCATGAATCAACGTTCCTGCACGAAAAGCTGGAACGCGCCATCGAAACCAAACATACTACCGCTAAACAGGCAGGAATGGCAGCCCGGGAGGCCGGTGTTAAAAAACTACTGATAGGCCATTTTTCTTCGCGGTATGAAGATTTGAATGAGTTGCTTATAGAAGCAAAAACAGAATTCATCGATACCGAAATTGCCGAAGAAGGCCGGACGTTTGTGTTGGAGTAGCAGCCCGGTTAGCTTTTGCTGAGTAGTCTTTTGTTGTTTCACACAGAGTAAATACAAAGGAGCACAGAGCTCACGGAGTCTGGTCTTGCAGGAAGCTGCCAGCTAATTGAATCGTTGGTTGAGCGGTCCGATAGATATCGGACGAAACCAACAGTTTCGACAGACTACTTCTCGTATACCTGAAAAGAAAATGGATACGCATTTTTCTCATCCGCTTCATGCATCTCATCTTGTGTCAGTTTCCATTCTTCTCCCATATCCGGGAAAAAAGTATCAGCTTCAAAACTATGGTGGATGCGGGTTAAATAGATCCTGTTGGTTATTGGCATGGATTGCTCAAAAATGACTCCTCCACCGGTAATGAATAATTCAGTTTCTCCTGCTGCTCTTGCAAATTCAATCGCAGATTCCAATGATGATTTCACTACGCAACCCTCAATCTCTAATTCGGGTGTACGGCTAATTACAATATTTACCCTGTTGGGCAAAGGGCGACCTACGCTTTCATAAGTTTTGCGACCCATGATAATATGATGACCTGTGGTGGTGAGCCTGAAGTATTTTAAATCGGCAGGTAGGTGACAAAGCAACTGGTTTTGGTTGCCAATGGCATTGTTTTCGTCAGCAGCTACAATGAGTGAAATAATCATGGTGCAAATGAGGGAATAAAATCCGAATAATTAAGCACGAAATTCGAAATAATGTGAAGATGGGTATATGTGCAGATTCGCAGATGGGAAAACCTCAGATGAAAGGACCAGAACCCTCACAGGGTTCAATATTAATAAGAAAGGCCAATGCCCAAACAAGGCACTAAAATTGAGCACGTGGAAACAACAGGTAGATGAGGCAATGTGTAAATGTGCACATGAAAGGACCGGAACCCTCACATGTGCAAAAGGTAATTGCATGTAAAATAAATGAAATGTATTTTTGGGTTGTGGGTAAACAAACAACACATTTGTGGCTTACGATCGTATTGGTAATCTTTTGGATGGCTTTTTCCGGATGCACCAAACGGTATTGGTTTCGGGTGAAAATTCCCGGAAAACCCAAAGATCTGCATACGGTAAAGGTGCATCTCATCAATAACACCCCTCAATACCTGAGTCCGTTTTTTGAGGAAAGATTTGAGCAAAAGGTATATCAATCATTGCTTAAATACGGATTTGTAAAAACCACTAAAGATACAGCCGAATACAATTTTACCATTGTCATGTCGGTTGAAAAAGTATCGGCAAGAGGAATTTCACGATTTAGGACGGGGAATACAACAGAGGAGGGAAGCCATGAAGTTGAAGCGGCTAGTTACAGGCCTGCCAGATATGGCTCTCATAGGTATGAGCGAAAAGTGGACAATATTAATTTCAGATACACACTGGAAATACCCTTCAGGCATCAGATGCTTTGGACAAGAAATGATTATGTTTATTTTAAACATAAAAAACTTCAGGATGTCAATCGGAGTGTAAGTGTGCTGAGACTAGCTCTGCGCAAAAAAGGGGAAGAAGATTTGGTGAACAGACCCTAAAAAAAAACAGGATGAATAAAGAAAATTCCTTTGTGTAACCTGTGAACGACCTCAATTGTTTGTGTGAAAAAAGAAACATGTGCAGGCGACCGAGACTGTTAAGAAGGTTGTTGGGAGTGTAAGCCAGATTGTGTGACCGGTTGGGTCTGAATCTCCTTTTTTGATGCATAAGGATATCAGGGAGTTGTGGTTTAATTGTCTTTTTAAGGGTTGCCCAAGAACCAATACAGCCGTATTTTTGACTTGTGAGTATGCATACAACAAGTCTCAGGATCACTATTCTCGTTTTTATTTTAGTGCTGGCATGTGCCGGCTGTGGACAACGCTACTGGTATCGCCTCAAGCTTGACGGATCCTCCGTTAAACGGTATTCAGTTAAAGTAGATGTGGTAAACCATACGCCCAAATTGATTTCGGACGATTTTGAAACCATTCTAAAAAAGGGAGCACTCAAGGAGTTGAAAAAGAATGGATACTATGAAACACCCAAAGATTCACCGGATTATTTCCTTGTGCTACAGCTTGCGGTTGATTCATTCAATATGGCCTTATACCAGCAACAAACTAAAATTGCCATGTATTCCGACTCTACAGTAAAAGCTCCCAACACATACAGGTTTAAGAAAACAGTACGTGCCATCCTGATGCAATGTGATCTGGTTCAGCGCAAACCGCTAAAGCGTAAATGGACGGGTTACGAAGACATTTATTATTTTAATGATTACTGGAGGGATGTGGGCCGGAGTGAAGGTGTGATAAGGTATTTGATCCGATCTGCAGAAGAAAAGAGTAAAATTAATTAAGGTGGGAAAACCACAAAGTTTTTATATTTTGCAGCCCTGAACTAAGCCTATGAAATCTAAACTCCTCGCTATCTTTTTATGCATTGCCATGTCTCCGGCATTTTCACAGATCCGACGAACACAGTGGATTGTTGGGGGTGGACTCAACTATTCGTCACGCACCGAAGAAGTATTCGGTGTGGCAACCATTGATGAGAAACAATTTTCCATTCCTGTTTCTGCGGGTTATTTTGTGGCTAATAATATCGCACTGGGCCTACGGTTGGCTTACGGATACATTAAAGAGAGTATCAGCTATACAAGTTTTTACTTCCGCGATTATAGTTATTCAGGCAGCAGTATTGCAGGAGGACCTTTTCTAAGAGGATACCTATTGTCGAACACTTCGCCTGTCAACTTTGTAGTTGAAACGGGTTATCAGTATGGGCATATGGAATCAATGTATCAGAGGACGGGCCTTAAGGCGACTTCTCAAACCAGAAAACTTTCGGTTATTGCAATAGAAGCTGGTCCCGTTTTTTTTCTAAACCCAAATATAGCCCTTGAGTGTTTGTTAGGATACCGGAATGAAACAATTATTGGTTCAAAAAATAATGCAAATGCCTTTTATATCGGGGCAGGATTTCAGGTGCATTTAGGAAAAGGGAAAATAGCTGAACCTAAATTTAAGAAATAAAGAATTATAATATCTACCTATGAAATCTAAACTCCTCTGCATTTTATTTTTTGCATGCAGCTATATTTCTTATGCTCAAACATATCGTGGTCAATCCTTAGCAGGTGTTGACGGTTTGGTTGGTTTTAGCACACAAAGGGTATTTCACTTGCCGGTTAACATTGGTGGTTTTGTAGCGAGGAATCTGGCAATCGGTTTTGCCGGAAATTACGGTGCCAACAGGGGAACCTCCGGCAACATTAAGTCATCAACCCAAATAGGTGTGGGTGCATTCACAAGGTATTATCTGTTACCTGCCAGATTCAAGCAGAACCTATTTTTTCACTCCACCTACCAATACAATTTTGTGGAAAATACGTACCGCTGGTATAACCGCTCAGGTGCAGAATACAAGGAAAATACAAAGTCGGAAAGTGTGATGCTTGCATTGGGAGCAAGTTTTATGATTGCTTCTGATGTTTCCTTAGAAGTAATGGCCGGATATGATGTTCTGAATAGTAATGGTTCGCAGGCACTATTGTTTGGTGGAGGATTTCAATTCCACATAGGCGAAAAAAGAATTAAGGATTCGGCAAAACCTTAACGCGTAAACGCATACTGGATCAGATTAGCACCCATTTGCAATGCTCGTTGTCTCACCGGTTCCGGGTCATTGTATATGTCCTGATCTTCCCATCCATTTCCCAAATCACATTCATAACTGTAAAAACAAACCAGGCGGCCTTTGTAAATAAGACCAAAACCTTGTGGTGTTTTTCCTTCATGCTCATGCACCTTAGGAAGCCCTTTGTCGAAATTGTAAGACTGGTGGTAGATGGGATGCGAAAAAGGCAACTCCACAAACTCCAGTTCAGGAAACACTTTTTTCATTTCACGTCTCAGGAATTTATCCAGACCAAAGTTATCATCGGCATGTAAAAAACCGCCTGCAATTAAATAGTTGCGCAGGTTTTCTGCTTCCTGGTTGCTGAGAACGATATTGCCATGACCCGTGAGGTGAATAAACGGATAGTTCAATATATCCGGGCTGCCGGCTTCCACAATGTCTTCCTCCGCAGCAATATTGGTTCCTATTTTTTGGTTGCAGAATTTGATAAGGTTAGGGAGCGATGTTTTATTGGCATACCAATCACCACCACCATTGTATTTAAGTTTGGCAATCTTAAGGGTAGGAGGTGCAAAGTTGATATTCACCAACAGCACCAACAGCAAACATATCAGGAGGGGAATCCGTTTCATATCAGGTATCGTTTTCAATCGTATTATTAAAAAGTGTGTTGCCACATGAGTCCGCAATAACGGTTTCCAATATTAGGCAAAAGTGCGCTCTTTTTTTCGAACCACTTTCCTGTGTACTTATGCCGGTGGGTGAGATAAACCAGTTTAGTGCTCAATATTCCGATGCCGGCACCCACCAGCACATCGTTAAACCAATGCTCATTATTGGCAATCCGCAGTGTGCCTACCGCAGTAGCAGCCGAGTATCCCGCAATGCTGATCCAGGCACTTTGGTCTTTAAATTCTTCATGCAATACAGTAGCGTAGGCAAAAGCAAAGGCAGTATGTGAAGACGGAAAGGAAAGATCTTCTGTTTCATCCGGACGTTGTTCCCTGACGAGGTATTTTAATCCATACACAGTTGCCAGGGTTAGGGCTGAGGTTTTTGCAAAAAGAATGGTTTGATTCAACGGATCATTTGTTCCGGGAATTTTAAGCAAGTCTAATGCATACACAGTAACTGCCGGGGTAAATACAAGATAATCATCAAGGGTGGTGTGGAAATCAGCGAAATGTTCCATTCTATATTGCTGCACACTTTCACTGCTGGGAAATCCGTTATTACCGCTGCACCAAAGACCATATGAAATAAGTACTAAAGGTGCAATATAGCCGGTTGGTTTAGTAGCAGTGAGGTTTTTGTCCAGTGGGAGTTTTTTCTGACAATAAGACGGATGGGTAATAAGAAGACAAACCACAGGAACAATATATTTAATATGTTGAATGAAACAATTCATCAACTACGAGCGGATTGCTTTTACCGACATGCAGGCAAACATTGCCGCGGTTTCGGTGCGTAAAATACTGTTGCCTAACGATACAGGTTGAAACCCTGCCATTGAGGCTTGTTCCACTTCAGTTGATGTAAAATCTCCTTCGGGACCGATCAGCACAGTGATCCGCTGAAACGCAGCAGTAGCAGTCATTAACTTATGCGAGAGCAACGTTGTGTCTGGAGTTTCGCACCACGCTATGTAAGCATTATCCGATTGATGGGATAACAGTGCAGCAGATAGTTTTTGCACCGGATTCACTTTAGGCAAAAACCATTGTTTGCTTTGTTTCATGGCACTGATAGTGATCTTTTCACAACGTTCCATATTTACCTTGGCCCGTTCGCTGTTTGCTGTTTCAATAAAGGATATTTCATCAATGCCTGCCTCTGTTGCTTTTTCAATGAACCATTCAATCCTGTCCATGTTTTTGGTGGGAGCAACTAACATATGCAGATAATAGTTTCTGGAAAGGATATGCTGGGTGCGGCTATTCAGTTGAAGCAAACATTTTTTAGGATGGTCATCGGCAATGGTGGCAATTGCTTGCATTCCCTTTCCATCGGCCAAATGCACTTCATCACCTTTTTTCATTCGAAGTACCCGAATACAATGTTTCGATTCTTCTTCGTTTAAAAATAGTTCGTCAACAGAAAGGTTGGGCTGGTAAAAAACATGCATGAAACAAAACTACACAAATCACTGCATATTTTGAGGCGGGATTGTTGTACACGAAGGCACAAAAGGCAAAATGGGAGGAAAGAGTACAAAGGAAGAAGCAGGTAATGGAAATTCGAAAAAAGAAACAGCGGACTATCGACCACGGACCATCGACCATGGACCTTCCTCTGCTTCTCCCGCGCCTCTGCGTTATTATACCTGTACCTCTTTCCATTTCCCTTTCCTGAAATAATACCAGGCAATTAACGCAATGGCAGTTTCGGCAACAGGAATGGCAATGAAAGCGCCCGAAGCCTTTAAATCCAAACCTTTTGCAAGTAAATAGGCAAGTGGGATCTGAAATAACCAAAAACCCACAAAGTTAATAATGGTAGGTGTACGGGTATCACCGGCACCGTTTAATGCCTGAGTCATTACCATACCTATTCCATAAAAAACATAACCCATACCAATAATTTTAAGCGCATCGGCACCGTAATCTATAATGGCGGGATCCTGCGTAAACAAACCGATAATGGGACGTGAGCAGAAGGTAAACAATACCATCACCAGACTCATAAATATAGCATTGTATTTTGCGGTTAACCACACACTCTGTACTGCACGTTCGGTTTGTTTGGCGCCAAGGTTTTGCCCCACAAGCGTGGCTGCTGCATTACTCAATCCCCATGCCGGCAAAATGAAAAACACAACATTACGTATGGCTATCTGGTAACCTGCCGAAGCTGTTGTTCCACCTGTTTCGGCTACAAGGCGTGCAAGTACAATCCAGCTGCCACTTGCAATAATAAACTGTAATGTTGCAGGCCAGGCAATGGTAACAATGGATTTGATAATTGGAAAGTCGAAGGAGAAATGTTGTTTGGTAAACTGGAGTATACCGTTGCCTTTTACCAAATGATAAGCTTGGTACAATACTCCGGAGCTGCGTCCTATCACCGTTGCAATGGCTGCACCTTTCAGTCCCCAAAAATGTATGAACACCGGACAAAGAATAATATTTACAATACTGGCCATCCACAAACTTTTCATGGCCATGGCCGCATCACCGGCACCGCGAAAAATTCCATTCATCAAGAATAGCAGGATAATGGCCATACTTCCACCCAGCATGATTTGTGTAAAGATACTTCCATCCCTCACCACGTCTTCACTTGCTCCCATCAACCGCAGTACATCACTAGCATACACCATTCCAATCATGCTCAACACAAGCGTAACCACAAAAGCAATGATTAACGATTGTGCTCCGGCATGTGCTGCGGCTTCCGGATTTTTTTCACCAATCCTTCGCGCTACAACTGCAGTTGCCGCTGTACTCAGTCCAATGGCTATAGAGTAAATAATGGTGATAACAGATTCGGTGAGCCCTACTGTTGCAATCGCATTTTCTCCGAGTTTACTTACAAAAAACATGTCGACAACCGCAAATACACTTTCCAGACTTAATTCCAGGATCATCGGAATAGCCAGTAAAAATACTGCTTTGCGGATGCTTCCCTGAGTATAATCAAGTTCTTCTCCGCTAAGCGATTGTTTGATAATGCCAAAAAAAGTGGTTCGTTTGGTGGTGGTGTTTACTGGTTGGTCCATGCTGGTAGCTGTGCTTTAAGCGGTTGCTTTCGCTTGTAATCGTTTGTGGTAAAAAAAGTAAGAAAGTGCTCCCGGTACAAAGAAAATTAACATCGGCAAACACATCAGCAAAGGTGTGCCCAACAAGTACATGGAGACAGTTGCAAGAATCAGGTCATAGAAAAGTCCCGCGAAGGCCCATTCGGTAACACGAGGAAATCCTGGAATAAGTATTCCGATAACTCCCAGTACTTTTACGACCCCAAGAAACTGTATGATGTATTCAGGGTATTTCAATTGTTTGGAAATAAGATCAACCGACTCGGGTGTGACCATTATATGTTGAATCCCGGAAAGCAGCATCATGAGGCCAAAAAGTCCGGTAAAAATCCAGTAGTAAATATTTAGTCTTTTCATAGTAGTGTGTAGTTATTAAGTTATTGTGTGTATTGAGTTATTGAAGAAGAGGCAGCTTCGTCCGGTGGTTTTCGGACGAAGCTGCTGTCCTCATTTCTTAATCCCTTAATTCTTTTTCGAATTTCGGATATAAGCATTCAATATTTTTTCTCAGGTTGTTATTTCTCCATGATGGCTTTGATGTTGTTCAACCCATCCTGCATGGGTGTACCAATCATCATATCATTGCACAGCGACATAATGTTCATTGGATAAGGAGAAGAACCACTAAAGGTGTTCCGCACAATGGTATGTGTGCTGTCGATACTTTCAAATGTTACATCATTGGTAGCCAAACCTTCGAATGGTTTGATGAAATGAAGTTCACAGGCAATCTTAGCTCCTGGTTCCAGCGCAACTATTTTTTGCTCGCCTTTTCCGGTTACTTCACTGTCCCAGTGCCATGCCGAACCAACTTCTCCGTCTGTTCCGGTTATTTCCATCTTTGCCAGGGTATCCATTTTGTACCAGGCGCTCCATTCAACTTGGTTGCTGTGCATGCGCATGTAATTATATACATCCATGGCGGGCCTGTTGATGGTAACTTCTTTTGTTAATGAATAGGACTTGTCCATAATGGCTGCTGCAATAAGCACCAGTGCAACAATCCCGATAATTACGAATAAAATGTACTTTAGTATTTTCATGATAAAATGGTTTAAAAAGGTAATATATAATTTTTTGGTCAATTGGTTATTAAGTCAGAAAAAGTTGGTAACAGATCCTTAGTACACGAAACAGTGTATGCAGCAAAACCCTCAGCAAAAAAAACAACATGGTACAGCCGTTATTGTTGAGTGGATGCAGCATGATACAGCAGCCAGTGTATCCCGAACCGGTCCGTAAGGTTTCCAAACCACTCACCAAAAAATGTTTGATGAATGGGGTCGTTTTGGGTCCCTCCCTGTGAGAGTGTTGTATACAGTTGTTCCATCTGTTGCAGATTATTGCATTGAAGGTATAAGGATACCGCATTTCCGTGTACCAACCCTTCATCCGGAACAATATCTGTAGCCATTAGCGTGAGCATGGAGTGTTTGAGCTGTGCCAGCAGCACATACTTTCCTGCATTGGCCGGCAACCTATCGGCCACGGGCGAGTCGCTCAGGGTTACAAACGATAAGGTTCCTCCCAGACACTGTTGGTAAAATACCATAGCCTCCCTGCAGTTTCCGGCAAAGGTAAGATACGCACACAAAGAAGGTATGTCAGCTGTTTCAGGCATTCTTCAATGCTTCGATGTCGAATTTTTTCATTTTCATAAAAGCCTGCACCACCCGTTGACCTTTCTCCGGATCCGACATCAGCTTTCCTAAAATGGTGGGAACAACCTGCCACGATACACCAAACTTGTCTTTCAGCCAACCGCACATGCTTTCCTGTCCGCCTTCGGTAAGTTTGTTCCAGTAGTAATCAATTTCTTCCTGCGTTTCGCAATCAATTACAAACGAAACGGCTTCGGTAAACGCAAAGTGAGGTCCGCCATTTAATCCCATAAATTGTTTACCGTTTAGGTCAAACATTACCACCATCGGTGAAGTGCTTTTGATGGATGAATTGGGAAATACGGAACAGTAAAAAGTAGCAGCAGCTTCGGCTTGGCCATCAAACCACAGGCATGGGTATAGTTCATTTTTCATAGCAATTGAATGAATTAGTGTATTTCGGTGTATTGTTTGAAATTCTGAAGAATGGCCATCCATCCACCATATTGCAGGTCGTAGCTGTTTTCATTTTCAGGGTCGAATGTTTCAGTAATTTTGGTGGTATCATCCATTGTTGTGAAAACAACAGTAACCTTCCTGCCATCACTCATTTCATACGCAATTTTTTGATGTGTATCCACCACAGAATAATCTCCGCCAAAATCAAACCCGAAACTTCCGTCCTTGGCTTCCATGCGGGATAAAAATTTACCACCTACACGTAAATCATTTTCCGCTATTGGTGTATGCCAGTCGGGTGAAGCGGTGTTCCATACTTTTATGTGCTCCGGGTCGGCCCAGTAGTCCCATACCTTTTCAACCGGAGCTTTCACCGTTGTTTCAATGGTAATGGCAAATTGTTCTGCACGTTTTTTAACAACCGCAAGTGCCTTAGGGAATACTTCCGAGAAATCATCCAACGGATCGTCCGATGCCCCCAGCTCAACAGTGAGGGTGGTTATGCCATTCGACTCAACAAGTGTATAACTTTCTGTTGCACCTTTCCAAGCAGCAGCGGCCGGATCATTCTCCAACGGTGCAAAATTTTTGAGTGAGCCCTGGTGGGTGAATAACATTTTTTCATTTGGAACCAACGCTGTAATGATGCTATCAATTCCTTCACCTTGCGGAGAAAGAAATTGAATGCGGCTTCCAAGTTGCCAGTCCGAAACTGCGTACGAACCCGGATGAAAGACCGAAGTCCATTGTCGGTAGTTGTAATCGTTCCATAACGTAAACCATACTTTGGCAGCATTTGCTTCAATGGTTGTTGAAAAGGTTAGTGTTTTCATATTCGTGTTTAGTGTTTGTTTGCTGATACAAACTTACAGGGAAGCCCAAAAGGTACTGCTATGCAAAAACGACTATGAAAGGGGGTGAAAATGACAAAAGTTAGTATGTTTGTTTGCCGAACCAAATTAATTATGAAGCGTATTTCCGTTTATGTACCGCAAAGTGCGGTAATCGAAGCCATTACACCTCCATACAGGTTGTTTAAAACAGCAAACGATTTTTTGCAGTCGTTTGGGAAACAACCATTGTTTGAAGTAGAGTATGTAGGTCTGCACAAACAGGTTCAGGCCAATGATGGAGAATATATGGTGAGGGTAAACCGATTATTGCACGAAGTAACAGAAACGGATCTGATCGTTATTCCCGCCTTATACGGACATATGCCCGATGCTGTTGAACAGAACCGTGTGGCTATTCCTTGGATTCAGCAGATGCATGCTGCGGGTGCCGAAGTAGCTAGTTTGTGTGCCGGTTCTTTTTTGCTGGGAGCTACAGGATTGGTGGATTATAAGAAATGTTCAAGCCATTGGGCGCATTATCAGGAGTTCAGGGAGATGTATCCAACGGTAGAAATTGTGGAAGGATCGGTAATTACGGATGAAGGAAAAATATACAGCAGCGGTGGAGCCAATTCGTTGTGGAATTTATTGTTGTATTTGCTCGAGAAATATACCGACAGGGATACCGCCATCTTAGCGGCTAAATATTTTGCCATTGATATTGACCGCGATAATCAAAATGCATTTACCATTTTCACCGGACAAAAAGATCATGGTGATGAAGCAGTGTTGAAAGCACAACAACTCATCGAGCAGGATTATGCTTCACGCGTAACCATTGATGAAATTGCCGATAAGGTAAATGTGAGTAAGCGGAGTTTTGAAAGACGTTTCAAATTGGCTACACGCAATACGTTGGTTGAATACCTGCAACGGGTACGCATTGAAGCTGCCAAAAGAAGATTTGAAGCGTCACGTAAAAATGTAGCCGAGGTAATGTTTGATGTAGGGTACACCGATACCAAATCCTTCCGGGATGTATTTAAAAAGGTTACCGGACTTACTCCGGTGGAATACCGCAATAAATACAGCAAACCCTTATAAATACTGATTTGTGATTTTGGATTTGCAATGAAAGAGCGAGGATTCCAATTTTCAAATCCAAAATCTCAATTCTCAAATTACTTAGTGGTCTTTTTTAAGTTTATCCAAATCAGGAGTGGCGTTTAATTTGGAAAGATAATTCATGGTGCCGTGTTTGTACCACACGGTTGTTGCCCATGTAATGCCTCCGAGCAACCCGATGCCCGCAACAATAATTCCTGCAGCCAAACCTGCATCGTTATTCCACTTCAGGTAGATCAATCCCCCGATAAAGGAGTCGATAATAAGGGGAGAGGCTACGATCTTGATCCAGCCAATTATTTCAATTAGAAATGCAATGATTCTCATAGGGGAAATATTTTAACCAAGGTAAACAATCCTCCCTAAAAACAAAAAAGGATACCGTAATACAAGACAGCTGCATCTTACTGCTCATCCTGTATCCGGCATCCTGTATCCTTTGAGTAGAGGATTTTAGTTGAGTTTGTCGAGCATTTGTACGTTTAATGTTCCGTTGTCACCTTGTTTTTGTCGCACAGCCTTAAGCTTTAAAATAAAATCATGTGCAGCTTGCGCATTTTCTGCTTCTTCAATAATGGTGAGCATATTGGGGTTTTCGGGAGAAGCACAAATGCTGATAACCTTGATGCCTGCTTTTTCCCTTATGGCAGCACCGGAGTCAAAGTTCTTTTTCCAGGTATCGAAATCTTTCACTTCAATGGTAACCAACAATACAACTTTACCATTGTTGAATGGTGTGCCTGCCAATGCCACAGCAAATGAAGTGGCAAATGCGAATAATAAGAATAGGTTTTTCATATTATGCGATAGATGTTAAATAAATAATACGGGGTTCTTCGATGACTCCACTTTTCTCCATCGCTTCTTTCATTCCGGGATTGGATAAAATGGCTTTTGCAATTTCAAGATTGGGGAATTCAGAAATTACCGTCACTTCATTTGCACTTTCGGCATGCTGAAATGCACCTATAATAGTGATACCTGCTTGTTTGCGCATGGCTGCGCCTGCTTCAAATCCTTCTTTCCATTTCGAAAAGTCGGCTACTTTGTGTGTGTTGATTACTGTAATGGCCATAATTTTTTTTGATTAATAATTGATGGCACAATGTTACAACGGCTCATTGCTGTGAGTCGTTGACAATAGTCAAGAAAATCAGAGGTTCATCATTTTTTTGCGCACGCGGCTCAGGGTTTCGGGACTTACACCCAGATAGGATGCGATATAATGTTGCGGAACACGCAATAATAATTTCGGTTTGGTTTCCAACAACCGCACATATTGTTCTTCGGTTGTGAGCGATGCCGAGTCGGCCAATTGTTGTTGCATCAACATTGTCCAACGTTGGTATCCGTTAATATAGGCTTCGGTCCACCAGGTAAACCGTTTCTGGGCTTCTATCCAGTTTTCGGCATTGATGGTGAGCAATTCACAGGCTTCAATTGCCTGAAAGGTAAACACGGAAGGTTGCCGGTTACGTAAGGCCGCAAGGTCTCCAATAAAATGTCGTTCTTCTGCAAAATAAACAACACGTTCATCTCCTTTATCACTCACCAAAAACTGGCGCAAACATCCCTTGAGCACAAACAAGCTCCATTTGGGAACTTCATCAGCATGCATGATGATTTCATTCTTTTTAAACGTACGGTATTCCCATAACTCAAGAAGCTGTTCAAATGCACCTTCAGGAATCTGAATGCGTTTTTCCAATTCTTCTCTAAAAATGGAAGTATCTATTTGCCGGATGGATGATTTGTTATTGTTTGCAGACATGAATGCGGAAGTAAACAAAAAAAACGGTCATCCGCAAAAGCAGATGACCGTTTGATGATGTATTCAGTAACGTAATTATGCGTTCTGAGTAGCTTTAGGTGCAGCATCTAAAATTTCTTTGCTCACACCTGCAGCATATTGTTCGAAGTTTTTTACAAACATATTGGCAAGTTTGTTTGCCTGTGCATCGTATGCAGCTTTATCGGCCCATGTGTTACGTGGGTTCAATAATTCAGCTGGAGCGTTCGGACAAGCAGTAGGCATCATATATCCAAATACAGGATGTGCTTCGTACGCCACGTTGTTTAATTCACCGTTTAAAGCGGCAGTAATCATAGCGCGGGTATAGCTCAGTTTCATACGAGAACCTGTACCGTACGCACCACCTGTCCAGCCGGTGTTAATCAACCATACATTGATGTTTGGATTTGCTTTCAGTTTTTCTCCCAGCATCTCAGCATATTTACCAGGATGTAAAGGAAGGAAAACACGTCCGAAACATGCAGAGAACGTAGCTTGCGGCTCAGTTACTCCGGCTTCAGTACCTGCTACCTTTGCAGTGTACCCGCTAATGAAACTGTACATTGCTTGTCCCACGCTGAGTTTAGATATTGGAGGCAATACACCGAATGCATCTGCAGTTAAGAAGAAGATATTTTCAGGAGCTTTTCCAACAGATGGAATCGCGATATTGTCGATATGGTGCAATGGGTATGCAGCACGTGTGTTTTCAGTAACACTGATATTGCTGTAATCAACAGTAGTTGTTCCAGGGAAGAAACGGGTGTTTTCCAATAAAGCACCGGCTTTAATAGCATGGAAAATCTGTGGTTCTTTTTCTTCAGTTAGATCAACACATTTTGCATAACAACCGCCTTCGAAGTTAAATACGCTGTCTTCAGCCCATCCGTGCTCATCGTCACCAATCAGTTTACGGTCAGGATCGGCAGATAAGGTAGTTTTACCTGTACCAGAAAGTCCGAAGAAAATAGCGGTATCACCATTTTTGCCAATATTGGCAGAGCAGTGCATGGATAAGGTATTGCGTTCTTGCGGTAAAATATAATTCAACACAGTAAAAATACCTTTCTTCATTTCACCTGTGTATGCGCTTCCACCAATCAGGATAATCTTACGGGTAAAATCGATCATAGTGAAGTTATGCTGACGTGTTCCATCTTCAGCAGCTACAGCTTTAAAGCTTGGAGCGTTGATGATTAACCACTCCGGTACAAAGTTGGTTAATTCTTCAGCTGTAGGACGTAAAAACAGGTTGTTGCAGAATAAATTGTGGTATGCTGTTTCGTTGAACACACGAAGGTTCAAACGGTAGCGAGGGTCTGCACAGGCATAAGCATCGCGCACATACATTTTTTTACCTTCAAAGTTGTCAATTACCTTGTTTAACAGGTTCTCAAATTTATCTGAGTCAAATTTTTGGTTCACTTCACCCCACCATACGGTGTTTTCGGTTTTGGTATCCACTACGCAAAACTTGTCTTTAGGCGAACGGCCTGTAAACTCTCCGGTATCAGCCATCAAGGCTCCTGTATCGTTTAATACACCTTCTTTGTTTTCAAGGGCGTGTTTTACCAGTTCTTCCGGTGTTAAATTAGTGAACGCTTGAGAAGCTTTGCTAAGTAGCTTGTCTGCAATCGCATGAGTTGTCATAATCAGTGATTTACGTTTATTGATAGGGGGACAAATTTAATGTAATCTTGAACCTAAAAAAATAATTATTTAATATGTTGATAATCAGAAATGACGAGAACTCGCGTGGAAAGTGATTGATTACGGTTTCGATTTTGCTGCTGGGGCCTGCTGTTAGCTTTGTGCAATTAGCCATTAACAAGTATGCCGAGGCTAATCCCATTAACAAATATGCACATTTTCATATTTACACATTTTCCTATAGGTACATCAGGCTACAGCCGCGCATATCACTTTGGTCAAGGCGGCCCAGCACTTCAAAACCCCCATCAATATGTATTTTACCGATGTCGGCAGTCTGTATAAAGGCGCAGGAGTGAATATTGGCCAGGTCAATTACATTGATAAGCCCTGTTTGAGTGCCGGGAAGCAGCTGAAGGGCATCCGTTGCATCCGATACCGTCACTTTCATCCAAGGCGGAGTATAAAAAATGCCTTCACCTGAAGAGTATCCCTGGGATAACAACTCCGTCATTCCATATTCCGAATGAACATGTTTTACATTCAAAGCGGCTTGCAATTGCGCATGTACTTCTGCGCGGATCATTTCCTTTCTGCGTCCTTTCATTCCACCCGTTTCCATTATGATATCATTGCTAAGGTCAATGGGGAACTGCTCGGCAAAATCCAATAAAGCAAAGGTTACACCCAGCAACAATACTTTCGTTTTTTTCGCTTTCAACCGTACCAAAGTCTGGTGGAGTTCTTCAAAATTGTAGAGATAAAATCCACTTTCTTCCTGTTTGCTTAGCCCGATAAGGTGATCGGCCATCACAATCAATGAGGATCCTTCGCGTTCAATGTAGTTTGGAAGAAGGGCGAGAATGGCATATTGGGAAGGATCTCCGTAAAACAATTCAAACGCCTTGGTGAAACTTTGAATATAAATGGCGTTGTTTTTAACAGGATGTTGACTTATGGTCATTCCGGTAGTAGCGCTGCTGGTATATATCGCTTCAGGAGTGAAGATCCCGGTTTGGACGTTATGTGTTTTAAAAAATGAAACGGGTAAAAAAGGGA
The DNA here is from genome assembly GCA_040387195.1 of Bacteroidota bacterium. Taxonomy (GTDB): domain Bacteria; phylum Bacteroidota; class Bacteroidia; order UKL13-3; family UKL13-3; genus UKL13-3. Next base: position 186,800 of record JAZKEF010000013.1, read on the forward strand.
TTTGTGCAACGGAATTAATGGCAGAGGTGTCTGTATTGAGGTGGTTGCAGTAGCTTCGGTAAACAGGATTGTGTTCGTATTGATGCTGAAACAACCGCACTGCTAATTCATCAAAATGTAGTATTTTTGATTTAAATATTTCCTGAATAAAATTGGTCTCGTTAAATAACATATTAAGATACGGTATCCTGATCGGTACAGTTTTGCTTGCACTGAGTGCCTGCAAAAAAAGCGAAATCTATTCGGATATCCCTGTTATAGAGTTTAAAAACTATTACTTTACCCTGGATACAACCGGTGGCGCCAATGTAGAAAAGCTTGGGATCATTATCAGCTATAAAGATGGTGATGGAGATATCGGTCTAGGTGATGGAGATAATGATCCGCCATTCCACAGTGATACGGTGAATGGTAAAGAAACAAATGTGTATCATTATAATTTATACGAAGAGTTTTTTGAATTGGATACCGCAACACAAACTTTTAAACGAATAATCAAACCAAATACAACAGATTCATTGGTGATTTCAGGCAGGGTAGGGAATATAACCCCCGATGGTAAACATAAGGCCATCAGGGGTGATATTGATTGGCAAAACGATGTGCCTAAATATCCGGAAATGTCGGGTGTTATTAAGGTAAGAATAAGAATTTACGACAGGGCATTGCATGAAAGCAACACGGTGGAATCACCTGAAATTGTATTGCCGTAAGGTATTGTAATCATCGATGATTAAAAATCATCATCGTCTTCATCGTCTTCGTCAAAGTCGATATCATCTACATCCAGATCCATGTCATCATCCAGATCCAAATCATCGTCTTCATCTTCGTCTTCAGAGTAAGTCTTTTTAGGAGCTTCCTTCTTAGGTGACTTTGCGTTGGTGATTACTTTTGTCGTTGCTGCTTTTGCAACTGTTTTTTTAGCGATAGTCATTTGAGTGGTAAATTTTTATTCAATAAACAAATTTAAACTTTCTTTCATTTAAGCAAACACAAAATATGCGTGCATTAATCCGGGGGTGAAATAAAAATTTGAAAGCTATAAATGCAAGTACTTTCAAAGAATTTAAAAAAATATTTCGCTTGCTAATTTAAAAGTATTGCAATGTGCATTTACGATATCTGAAATTTTGGGAGAATATCCGCCACCCATTGCGGCTACCACCGGTATATTATCCTTTCTGCACCAGTTGAAAACCAGTCTGTCACGTTCCATACAACCTTCAGGAGATACGTTGAGTTTACCATATTTATCGGTTTCCAGAATATCGACTCCTGAAAGATAAAAGATAAACTGGGGTTTAAATTCCCCAATAATTTTTGGAATATGCTGTTTCATTAACTGCAAATAAGCATCATCCCTTATCCCGTTATGCAGCTCAATATCCAACGAAGAATGCTCTTTAAAGAACGGATAGTTGTCTTTTCCATGCATGCTGAGTGTAAATACCCGCGGTTCATCTGTAAACAAACTGGCAGTTCCGTTTCCCTGATGTACATCCAGATCGATAATCAAAATGCGCTCGATTTTTTTTCGCTCCAACAAGTAGTTGGTTGCAATTCCAAAGTCATTTAATAAACAAAAACCTTCTCCTTTATCCGAAAAAGCATGGTGCGTTCCTCCGGCAACATTCATTGCCACTCCATATTGTAATGCATACTCCACACACTCAATAGAACCTTGTGCAATCCGTTGTTCCCGCTCCACCAGTTGTGCTGAGAGCGGAAATCCGATTTTGCGCATTTCGGAAGCTGTTAGTTTCAGGTGCTTCATCCTGTTCCAATAACCGGAATCATGTGTGAGTAAAATATCTTCTTCCGAAATGATCCCCGGTTCAAATAAGTTCGTTTCCGTGATAATCCCCTCGTGCAACAATTGTTTAGGTATGAGTTCATATTTGAGCATCGGAAAACGATGTCCTTCAGGCAGCGGATGCTGGAAAATTTCGTGGTAAGCTATTTTGAGCAAAACAATGTCGGATAAATGCTTACGAAGATGTGAAGAGAAATTCGAATAAGGAAGCACGAATTTCGAAAAGGGGAATGCAAAATGTGGAGATGTAGAGATGAGACAATGTGCAGATGATAGAGATAGGGAATGAAGGGGTTAGAGGATGAAGGTATGAAGAGGGGTAATGCAAGCAACAACTGCCGACATTCAGCATTCAACCCTGCTAAAAGCCAACAGCCAAGAGCTAACCACACTACTCAAACACCTTAATAAACTAACGGTAGTTGGAAATGTGCTCCAAAAGTCTTTAGTTCACGATACACAATTAACTAATTTTTACAATGAAGATAGCGGTTGTAAAAGAAACAAAGCCTGGAGAAAAACGTGTAGCGCTTACTCCGGCTGTTGCATTACAATTTATCAAACAGGGATATACTTGTTTGGTTGAAACACAGGCGGGATATGCATCCAACTTTTCAGACGATGCTTATCAGCAGGCAGGTTGTACCCTGGTTTCGTCAAAGCAGGATCTGCTGGGGCAAGCCGATGTGGTAATTATGGTAAATGCACCTTCTGCCGATGAAATCGGGATGATAAAATCAGGTACTATTCTGATTTCCTATATATATCATTCATTCAATCCTGAGTTGGTGGGACTGCTTTCCAAACATGGAATCAGTGCATTTTCAATGGATGCCATGCCGCGTATTTCACGTGCACAAAGTATGGATGCATTAAGTTCTCAAAATAACCTTGCAGGATACAAAGCCGTAATCATGGGCGCAGATGTGATGGGAAAAATTTTCCCGCTGATCATGACAGCTGCCGGAACCATTACACCATCACGCATTCTCATTTTTGGAGCAGGAGTTGCCGGATTACAGGCAGTAGCAACTGCCAAACGTTTAGGTGCTATTGTGGAAGTTACAGATGTACGTCCCGAAACAAAAGAGCAGGTTGAATCGCTTGGTGGAAAGTTTATCGAAGTAAAAGGAGAAGGAGTGAAGGTTGAAGGTGGATATGCCAAAGAAGTTTCGGCCGAATATTTAGCCAAACAAAAAGAAGCGGTGAACAAAAGTTTAGCACTGGCAGATTTGGTTATTACAACAGCTTTGGTTGCCGGTAAAAAAGCTCCTGTATTGATTACCGAAGATCAGGTAAAGTTGATGAAGCTGGGCAGTGTGATTGTAGATATGGCTGTTGAGCAAGGTGGTAATTGCGCCCTGAGCGAATTGGATAAAACGGTAGTTAAAAACGGAGTAACCATTGTGGGACAAAGTAATTTGCCAAGTACACTGGCCCAAAATGCAAGCGAGTTATATGCCAAAAATATATATAATTTTCTCACCCACCTGTCTACCAAAGACGGAATGAAATGGGAGTTGGAAGAAGAAATTACCAAAGGAACTTTGGTTACACACCAGCAAAAAATTGTTCACCCAAGTTTACAAACAGCAACCGCATAATTTATGGAAAATATATTCGCGTTTATTTCTGATAATAAAGAAATGTTCTACCTCATTATCCTGATGATTTTTGTAGGTATTGAATTGATTGGTCATGTGCCATCAGTATTGCATACACCATTAATGAGTGGGGCTAATGCTATTCACGGGGTGGTAATTATTGGTTCCATCATTGTAATGGGACAGGCAGATCATATAGCAGCGTTGATCCTTGGTTTTTTTGCCGTTGTCTTAGGAACACTGAATGTAGTTGGTGGTTTTGTTGTAACGGATAGAATGCTTGAAATGTTCAAAAAGAAAAAATCATAGTGAAGCCCAAATTCGAATGATAAAATTCGAAACTCGAAAAAATGCGATGAAGCAAGATTGAATTAAAAGTCCTGTAGTACGATGATAACCCCCAAAATATACAATTTAGAAGAGCGGACATTTGAATTTGCTCAACAAGTGAGACGATTTATAAAGAAGATTCCAAAATCAATAGCTAATACTGAGGATGGAAAACAAGTTATTCGATCTTCTGGTTCTGTTGGTGCCAATTATATCGAAGCAAATGATAGCTTAGGTGAAAAGGATAAGTTAATGAAAATAAGGATCTGTAGAAAAGAGTCGAAAGAAAGTAAATTCTGGCTTAAACTATTAGATACAGATTCAAAACAAGAATTGGAAACTGAAAGAATGAACCTTATTATGGAAGCAAATGAGCTGATGTTAATTTTTGGTTCGATACTTCAAAAATTAAAACAAACAAAATAGAAATCCTTTCTCTTTGTTTCGAATTTCGAATTTTATCATTCGAATTTTGATACGTTGAAGAGAAACTAAAATCCGAACTATGACAAAATATATACTTGAAATCATTTACCTGATAGCATCAACAACTTTTATATTGGGTTTGAAAATGTTGGGTAATCCTGCCAGTGCACGAAAGGGAAATTTAATCGCTGCATTCGGAATGGTGCTGGCCATATTCGGTACCATCTTTTTGTATACCGATGTAGCCGGTAATCATCTCAAAAACCTTCCACTCATTTTTGGTGGTTTGCTTGTTGGAACTGTGGTAGGTTGGATTGCAGCCAAACGTGTACAGATGACTGCTATGCCGGAGATGGTGAGTTTGTTCAATGGTATGGGTGGCGCTTGTGCAATGTTAATTTCGGTAATTGAATTTCAACACATCACTGCTGCTTCTCCCGGTGGAATGACGGATGTGGTTTCGGCAGCGATGCTGATTCCTAAAGGTGAACTGGCCACTATATTGATCGGGATGATTATCGGTTCGGTTTCATTTGCGGGGAGTATCATCGCATATGGTAAACTGAGCGGGAAAGTAAAAGACAAATCGTTCAGCGCGCAGCAGTTTATCAATATCGGATTGATGTTGGTCATTGTTGTGTTGGCTGTAATGGCGGTGATTAATGTGGATGTCAATATGTTTTATGCAGTATTGGCGCTTTCGCTGTTGTATGGAATTTTATTTGTGTTACCAATCGGTGGTGCCGATATGCCGGTGGTGATCTCGTTGCTCAATTCATTTACGGGTGTGGCAGCAGCATGTGGTGGATTTTTGTATGATAATAAAGTAATGTTGGTAGGTGGTATCCTGGTGGGAAGTGCCGGTACACTTTTAACCATGGTGATGTGTAAGGCAATGAACCGTTCATTACTCAATGTATTGATTGGTAATTTTGGCGGAGCAAAAGGCGAAGCGGCAACCTCATCTTCTTTCCAAGGTTCAACCAAAGAAGTAACAGCCAGCGATGCTGCCATTTTAATGAAATATGCTAAAAAGGTCGTGATCGTTCCTGGTTATGGATTGGCAGTTGCGCAAGCGCAGCATGTGGTGCATGAACTGGAGGAGTTACTTGAAAGAGAAGGTGTAGAAGTGAAGTATGCAATTCACCCCGTTGCCGGGCGTATGCCTGGTCATATGAATGTATTGCTTGCCGAGAGTAATGTGAGTTACGATAAACTGGTGGAGATGGAAGAAATTAATCCGGAGTTTAGTACTACGGATGTGGTATTGGTTGTGGGTGCAAATGACGTTGTAAATCCGGCAGCTAAAACAGACCCGAATTCACCGATATACGGAATGCCAATTCTGGAAGTTGAAAATGCTGCCAATGTAATTGTAAACAAAAGATCAATGAAAGCGGGGTATGCCGGCATCGAAAACGAATTGTTCTTCAAACCCAAAACCAGTATGTTGTTCGGAGACGCCAAAAAAGCATTGACACAACTGGTGAGTGAAATAAAAAGTTTAGGATAAGCAATTATTAATACAAAGACGATATGAATAAGAGGGCTTTGCTTGTTGTGCTGGTAATTTTAAACTGCATGGTATTGATGGGGCAGCTTTATCCTGAGGGTGTTCCTCCGTTTGCAAGGACAGTGAATATTGTATTTTTGGTAATAAGCTTGGGGTACTTTGTTTATACTCTTTTACGTTCGGGGAAATAATTTACCTTACGTATGTGTAAGATTTAACAGTCTTCTTTATGATTAGATCAACGTTGATTTTGTTAATTCTTTACATTCTATCTTCTTGTCATTCAAATGAAGGAAAGGGTATAAAGGATAGTGTTGTAGGAGGGGCATATCAGAAAATTCAGTTTCAATTTCCCGTAATAATTGATAGTTTTAAACCTCAAAATGTACATACCTTAAAGTCAATTCCCTTACATCATTATCATGTATTGTATGTGGGTAGTTTAACGGATAGTATTTCAGTTTCATATAAACCTTACAGATCTGTCTATTCTCACTATGAAGGCTTGAGAAAACGACATAGAGAACTCCATCATGGAGATATTCAATTATTTGTGGATACGACCAATGAGTTGTATGGATATGGCTTTGTGAAAAGCTTGAATGTCGGTAAGAAATCAGAAGGATTTTCTTTAGAAGAAACATACTTTAGAGCATTGCCTGTTTTTGTTTTTAACAACTGTGCAGATACACTATTAGTAGGGTATGGAGACGCACTGAACTTTATATTGGAGGTGAAGAATCAAAAGGGTAAATGGCAAGCACTTAATCTTTGGGAGGGAACAATGACGGGAACTCAAGCTATTTTGTTGCCTTCCAATCATGTGACTTTGACTTCAGTTCCAATTTTTAAAGGTAGCTTCAAAACGGTATTCAGGTTACGGTTTGACAACTTAGGTTTAATTGTGTCAAATGAATATGCTGGAAGTATCGACCCACTTTTAATAAAGAAAGAGATTAGATGATTATTTGTATAAGATTTTATGAAGGAATTCAATTCCTTGTAAAAGAATAAATCCAATATTAAGTTTACCGTTATTAAATAGCACCTATTATGAATAATACAACGCTTAGAAATATTCTTGCAGTGGTCCTTGGTCTTTGCATTGGCAGCGTAGTTAACGGACTAATCATTGGAATGAGCGGTTCCGTCATTCCTCCTCCCGAAGGAGCAGATATAACAACAGAGGAAGGCTTAAAGGCTTCCATGCATTTATTTACCCCCATCCATTTTTTGATGCCATTTTTAGCACACGCGTTGGGGACATTTGTGGGTGCATTATTGGCAGCACGTATAGCCGTTACGCATCAAATGAAATTGGCCATGATCATCGGAGTTGTATTCTTACTGGGTGGCGCATCCATGGTGATGATGATGCCTTCTCCGTTGTGGTTTAATATTGTAGATCTGGTTGGTGCTTATTTACCAATGGCCTATTTGGGGGCAAAATTAGTTATCCGGAAATAGGTTTAAGGGAAGGTCCGTGGTTCACAGTCGATGGTCCATAGTTTTTTACATTGTGTTTTGTATTGTTACTAGAACGGAGTATTTCGTTTCGTTTTTTATGCATGCATTTTGACTTTAAATCAATATATTTATCAATATAATTAAAATAATTATTAATATTATTAAAATGCATTGTATGTTTGTTTGGTAATTCAAACAAGATGCCAACTGTAAACGAAAAAAGACTACCCCTATTTTGTCCGAGTTGCGAATCAAAACTCAAGGTGAAAAAGCTGGTATGCGCTCAATGCGATACGGAAGTGGAAGGGTTGTATTCAATGCCCCCGTTGGCAAGTTTGAACAATGAAGAGCAAACGTTCGTGATGGAATTTGTGAAGTCGGGTGGAAGCTTAAAGAACATGGCTAGTTTTATGGGATTAAGTTATCCCACTGTGCGAAATTACCTGGATGATATCATTTCTAAACTCACCAAACTTGAACGGCAAAAAAAAATAGCATGAAAAAGCAACAATGGACAACATGGTTATGGAACCCGTTTGTATATGTAGCCGGCTGGCAGGCGTTTGCGGTTGGTGTATGCATGATGGCTGTAACAGCAGGAATGGCTGCTCTTTCCGGGATACGTTTTGATGGTGTGATTGATATTCATGTGGGCGAAGCATCATCTTTTATTTCACAACTCAAATTGATACTTATTGATATCATTTCGATGGTTGGAATGTTGACGATAGCCGGAATGGTATTGAGCAAAAGTGAGTACCGTATAATTGATATTGTGGGCACACAATTGGTTGCGAGATGGCCAATGATATTTGTTGCGGTGTTAGCACTGGTAGTCAATCTTGATCCAATACGTGATGCAGCCAAAAACTTCAACCCGCAGGAAGTGGGTGCTTTGTTCACCGGCACGTTCATTTTTTTTCTCTGCATATCAGTTCTGGTTACTATCTGGATGATTGTACTCATGTACCGTTCATATTGTATTTCATTTAACCTCACCGGAAATAAAGCTGTCATTTCATTTATTGTTTGCCTTATACTGGCAGAAATCATTTCTAAATATATCATTTACAAAATTGTCTGATGAAAAAAATTACCTTATTCGGTTTGTTGCAACTGGTGGTTGCAATGAGCTTTGCGCAAATCAGTGAAGAAGTAACCTTCACACATGAAGGATACACGATTTATGGAACATTTACCAAACCTGCGAATAGTGGAAAATATCCGGTGATTGTCATTTGTCCGGGCTCCGGTGCCAATGATCGGAACGGAACACTTGTAATGTTGGGAGCCACAATACAGTGTATGTATCCCAATATATATGGAGATACGTTGCGTACATATAAGGATCTGGCAACAGGTTTAACGGCTAAGGGTTTTGCCGTATTGCGGTATGATAAGATCGAATATACCCACTCCAATTTTGGAGCCGTTACCTTCAAAAAACTGTGGCTGCCATTTATGAGTGGTGTTGATTATGTAAAAACAAGAAATGATGTGGATGTTTCACGGATTATTCTGGCAGGTCACAGTGAAGGAGGAATGCTGATTCCATATGCTGCACGTTTGAGAAATGATATTTCAGCCCTTATTAATATAGCAGGAGCGCGGACCCCGTTCGATTCGTTATTAGCATATCAGTACAGGGCTTTCCCGCGTAAGTGCGGACAGGATACAACACAAACCGATAATATTGCCTCACAGGTATTGAGCTACTTCGCTTTGATTCGTTCCGGGAACTGGAATGTGTCTACACCCCCTTTTGCTGGAGTACCTGCTGCCGTTTGGGCGCAATACACACATATAGGTGATTCGGTAGTAATCAACTATAACCTTGCTGCTAAACCAACCTTGTTTCTTGGCCTGGGAAGAGACAATAATGTTCCCATTGCTACAGAATATAACCGTTTTGAACAAGAGATTACCACACCGGCAAACTTTGTTAAGTTTCCGGATCTGATTCATTACATGAATGCCTATAATGAAGAGCATGCTTCTGTTGCACTTGTGGATACTATTGTTTACTGGTTGTATGCAAAAGGACTGGCAGGTATTGAGGAATCTTCGGCAACAAAAGCAAAGTTGGGAGTACACTATGGTGAACATGAAATAGTACTTTCTACTGATAAAGACGAATTAGTTTCGGCAGTCATACTGGATGTTACCGGAAGAGAATTAATGCAGGTTAAAGGTACTGAAATTGTGTTACAACGTTCGTTATTCACTTCGGGGATGTATGTTGTGGTAGCGAGAGGAAAACAGAACAGCTATGCAACCAAAATCTGGATGCGCTAGTTTTTTGTCAGAAAGTTCCCGGAGCTTTAAGAGAAGGTCTTAGCAAACAACGATCAACACAGCGCCTGTTCGAGCGATTGAACAAATGAGATGTTACCTGTTTTATTACTTTCCTTAAAAAAACGTTGAATGCTATCGCTGGTATAATTTTCGAAAGTTCCCACAATGGAAAGTTGCATGCGGTAGTTCGAGAATTTCTGCAACAACTCTCCGGCTATTCCGGTTTTCAACTCAAAAAAGTGTGGTGTGATATGATGTTCCTGCAATATGATTTTATCGAATTGCTGGTAGTATAAATCAACGAGTATATTCAGGCCATCCTTAGCAGTATTGATTAGCAGCGTATCCGACACAATTTCGGCAATACGTTTTTCCGGTAGTTGATGAGCGATAATTTCCATGTTAGATTTCTGAGTGTTTAGTAATGGATGCTAATCTATTTTATGTTTGTAACGGAAAGTGGTAGAGTTACATAAACAAAATTCAAACGCATTAATTTGTGGGAGTGGTTGGGGTATGACGCTCAATTTTAAAGTCCTCAGGTCTATACTTTTTATACCTTGATTTTGTAGTTAGCAAGACGGCCGGAATCGTAATTAAACCCGAAACAATGCCAACTGCAAAAATGCCAACTCCTGAATTTACATCTCCGGTACTTATTCCATAAATACCACCTGTGAGTAGTAGCAGGCTAAAACCTGTAAAAATGTAGCTGGCATACATAATACCTGCAGGTGCTACACCTGTTGCTGGAGGTTTTAAGAAAACAACCCATTTTACTTTTTTCCAATCCATTTCTTTTTCGACCGGAAATAGCAAATTTCCATCGGTCAAGAAAAGCATTGAATCGTTGAGGTTGTATATCGTTGCATGATGGATGGTAAAACCAGATTCATCTTTTAGTTTGAATTTAATTCTTGCCGGAAGTGTTTGTGAGCGCCAAACTTCCTCAGTCTTTTTATTCCGTAAGTCAATGTACGTATTAGATTGTTGAGACGCAGCCGGAAAAACAAAACAAAGGATACATAAACAATATAATAAGTATTTCATAGAATTTACTTTTGAGGATGAAACTATTTTAAAGTAAATATAAACAAAGTAAATATTTTCTGAGTAAGGTAGTGGGAAGTAAGTGCTTGCCGGGAGTTAATTAGTTATTGGGTTGGCGAAAACTATAGCTGTTCAAACTAATCCTCGAAGATGAATACTGTGATTCTAATAAACAAACTCATTTAACCGCAGAGGGCGCAGCGATAGAGACTTGCGTGAACGCGGAGAACGCAGCGCGTTTCTTTTGTTCTTACTTATCACTAATCTATATTCCGCAATTGACACTCCGCATTTCTTCGTGTTCTTTCTTCCTTTTTTATTTTCGTGCCTTCGTGTACAAAAAATAGATTCAGAAAGAACGAAAAAAAAGCCCCACATTGCTGTGGGGCTTTTACTTATACTAAGTTAATCTTAATTCGTTTTCCGATTTCTTCAATATCGGCCTTGAATTTTTTGTCGGTTTCAATCAGGTCGTTTACGGTTTGGCAGGCATGAATAACGGTTGAGTGATCCCGTCCGCCAAAATGCATTCCAATGGTTTTCAATGACGACTTGGTTAAGTCTTTTGCATAGAACATGGAAATCTGACGTGCCTGTACAATTTCGCGTTTACGTGTTTTGGATTTAACCAGTTCAACCGGAATGGTGAAATAGTCGCATACAAGTTTCTGGATAAACTCGATAGAGATCTCGCGTGAAGAGTTTTTTACGAAGTTTTTCAGGATCTGTTTAGCCAGATCAAGCGTTACTTCTTTGCGGTTGAGCGATGATTGTGCCAGTAAGGAAACCAAAGCACCCTGTAATTCACGAACGTTGGTATTGATATTATGCGCAACGTATTCAACTACATCTCTGCTTAAGTTAATACCATCTGCATACATCATGTGTTCAAGGATAGCTAAACGGGTTTCAAAATCAGGTGCCTGCAAATCGCACGATAATCCCCATTTGAAACGTGATAATAAACGCTCATCCATTCCCTTCAAATCTTTAGGAGCACGATCACTGGTTAAGATGATTTGTTTTCCTAACTGATGCAGGTGGTTGAAAATCGTAAAGAATATCTCTTGGGTTTTTTGTTTGTTCTCCAGGAACTGAACATCATCCACAATCCATACGTCAACATGTTGGTAGAAGTTCACAAAATCCTGGTTGGAGTTGTTACGGATAGAATCTACAAACTGGTTACAGAATTTTTCTACCGGTACATACAGCACAATTTTGTTTTTGCTGTTTTGTTTAATCATGTTACCGATGGCCTGTACCAAATGGGTTTTACCTAGGCCTGTTTCACTGAATATCATCAATGGGTTGAACGATGTTCCTCCCGGTTTGTTAGCCACAGCATACCCGGCCGAACGGGCAAGACGGTTGCAATCACCTTCGATGAAATTATCAAATGTAAGATTTGAATTGAGATTCGAATCGATATTGATTTTTTTAAGTCCCGGAATGATAAACGGATTTTTAATGTTGCTGCTTAAGTTGAGCGGCACATTAATATTTTGGGTATCCGATTTTGCATTGGTGCTACCCGGCAAATTCACTACATACGGATTTGCATTGTTGGTAGAGTTCTCTACTATTATATTATACTCCAAACGTGAACCTGTTCCAAGTTCCTGTTTTAATGTTTTCTTTAATAACGTAACGTAATGTTCTTCCAACCATTCGTAGAAGAACTGACTGGGAACCTGAATCGTTAAAACCTTATTTTCTAATTTAATTGGCTTGATCGGTTCAAACCATGTTTTAAAACTTTGAGGCGATACGTTGTCTTGAATTAACTTCAAGCAATTATTCCATACATTTTCGGCTGATTTTTCACTCATCTTTGATACTCTTTTCGACTTGAAAGGTGATACAAAAAATGTGAATAAAAAAATTTTTAGGACAATAAATTTTTATAGTTGAAATCAAAAAAAGCTAACTGCTTATTCATCATCACTTTTTTGATTTTTGAGCAGCCATTAAATAAAATTAATATGTGGAATAGTATGTGGATAGCTTGCTTTTTTGAAAAAAGATATTAGTGGATGTTAATAAGTGATGAGTGGTTGTCAACATTTGTTGCGACCAATATTGATAAGTGTAGCATTTGCCTGAAAGTCCTTATTTTTCAGGGGTTCAAACGTATAGTCGATTCTTCCGAGATTTATCCCTGCCCAGCCCACTTGGTTAACCATCACCTCTTTACCTGCTTTATTTTTGATGCGGTCGGGTTGCGGTAAAAAGGTATGGGTATGACCTCCAATGATTAAGTCGATATGTTCGCTCCGTTCGGCCAGTTTGATGTCCGAAATTTTATCACCTCCATATTTATAACCCAAATGCGAAAGGCAAATAATGAGGTCACATTTATGGTGGTTTTTTAACTCGGCTGCAACCCTGTTTGCATGTTCCACCGGGTCGTTATAAATGATACCCTGATAATTGGCATCGGGTACCAATCCTCTTAATTCAATACCCACTCCCAAAACCCCGATTTTGATACTCCCCCTGGTGAAAATTTTATAAGGCTTGATGTGCTTAGCCAGAGGCGTTTGACTCACATCATAGTTGCAATTGAGGAACTCGAAGGTGGCATTTGGCAGTTGTCTGGTGATTCCCTCAATGCCATTGTCGAAGTCATGATTACCAAGGGTTGTGGCATCATAGCCCATTTTACTCATCAGCTTATATTCAAGCTCTCCGCCAAAAAAGTTGAAATAAGGAGTTCCTTGGTAGATGTCGCCTGCATCCAGTAAAAGCACATGTTCACACTCTTTTCTGATTTTATCGATTAAGGCAACACGGGCAGCAGCACCTCCTAAACCCTGAACACTGCTGCCATCCATGGGGAAGGCTTCTATGCGGCTATGCCAGTCGTTGGTATGCAATATGGTAATGGTAGTCGTATGATGTTTACCAAATACGCTTAGGGGAGAATGTGCCAGCAAACCGTATACACCAAACGATGCAGCGGTTTTGATAAAATGCCTACGGTTTAAGTGTAATTCTTCCATTGTTGTTCGTGTTTAATTCTCCGACCGATCTTACATAATCCATAATGGCGTCCCTCAACTTATAATTAAGACCGGTACGTTTCATATAGTTCTTGAGCATTGCCGCATTATCGCCACCATTAGCGATGTAGTCGGATGTAATCAATGTATAGTTTTTGTCAAGTTGCAGAGGAGTCCCGCCAATCATAATATCTACAGCCTTATTATTGGTGATGGTCATTTGGATACCTGCTACAGGCCATCCTCCGTTTGCAGCAACCAGTTGTAACAAATCGTTAAGGGTGTAGCCACTGACCTCCAGCACCTCCAGCATATTGTCAAATGGCATTAACTCATAAATTTTACCTACTGCAATAGGACCTGCCTGAATGCTGGGAATTCGAATCCCACCGTAGTTCATTACGGATACATCAATAGGTTTGGGATAGTTTTTGGCGGCATACCAAACAGCTGCATCCGCCATCAAGTTCCCCAATGTACCTTCAGGCTTTTCTTTCAATAAGGTTGTTCGTGTTGAACCGATTACTACATTCATCTGCGCATCTAGTTGCTGTTTATAGGGAGCAATAAAATAGTGAGTGGTTGAATCATACATCCGCAGTGAGTCGGATTTGATGCGGGTTAATGAAGCCTGTTTGTTGCTCATCATATAATGGCTGCTGCATGAATGAAGCAGTAGCACAATTAACAATGCAGGAAATGAATAGCAAAATTTCATGTATGCAAGTAAGAAAAGTTTCAGGCGAAATGGAAGTTAAATTTGTGCTATTAAGAATCAGTAGTCAATGGTCCGAAGCTGGAGAATGTGTGGTGGTTGATCGGAGTCGAAACCATCACACATGAGTTTCCGTTGGCTTTGGCTCTGCTCAGTCAACGGACTAAATTAATTTGCAACTATGCTTTCAAACTTCTAATCTCTCAAATCCCCAATTCTTACGCTCTGTATTCACCAAATGTTTTTCTAAACACATCAGCCACTTCGCCCAAAGTAGCATAAGCTTCTACGCTTTCAATAATTTTTGGCATTACGTTGGTTCCGTCTTTTGCGTGTTGCTCCAGTTCTGCAAGCAGCGAATTTACCTTGGTGTTATCTCGTTCGTTTTTGAGCTGGTTCAGTTTATCGGTTTGGATGGTGCGAATGGAATCATCAATTTTAAATGCCGGAGGTGCTACTTCTTCCTTGATGGTGAATTTGTTTACACCTACAATAATTTTTTCGGTTGTTTCAATTGCCGTTTGGTATTTGTACGAAGCATCCGCAATTTCTTTTTGCATGTATCCTTGTTCGATAGCATTCACTGCACCGCCCATGGCATCAATCTGTTCAATGTATTTCCAGGCAGCTGCTTCTACTTCATCTGTTAAGGCTTCAATAAAATAACTTCCACCCATCGGGTCAACGGTATCCACCACACCACTTTCAAATGCGATAATTTGTTGGGTGCGCAAGGCAATGCGTGCGGCATTTTCGGTTGGTAAACTTAAGGCTTCATCAAAACCATTTGTATGCAAACTTTGTGTACCACCCATTACAGCTGCCAATGCCTGCAAGGTTACACGCGGAATATTATTATCGGCTTGCTGGGCCTGCAACGTGCTGCCTCCTGTTTGTGTATGAAAGCGCAACATTTGTGCTTTGGGATTGGTTGCTCCCAGTTCCTTGGACATGCGTGCCCACATCCTGCGTGCTGCCCTGAACTTGGCTATCTCTTCAAAAAAATTGTTGTGCGCGTTGAAGAAAAAAGAAAGTCGCTGGCCAAATACATTTATATCCAACCCTTTGGCAATAGCTGCTTGTGCGTACGCTTTAGCATTGCTTAAGGTAAAAGCAATTTCCTGCACAGCTGTACTGCCGGCTTCTCTAATATGGTAACCCGAAATAGAAATCGTGTTCCATTTCGGTACGTCTTTAGCACAGTATTCAAAAATATCGGTGATGATGCGCATACTCGACTTTGGCGGATAAATGTAGGTGCCTCGTGCTGCGTATTCTTTTAAAATATCATTTTGGATGGTTCCCGAAATTTTAGAAATATCAGCCCCCTGTTTTTTTGCCAAAGCAATATACATCGACAAAAGGGTAGATGCAGTTGCGTTGATCGTCATTGAAGTGGTGATTTTTTCCAACTCAATTCCGTCAAACAATACTTCCATATCTTTCAGTGAGTCGATAGCCACACCCACTTTCCCTACTTCACCTTCACTCATCATATGATCACTATCGTAACCTATTTGTGTAGGTAAGTCGAAAGCTACCGATAATCCCATGGTTCCGTTGGCCAGCAAATATTTATAACGTTTGTTACTTTCTTCGGCAGTACTGAAACCGGCATACTGGCGCATGGTCCACAACTTTCCCCGGTACATGTCGGGTTGGATACCGCGTGTAAAAGGAAACTCACCTGCAGCATCCTTCAATTGTTTTGCTTCAGTGTAAGTTTGTTTGATATCAATACCGGAGTCGGTTGTATGTCGTGTCATGTGTAATTATGTTAATTGTGTTAATTGCGTTGATTGTGTTAATTGATTGGAAAGCATTTACGCATTGACATAATTAACAGACAACATAATTAACAACTTTCTAATAGACCTTGCTTTTAATCAAAGATTAGGTGAAACTCCTTGCGTAAAAAATCCAATGCTTTTTGCGTTGGGATGCTTTCCATTTCAATCATGGTCTCAAAAATGGCTTTACTCAAATCGAGGCCTACTGAATTTGGTCCCAGTTGAGAGTATGATGTATTGATAATATTGATC
The DNA here is from genome assembly GCA_040387195.1 of Bacteroidota bacterium. Classification (GTDB taxonomy): domain Bacteria; phylum Bacteroidota; class Bacteroidia; order UKL13-3; family UKL13-3; genus UKL13-3. Next base: position 203,063 of record JAZKEF010000013.1, read on the forward strand.
ATCTCCTCTTTGGCAATACGCACCATCTGCCATGTTTGTGGTGATACATAAATTTGCTGCGATACATTATGGTTAAATTCACTTTGAATATCCTGAATGAGTTCAACTTTTAATTGTGATGCAGAAATGCCCGGTTTGGTTACACGGAAAATCAGACTGTTGGGAGTCATACGTTCCATTAAAATTACGAGACGTTCGTATGCTTGTAATTTAATAGGAGTAACAAGTTTTACGTTTTCTGCCTTCAGGCTTAAACTTCTGCGTTGGTATTCGTTTTCGAAAAAGTTTTTCAATAAAAAATTCACCGTAAGGAAAACGATGGTTGCAGGCAAAATGTATTTTAACATTTCGAGGATATAGGAAAGTGCACTATTGTCCATAGGTATTTGCTGTTTAAATTTGAGGATGGCGAATATACAGCCCCATGAGCATTGAAACAAAGCAAAAACAAGGAAAATTAGACAGGTTTTGGACGGGTGTAGACAACCTGTGTGTATAGGTGGGAAACTATTTTTTACGGGAAACCCGTGGTGGGTAAATTTGCTAGATACGCATGAAAAAAGCTAAACAAAATAAAATCAGCACAGTAGATGAAACAGGTGAGGTAGCTCAGGACTTTGAGAAAGGGGTGGAAGAGCCGAAACCTGCACCCAAGGGGAAAGGGAAACTGGCATTTATCATGGATGAGCGGCTGCACAAAATTGTGGGGTTGTTTTTCCTGTTGTTTGGTGTGTATCTGTTTATTGCGCTGTTTTCGTTCCTGCTCACTTGGGATGCAGACCAAAGTCTTGTATTAAACCTGGGATGGGACATGTTTTTGCAAACAGACCCTGATGCTGCCGAGAACTGGCTGGGGAAAATAGGGGCCTGGGTTGGATATACCTTTGCATATAAAGGATTTGGAATTGCATCCATGTTGTTTTCGCTGTGTGCAACCGCTATCGGGATTAAACTGCTTACCCAAACCGAACCTATTCCATTGGGTAAAACCATCCGGTATTCTTTTTTCGGGATCATCTGGATTTCGCTGGTTACCGGTTTCATCTTTACAGATGTATGGCAAATTTTGGGAGGCACGTTCGGACACTTCGGATTTTTGTATTTAAAAGGACTGATTGGTACAGCCGGTGCGGGACTCCTGCTCATTTGTTATGCTCTTGTATTTGCGGTAGCGGTATTTAAT